>JAKKUO010000064.1 GCA_021890795.1 Bacillota bacterium | reverse complement strand
TCCGGGCTACTTTCCGCCGGGGTGATTCCCGGCCAGCCTCCTCCTACCCGCCGCTGCCTCGGCCGGACCACCGGTCGCTGCCCCGGTTGGGGCGGGCACCCCCGGCGGCACCCGCAGGGAGAAGAGGAGGCCCAGAACCGCCGCCCCGACGGTCGCCAGCAACACCGCTCCCACCGCATCCAGAAAGGCCTGCCGCACCGGGGCCAGGGAGGCGATGCCGGCCACCGCCGCCTCCAGCCCGCCGCCCCGGCCCAGGGGCAGGTCGCCGACCTCAAGGCCGGGGATCCCCGCCAGGCCGGCCCGGAGCCGGGCCCCCAGGAGGCTGCCCAGGACGGCACCGCCCACCGTCTGCCCAAGGGCCCGGATGAAGGTCAGGGTGCCGGTCGCCACCCCCCGCCGGGTCCAGGGGACCGCGTTCTGGACGCCGATGAAATAGGCGCTGTTGCTCAGGCCGAACCCGGCCCCCGCGGTGAGGGTGATCCCGAGGGCCAGCCCCGTGGCCGTCCCGGCCGGCAACCGGAGCCACAGCGGCCAGAGCCCGATCCAGAGAACCATGGCCAGGAGTTGCAGGGTATGCCCGAGCACCGCCGACGGCCGGAAGCCCCAGCGCAGGATCGCCCGGGCGCTGAGGGCCGAGGCGATGGGCCAGGCGATGGACATGGAGGTAACCACCAGGGCGGTCGTCCGCTGGTCCCGACCGAGCACCCCCTGGACAAAGAGGGGCACATACGCGCTGGTAGCAAAGAGGACCACGCCGAAGAAGACGCTGGCAGCGCTGGCCGCGCCGATGATCGGCACCCGGAAGAGGTCCAGGGGGAGGATGGGCTCCGCCGCCCGGGCCTCAACCCAGACGAAAGCCAATCCCAGGATGAGGCCCAGGGCCAGGAGCCCCACCACCACCGGGTCGCCCCAGGGCCGGTAGGTGCCTCCCAGGGCCATGGCCAGGAGGACAGCGGTGACGGCGCCCGAGAGCAGCCCCGCCCCGGCCCAGTCCAGCCGGGAGCGCCGGTCGGGAACCTGCTCCCGAAGATAGACCGCCAGCAGCAGGGCAGCCACCACACCGATGGGCAGGTTCACGTAGAAGATCCACCGCCACCCCAGGGTACTGAGGATGGCGCTTCCCAGGGCCGGCCCCACCAGGGCGCTGAACCCCCAGACGCTGCCCAGGAGCCCCTGGTACCGGGCCCGCTCCGCCACGTCGAAGAGGTCGCCGAAGATGGTCATGGTGACGGGCAGGACGGCGCCGGCCCCCAGCCCCTGCAGGGCCCGGAAGAGGATGAGCTGGACCATGGAGCCGCTGCGGCCGCAGAGGGCCGACCCCGTGAGAAAGAGGACCACCCCGGCCATCAGGGTGCGCTTCCGGCCGAAGAGGTCCGCAAGTTTGCCCCATAGCGGCGTGGTGACGGTGGTGGTCATCAGGTAGGCGGTGAAGACCCAGGAGTAGAGCTCCACCCCGCCCAGGGCCGCGGCGACGGTGGGCATGGCCGTGCTGACCACCGTCGATTCCATGGCGGAGAGAAAGGTGGTGGCCAGGACCGAGAGGACGATCGGCCACCGGTTTCCCGTCACTGTCAGATGGCTCACCCGCCTTCCATCCCCAGCTCCCGCCCCGGCACACCCGGGAGCCTGGCCCCCAGCCAACCCGGGGACAGCCACACCGGCCAACCCGAGGGCCCGGCCTCCGGCCCACCCGGGGAGCCGCCCCGGGGTCAATCCTCCCGGGCCAGGTCAGCCAGGGCGTCGGGGTCAAAGCCAATCACGATTTGGCGGCCCCGCACCGCGATGGGGCGGCGCCAGATCCCGGGCTCCCGGGCCAGGAGCGCCACCCACTCGTCGTCGGTAAGATTCCGGTTTGCCAGCCCCAGTTCCCGGTATCGGCGGCTCCGGGGATTGACCAGGTCCCGGACCCCTCCGGGCAGGAGGGACGCCAGCTCCCGAATCTCCGCTTCCGTGGGTAGCTCCCGGAAGTAACGGCGTAGCTGCACCTTGGCGCCCAGCTCGCCCAGCAACTGCCGGGCCTTCTTGCACGAGGTTCAGCTGTCATAGTGATAAAGCCGCACGTCGGCCACTGCTGCTCCCTCCGGCTCACAAACGCACCCTTCACCCGGTTAACCAGCCAGTCCGGCGCCAGCCTCACGGCCGGCCGTCCGGGCCCGCCCCCTCCGGGGCTGCCCCTTCCTCCTCCGCGCCCACGGGGGTGTAGGCTGCGCAGGCCATCCCGAAGTAGGTCGGCACCTCGTAGGAGAGCAACTCCCCCCGCATGGGCACCCGCTCCAGGACCCCGTGGAGAATGAGGGCCTGCCAGAGGCTGTCGGGCTTGCCCCGCTCCACCAACTCCGGATCCACCTTCAGAAGCCGCGCCAGGTCCCCGGCGGCCACCGCCTCGCAAAAGAACCGGTCGTACTCCGCGGACTTCTCGTCGTACCCGTAAGGGCCGTCGGGGTGGTGGCAGTGGCCCTGGTCGGCGCTGGCCACAAAGGCCACCCGCCGGCCGCTGGCCTCCGCGGCCTCCGCCACCGCATGGCCCATGGCCACCTGTGCCTCCAGGGGCACCTCCCGGGTGGGGGTGATGAGGACCACCCGGGGCGGCGGGTCAAAGCTCCGCCCCAGGTAGTAAAGGGGAATGAGGGCCCCCCAGTCCAGGGGCACCGGGGCCCCCGGGGGGAAGAAGACCGGCGCTACCGGCAGCCCCCTGGCCGCGGCCCGCTCGGCGATGTCCCAGGCCAGATCCACGTCCAGGGGGAAGGCGGCGGTCACCACCGCCTCTCCCTCCGCGAGCTGCCCGGCCGCAGCAGCCCCCAGGGGCAGGGTAAACGCCCCCGGGACCGCCAGGCCGTGGGGGTTGGCCACCACCACGACCTCCGGGCGCAGGGCCTCGAGCCGCCGGCCCATCTCCGCCATGGCCGCCCGGGTCCGGGCCGCCCGTTCCGGGTGCTCGCTGGCGAACTCCGGCAGGCACTCGCCCCCGTGAGGGGCAACGCAGGCAAAGATCACTCCCAGGGCTCTCCACCTCGCCATTCCGCCCCGGCGGGAGAAAGTCCCTCAGGGAGAACTCACCAGGAGGAGACACCGGGGCACAACTTTCGCCTCTATTCTGCACCCCGCCCGGCAGACCCTTCCTTCCCGAACCCGCCCACCCTTGAACCCGAAAATCCCTCTAGAAGAGGAGAAGGGCCCTGGCCACCGGACCGACCCGCCGGAACCGTGCCCCAGGAACCGCTCAGCAGGAACCGCTTGGCGCCGGTGGGACGCCGCACCGGGAAATAACACTTACAGAATCGTTATGTTTTCTATGCGGCAGGGAGATTCCTGCTGCCACCGAATCCACCCGTGGGGGGCCGGAGGTCTCTTACGATGGTACCCGCCTTGGGCCTGGGAAGCGGCCCGGGTGGGCGGAAGCGCCAGGTGGGGAAGGGTGAGGCATGGCCCCGTTGCGGTCCTATCAGGCCGTGCTGCGCCTGCCGGGATACCGGTGGTTCTGGTTCGGGATTGTCCTCAGCGCCCTCGGGGCCGAGGCCGGCCAATTGGCCCTGGGCTGGCTGGTAAGAAGCCTGACCGCCTCTCCGGTGGCCGTGGGCCTCAGCCTCTCCCTGAGCCGGGTCACCCTCGCCATCGGGAGCCTCCTGGCCGGGCTGCTCCTGGATCGGGGCTCCCGCCGCCGGTGGATGGCCCTGGACAACCTCCTGCGGGCCGCAGCCCTGGTCGGAGCAGCCCTGCTGGCCCACGCCGGCGCCCTGCAGGGATGGCACCTCTACGCTCTGGGCCTCCTGCTGGGCCTCAGCTCCGCCCTGACCCGGGTGGGAACGGTGGCCCTGGTGCCGGCCCTGGTCGCACCCCGCCCGGACCTGCTGGCCACCGCCAACGCCCTCGGGCAGGCGGAGTGGCAGATCGCCACCCTGGTAGGGCCAGCCCTGGGTGGCCTCCTTGTAGAGAAGTGGTCGCCGCCTGGAGTCCTGCTCCTCCAGGCGGCCTCCCTGGTCCTGATGGCCTGGATTCTGATTCGCCTGCCCGCGGCGGTCGACCCTCCCTCGTCCCAGCCCATCCCCCTCTGGCCATCCCTGTGGGAAGGGGTCCGCTGGTTCCTGGGTTCCCGGGGGCTCGCGGCGCTCACCATCCTGACCTTCCTCTTCAACCTGCTCTACGGTCCCTTTGCCGTAGCCCTGTACTTCTATCCCGACCACCTGGGCACGGGCCCGGCGGGCCTGGGCTGGCTCCTCTCCGCCTTCGCCGCGGGCAGCCTGGCGGGGGGCCTGATCACCCCATCCCTCGGCGAGCGACCCCTGCGCCCCACCCTGGCCGGGATCGTGCTCCTCTGGGGGCTGACCACCGGTTCCCTGGCCTGGACCCGGTCCCTCGTGTGGGCCCTGATCCTGATGTTCCTGGCCGGCGCGGCCTTCTCTCCCTACAACGTCCTGGCCACCGCGGCCCGGCAGCGGCTGCTCCCCCGGGAGGTCTACGGCCGGGTCTTCGGCCTCACCCTGGTCCTGACCCAACTCGGGATGCCCATCGGCTCGTGGGCGGGGGGCAAGTTGGTGCAAGGGATGGGGGCCCCGGCCGCCATCGGCCTCGCCGGGCTGGCCTGTCTCGGGTTGGCCGCCGGCGCGTGGCGGACCGGCGCCCTGGACGCGCTCGACTGCCGGTCCGGCCGGCACAGCGGTCCCGACCAACCCGAGGGCTCCGTTCACTAGAGAACCGTTCACTAGAGGACGTGGGCCCCCCGATCCCCTGGCAGCAACAGGGAAGAGCGAGCCTTGTGGGCGTACATCTGGTGGTCCGCCCAGGCCACCAGTTCCGTAGGCCGCTCCCCGTCCTCCGGGAAGCAGGCGATGCCGAAGCTTGCCCGGGGCAGGCAGATCGTCCGCCCCTCCAGCTGGAAGGTGCGAGTCGAGGCTTCGTGCAGTCGCTCCACCAGGGCCCTGGCATCGCTGCGGGATGCCCCGGGGAGGATGACGGCGAACTCGTCGCCGCCGTACCGGGCTACCAGATCCTGGGGCCGGACGTTGGCCCGGAGCAGGGCCGCCCACTCCCGCAGGGCCTGGTCTCCAGCCAGGTGGCCGTAGGTGTCGTTGATTGCCTTCATGTTGTTCAGGTCCACCAGGATCAGGGAGAGAGCGCCCCGTTCCTGCCGGGCCCGCTCCACCGCCTCCGTCAGCCGCTGGTAGAAGGTGCTGTGATTCAGCACCCCGGTCAAGCCGTCGTGGGTGGCGGCGTGGGCGAGTTGCTCGTGGTAGCGGGCCAGCTCCACCGCGTTGGCCACCTGCTGGGCCAGAGCCTCGAAGAGATACTGGTCGTCCGGGCTGAAGGCCCCGGGCCGGTGGGACTCGACGTTGAACACCCCCACCACCCGGCCGGAGTAGATAAGAGGCACTGCACAGACCGAGCGGGTCTGGGGCAGCGGCAGCGGTCCCGCAATCGGCTCCGCCAGGCTGTGGACCAGGACCGGCCGGCCCGTCTCCGCCGCCTGGCCCACCGGCCCCTCCCCCGGCCGGACCCGCAGTCCGGTGGGCAGCTCGGGGGCCGGTCCCAGAGCCGCCTCGACGACCAGGTCCCCCGTCTCCGGATCCGTCAGCAGGACCATGTACACGTATTGCCCCAAGCTGTCGTGACAGATCTCCAGGATCCGGCGCAAGGCCTGCTTGACGTCCAGCCGGGCATAGTTCTCCCGGGCCACCCGGTAGAGAAGGCTCAGCTCCCGGTGGTGGACCGGCCGGATCACGCCGGCCTCCGGCACCGGCCGGGGCTCCGGCTCCACCGGCGGCGGCGAGGCAATGCCCCGGAGCCGTTCCCGGACCGCCTCTACCTCGCCCGCCTCGTAGGCCGCGACGAAGGCCGCCACCACCCGGGCGTCAAACTGCACGTTGCAGCCGGCCTGGAGCCGGGCCAGAGCTTCCTCCGGGCTGAGGGCCCGCCGGTACGGCCGGTCGGAGGTCATGGCGTCGAAGGCGTCGGCCACCGCGACGATCCGGGCGTCGAAGGGGATCTCCTCCCCCTTCAGCCCGTCCGGGTAACCGCCCCCGTTGTACCACTCGTGGTGGTGCCGCACCGCGGGCACCAGTTCCGGGAACACCCCGACCTTCTCCAGCAGCTCCGCCCCGATCACCGGGTGCTGCATCATGATCGCCCGCTCCTCCGGGGTAAGGGGGCCGTGCTTCCGCAGCACCCGGTCCTCGATCCCCAGCTTGCCGATGTCGTGGAGAAGCGCCGCGTACCGGATCCGGGCGACGTCCGCCTCGTCCAGCCCCAAGCGCCGGGCGATCAGCACCGCGTACTCCGCCACATGGAAGGAATGGCCGTGGGTGTAGGGATCCCGGGCGTCGATGGCCGCGGTGAGCGCCCGGAGCATCGACTCATTGGCTGCCCGGGCCTGCTCCTCCGCCTCCTTGAGGGCGGTGATGTCCGTAAAGACCTCCACGATTCCCGCCGGCTCCGGTCCGCCGCCCACCGGCACCCGGTGGTAGCCCACAAACCGGACCCCGGGCAGGGCCAGGCGGAGCACCCCGGAGGTCGCGCCGCCGGTGACCGGCGAGCCAAGGGTCGCCCCGGCCTCCAGGAGGGTCCGGCCCGCCGGGGTGCTGCGGATCTGGTCCTCCCGGATCTCGTCCAGCCCCTGGTCCGCCCCGGGCTCCAATCCGGCCCAGCGCAGGAACTGGCGGTTGACCAGCCGCACCGCACCCCGATCATCCCGCAGAACAATGGCGCTGCCGACGGCGTTGAGCACCGCCGTGAGTTCCTGGTTCCGGAGTTCCTCCCGGCGGTAGAGGTCGAGGTAGCTCTGGAAAGCCTGGCGGGTGAGAAGGATGAGCCCGACAATGAAGGCCAAGTAGACCCATTCCCGGCGCAGAGCGAAGTAGGCTCCGATGAGCCCTGTCACCTGGCCGAGGAGATAGGTCATTCCCGGCTGGCCCCAGAGGAGCAACCGGAGGCTGTGGAGGAACGGTCGACCCAACCCAAACCGGAAGGCCGCGGCCACGGCCAGCGAGTTAACGACAAAGTAGACACCCGCAGCAACCAGGGCGATTAGCGGTTGGTCGAACCCAGGCCCAACCTCGCCTCCGAGCAAGTGAAAGGCGTACCCCGCGGCCACCACCGCCACCACCGCCTGGCTGGTGTTAAAGGCGATGGCCCGCGGCCCCCTGCCGCACAGTAGTTCCCCCGCCGCCGTACTCACAGCCGCGACCCAGACCGCCGTCGGCACCCCGACGATGATTACCGCAGCCACGTGAACCGCGCTGACCAGGGAGAAACGAAAGCCGTCGGGGAGATCCAGTTCCAGCAGGTCAAACACGAAGGCGATTATGATCAGCACGATGAGATACGGCCAGTCCGGCCGCTGGATTTGATGAGCGAAAAAGAAGAGCAGCCCCAGGGCCATGCAGGTCAGCGTACCCATCAAGGCTGCAAAGGCTCTGGGCACATGTCTCGCCTCCAAATGGGTCCGTCGGGTACGGAAACGGGTGTGGCACAAAGAAAGGAGCCCGGGGGAGACGCGCTTATCCTTGGACGCCTAGCTCCGGCGCCCATCCCGGTTCATTAGTTAATCTTGTAGAACGCCAGCGCGGAGAGAGCAAGGCTCAGCACAAAGAGGAACGGCAGGAGCTTCTTCATCGCTTCCTCCTCCTTTCCTCTTGGTGGCAGAAACGGGCGGAGGATCTTTCTGATTTTTCAAGAGCGCATCTCTGCCCCCGGGCTCAACTTCAGTGCAATCGGTCGCTCCATCAGGTCCTGGATAAGAAGGAACAGACCAACCAGAATGGCAATATCCCCGATGCTGATCACCCGCCCGACCGGAGGCGAGACAGGGATCACATCGCCCAAGAAGGGCAGGCGGGTCTCCGGGGTCAGCGCCACGTGCTTGGGATCCGCGCCGGCCTCCAGGGAAGCCACCTCCAGGCCCACAGAGCGGGCCGCTTCCACATCCACCGGCATTCGCCCGCCGTTGGCGGCGATGGCTACCCCGTTGAGGATCACACCGAGGAGGATCAGCCAGACGCCGGGGTACCGGCGATTGGCCATCAGGGCATAGCCCAAGAGCCCATAGGAACCCAGCATCAGCGCCCGGGCGGCCACCGTACCCGGGAAGAGGAAGGTGGCAAACTGGCAGGCGAGCGCCAGGGGCACAAGCCAGCCGTGGCGAAAGGGTAGCGCCTGGGGGAACCGGCCGCCCCGCAGCAGGGCGACTCCCACGGCCAGGGCGATGAAGACAAGGACCGGGGCCATGGCCCGTTCCAATCCCTTCCGGTTCGGGAACCATTATCTTGCCAATCTGTAAGGGAGATTACAACGCGCGCCGCTGGTATTCCTGCATGTGGAAAGAGTTGTCCCGCCTTCTCCTGCCTGGCACACCCTTACCACCCATCGTCAGCCGGCACCGGGGGGAAGGCCAGACCGCAGCGCGAACACGGCCAGGCCACCGGAAACTCCGGTAGCCTGGCCGTGCCTGCGACAGTCGACCCGTCTCAGCCCCGCTCCGTCAGCCGTCCCTTCACAGCCCTCGCGCCGTCAGTCGGCCCCGGCGGCTTCCAGCCGTTTCGGCTCTGCCGCCGCGGATTCCGGTTCCGGCTCCTCCCGGTGGGACCCGGCGCCCCCGGCGCCGGGGGAGTCAGCGCTCCAGCCCCGGTCCCGCTCCAGCACCCGCTTCAGGAACTGGCCGGTGTAGCTCTGGGGCACCTCGGCCACCTGCTCGGGGGTGCCCTCCGCGACGATCCAGCCGCCCCGGGCGCCGCCTTCGGGGCCCAGGTCGATGATCCAGTCCGCCTGCTTGATCACGTCCAGGTTGTGCTCGATCACCACCACGGTGCTGCCGTTGTCCACCAGCCGCTGGAGCACATCCAGCAGCCGGTGGACGTCCGCCATGTGCAGGCCGGTGGTGGGCTCGTCCAGGATGTAGAGGGTGCGTTCGCTGCCCCGCCGGGAGAGCTCCGTGGCCAGCTTCACCCGCTGGGCCTCGCCCCCGGAGAGCTGGGTTGCCGGCTGGCCAAGCTGGATGTAACCCAGCCCCACGTCCTGGAGGGTCTTCAGCTTCCGATAGATCCGCTGGACCGGCGCAAAGAACTCCACCGCCTCGTCCACGGTCATGGCCAGGACCTCGGCGATGTTCTTCCCCTTGTACCGGACCTCCAGGGTCTCCCGGTTGTACCGGGCGCCCTTGCAGACCTCGCAGGGGACGTAGACGTCCGGCAGGAAGTGCATCTCGATCTTGATGATGCCGTCGCCCTTGCAGGCCTCGCACCGGCCGCCCCGGACGTTGAAGCTGAACCGGCCGGGGGTGTAGCCCCGCATCCGGGCCTCCGGGGTCTGGGCGAAGAGCTCCCGGATCAGGTCGAAGGTGCCGGTGTAGGTGGCCGGGTTGGAGCGGGGGGTCCGGCCGATGGGGCTCTGGTCGATGGTGATGACCTTGTCCAGGTGCTCGATGCCCTCGATGCCGTCGTGGGCGCCGGGCTTGACCCGGGCGCCGTGCAGTTTGGCCGCCAGGGCCTTGTGCAGGATCTCGTGCACCAGGGTGGACTTACCGGACCCCGAGACCCCGGTGATACAGACGAACATCCCCAGGGGGATGCGAACGTCGATGTTCTTCAGGTTGTGCTCCCGGGCGCCCCGGACCACCAGGAAGTGACCGTTGCCCTTCCGGCGCACCGGGGGCACGGGGATGCGCTTCCGTCCGCTCAGGTACTGGCCGGTGATGGACTCAGGGGTCGCCATGATCTTCTCCACCGGCCCGGCAGCCACCACCCGGCCACCGTTCTTGCCGGCGCCGGGGCCGATGTCCACCACCCAGTCCGCGGCCCGGATGGTGTCCTCGTCGTGCTCCACCACGATCACCGTGTTGCCCTGGTCCCGAAGGCGCTTCAGGGTGTTGATGAGCCGCTCGTTGTCCCGCTGGTGCAGGCCGATGGAGGGCTCGTCCAGGATGTACAGCACCCCCACCAGGTGGGAGCCGATCTGGGTGGCGAGGCGGATCCGCTGGGCCTCACCGCCGGAGAGGGTCCCCGCGGACCGGTCCAGGGTGAGGTAGTCGAGACCCACGTTGACCATGAACCCGAGGCGCTCCTGAATCTCCTTCAGGATCTGCCGGGCGATCAGCCGCTCCCGCTCGGTGAGCTGCAGGTTCTGGAAGAATTCCAGGGCTTCGGCCACGGTCATCCGGGTGACCTCGGCGATGGACTTGCCCCCCACCTTCACCGCCAGGCTCTCGGGCTTCAGGCGGGTACCGCCGCAGGCCTCACAGGGGTTGGCGGTCATGAAGCCTTCGAGGAACTCCCGCTGGCTCTCGGAGGTGGTCTCCTTGTACCAGCGCTCGAGGATCTTCAGGACCCCTTCCCAGACCACCTCGTGGGTCTTGGTCCGGCCGTACATGTTGGTGTACCGGAACTGGATGGTCTGCCCCGGCAGGCCGTAGAGGATGGCCCGGGTCAGTTCCTCCGGCTGCTCCCGGAGAGGACGGTTCACCGAGCCCCCCAGGTGCCGGACCAGGGCCTCCAGCATTGCCGGGTAGTAGTGGAAGGTAGAGCCCTCCCAGGGCACCACCGCCCCCTCGGCGATGGACTTGCTGGTGTCCAGCACCAGGTCGGGGTCAAACTGCATGTGGACCCCGAGGCCCGAGCAGGCCGGGCAGGCCCCGTAGGGGCTGTTGAAGGAGAACATCCGGGGCTCGGGCTCCGGGATGGAGATGCCGCAGTCCGGACAGGCGAAGTTCTGGCTGAAGAGCAGCTCCTGGCCGCCGATGACGTCGATCCCCACGAGGCCCCCGGAGAGCCGCAGGGCCGTCTCCAGGGAGTCCGCCAGCCGCTGCTGGATGTCCGGCCGGACCACCAGCCGGTCCACAACCACCTCAATCGTATGCTTCTTGTTCTTCTCTAGGACGATGGTCTCGCTGGTCTCCCGGACCTGGCCGTCCACCCGCACCCGGACAAACCCCTGCCGGCGGATGTCCTCCAGGACCCCCTGGTGCTCTCCCTTCCGACCCCGAACCAGGGGTGCAAGCACCTGGAACCGGGTGCCCTCCGGGAGGCTCAGGATCTGGTCCACCATCTGCTCCACCGTCTGCTGGCTGATGGGCTGGCCGCACCGGGGGCAGTGGGGCCGGCCGATCCGGGCCCAGAGGAGCCGCAGGTAGTCGTAAATCTCCGTCACCGTCCCCACGGTGGACCGGGGGTTGCGGGAGGTGGTCTTCTGGTCGATGGAGATGGCCGGCGAGAGCCCCTCGATCAGGTCCACGTCCGGCTTGTCCATCTGACCCAGGAACTGGCGCGCGTACGCCGAGAGGGACTCGACGTACCGCCGCTGTCCCTCGGCATAGATGGTGTCGAAGGCCAGGGACGACTTGCCGCTTCCCGACAGCCCGGTGAAGACGATCAGCTTGTCCCGGGGCAACTCCAGGTCGATATTCTTCAGGTTGTGCTGCCGGGCCCCCTTGATGAGGATCGTATCCCTGGACATCCTGACGAACCGCCCTCCCGTGCGACGCTTCCCTCATTATAGCATGGCATCCTCCGGGCCACCGGGAGGAGCCAGGCCCCCGAACAACCCTATCATAATCCAGCGAACAAATGTTTGCAATCACTGTACTCCTATCTGCTAACTTTCTTCCATGTTACAATGGGCTGTATGAGACGACTCCTGTACCTGCTCCCCTTGCGGCCGGGGGAGTGGCTCCAGGGGTACGGACCGGCCATCCGGTACTTCCTGGCGGGGGACATCTTCTTTGGTCTCGCCCAAGGGTTGGTGACCCTGGTCCTCAACCTCCACCTCCTGGACCTCGGTCTGACCGCCGACCACATCGGCCATCACCAGGCCCTGGGCGGCCTGGTGATGGCCACCCTGGCCATCCCCGCCGGGATGGCAGCGGACCGGTGGGGCCGGCGGGGCATGTACCTGGCCGGTTCCTACGGCTTTGCCCTGCCCCTCCTGGTGCTGCCCTGGGTCACCGCCTACCCCGGCCTCATCGCCCTCTACGCCGTCTACTACCTGGCCTTCACCCTGATGTTCACCACCGAGTTCCCCCTCCTGGCGGAAGAGGTACCGCCGGAGGCCAGGACCCGGCTCTTCAGCCTGGTCTTCGTCAACTTCTTCCTCTGGCAAAGCCTGGGGACCCTGGCGGGCGGAGTCCTGCCCCGGTGGCTGCCCCCTGGCCGCACCGCCTACCACGGGGTCATCGTCCTGGCCGGGGTGCTGGGCCTCGGGGCCGGCCTCCTCCGGACCCGGATGCCCCTCACCGGCCGGTACCGGCACGCGGGCGCTGGCGGTGGGGCCGCCGAACCAGACGGCGGTGCCGAGTCCCCCGCCGGGGGCACCGGCCGCCCTGACGGGAGCCCCGGCGCCGGCCATGCAGGCTCCCCGGTCGGGGGCCGCCTCGGGATCCGCCTCGCGGCTTGGGCCCCGCTCCTCACCATGGGACTCCTGAGCGCCCTCTTCGGCGCCGGGGAGGCGCTGCTGGCAAACTTCGGCAACGTCATCCTCCGGGAGCGGTTCGGGCTGCCCGACCCCGCGATCGGCCGGCTCCTCACCCTGGCTGGGGTCGCCGGGGCTGCGGGCAACCTTCTGGTCCCCCGGCTGAGCGACCGGCTGGGCCAGGTCCCGGCGCTGGTGACCGCGGTCCTGCTGATGGTTCCCTCCCTGCTCCTCTGCGGCTACAGCCCGAGCCTGGTCCTTTTCCTCACCGGCTTTTATGCCCGGTCGATTCTCCAGTTCATGTCCCGGCCCCTCACCAGCGCCCTGGCCATGTCCGCGGTTCCCGCCCACCGCCGGAGCGCCATGTCCAGCTTCCAGATGGTGGGTTTCAACGGCGGCGCCGCCCTGGCCGCCCGGGCCTACGGCGCGCTCCTGGCCCGGGGGGATTACCGCACCCCCTTCCTCCTGGCGGCGGCGGTGGTAGCCCTCGGCGCCCTGGTGCTGGTGGCG
>JAKKUO010000099.1 GCA_021890795.1 Bacillota bacterium | reverse complement strand
AGAAAAAGGGGCAGCCCGCAGGCTGCCCCTCTTGCCGCAAGCGGCCCCTTGCCGCGGCTGCCCTTCTGGCAGCGGCTGCCCCTCTGGCCGCAAGCGGCCCCCCTGGCCGCAGGCGGCCCTTTATGGTTTTCCAGCACTACCCCACCGACAGCCGGCCCAGGTCCGCGGGCCGGGTGAGGAGGCGGCCGATGGCCCGGAGCATCGCCAGCCGGTTGCGCCGGAGCGCCGGGTCCTCCGCCATCACCAGCACCCGGTCCAGGAAGGCGTCCACCGGGGCCTTCAGCCGGACCGCCAGCCGGTAGAAGCCCAGGTAGTCCCCCGCGGCCAGGGCAGCCTCCGCGGCCTCCCGGAGGTCGCAGAAGGCCTGCCAGAGCTGCCGCTCCGGCTCCTCGGCAAAGAGGGACGGGTCCACCTCCGCCTCGGCGGCCCCGTGCTCCGCAGCCTTCACCGCCAGGTTGGCCACCCGCTTGAAGGCGGTGGTGACCGCAGCAAACTCCGGCTCCTCGAGGCTCCGGGTGAGGGCCTCGGCCCGGCGGACGAGGTCCACCATGTCATCCATCCCCGCCGCCAGCACCGCGTCCACCACGTCGGGCCGGTGGCCCTGCTCCCGCAGCAGCCCCTCCAGCCGGATCCGGAAGAAATCCAGGAGGGCTTCCCTGGCCCGGGACCGCTCCTCCGGGGTGAAGGCGTCGCCGTAACCCGCCAGGGCGGCATCGAGGAGCCGGGAGAGGGAGAGCCGCAGCTCCCCTTCGGTGACGATGGCCGTCACCCCCTGGGCCGCCCGGCGCAGAGCGTAGGGGTCCTGGGAACCGGTGGGGATGAGCCCCAGGAGGAAGAACCCCGCGAGGGTGTCCAGCTTGTCCGCCAGGGCCACCACCGTTCCCGGGGCGGTGCCGGGGAGCCGATCGCCGGCGAACCGGGGCAGGTAGTGCTCGAAGATCCCGGCGGCGACCTCCGGGTCCTCCCCCTCCAGCCGGGCATACTCCCGGCCCATCACCCCTTGGAGCTCAGGGAACTCGTAGACCACGTGGGTGGTCAGGTCGCACTTGGCCAGGGTGGCCACCCGGTCGCACCGGGCGAGGTCCGCCTCCCCAAGGCCCAGAGCCTCGCCGATCTGCCGGGCCAGGACCCGGAGCCGCTGCACCTTGTCGTAGAGGCTGCCGAGCTTCTCCTGGAAGACGATCTGTTTGAGGTCTTCCAGCCGGCTCTCCAGGGTGCGCTTCCGGTCCTCCTCGAAGAAGAACCGGGCGTCCGCCAGCCGGGCCCGGAGCACCCGCTCGTTGCCCCGGCGGACCGTCTCCAGGTGCTCCTCCCCGCCGTTGCGCACCGCGATGAAGTAGGGGAGCAGCCGGCCGCCCTCCCGGTCGTAGACCGGGAAGTAACGCTGGTGCTCCCGCATGGAGGTGACCAGCACCTCCTGGGGCACCTCCAGGAAGGCGGGGTCGAAGCTGCCGTGGAAGGCCAGGGGCTGCTCCACCAGCCAGGTGATCTCGTCCAGGAGCGCCTCGTCCCGGGGCACCCAGCCCCCCAGTTCCCGGCCGACCTGGCTCACCTGGTGCCAGATGGTCCGCCGGCGCTGCTCCTGGTCCACCATCACCCCGGCCCGGGCGACCTTGACGAAGTAATCGTGGACATTCTCCACCGGGATCGGCTGCGCCGGCCCCAGGGTCCGGTGCCCCCGGGTGGTGCGGCCGCTCTCTAGCCCCGCCACCGTGAAGGGGACGACCTCATCCCCGAGGAGGGCGAGGATCCACCGGATGGGCCGGGCAAAGCGCATCTCCCCGGTGCCCCAGCGCATCGACTTGGGGAACTCAAGGGAGGTAATGAGCCGCTCCAGGAGGGTCGGCAGCACCGCCGCCGCCGGCTGGCCGGCCTCGTGCTTCACGGCGTAGACGTACTCGCCGCCCTTCTCGTCGGTCCGGACCACCAGGGACTCCACCGGCACCCCCTGGCTGCGGGCAAAGCCCTCCGCGGCCCTGGTGGGCCGGCCCTCGGCGTCGAAGGCCGCCCGCCGGGAGGGCCCCCGGACCACCACCTCCTGGTCCCGCTGCCTCAGCGCCAGGTCCCGGACCAGGAGCACCAGCCGCCGGGGGGTGCCGAAGGTCTCCACTGGCCCGTGGTCCAGGCGGGCCTCCGCCAGGGCCGCCTCCGCCTTCTCCCTCAGCTGGGCCAGGGCCGGCCCGCAGAACCGGGCGGGCAGCTCCTCCACCCCGATCTCAAGGAGCAGTTCCCGGGTCGCCATTACCGGTCACCTCCGTCCACCTGGGTGCTCTCCGCCGGGGGCTCCCCCGGCTGGCCGGCGCCCGCCGGCCCCGGCGCCGGCGCCGCGCCGTCCGCCCCGGCGCTGGCCGATGCCAGGGCCGCCCGGCCGTACCGCCGCTCCCCCATGGGCCGGAGCAGGGGGTAGCCCAGCCGCTCCCGCTGGTCGAGGTACGCCTTGGCCACCTGCCGGGCCAGGCTCCGCATCCGGGCGATGTACCCGGCCCGCTGGCTGACGGAGATGACCCCCCGGGCGTCCATCAGGTTAAAGATCTGGGAGCACTTGAGGAGGTAGTCGTAGGCGGGCAGGATCAGCCCCGCCGCCAGCACCCGCTTCACCTCGGCCTCGTAGCGGTTGTAGGTCTCAAAGAGCAGGTCCGGGTCCGCCACCTCGAAGGCGTAGGCCGACTGCTCGTACTCGTACTGCTGCCAGACGTCGCCGTAGGTGATGCCGGGGGCGTAGAGGACGTCGAAGACGTTGTCCACCCCCTGGATGTACGCGGCGATCCGCTCCAGGCCGTAGGTGATCTCCACCGGGACCGGGTGGCAGTCAAAGCCCGCGAACTGCTGGAAGTAAGTGAACTGGGTGATCTCCATCCCGTCGAGCCAGACCTCCCAGCCCAACCCCCAGGCCCCGAGGTTGGCGGCCTCCCAGTTGTCCTCCACGAACCGGATGTCGTGCTCCTTGGGGTTGATCCCCAGGGCCTTGAGGGATTCCAGGTACAGCTCCTGGATGTTGTCCGGCGAGGGCTTCAGGAGCACCTGGTACTGGTGGTGCTGGTAGAGCCGGTTCGGGTTCTCGCCGTACCGGCCGTCGGCCGGCCGGCGGGACGGCTCCACATAGGCCACCTTCCAGGGCTCGGGGCCCAGGGCCCGGAAGAAGGTGTGGGGGTTCATGGTCCCCGCGCCCTTCTCCAGGTCGTAGGGCTCCCCGATAAGACAGCCCTGGTCGGCCCAAAACCGGTGCAGGGCCAGGATGATCTCCTGCAGGGTCATCATGGGCGCTCCCCTCCCGCGCTGGCGCTGCGTCGCAAGAAGACAGCATTTCATGCCAAAAGCGGCTCTCGCCCCCGGCAAGGCAAGAGCCGGGGACGAGAGCCGCCGTGGGCTCCCGCGGTTCCACCCCGATTGGCAGCCGCCGCGGCGCGCCGCGGCCGGCCGCCCACCTCATTCCCTATGCACTTGCGGCTCCGGGACGCCTTCCCTGGCCCACACACCTGCCGCACTCGCACCGCCGGCGGCTCTCTGGAAGGCGGGTCGCCAGGTACTCCTTCCCTTCATTGCCAGTTGGAAACCATGCAGTTCCGGTCGGTAAACATGGAGCTACGCTCCGTGAACATGAACTTAGCATTCCCGGCCGGCCCCTGTCAAGCGAGACGGCGGTCAC
>JAKKUO010000063.1 GCA_021890795.1 Bacillota bacterium | reverse complement strand
CGGCGGCACCTGCCTCCACCGCGGCTGCATTCCCTCCAAGGTCTACCTGCGGAGCGCCGAGTTGCTGGATGCGGTCCGGAGAGGGCAGGAGTTCGGTATCGTCGCACCCGAAGTGAAACTGGACTTCGCACTGGTCCACGCCCGCAAGGAGAAGATCGTGGCGAACCTCTACAAGGGCGTCCAGGGCCTCCTGAAGAAGCACGGGGTTGCGGTCTACGCTGGCACCGGCGCCATTGAGCCCGGCACCGGCTACGGAGCACCGGTACAGGTACGGGTGCAGACCGCCACGGGGGAGGAGCGGCTGACGGCTCCCCGGCTGATCCTGGCCACCGGCTCCCGCCCCAAGACACTGGGACTGCCCATCGACGGGCGGAATATCATGACCTCCGACGAGGCCCTGGAACAGACCACCCTCCCCCGGTCCGTGATCATCATCGGCGCTGGGGCCATTGGTATGGAGTGGGCCAGCCTCTACGCGGATTTCGGGGTGGAGGTTACCGTACTGGAGTTCCTCCCACGGATCCTGCCCACCGAGGATGAGGAGATCGCGGCGGAACTGGAGAAGCTGATGCGCCGGCGGGGAGTCCGCATCGTCACCGGTGCGGCGGTTGAGCCAGCGAGCGTTCGGGTGGCCGATGGACAGGTGACCCTGGCCGCCAGGGTCGGACCGCAGCTGCAGGAGTTCACCGCCGAAGCGGTGTTGGTGGCGGCGGGACGAGAGCCGGTGACCGAGGGGATCGGGCTTGAGCACCGGCCGGCCGTCCGCCTTGGGCGCGGCGGGTTCGTCGAGGTGGACGGGTATGGCCGGACGGGTGACCCGGCCATCTATGCCATCGGCGACGTGGCCGGCGGCGGCCTCGCCCACGTCGCGTACCATCAGGGCATCATCGCCATGGAGCATATCAAAGGGCTGAATCCCGAGCCCTTCTCGATGAAGCGCGTGCCGCGCTGTATCTTCACCCGACCCGAGGTGGCTTCGGTCGGTATGACCGAGGCGGAAGCAAGGGCCGCGGGCTACTCGGTGAAGGTGGGCAGGTTCCCTTTCCGGGGCATCGGCAAGGCCCTGGTCCACGGCTCGGTCGACGGTTTTGTCAAGTTGGTGGCCGATGCCGACGGCGGGATCTTGCTTGGCGCCCACTTGATCGGCCCCGAGGTGACCAACTACGTCTCCGAGGCCGGGCTGGCCCTTCTGGCCAATCTGACCGCCGAGGAACTGGCAACGACGATCCATCCGCACCCGACGCTGTCGGAGGTGCTGGGAGAGGCGGCTCTGGCAGTGGAGGGCCGGGCGATCCACGCCTGAGTCCGCGTAGCCCCGGAGCCGCCGCTCTCCCCGGCTGCCTTCGTCATGCTTTCGTCATAGCAAATGGGACCGGCTGCCATCCCGGAGATGGCAGTCGGTCCCTCTGGTTTCGCCAAAGCGCCGGCGGGTGGCCGCCGGGGCCCCCTGCCCGTGCTGCCTTGTGCCACAGCGCCCTGTGCTACAGCGAGTTCTCCATCCCTCGCCCCCGGGTCATCTTCCTGCGGGGAGGAACCGATGCAGGGTCTCCAGGACCGCAGCCTCTTCCAGTGGCTTGGTCAGCACGTGGCGTACTCCGGCCCGAAGCGCCTCCTGGACCGCACCGTCGTGGTTCATGGCGGTGACGGCCACGATGGTGGCATCCGGGTCTTGCATGAGGATCTGCCGGACGGCGGTAAAGCCGTCCATGTTCGGCATGGCCAGATCCATGAGGACCAGTTCCGGCCGCTTGATCTCGTACTGGCGGACGGCCTCGGCCCCGTCCTCCGCCAGGATCGCCACGTGCCCCTGCCCTTCGATGAGGCGGGCCAGATACAGCCGGACGAACGCAGAGTCATCGGCGACCAGCACCTGGGCCACAGAGGTTCCTCCTCTGGCGTCCTGCGGTGCGGCAGGTACGCACCCGCACACGTCTTTCCTCGTTGGGTCGTTCTGGTCAGGGGATGTTAGCCACAACAATAGAATACATCAATGAAAGACGCTGCTTGGCATTGATATTGTCTCTAGCCAATAAGAGGTATCAATGGCACGGGCGGAAAGTATTGGAATGGCTTATTGAACCAGCCTAGATGTCGGAGAGTTTGGTGAATAACGATGAACGGACCCCCCGGGACACCCGATCCGGGGGACCTGTTGTCACCCCTCGATGCCGGTTGTCACCCCCGATCCGGATCAGAGGTCCAGGGTGTCCTCGACGCAGGTCAGGGTCCGGCGGACCAGCACCCCGAGGTCGGGCCGGTCCAGGTGGTCCGCTTCCTGGGAGGCGGCCAGGCCCTGGCGCCGGGCCTCTTCGATCCGGCCGTCCCGGGCCAGGGTCCAGGATTGGAGAGTGAGGAACTCGACCCGATGGGCCGGGTCCCGCCCCAGGGTCATGAGGGTGACGGCGCTGGCCAGGGCGCTCCGGGCTGCGCTTGCGTTCTGGAGGAGGAGGTGGGCCCGGGTGCTGGCCAGGGCCAGCTCGGCCAGGGTGTCGTACTGGTCGGCGGGGACGAGGGGCTGGGCCGCGGCGATGAGCCGCAGCGCCTGCCGGGGAAGCCCCCGGGCGCAGGCTACCAGGGCTGCCACCGCGTGGGCATGGCCCCAATCGGCCATGCCGGGCTCCGCCTGGGCCCGGGCTTCTTCGGCATGGATCCACGCGGAGCCGAGGTCCTCCTGGATGTACAGGGACCACGCCATGGTGAGGTGGGCATGGAGCCGCTCTTCCCGGGTCGGCTCCAGGCAGAAGACGCGGCTGGCCCACTCCAGGCACTCGGCGTGGCAGCCGCTGTGGGCGGCTACGGCGGCTGCCCCCCGGAGCACCATCCTGAGCAGGGACTGGTCCCCGGCCTCCTCCGCTGCCAGCACCGCGTCCGCAGCCCGGTAGACCGCTTCCGAACGGTGCAGCCGGTGACGCTCGACCCAGGCGGCGAGGTGCAGGGCTCTGGCCCGGATCGCCTGGTCCGGGTCCGCCGCCGCCACCACCGCCAGGTCCACCGCCCGCTGCCACTCCCCATTCCGGAGGGCCTCCTGGGCTGCACGCAACAGGTAAAGCACCTCGTCCCCTCCTTGTCCCCGGCCGATGGCGCCGGGGCTGACGCAAACCAGCAGGAACTCCCGTTCAACACCGCCGAACCCTGAGACAACCACTGCGGGGTAGCAGGTGTGGGATTTACTGGAAAAATACTACGTCCTGCCACCGGCTGTTTCCTCCTCGTCCCCGCCGCCGGCTGCCACTTCCTGGCGCGGCGGCACCGTGGGCCTCGTACCCAGGTACGATCCGAAAATCCCCCTCCAGTCCGTGGCGGCCGGAGGGGGCGCCGTGGTAGGCTCAGGGTGAATAGCCCGCCATCTGGCAAAGGAACTGGAAGGGAGCGGGACCCTGGCGGGGCGAATGAGGGAGGGTGAGACGGTGGGCGGTCCGGGCGTGCGTTTGCAGGCCGCGCCGCCGGCCATCGAGATCGAGGGGCTGGTGAAGGAGTACCGGGGGGAAGACGGCCGCACCTTCCGGGCGGTGGACGGCCTGAACCTCACGGTGTACCGGGGGGAGATCCTCGGCTTCCTGGGCCCCAACGGCGCCGGCAAGACCACCACCATCAAGATGATCCTGGGGCTGGTCTGGCCGGACCGGGGGCGGATCACGGTGGAGGGGATCGACGCGGGGCGGCAGCGGGCCGAGGTGCTGCGCCGGGTGGGCGCGGTGCTGGAGGGCAACCGGAACGTCTATTGGGACCTGACGGTCTACGAGAACCTCCGGTACTGGGGTACCCTCAAGCAGGTGCCGCCGGCGGTGCTCCGGACCCGGGCGGAGGAGCTGATTGAGTTCTTTGATCTGGGGGAGAAGCGGAACACCCTGGTCAAGCAGCTCTCCCGGGGGATGCAGCAGAAGGTGGCCATCGCCTGCGCCCTGATCCACGACCCTTCGGTCATCCTGCTGGACGAGCCCACCCTGGGGCTGGACGTGGCCGCGGCCCGGATGGTCAAGGAGCGGGTGCTGGAGCTCGCCCGGGTCCAGGGGCGGACAGTGATCCTCACCACCCATCAACTGGACGTGGCCCAGGAGCTTTGCGACCGGGTGGCGATCATGAGCCGGGGGCGGCTCCAGGCCCTGGATGCCACCGAAAACCTGATCGCCCTCTTCTCCCGACAGGAGTACGACTTCCGGGTGGAGGGGCCGGTGCCCCTCGCGGAGCTGAGCCGGTACGGCCGGGTCCAGGCCCTGGCGGAGGAGAACGGCGCCGGAGCCGCCACCGGGCCGGCGGCCCAGACAGCGGCCGGGAGCCCGCCGGAGGCGGGCGTTGTCCGGTTCCGGATCCTCCTGCCCGATGCCGATGCCCTCTACGAGGTGATGGAGACCCTGCGCCGGGCCGGGGTGCGGATCCTGGCCATGGCCAAGCGGGAGCCGGGGCTCGAGGAGATCTTCCTCCAGGTGGTCGGCGGCCAGGCCGGGCCGGGGAACCATCCCGGCGCGGGGGATTGGCAGTTCCGGGAGGAGGTGGCCGCCGATGATTAGCCACCTCACGAGCCACCTTTACCTGCTCCTGGAAGAGATCCGCCGGCTCTTCGTCCTGATGCGGCGCTACTGGATGAACGATCTCTCCTTTGCGATCACCATCTACCTGTTGTTCCTGGGCGTGCTCTACATGGGCGGTGCCCTGGCGGGGCAGGCGGTGCCGGAGCAGGCCAAGGCCGCCACCCTTGTGGGCATGCTGATGTGGCAGCTTTCCCTGGGCTGCATGTCGGTGCTGGGCTGGTCTTTCTACAACGAGGCCGCGGTGGGCACCCTGGAGCACCTCTACCTCAGCCCCTTCGGGGCGACCCGGATCTTCCTCGCCCGGTCCGTGGCCAACTTCCTGGCCATGCTGGTGGTCACCAGCATCTCGGGCGCGCTGGCCATCCTGACTACCGGGGTCCGGCTGCACCTGCCGCCCTTGGAGCTGGCGGTCATCGTGCCCCTGTCCGTGGCCGGCACCTACGGCTTTGGTTTCCTGATCGCCGCCCTCACCCTCACCTTCAAGCGAACCCAGCAGGTGATGCAGCTCTTCCAGTTCTTCTTCCTCATCTTCACCGGGGCGGCGATCCCCCTGGAGCAGATGCACTGGAGCCTCCAGGCCTTCGGCGAAGCGCTGCCGATGACCGCCGGTCTCCGGGCCATGCGGGCGGTGACCATCGCCGGTGCCGGGCTGGGGGATGTCACCGGCGACCTGGTGCGGATGGTGATCACCTCGGCCGCCTGGCTGGCCCTCGGGATCGCCGTCTACCGGATGGCAGACCGCCGGGCCCGGCTCCGGGGCAGCATCGGCCAGTACTGAGGGCCGGTGCAAAAGCGCCGCCGCGGGGGTGGCCGGGAGGCCGGGGCGGGTGGGGGGCGGGGAGATCCGCCCCGGCCTCCGCTGGACCAGGGGGCATCGCTCTGGCCCACTATGGTGTGGGAAAAGGGGATGAAGCCGATGGGTTACCACCGGGTCTTTGGCCTGCTGCTCATTCTCTTCGGCGCCCTGTTGCTTCTCGACAACCTGGGCATCATGCCCGTATCCGTCTGGTCCCTGTGGCCGCTCCTCATCTTCCTCCCCGCCCTGTACGCCCTGGTCCGGCACCTGTGGCGTCCTACCGGGGGCTGGGTCCGGCTCTCCGTGTTGCTGTTGGTTCTGGCCTGGAGCGGCACCGAACTGGCCTACAACCTCGGCCTCACCACCGTCTCCGGCGGGGAGGTCCTGGGGGTTGGCTGGCCGATTCTGCTCCTGGGGCTGGGGTTCTCCCTCCTCGTCGGCAGGCCGGAGCGCCGGCGGGAAGGGTGCTTCTCAGTGTTCAGGACCGAGCGGATCGGCGATACCCACTACGGGCGCCGGCCCTGGGTCCTGGATGACCTGGAGATCATCCATGCCCTGGGGGATGTGACCGTGGACCTGACCACCGCCATCATCCGCCCCGGCGACCATCGCCTGGTGGTGAGCGTGGTGGCGGGAGAGGTGACCATCTGGCTGCCCGAGGACGTGGATGTGACGGTGAAGGCCCGGGTCACCGCCGGCGAACTCCAGGTGCTGGAACACCGCCGGAGCGGCTTTGGCGTCTCTCTGGAGGTGACGGAGCCGGCGCCCCAGCCCGGTCCTGAGCCCAAGCGGGTGCAGATTGAAGCGAGCATCCTTGCCGGCGAGCTGAAGGTCCGCCGGGGGGCGAGGTGAGCCCCGTGGAACCCCACGAGGTGAGCCCCATGAAGCCCTGCGAGGCGAGCACCAGGGACCCCCACGCGGCGAGTCCGATGGAGCCCGCAGCAGGTGCGGACCGGGGCTGGTCTCCGACCCGACTCCTGGGCATCCAGTGGCGGATGACCGGTTCCTACCTGCTGGTGGGTCTGGTGGCCGTCGCGGCGGTGGCGGCCCCGGTGCTGCTGGCCATCGCCTGGGGGGCGGAAGGGCGGGTTCTGGCGTGGGTCACCCTCGCGGCCGCGGCCGGAGGGGTGGTGGGGGCCGGGGTGCAGGGGTTCCGGGCGGCCCGACGGCTCAAGCACCGGCTCCAGGAGGTGGGCCGGTTTGCCGCCGCCTTGGCTGCGGGGAACCTCGGCCACCGGCTGCAGCCCGCGAGCGCCGACGAGATCGGGGACCTGGAGGAGCAGCTAAATGAGATGGCCGACCGGCTGGCCGAGGCGATGGCCGCCCTCCGGGAACTGGGGGAGAAGAACCGGGCCTTGGCCTATGAGGCCGGCGCTCTGGCCGAGCGCACCCGGTTGGCCCGGGATTTGCATGACACCGTGAACCAGGAACTCTTCAGCCTGGCCTTGCTGGTGGCCGCGGCCCGCCGCCGCCTGGAGCAGGGCGACGTGGAGGGCCTGGGTGGGGAGCTAAGAGAGGCCGAGGCCATGGCCCGGCATGCCCACAGCACCATCCGGGCCTTGATCCTCCAGCTCCGGCCCCCAGACCTGGCTCAGCAGGGGCTGGCCGCAGCCCTCCGGGAGTACGTGGCCTCCTTCGCAGCCCGGCACGGGCTGGAGGCCACCTGCCGGGCGGAGGTGCCGCCCCTGCCGGCGCCGGTGGAGGAGGCCCTCTTCCGGATGGCTCAGGAGGCCCTCAGCAACGTGGCCAAGCACGCCCAGGCTTCCACGGTGGCGGTGGAGCTGGGGATGCAGGACGGGCAGGTGCGGCTGGTGGTCCGGGACAACGGCCGGGGCTTTGACCCCGACGCCCCGCTGCGGCCCACAGCCCTGGGCCTGACGGGACTCCGGGAGCGGGCTGCCGCCCTGGGCGGCCGCGCGTTGGTTCGCAGCCGGCCGGGAGCGGGGACGGAGGTGACGGTGCAAGTGCCCGTGCCTGCGGAAGACGGCGGGGAGAGGCGTGGCGCCGGGGCGCCGGCCGGGGGGCCGGGCGCCGGTGCCGCCCCCGCTCCCGGGGAGAAGCCTGCGCCAGAGGCGAGGGAGGGAGTGTCCGGTGCCGGAGCCCATCCGGGTGCTGATCGCCGATGACCACGAGGTGGTGCGCCGGGGGCTGCGCAGTTTTCTGGCCACGGAGCCGGAGATCGCGGTGGTGGCGGAGGCGGCGGACGGGGAAGCCGCCGTCCGCCTGGCGGAGGCCCACCGGCCCGACGTGGTGCTGATGGACCTGGTCATGCCCGGGCTCGACGGGGTGGAGGCTACCCGCCGGATCCTGGCCGTCAGCCCCGAGAGCCGGGTCATCGTCCTTACCAGTTACCCGGATGACGAGCGGGTGGTACCCGCGATCCGGGCCGGCGCCCTCAGTTACCTCCTCAAGGACGTGGCGCCGGACCAGCTCATCGCCGCCATCCGGGCCGCCAAGCGGGGGGAGCCGGTGCTCCACCCCGTTGCCGCCACCCGGCTGATGCAGGAGATGCACCGGCCCTCCTCGGCGCCTGAACTCACCCCCCGGGAGCGGGAGGTGCTGGCCCTGGTGGCCAAGGGGCTCAGCAACCAGGAGATCGCGGCCCGGCTCTACATCGCCGAGCGAACGGTGAAGTCCCATATCAGCAGCCTCCTGGCCAAGCTCGGGCTGGAGGACCGCACCCAGTTGGCGATCTATGCGATCCGGAATCGGTTGGTGGAGGAGTGATGGGGGACTCGCCCGGGGTGCGGCGGGGGCCGGCGGTACGGCTGTATCCAAGACCCTTGCTGTGAGACGTAAGGTTGAAGAAGGGGCGGCACGAAGGCCGCCCCTGTTGTCTTGGATTAGCGCCTCCTTTGTTTGCCGATTCCATCACAGAGAACAAGTGATTCCTTAAGTTGACATGAAGGGACACATTGTTCGTGTTGTGTGTTCGGATCCTGTCTTGGTAACATTTGGTGCGGAACCGATTGGAGCGGTGGGCGGAGGGATTGGTGTGGACCTGGAATCCATCAAGGCGTTGTATGTGCAGGGTCGCTACCTGGCCTGTTTCCGGGAAGCGAATTTGGCTCTAGAGGCGGCTGCAGAGGATGTTCGGTCAGAGTTGCAGCTGCTGGCCGGTCGTGCTGCCTTCAAGTTGGGATTCCTGGAGGAAGCGCGTACCTACTTTGCCGCCGTATCTGAGGCCAAGAACTCATGCCTGTCCGCAGCTGGACGGTTTGAACTGGCACGGGTCCTTATCGAGACGGGTGAGGTATGTGAGGCGGAAGCGATCATTCTCGACCTGCTCGCTGATGACATGCACGAATACCCCACCCTCCGTGCCCGTTCTCTCCACAACTTGGGATGGGTCTACGAAAAGCGCATGCAGTATGGGGCTGCGCTGAAGTCTTACAAGCACGCCAGTGATGAGCATCTGAAGGCAGGAAGGTACAGAGAAGCCCTCTTTAGCCTGCAGAATGCCGCGTGGCTGGCCTTGGCTGAGGATCAACCCGAAGCCAGCAATCTGGTTGCACAAGCGAAGGCACTGATTCCCTATGCCTCGGATACCTTGCGGGTCCATCAGGTGGCCTTGGATGCTCTTGACCTACTGCGTCGGGGCGATCGGGAAAACGCTGTCGAAACAGCGGAGGAACTTCTACAGCCGGACCATCGGGTTGCTACCGATTGGGACCGGGCGATAGCTTACTATGTTGTCGCTCGGGCCTACGCGGATCAGCGGTATTACGTCGTTGCCGACCGCTTTGCTGACATGTGCTCTTACTACGCTCAAAAGGCGCAGGACTACCGCATCTTCAAGATGGTCGGCATTCTTAAAAATTTTATCAGGTTTTGTGAGGAGAAGGAGGTGATCACATGAAGCGGGTTCTCGGCCTGCTGCTGGCTGTCGCCACTGTCCTTGCACTGGCAGGAGTGGCAGCGGCTAGCCCCAACGGCACCGTCGGCCTGGACAGCGCTCGGGTTGGAGAGTCTCGGTAAACGAAAGCCAGGATCTTTCCAGAACAGAGGCACTCCAGCTCCCAGTGGTTGCCCCGTCCACCAGGGGCAATCTGCATCCCCACCGATTCGCTGGTGGCTAATCGAGCATCGACAGTACTCCAGCTGCGTCGGAGGCGGACATACATATCAGTCACCAGTGAAGAGGGTCACACTGCGCAGGTCAACCGCGTGAGCCCCCGGCCGCCCCTGGCCGGGGGTCCCCTCTTTGGGTGTGCAACAGAAGAACCTGAACCCGGGCGCCGAACCCGGTGCCCAGGACGCTGGCTTGAGCCGACCTATGGGCGTCCCTCCTACTACCATTGAATGTGTGGGGTATGGTAGGTAACGGGGTTCCGGGGGAGACGCGGTTGGCGGCGGCCGCCGGAACCCGCCAAAGCGACGGGATCGTCCGACGAATGGGACCAATTCGAGGCGGAGGAGTCGAAAGCCGTTGCGGTTTCGGGGTCACGCCTTTGTCGACTGGGATGATACCATCGCGGAGAACATCCGCTACTTCCGGGAGGCGGAAGAGGAGAACGTCAGGCGCATCGCCGCAGCCACCGGCTGGGACCCCGGAGAGGTGCGGCGGAGGGGGCGGGAGTTGGACGTCACCGTCGCCCGGCGGATGGGGCTGGTGAAGGAATCCTTCGCCACCGCCTGGATCGAGTGCTACCGGGAATTCTGCGCCCGGGCGGGGATCCGGCCGGAGGCTGCGGTCGAGGCCGCGATCCGGGAGACTTGCCTCATCCCTTACCAGGTCCGGCAAGAGCTCTTGCCCGGGGCGGCAGAAACCCTGGCCTGGCTGAACCAAACCGGTTTTGAGGTCATCATCTGGACCGCCGGGGACGAGGCGGTGCAGCGCCGCAAGGTGCGGGAGTCCGGTCTGGAACACCTCACCCACCGGGTGGTGGTGGTACCGGAGAAGTCGCCGGAGCGACTGCGGGAGGCCCTGGGCCACCGGGACCCGGCCCGCAGCTTTGTGATGGGCAACTCCGCGCACTCGGACATCCGCCCGGCCCTGGCCCTGGGGCTCCTCGCCCTCCACATCCCGGCGGAAACCTGGGCCTACGACCAGGTGGAGATCGACCCGACGGACCCCAACTACCACCGGCTCGAGCGGATCACCGACGCCCCGCCGGTGCTCAGCCGGCGGTTTGAGGAGGCGGTGTAGCCGGGCGGGGGAGGACAGGGGGCTACCCGGGCGGCCCGCCGGCCCGCGCAAGGAACTCCGCGCAGGCGCTGACCACGTCCGAGAGGGCCGCCAGGGACCGGCGCCAGTCCCCCTTGACCTCCAGCCCGTGATCCAGGTCCGGGAAGACCCGCCACTCGACCCCCGGCCGGCCCTGGGAGGCGGCAAAGGCGGCGGTTCCGTAGAGCGGGTCCGCGGTGCCGATCACCGCCAGGGTGGGCACCGCCCCCATCTCCGCCATGGCCGGTTCCAGCGGGGTGAGGAGGATGGCGCAGGTCCGCTCCGCCGGCACGGTCCGGCTGAGTTCCACCGCCAGGGGGGAGCCCAGGGACTTGCCTACCCAGCAGATCTCCCGATACCCCTGGCCGAGGACCTGGCGGAGGGCGGCCTGAACCTCCGCGGCCAGTTCCTCGCGCCACCGCTCCTCCGGCGGGGTGATGCCTGTCACCTGGAAGCTGTACTTGAGGCACAGGACGTCGTAACCCAACTCCAGGCCGACCGCCCGGAGGAAGTGGAGCACCGGGCGGTCACAACTGTAATTGCGCCCCGGTAGCAGCACCATCAGCCGGGAGGCCGGGGGGTCCTGGCGCCACCAGTCGTGGACGATGGGGATCCCGGCCGGGGACGGGGTCTGGATCGACTCGACGGAAAAGGGCACGGTCCTTCTCCCTCCTTTTCGGCGGGGCCACGGCCAAACGTTTGTCCCAGGGTATTTCGCCCTGGCCGATTTCCCTCCTGCTGTCTCGTTTCTCTCTTGCCGTCACCGAGAATCAGGCCCCGTGGGGCGGTCCGGGTGCAGGGCCCGGCGTGCCCGGGGAATTCTTTAAATCTTTGTTACCGACTGGCCGGCGCGCTCCGGAGGGCCGGTATACTGGCCCCAGGAGGTGACCGCGAGGATGCGCAGGGCTTTCTGGTACCATCTTGGGGCGGTGGCGATCCTCGGGCTGAGCGGGTGGCTGACCACCCGGGAGGTCATGGACGTACCAGCGGGCGTGTTGGGGACCCGGTTCTTCGGGTACGGGGCCCTGACCCTGCTGGCCCTGGCCCTGATGGTGGGTCCCCTGGCCCGGCTCGCGCCCGGGGTCTTCCGCTGGCTGGTGCCGGCCCGCCGGGCCCTGGGGGTCTGGAGCGCGGTGGCGGCGGGGATCCACTTCCTGTTTGTGCTCCAGATGTTGGAGTTCCACGGTGTCGACAAGTTGCGGGACGTTTACCTCCGGCCTGTGCCCATAAGCCAGTCGATCGTCTACGTCGCTTCCGATCCGGGCCCTCTGTACTCTGACTGGACCCGGGCGGTGAACTGGACCGGTACCGGGGCGGCGGCGATCCTGATCTTCCTGGCCCTGACCTCCAGCGACACGGTGGAGCGCTGGCTGGGGGCCCAGGCCTGGAAACACCTCCAGCGGCAGGTCTACACCGCCGCCGCCCTGGTCACCTGCCACTTCGGCCTGATGTGGGCCCAGAGGCTGAAGGGCAGCCCGCCCAAGCTGGCCTACGGCTGGTGGCTTCTGGCTGCAGCCTTCTTGCTTCAGTTTGCCGGGGTGGCGCGCACGGTTCTCACCTACCGGCGGCACCAGGCCCGCAGCCCCGCGCCCACGGCCAGCCGTCCGCCCCAGCCTCCGGCTGGGGACGGCACTTCCCGCCCGTCCAGCCGGACCGATCCGCCGGCGGCCAGCGGCCCGACCCGCCCTCCGGCGGGGATCGGAACCTGAAAAGCCGCCCCGGGAGTCTCCCGGGGCGGCGTTGCTGCGTTCTGGGAGAGTGCAGGGCGATGCGGGTACCATGGCGGGGCGGTCCAGAGCGGACCTGGGGCGGTTACGCCGAGGCCCTGGCCCGAGCGAGGGCGCCGGCGACCTCCGCCACCCGCCGGCCCAGGGCCCGGGCGGCGGCCAGGTCCTCCTCGGTGGGCCCGCCGGTGGCCTGGCTGGCGCTGGCCCCGTAGTAGGAGCCCCGGATCGCATTCCCCGGCGCCGAGGCCGGCAGGCCGACCACCACCATGCCGTGGTGCAGCATGAAGGTGATCAGCCCGAGCATCGTCTGCTCCTTACCCCCGTGCAGGGTGTAGTTGGTGACAAAGACCCCGCCGGCCTTGCCCACCAGCTTCCCCTCCATCCAGAGCTGGCCGGTCTGGTCAAGGAACTCCTTCAGCGGGAAGCTGGGCAGGCCGAACTGCCCGGGGCTACCCAGGATGATGCCGTCCGCGGCCTCCAGGTCTGCCGGGGTAGCTTCGGTCGCCCGCTTGAGGACGGGCTCGGCCCCAGCCTCCCGCACGCCTTCGGCTACGGCCTGGGCCATCTTTTCCGTGGTGCCGCTCTTGGAGTCATAGACGATGGCGATCTTCACGGTGACAACGCCTCCTTGGTTGCCGGATCGTTTTGGCGGCGGATGGTCCGATTGCTTCTGCCGCTGGCTGGTGAATGGATCCTGCTGATGGATCTTGGCTGGCCGATGGATCGCCCGCTGCGGCATCGCCCGCTGCACCCGGCAAGGCCGGGGACTGGGGCGCAGCGGATGGGATTCGGCAAGCAGCTATCAAAAGGTAAGTCCGTAAATGTAATTTAGGAGCAGGCGGCCGGGTTGTCAAGTCCAGCCAGG
>JAKKUO010000019.1 GCA_021890795.1 Bacillota bacterium | reverse complement strand
GCTCCGGTGAACCGAGGTGCGGCCCCGTGGAACCAGAGCCGCCGGATGGTCCTCCTCTGTGCGGTCGCGGCGACCATCGCAGCGGCCGCCGTGGCCATGGCGGCGGGGGCAAGTCGGAGGGCGCCCCCGCCGCCCGCCTCCCTGTCGCCGGGGACCGGAGGGACCGGGGCCCCGGCGGCCCTGGGGGCCCAGGCCGGGCCGGAAGGCCGTGTGCCGGCCCTGGGGGCCCAGGCCGGGCCGGAAACCCCCCTGCCGGCCCTCCTCGACCGGCCGCCTTTCCAGGCCTACTTCGAGCCCATGGCCTTCTATGGCGGCCTCCGCCGGGCCCTGGCGGAGCGGGCCGCCCGCCAGGGGGCGACCGCCGCCATGGGGGAGGCTCCGGCTACCGGGGCGGCCGCCGCTCCCCTGTTGGGCGGGGTGGTGCCCCATCACCTGCTCCCCGGCCACCTGATTAGCGATTTCTTCCTGGACCTGGCGGCGGCGCCGCCCCGAACCGTTGTCGTCATCGGTCCCAACCATGAGAACCGGGGTCCCCGGGTGGCCACGAGCCGCCGGGGCTGGTCCACCCCCTTCGGGGTAGTGGCCGCCGACCCGGCCTGGGTCGACTGGCTGGCAGCCGAGGGGTTGGCGGCGGAGGACGACGCCGCCCTGGCCCCGGAGCACTCTGTGTGTGGGCTGATGCCCTACATCGCCTACCACCTGCCCGGGGCCCGGGTGGTGCCCATCATCCTCCACCGGGGCGTTACCGCGGCGGAGGCCCGGCGGCTGGCCGGGGCCCTGGCAACCCGCATCGGCCCCGAGGCGGTGCTGGTCGGTTCCGTCGACTTCTCCCACTACCTTCCCCGGAACGAGGCCGAAGCCCGGGACCGGGAGACCCTGGCGGTCATCGGCCGGCGGGATTGGGAAACCCTTCTGGCCATGGGGAACGAGCACCTCGACTCCCCGGCCACGGTGGCGGTGGTCTTCATGGCCATGGCCGCGGCGGGGGCCGGGGAGCCGGAACTGGTGGCCCATACCAACTCCGGTGCCCTGGTGGGCAGCGACGGGGTGGAGACCACCAGCTACCTGGTCTTCCAGTTCCGCCGGGGCCCACGGTGAACGCCGCCCTGGCCCGAGCCAGCCCCCCGGGCTGCGGACGACGTCCCCCTGTCGAAGGCAGGTCCTGGAGCGGACCTGCACAATTTTTTCAATAGGTAAGAAGGATCTTTTTCTTTCTCGGCGAATAGTTGTGAACAAGCATTGTTGAGAGTGGCGGTCATTCGGCTCATGCGGCCACCAGCAAGGCGGAGGCCTGCACCTGGGGAGTGGTGGTGCTGCCCTCCTCCGACCGGGAGGTGGTGACCCCGGGTCCGGGAGGCGTACGAGGGTCGGCCGCACATGGACCTGCCGGAGGAGTGGCCACAGGTCTGGGCCCGATACCTGGAGCAAACCATCGACCGGAAGGTCTCCGGAAAGGAGTGGCGGATGAGCCCCCCGTCCCGGGAACGGGAGGCCGGGAGCCGGTTGTCTCCGGCCACGGTTCCGGGTGCCCAGCAGGTAACCGGAATGGAGTCGGAAAATGTTTAAACAAATTAGAATGGTGTTTCCGCTTTATCGCGAATTGCTTTTCGTGTGCAAAGGTGGTCTGAGCGGCCCTTCGGGGTAAGAGGGGTGAGGGGCACCGTGGACCTGGAGGCAGTACAGAGGGCGTACAGATCCGGGCGATATCTGACAGTACTCCGGGAGGCACAGCGGCTGCTCCGGGATGGCTTTGCAGGGAATCGGGAGGAACTCCTGTGGCTGGCAGGTCGGGCGGCCTGCCACCTGGGGGATTGGGAACAGGCGGTGGTGCTCCTGACCATGCTGCTGTCCGCCAAAGACCTGCCTGCCCCCCGCATCCACCGGGCCACCATCTGGCTGGCGAACGCCCTGGGGGAGTGCGGGCGGCTGTCTGAGGCGGAGCAGTTCCTCCTCCGCCTGCTCTCCGAGGAGATGCTGGACCCGCCCCTCCGGGGGCAGGCCCTGTACAACCTGGGGTGGGTCTACCAGAGGCAGGGCAAGGTCGACTTGGCCCTGGCGGCGTATCAGCAGGCTGCCCGGGTCATGCTGGACGCGGACTCGACCCAGGATGCGGTGATGGCCCTTCAGAACGCGGCCTGGTTGGCCCTCAGCGAAGGCCTCGAGGAGGGAGCGGAGCTTGTCCGCCGGGCCGGGGAGTTCGTCTCCCGGGTCGGCGAAGCGCAGCGTACCCATCAACTGGCTCTGGAGGCCCTGGCTGCCCTCTTTGCTGACCGCCACGCCGAGGCCCTACAGAACGCCGAGGAGATCCTGCAGCCGGGGCATCGATGGGCGACGGACTGGGACCGGGCCGTGGCGGCCTTTGTGGTCAGCGAGACTGCGGCCCGCCAGGGACAGCCCGAGATGGCGGCCTTCTTCGCCCGTCACGCCCGGCGCTTTGCCCGGGCGGTCGGGGATGAGCGGTTGCTGCGGACCCTCCGGGAAAGAGAGCGGTTGCGACCTTCGCTGGTGCATCCAAGGCGAAACCGAACAAGAAGCTGAGCAAGAAGGCGCCGGCGGCCTTTAGGGCCGCCCAGGGCTGCCGCCTCGTGACAGGGCGGCCCGGCACTGATGTGTACGGCGGTCGGGTGCGTGGAAACGCCTCCCGCTACAGTGGGGGGTGAGGGATATGAAGGCAATGCTGATTGGGTTGCGAAAGGAGGTGGTCCGAGTGAGGCGCTGGCTGGCGTTACTGCTGGCAGCTCTGGTCCTGGGGCTGCTGGCGGGCACCGCGATCGCCTACCCCAACGGCCCCATCTGGCCCGAGGAGACCGTACACACCGTTGGCTACGATCGGTAGCCGGCCGTCCAGTGCGGCAGGGGGGCGCCGCGGCGCATCCGCGGTCGACGGCTATCGGAACCGTAGCGCGGGAGGGGTGCCTCCGGAGAGGAGGCACCCCTCCCGCGCCCCGGGCGTTCCTAAGGGCCCCGCCGGTGCCCTTCGGTTGACCGACCGCCGGATCAGCCGGCGGCTGCCGGTGAGTTCGTGTTCCAAATTGCTCCTCCGCTCAGGGGCGTGCCCCTTCGGGGCCGGCGGGGAATCTCGCAGACGGCCCAGGGGTGAGCGGCCAGAAGCCAGAAAAGAAGGAGCCCCCGGTCGTCGACCAGAGACTCTAAACGGGTTGCAAACCGGTCAGGACAGGACTTTCTGAAGCGTGCCCGTCGTCCAGAGGACGTACACGAGGCCCACCACCATGACCCAGAAGAGGACCTTCAGCGCCAGCCGGAAGAGGAAGCGCAGGAGCAGCAGGATGAGCAGGAGCAGCAAGAGTCCTTCGCCGATGCCGAGTTGCCCATTCATCCGATGCCTCACCCCCGATCTGCCGGCGGTGCCCCCCGAACTGGGGGTCCGACCCAGATCCTTCTTCTTCTCCCAGCGGCCATCCTTTCCTTGGCTGGTACTTAGGCTGTCACTTCGCCGGCTGCAGGACCAGCCGGCGGCCGCCGGAGAGCACCGCTTCGGAGAAGAGCTGGGGATGGTACTTCCCCTGGCGCCAGAGTTCGAACTGGTCGTCGTAGTGGGGGCTGAGGGGGTGGCCCGACTGGCCGGGGGCCACCACATCCCAGGAGTTGCCGGCGATGTCCCCCAGGTCCACCACCTGCCGCCAGACAGGGCCAAGGGTCACCGTAAACCCCGGTCCGGTCCGCCCGTAGGCGTTGGCGTTCACGGTCACCCCGCTGCCGCCGACGGGGGCACCGGCCACGTTGAAGATGGGCCGCAGCAGCGGCACCGCCCCCAGCCGGTGCTCGAAGGGCAGCCGGTGGAGCCGGCCCCACTGCCACTTCTCCACCTTCGGCCCCAGGGTCTGGGCGAGCTCGGCCACCGCGCTTCGGAAGCTCCGGGCGGCGATGGCCGCCGCGTCCTCGGCCTCCGGGGTGTTGATGTCGTCAAACCAGCCGGATTCCTTCCCCTCGCCGGCCGCCAGGATCAGCCGGTCGAAGGTGAGGACCCCGTGGGGCATCCGCCGGTAGAGGTCCTCCCCCATCTCGTCCAGGAAGGTCGCTTCCATCATGTGCCGGTACCAGGTGTGCCAGATGGTGGCGCCGACGCTCTCCGGCGTGTCCTGCTGGTCCCACTGCCGGAGGGCTGCCAGCGCGGCGGCTTCCAGGGCCGCGGCCGTCTCCGCTGCCCGCCCGTCCCCGTCCGGCTCCGGCGCCGGGGCCCGCTCCAGCCCCTGGATGAGGAGCCGCTCCAGCACCGGCCAGAGGGTGCGGGCCTGGAGGTTGGCCACGTCGTTCTGCAGGGCCTGCATCTCCTTGACCGTCCAGTTCTCCGCCTGTCGGAGCACTTCCTCAATGCGCGCGTGCCGGTAGGGCGGGGCCCACGCGGCGGTGAGGAAATAGGGGTAGCGGTCGTCCACCACCTTGGCGTTGGCGGTGGCGATGAACCCCTCCGGCGGGTTGACCACTTCCGGCAGCTCCTCCCAGGGGATGAACCCCTGCCACTCGTACTCCGAGGTCCATCCCGGCGCCGGGAAGAGGCCGTTCCCCTTGGCCCGAATGGGGATCCGGCCGTTCCCCCGGTAGGCGATGGTGCCATCTGTCGCCGCGAAGACAAAGTTCTGGGTGGGGGTGGTGAAGTGCCGGAGGGCCTCCCGGAACTCCTGCCAGTTCCGGGCGGCGTTGATCTTCAGAAACGCGTCCAGCTCGCTCGAAGGGTCGTGGGCGGTCCACCGGAGGGCCAGGGCGGCGGTGGGCCGGTTCTGTTGGCTGCCCGCCACCGGGGTGATGATGGGGCCATGGCGGGTGATCAGCACTTCATGCCGGACGGGCTCGGCCCGGCCCTTCACCCGGATCTCCTCCACGATCACCCGAGCCGGCTCCCACTGCCCGTCGTAGAGGAACTCCCGGGGGTTGGCCGGGTTGGGCACCTCCAGGTAGAGGTCCTGGGTGTCCGGCCCGAGGTTCGTCACGCCCCAGGCGATGTGCTCGTTGTGGCCGAGGACGATACCGGGCACCCCGGGGAAGGTGACGCCAATGACGTTGACTTCCCCAGGGACCACCAGATGGGTCTGGTACCAGATCGCCGGCACCCCCATGCCCAGGTGGGGGTCGTTGGCCAGCAGGGGCTTGCCGCTGGCGGTGCGCCGGCCGGAGAGGACCCAGTTGTTGCTCCCGGTCCACTCGGCCACCGGCCGGGCCGCGGCCAGGAGTTCCCCGAGAGGCAGGCCGGCGCTGTAGCGCATGACCACCGGCCCGGTCTCCGGGTAGGCCGGCATCAGCTCCGCCACCTTCTCCAGGCCCACCTTCTGGGCCATCTGCAGGTACCAGACCTCCGCGGACCAGTTGTCGCTCAGGTCGTAGGCCATGAGCTTGGCGATGCTGGCGGTGTCCACCGGCCGCCAGGGTTCGGGAGTATACCCTGCCAGCCGGAACTCCGGCGGCAGGTTGCCGGAGCGGATCGCCTCCTCGATGTAGGCGTTCACCCCGGCGGCGTAGGCCTCCGCGACCTCCCGGGCCTCCGGGCTGAGGGCGGCCTCCATCGCCTCCGCGGCCCGCCAGAGCCCGAAGGTGCGGAGAAACTTGTCCGTCTCCACCAGTGCCTCCCCGAAGACCTCGGCCAGCCGGCCCGCCGCGGCCCGGCGGGAGACGTCCATCTGGAAGAGCCGGTCCTGGGCGGTCACGTACCCCTGGGCAAAGTAGAGGTCGTGCCGGTTCCGGGCGAAGATGTGGGGCACGCCCCACCGGTCCCGGATCACCGTCACCGGCTCCCGCAGCCCCGGGACTACCAGTTCCCCCCGGGTGACCGGTAGCCCCCGGCGGAGGTAGAGGTACCCGGCGGTGGTCCCGGTCCCGCTGACCACCAGGAGAAGGGCGATCAGCCCGAGCAGCAGCCGCAGCCACCGGGGCCGGCGCCGGGGCACGGGCCGGTAAACCCGGCGGGCCAGGGAGGAGACTCCAGACACCTTCGGCCGCTCCTTTCAGACTGGGAGTAGGACTCTATTTATTCTGTCAAGCATATAGTATAGGATTTGTCACGACGGGAGAAGGCCGGCCACCGGCCTGTGGGACTGCGGGATGCTCGGCATACGACCCCGGCCGCCCTCGGCCTCCGGTGGGACGAGGAGGAGGAGGAAGACCCGCTGGTGGTCGCCCGGCGGGAGGGGTGAGGGACCCCTGGCAACGATCCCCTGGTAACAATAACAATAATGAAGCCTCCGGGCCCGGTATGCCCGGAGGCTCCATCGCGGCCTGTCATGAGACTCCATCGCGTTTGTCATGTCCAGGAGCTGATCCCGAAGGCCGACGGGGAGACGGGTCGGCCCGGAGCGGGCACCGCTCCGGAGAAGGAATGCCGGGAGCCCTCACCGAACAACGGTAATCCGAAATCGAAAGAGCGATTCGGAGAGGGGCCATCTCAAGCCGCAGAGCCCTTCCCATCACATGGACAGGTCACCTGGACAGGAGGCGTCCTTCTTGTCTGTGGAACCCCAGCGGCCCCGGAGTCCCTTTGCGGAGTTCGTCGGCTGCGAACTGGTCGCGGCCGGAGGCGGCGAGGCTCGGGCCCGGATGCGCTATCGGCCGGAACACGACAACATCCACGGGACGATCCATGGCGGCGCCATCGCCACTTTGGCGGACTTCGCCCTGGGCTGGGCGGTGCGGGCTGCCCTGCCTGCCGGGACCCGGCTGGCAACGGTGGAACTGAAGATCAACTACCTCCGACCCGCCCGGGGGGACCTGGAGGCCCGGGCCCGGGTCCTCCACCAGGGCCGCACCCTGGCGGTGGTGGAGGCAGACGTGGTGGATGCCGCCGGCGCACCGGTGGCCCGGGTGCTCTCGACCTTCGCCATCGGGACGGGCCGGCGGGAGGGCACGGCTGCCAGCGGGCCGGACCGGGCCGTCGGGCATGACGAGGCGGCGGCCGGGGAGGAGGATGGCCATGGCGGCTGAGTTGCCGTCGGTGGCGCCACCTCCGGCCGGCGGCTGGGGGCCGTGGCTCGGCGCGGTCTACCGGCGGCTCCGGGAGCGCTTTGGCCACCGGCAGTGGTGGCCCGCCCAGGACGGCCCCTTCGAGGTGATCGTCGGGGCGTACCTCACCCAGAACGTCGCCTGGGTGAACGTGGAGAAGGCCATCGCCAACCTGCGGGCGGCGGGGCTGCTGACCCCGGCGGCCCTCCATGCTGCCCCGGTGGAGGAGGTAGCCGCCTGCATCCGGCCGGCGGGGTACTACCGGCAGAAGGCGGAGCGGCTGAAGATCTTCTGCGACTACCTCTTCTCCCGGTACGGGGGGAGCCTCGACGCCCTCTTCGCCCGGCCTCTCGGGGAGGTGCGGGCCGAGCTTCTCGCCCTGAAGGGGGTGGGGCCGGAGACCGCGGACTCCATCCTCTGCTACGCCGGCGGCTACCCGGTGATGGTGGTGGACGCCTACACCCGCCGGCTCTTCTACCGGCTCGGCGCCTTCACCCGGACCGATATCTCCTACGACGAAATGCAGGCCTTCTTTCACCGCCACCTGCCGGCGGACACGGGGCTCTTCAACGACTTCCATGCCCAGATTGTGACCGTGAGCAACCGGATTTGCCTGAAGCGCGGGCCCCGGTGCAGGGAGTGCCCCCTGGCAGACCTCTGTCCCCGGCAGGGGCTGGACGAGGGGGAGCGGCCGTGACCCTCTTTCTCTGGTTTGCCCTTGTAAGTGCCCTGGTGGGGTACGTGGCAGCCACCCCCATGGCCGACCCGGCAGCCGGGACCGGCCGCGAAGGGGACCCGGCCGCCGGGGGGCGAGCCGATGCGCAGGCCGGGGCAGCCGGTGCGCCCCGGATCTCCCCCGGACGGGGGGCGTGGCTCGGCTTTCTCGCCGGCCTGACCGGGGACCTCCTCTGGGCGCTGCTGATGGTCGGCTGGACCGTGGCCAGCGGCCAGGGCCCCCGGGGAACCGGTGGGCTCGTGGCTGTCGGCGCCGCCGGGCTGGTCGCCTTCGCTGCGGTCTGGTGGGTGATGCTCCGGCGGGTCTTCCGGGTCGAGGGGCCCCAGCTCCGCCGGCTCGCAGCGATCCTCCTGCTCTCCTACCCGGTGGTGCTGGGCCTGGGCATTTTTCTAAGCCGATGAGGTGAGCCATGGTCAGTCCGGAGCAGTTGCCCGTTCGAATCGTCTACAAGGACAAGAAACACTCCTCCGGCAAGGTGGAGGGCGGCACCCTGGTGCTCTACATCTCCAGCCGTCTCCCCCGGGCGGTGCAGGAGGAGCACATCGCCGTTCTCACCCGGCGGCTCCGGGCCCAGGTGGCCCGGGTCGCCGCCCTTGCCACGCCGGCGCCAGCCGCCGGGATGGACCCCGGGGCCGGGGAGCCGGTGAGGGTCGGCCCCGGGGCCGGGGAGGCAGCCAGAGTCGCCCCGGGTACCGGGGACCCGGCCCGAGTCGCCCCCGGGACCGGAGAGCCGGCCGGAGTCGTCTCCGGAGCCGGGCGCGGGCCGGTTGCGGGAGCCTGGGGCCCGCCCTCGGGGATTCGCACCGACGAGGAGCTGGCCGCCTGGGCCCGGGAGCTGAACGAGCGGTACTACGGCTTTCCCATGGGGGCGGTCCGGTTCAAGGCCCAGCGCTCCCTGTGGGGCTCCTGCAGCGGCCGGACCCGGAATATCTACATCTCCGACCGGCTCCGGGATGGTCCCCGGGACCTCCTGGAGTACGTGCTGATCCACGAGATCTGCCACCTGAAGGAGATGAACCACAGCCCCCGGTTCTGGCGGCTGGTGGCCCGGGCCTGCCCCGACTACTGGGAGCGCCGGGCCCGGCTCCGGCGCTACGGCCTCTGGCTCGCCGCCATGGGGGCAGGCTGACCGGAGGCGCCGGCTCCGTCCACCGCCCTTGCCGATCCCACCGGCAGACCGCAGGCGGGCGCCGTTTTCCTCGGAAACGGCGCCCGCCGGTCTTCTTGTGGGCCGGGGTTCGCCCCCAGCCGCCCCTCCCCCGCACCGGGGCTGCCCCGGGGCAGTGGAACTTTCGCCCGATCTGCGGCGTCTTTCGAACCGATAACTCAATTTCTGGGACCGGACCGGTGCGGCCGCGGGGCAAGCGGGGCGCCCGCGGCGGTGCCGGGGCGGCTCCGGACGCAAGGAGGGTGGCGGTTGCGGGTCTTTGCCGCTCTGGTCCGGCAAGGGATGAAAGTCATGCTGGCCTACCAGTGGGAGAACTACATGGGCCTGGTGGGGAACTTTGCCTTCCTGCTCCTCTTCAGCGCGCTGTGGTCTGCCCTCCTCCGGGGAGACCCCGAAGCCCAGGCCCGGATGCTCAGTTACGTCTTCATCGGCCAGCTGCTCCAGAACTGGACCTTTACGCCCACCTGGGAACTGGCGGGCCGGTTCCGGATGGGGGATGTGGCCCTGGAGCTCGCCAAGCCCCTGTCGCTCCCGGTGCGGGTGCTGGGGGACTTCCTGGGGCGGAACATCGTCCGGGTGCTCCGGGCCCTGCCGGCCTTTGCGGCGGTGGGATTTCTCATGGGCATCCGGCTTCCGGACTGGCCCCAGTTCGGGTTCTTTCTCCTCAGCGCGGGGCTGGCCTGGGTCATCAACGCATCCCTCTACGTGGGCATCACCCTGATCTCCCTGTGGACCACCTACTTTGATCAGGCCCACCAGATCCTCGACTTCCTCGAGGGTGTCTTCTCCGGCTTCTATGTCCCCCTCTGGTACATGCCCCCGGCCCTGGCTGCCATCGCCACGTACACCCCCTTCCCCGGCATGTTCTTCACCCCGGCGGCCATCTTCTCCGGCGGGCTCCAGGGGGCCGAGGCCCTCTCCGCCCTGGCGGTGCAGGCCCTGTGGGCGGGGGGTTCGCTCCTCATCCTGTACGGGATCTGGCTGGGCGGCGTCCGGAAGATGACGGTGATGGGAGGGTAGGGGGATGCTCCACGCCCTGCGGTGCTATCTTCTCCTGGTCGGTGCCCAGGCCCGGGCGCAGATGCAGTACCGGTTCAACTTCTTCGCCCAGGTCTTCTCCATGATCGCCACCTACATGGGGCAGTTCATCGCCCTCTCCTGGCTCACCGACCGGTTCGGCTCCATCAGCGGCTGGAAGCTGGAGGAAGTGATCCTCTTCTACGCCCTGGCGATTCTCGCCTGGGGGTTTGCCGTCAGCCTCTTCTTCCACCTGGTCTCCTTTGAGGATCAGATCCGGGAAGGGCTCTTCGACCGGGCCCTGGTCCGGCCCCTCAATCCCTTTGTCCAGCTCCTCGCCGGCCAGTCTCCCATCGCCGGTACCGGTCAGCTGGTCTTTTCCATCGCCGCCTTCCTCTGGGCCACCGGGCGGGCCGGGGTGGTCTGGACACCCCTGAAGCTTCTCTACCTGCTGGGGGTGGCGGTGGGCAGCGCCCTGATCCTGGGGGCGGCCCTGGTGACCGTCAGCGCCCTGGGATTCTTTACCCGGCGCACCTACACCTTTTACTGGTCCTTGGTCTTCCCGGCCCGACAGCTGGTCCACTACCCCCTCAACATCTACAGCCAGGTGGTGCAGTGGCTGCTGACGGTGGGCCTCCCCTTCGCTTTCATTAACTACTACCCGGCCCACGTGCTCCTGGATCGGGCCGCCGACCTGCCGTGGCCGCTCCTCGCTTACCTCACCCCCCTGGTGGGGGTGGTGGCCTTCGCCGCGGCCTACGGCCTGTGGTGCCTCGGCCTCCGGTCCTATGTCGGGGCGGGTAGCTAGGGCCGGGAGCGGGCAGTGCCGTTCGGAAAGGAGCCAGTGAGCCCTTGGAAGACGTCATGATCACCGTCGAGAACCTGCGCAAGGAGTTCAAGATCCTCAGGCGGCGGCCCGGCTTCCTTGGAACCCTGCGGAGCCTCCTCTCCCCGGAGTACGAGGTCCGCACCGCGGTGGACGGCATCTCCTTCACCATCCGCCGGGGGGAACTGGTGGGCTACATCGGCCCCAACGGCGCCGGGAAGTCCACCACCATCAAGATCCTGACGGGGATCATGGTCCCCACCTCCGGCCGGGTGGTGGTGGACGGCCTGGTCCCCTATGAGCGGCGGGTGGAGAACGCCCGGCGGATCGGGGTGGTCTTCGGCCAGCGGACCCAACTCTGGTGGGACCTGCCCACCATCGACTCTTTCGAACTGCTCCGGCATATCTACCGCATCCCCGCCGGAGTCTACAAGCAGAACCTGGAGCTGTTCACGGACCTCCTGGGCCTCGGCGAGTTCCTTAACACCCCGGTCCGGCAGCTCTCCCTGGGGCAGCGGATGCGGGCGGACCTGGCCGCGGCGCTGCTCCACAACCCCCGGCTGGTCTACCTGGACGAGCCGACCATCGGCCTGGACGTGGTGGCCAAGGAGCGGATCCGCCGGTTCATCAAGGAGATCAACCGGGAGCGGGGGGTCACCATTATCCTGACCACCCACGACATGCAGGACATCGAAAAGCTCTGCGAGCGGATGATCCTCATCGACCACGGCCGGGTGGTCTACGACGGCCCGGTGGAGGAGGTGAAGCGCCGCTTTGGCCAGCACCGGATCCTGGTGGTGGACCTGGAAGGGGCGCCGGAGGAGGTCTCGGTGGAGGGGGCCGAGGTGATCCGCCGGGAGAACGGCCGGGTCTGGCTCCGGTTTAACCGGGACGAGATCTCGGCGGCACAACTCATTCACCGGGTCGGCCAGCGGTACAACATCGTCGACCTGACCCTGGAGGAGCCGGAGATCGAGGGGATCATCGCCCGGATCTACGAGGAGGGCGTGTAAACCAGGAGGGCATGCAAACAAAGATACCGACCCTGGCCTGCGCCAGGGCCGGTATCTTCTGCGGCCGTGCTACCGCCGCCGGAGGCCGGCGGAGACCGGGCTGCCGAATCCCCCGGTGCCGATGGGGTAACCGCCCGGGGGGTAGATGGGCTCCGGGGCGGTGGCCGGGGCCTGGGCCCGCAGCCGGCTGATGGAGAGCAGGATGCCCACGTCCATCAGGGTGATGGCCAGGGAGGAGCCGCCGTAGGTGATGAAGGGCAGCGGCACCCCGGTGGGCATGAAGGTGGCGGTGACCACCGCGATGTTGATCAGGGACTGGAGGCCGATAAAGGTGGTGAGGCCGAAGGCGACCAGCTGGCTGTACCGGTCCGGGGCCCGGAGGGCCACCCGGTAGCCTCGCCAGACGAAGATCGCGAAGAGCAGGATGACCGTCACCGCCCCCACGAACCCCAGCTCCTCCGCCAGGACGGCGAAGATCCAGTCGCCGTACTGCTCCGGCAGCCACCCCAGCTTCTGCCGGCTCCGGCCGAGGCCGACGCCGAACAAGCCGCCGGTGCCGATCGCGTACAGCCCCTGGATCACGTGGTAGCCGCTGTCCGTGGGGTCGAGCCACGGGTTGAGCCAGCTTGCCACCTCCAGCCGCCGGGCCCGGTAGTCCTCGGAGACCAGCAGCCAATACCCTACCGGCAGGGCCAGGGCGGCCAGGGGGAGGAGGTGGTACCACGGCGCGCCCCCCACCAGCAGCATCAGGAAGCCGGTCATGGCGATAATCGCCGCGGTGGAGAAGTTGGGCTGCAGGAAGATCAGGAGAAAGACCAGGCCGATGATGATCAGCCCCGGCAGGGTGATGCGCCGCCAGGGGTCCCGGTGGGCCCCGGGCCGGTCCATCAGCCGGGCCAGGAAGATGACCAGCACCGGCTTCATCAGTTCGGAGGGCTGGAGGCTGATCACCCCGAGGTTGAGCCACCGCCGGGCGCCCTGCCAGACCGGCACCAGCGGCCCCACCAGCCAGGAGGGGAGGATCAGGATCACCAGGAGGCCCAGGGCGAGGGGAAAGAGCAGGCCGAGCCGCCGGGCCCAGAACCGGGGCGGCAGGAGGTACGCCCCGCCCATGGCCACCAGGCCCAGGGCCAGGTTGAGCAGTTCCCGTTTCAGGAAGTGCAGCTGGTCACCGGTCAGCTCCTCGGCCAGGTAGAAGCTGGAGCTGTAGACCATCACCACGCCGATGCCAAGGAGCCCTGCCACGGCCAGCAGGAGCACGAAGTCGGGGGTACCGGTGGTGTAAGAAGGAGCAGACGGTCGGGCCGCCATCCGAGTCCTCCATCTCCTCGTGGGACGAAGCGGTTTACGGAAAAACGTTCTACAAAAGGAGAGCGGTTCCTGCTGCAGAGGGACAAGAAACCCCCGGCGGCTGAGGCCGCCGGGGTTCCAGCCCTCAGTTGGGGTTGAACTGCAGGTCGGGCTGGGGCTCCGGCAGTTCCGCGGGGTTGTTCAGCTCCGGCTGGAAGTGGTCGTACAGCGCCCGGAGGGCCGCCTTCCGTTCCCCCTCGTCCGGGAGTTCGGCATAGGAATAGGCGCAGTTGCCGGTGGCAATCCGGGCCCGCAGGCGGGTGTCGGTCTCGCTGGACGAAAGGTGCCCCACCAGCGCCTCGTAGAGGTTCTGGGCCTCGCCAACCTTGATGACTCTCCACTCGCCGCTGGGCTCCCGGTAGTGGATCTTATAGACCCCCGGCCGCTGGGGAACGTTGACGATGTCCATGGGGTGGGTGTACGGGCCGCCCCGCCAATCCAGGCCGACGATCTTGACCGGCATCTGCAGAGCCTCCTCCGAACCGTTCAACCATTGCTTCTCCAACCCAGTATAGCGTTCCGGAAGGGCCCCGGTAAACCCCGGGGACCTCCTGGGGGCTCAGTCGCTGGCGGCGGAGGTCTCCAGGGCGGCCCGGCGGGCGGCAAAGATCCGCTCCAGCACCGTCAGGGCGGTGGCCCCGGTGCGGCCTTCCTGGTCCAGGTCCGGGTCGTACTCCACCAGGTCGACGGCCACCAGCTCCCGGGAGCGGACTACCGCGGTCACCACCGCCAGAGCCTCCTCCAGGGTGAAGCCGCCGGGCACCGGCGTTCGCACCCCGGGGGCCACCTCCGGCCGCAGGGAGTCCACGTCGAAACTGAGGAAGACCCGGGGGCCGAGGCCGGCCACGATGGCCTCCAGCCGGTTCAGGGTCTCTTCCGGGGTGTAGACGTTCAGGCCGTGCCGGGCGATCAGTTCCCGCTCCCCCGGGTCCAGGTCCCGGGCCCCCAGGATGTGGACCCGGCGCGGGGGCACCGCACAGGGAAGGTACGGCGTCAGGCCTCCGGCGAGGGCCAGCACCATCCCGTGGGGGTTGCCGGTGGGGGAGGTTTCCGGGGTGTTGAAATCGGCATGGGCATCGACCCAGACCACATCGAACTCCAGGCCGGCCCCGGCCAGGCCCAGCAGGGTGCCGAGGGAGGTGCTGTGGTCGCCGCCGAGGGTGAGGGGCAGCGCGCCGGTGCGGAGCACCCGGCGCAGGATCCCCGCCTGGCGGCGGGCGACCCGAAGGACGGCCCGGAGCAGGGGCTCACCCCGCTCCAGGTCCTCGCCCCGGGGAACAGGGAGGTCACCCAGGTCCTGGACCGTCTCGCCGGTGGCCTGGAGCCGCTCAAGAAGCCCCTGGGCCCGGAGCGCCGCCGGCGCCGGCCGGGCCTGGGGCCGGGGAATGCCGAGGTTGGTGGGAACGCCGAGGAGGGCGATGGCCATCGGGTAGCACCCTTTCTGCTGCAGCTTCGGCCGGCGGGGTCGCCGCCCGCTAGACGCTGCCGGCCCGGCGGGCCCGGGCCGGCAGCGTGCCGGTGCGCCCCGGCACGGCGGGTACGCACGGTCGCGTATACAACATTGTATATTCTCCCACAGCCTGTTGCAAATCAGCATCAACTCCCCCGCGGCCGATGGCATGCCCGCGGCAGGGGCCGCGGGCCGCGGAAGGCCCGCCGAGGCAGGGCCGCACCCGCTAGGGTGCGGCCCTCTAGCCATTTTCGCATGCCCCGGCCCCTACCGCAGCCGGAGGGCGATCCGGCCGGTGTCGGTCTCCACCCACACCCGGGCCTGGCCATCCCCCAGGGTTCCCCGGGCTTCGCCGCCGGTGCCGTGGCGGACCACCGTCAGCTGGGGCGGCACCTCAAGGCTGCCCACCCGGGTCCGCAGGTCGAAGGCGGCCCGGGAGCTTTCCGGCAGGACGAGCTCCACGCTGCCGATCCGGGTCTGGACCTCCAGGTCGCCGGTGACGGGGAAGCCGGTGCTGGCGGTGATGGACCCGGTCTGGCTGGAGAGGGCCAGGGGACCCTGCCAGTCCTCCGCCTGGATCCGGCCCACCTCCGACGTCAGCCGGCCGCCGCCGAACCGGACCGCCCGGATGGAACCGGGGCCGGTGGAGGCCTCCAGGGTGCCGGTGATCGCCTCCGCCGTGATGGTGGCCGCATCGGTCCGGACCGTTGCGTTCCCCCGGATCCGTGCGAGGACGACCTCCCCCGCGTCCAGACGGACGGAGACGTTGCCCTCCAGGTCCGAGGCGGCGATGGACCCGGCGTGGCCGCTGAGGGTGAGGTCTACCCCGGGGGGCACCTGGACCGTCAGCTCCAACTTCACGGCCCACCAGCGGAAGGGCCCCGGGCCCCGGGCCGGGTCCAGGTTCGCGCGGATGGTGGGGAGCGGTGCCTGCTGCACCTCCAGCGCCAGGTCCTCGGCCAGTCTTGCGGCTTCAGCCGGCAGCAGGACCGGCGTCAACACCCGGGCCCGTGCGTGGACCCGGCCATCGGGGCTGTCTCCGGTGACCACCATCCGCCCGACGTCCAGCTCTACCTGCAGGGCCCGGACATCCCCCAGGTCCAGCACCGCGGTCTTCTCCGCCGCGACGGAGAGAGAGGATCCACCTGGCGGCAGCCAGAGGGCGATCCCCCGGGCCAGCCGGAGGGTGCCCAGGATCAGCACCACCACCAGCAGGACGGCGATGGCTCCCACGTCCAGGGAAAGGCCACCGGTGCCGTCGGCGGCGGTGCGGGACCGGACCAAGTACTCGACCCCCAAGCCGATGAGCACCACCGGCCAGAGCCGCCAGAGCCAGTCGCTGTACCCGGTGCCCAGGAGGTTGTCCGCCAGGAGGCCAGCCCCCAGGACGATCAGGGACAGGGCGACGGTGACCCGGCCCACCCGTCTGCTCTGCATCGACGCTCCCTCCCTGGCCGGCCCCTTCCGGGGCCTGCCGGGGAGGTTAGACGCCGCCGGCGCCCCGAAACCCTTCACGGCACCCCCGGGTTCTCAGGGCCGGCGTGCTGGGGGCCCGGCCTAAGGCCGGCGGCTCAGGAGGAGGGCCGGGTGCCGAGGAGCACCAGCAGCACCCCCAGGGCGACCAGGAGAAATCGGCCCGGGTGAAGCCGCCCGCTGAGGCCTGCCAGCCCCAGGGCGCTCACCGCCAGGAAGGTCGCCGGCCCCACCAGCCCCAGGACCGCGTTCAGCCGCAGGAGGGACTCCAGCCGGGTGGCCCGGAGCATGAGGAGGACCGCGGCCACCTCCATGCAGGCGGAGATCCCCCGGAGCAACACCATCCCCTGCATCAGCCGCTGCTCCACCGGACTCCCTCCGCATCGATCCCGCCGTCCGGCAGGCGCTACCACTTGCCGATGAGCCGCAGCAGCACCGCGGCGAAGCCGGCGGCGGCCAGGGGGCCCACGGGAATCCCCCGAAGCAGGAGCACCCCGAGGATCGACCCGACCACCAGCCCGACGATCACCTCCGGCCGGTCCTGGAGCAGGGCCACCCCCGGCGCGGAGATGGCGGAGGCCAGGATCCCCCCGGCCACCGCCGCCAGGCCCTCGACGGAGGTGAAGGCCTCCCGGATCGCGGCCACCCCGACCCGGCCGGCGGCGAAGGGGACCAGCACCGCCAACAGAAGCAGGATCAGGCCCAGGTCGATCCCGCGGGTCTGGATATGCCGGTAAACCAGGTGGAGGTCCAGGGCCTGCACCACCAGCAGGATCGCCGCGGAACTGACGATGAGGGGATTCCGGGCCAGGACTCCCAGGATCAGGATCGCCAGCATGATCAGCCGCTCTTCCGCCACCGCCCCACCCCCCGGTCCCCGCGCTCAAACTTATGGCGGCCCCGGGGCGGGCATGCAGCGGGACAGGCCGGTGCCGGGCGGGGCCGGCGCCGGAGGGCGGGCACCCCCGGCCGCCGGGGACGAAGGGCAGAGCCCGGGGGAAGAGCATGGTACAGGAGTCCCGGTGCACCCTAATGGCAGTGCCTTACCCAAGACATCCCTCGGGAGGGGTCGCCGTGCGGGCGCGGACCGGCCTACAACTGGCCGCCCTGGCCACAGTCCCGTTCATCATGGTGTTGGGAAATTCCATGCTGATTCCCGTGCTTCCGGCCATGCGCACCGCTCTCCACCTGGGCCGGGCCCAGTCCGGGCTGGCCATCACCGCTTTCTCCGTACCCGCCGGCATCGCCATCGCCCTGGCCGGGTACCTCGCGGACCGGTACGGGCGGAAAAAGGTGCTCATCCCGGCCCTGCTGACCTACGCCCTCGGCGGGGGGATCGCCCTCTTGGCCGCCCTGGTCCTCAAGGAGCGGGCCTTCCCCCTGGTGCTGGCCGGCCGGGTCGTACAGGGGATCGGGGCCGCCGGCACCGCGCCGGTGGCCATGGCCATGGCCGGGGACATCTTCCAGTCCAGCGAGCGGGCCCGGGCCCTGGGGATCCTGGAGGCCGCCAACGGGATGGGGAAGGTGCTCTCCCCCATCCTCGGATCCGCCCTGGGGCTTCTGGGCTGGTATGCCGTCTTCGCCGGCTATGCGGCCCTCACCCTGCCGGTGGCCGGGCTCATCTGGCTCTTTACCCGGGAGTCCCTCCGGCAGCCCCAGGAGCAGCCGGCAGGGGCTTACCTCCGGGACGTGTGGGCCCTCTTCCGGCGCAAGGCCCAGTCCCTTGCTGCCGGGTTTCTGGCCGGGACCGTGGCCCTCTCGGTCCTCTTCGGGGTGCTCTTCTATCTCTCCGAGACCCTGGAGGCCAAGTACGGCCTGGACGGCATCCCCAAGGGCGCGGTGCTGGCGGTGCCGGTTCTGGCCATGTCCGTCACCTCCTACCTCACCGGCAGCCGGCTACAGCGGAACCAGAAGCTCCTCAAGCCCGCGGTGGTGGCCGGCCTCGCCCTGGGTGCAGCCGGAGCCCTGGGGGTGCCTCTCCTGGGCGGAGCCCGGCCGGACCGGGGGACAGGGGACTGGGTCTTCTTTGCCGGGCTGGTGGTGCTTGGGGTGGGGACCGGCCTGGTCCTGCCGGCCCTGAACACCCTCATCACCTCCGCGGCCAAGGAGCAGGAGCGAGGGATGCTGACCGCCGCCTACAACGCCACCCGGTTCTTCGGGGTGGCCCTGGGCCCGCCGGTCTACGGCTTTCTCATGGGCGTCGGCCGGGCCTGGCCCTTCTTCTTCTCTGCGGCGGTCCTGGGGGTGGCCGCGGCCACCAGCCTCTTCTTCCTCTCGCCGGTGCAGCTCATGGGCCAGGGAGGTGCCGGTGGCTGGGACCCCGCCCAGTCCGGGGCCGACGGGGCCCGGGCCGGCGCGCCGGCCTGGGAGGAGCCGATTCCGGTCTGGGAGCCGCCGCCCCTGGAGGACGGGGACACCCGGGTGCGGTAAGAAGCCGCCGGGGCCGGCAGGAATTCCGCCCGCGATCTGAATAAAGGGTAAAAAGGAGATTTGTGCGCCGACCCCGACGCCGGGGTGGCCGCACCGGAAAGGAGAAGGAAACATGGTGTCGACGGACCAGCGGGTGATGGGGTTTGTCCGGGCTGCGGCCACGGCTACGGCGCTGAGCTACCTCCTGATGCTGGGGGTGGGGGTGCTCCTGGCGGTGGTGCTGAACCAGGTAGGAACGCCGTCCTTCTCGTGGTCCCTGGGCCCGATTCCGGTGGTGACCTATTCCTTGGGCGGCCCGGGCGGCGACTGGGGGGTCGAGCTGAAGGCCGGCGTCCTCCTGCTGGCCTTGCTCGTGGGGCTCATCCGGGGCGGCCTTGCCTGGCGTCGGGCCTGAGGGGGTCCCGGGCCGGCGGGGAGGCAGCGCCTTCCCTGGCGCCGGGCGTGACCGGGGCCCGGGCGGCGGGGAGGCAGCGCGGCGATCCGCCGGGTCACAGCGGCTAACGAGGGGTGCAGGCCATGCGCTGCCGGATCGGCATCCTCTCCAACGAACCGGAATTCACCGCCCTGGCCCGCACCGTTGCCGAGGAGCACGGGCTTGAGCCGGTATGCGAGGAGGCGATCCTGGGTCGGGCCCAGGCGGTGGCCCGGCGCTGGGAAGCAGAGGGCCGCGTGGAGGTGATCCTGGCCCGGGGGGCCTGGGCCAGCCGGCTCTCGGTGGGACTGCCGGTGATCACCGTGGAGGTCTCGGGCTACGAGGTGGCCGAGGCGGTCTACGCGGCCCGGTCCCACGGGAGCCGGATCGCCCTGGTGGACCACGAGGCGGAGCCCCGGAGCTACCTCCCGGAGCGCATCGGCGCAATGCTGGGGGTGGAGCTCCGGCTCTACCTCTTCCGGAACGAGTTCGGCCTCCGGCGGCAGGTGCTCCGGGCCATCCGGCAGGGGGCCCAGGCGCTGGTGACCGCCGCCGGGAGCGGAATCCGCCTGGCCCAGCAACTCGGGCTGCCCGCGGTACCGGTGACCGCCACCCGGCCGGCGGTGGAGGCGGCGGTCCGCCGGGTGATCGACGCGGTGGGACGGGCCCGCCGGGCCGAGGCCGAGAGCCGGCTGGCCCGGGCGGTCCTGGCCCGGTCCCGGGACGGGGTGGTGATCCTGGGCCGCCGGGGCGAGGTGACGGTCTGCAACGCTGCGGCGGAGGCGATCCTGGGGCTGCCCGCGGAGGAGCTCCTGGACCGGCCTGCCCGGGAGCTGGCCGCCCGCTACCCCGCTTTCGCTGCCCTGTACGGCGACGGAGCCGAGGCGGTGGGGGAGCCGGTGCGGATCCGGGGGCGGGAGTGGGTGGTCAGCCGGATGCCCGTCCACCTGGGGGATGGGGTGACGGGGCTGGTGATCACCTGCCAGCCGGCAGCCCAGATCGTCGACATCGAGCAGAAGATCCGGCGCCAGCTCCACAGCCGGGGGCTGACCGCCCGGTACAACTTCGACGACCTGATCGTCCGCAGCCCCGCCCTGGCGGCGACCCGGGAGACCGCCCTCCGGTACGCGGCCACCGACCTGACGGTGCTCATCACCGGGGAGACCGGTACCGGCAAGGAGCTCTTCGCGCACGCGATCCACCAGGCCAGCCGCCGGGCCAGCGGGCCCTTTGTGGCCGTCAACTGCGCCGCGATCCCGGAGAGCCTTCTGGAGAGCGAGCTCTTCGGTTACGACGAGGGAGCCTTCACCGGAGCCCGGAAGGGCGGCAAGCCGGGCCTCTTCGAGCTGGCCCACGGCGGCACCCTCTTCCTGGACGAGGTGGGGGAGCTGCCCCTTTCCGTCCAGGCCCGGCTCCTCCGGGTCCTCCAGTCCGGGGAGGTCCGGCGGGTGGGCGGGGACCGGGTGATCCCGGTGGACGTCCGGGTCCTGGCCGCGACCAACCGGCCCTTGCAGCAGGCCGTGCAGGAGGGCCGGTTTCGGGAGGACCTCTACTTCCGGCTGAGCGTCCTCACCCTGGTGATTCCCCCGCTCCGGGAGCGGCTGGAGGACATCCCCCACCTGGCGGCCCGGTTCCTGGCCGAGGCCGCCCGGGCCGGGGCGCCCCGGCACCACCTGGGGGAGGCGGAGCTGGCGGTGCTCCGGAGCTACCACTGGCCGGGGAACGTCCGGCAGCTCCGGAACGTGCTGCTCCGGTACGCGGTCCTGGCCACCCCCGGGGGGGACGGCGCGGCCCTGCTCCGGCGGCTTCTGGCCGAGGAGGCCGCCGGGCCCGGGGCAGCCTCCCCGCCGGAGCCGCAGAGGGCCGCGGCGGTGGCGGCGGAGCCGCCGCTGGCCGCCGGCGCCCCGGTGCCCCCGGCCGGCCCGGCCAGCCCCCCGGCGCCATCGGCCAGTCCCCCGGCTCCGCCCGCCGGGGCTGACTGGATCCCGGTCCGCGTCGGCCCCCTGGACGAGATGATCCGGGAGATCCTCCGGACCCTGGAGGCTCGGGAGGGGGACCGGGCCCGGGTGGCCCGGATCCTGGGCATCAGCCGCACCACCGTCTGGCGCCGCCTCCGGGAGCACCGGGGCGTGTTGCAGAGACGGGATGTGTTGCAAAACTGAACAGATGGGACCCAGCTAGGGTTTCATAATGCAACACAAGGTGGCCCGCGGCACCTGCTGCCGCCACCGGGAGTGACCAAACGGCCGGTCGGAAGCCGCGACCGGCCGTTTGGCATTTCTTTTGCTAATGGAACGTGTAATGGGAAGTGTCGCATGGAATCATCGGATGGCACAAATCGGCCCGCGGCAAGGGGAGGGTGGCGATGTACGCGGAGAAACCCTGGCTGGCCCATTACCCCCCAGAGGTGCCGCCGACCCTGGAGTACCCGGAGGTCACCCTGGACTACTTCCTCGAGGAGGCGGCCCGGCAGCACGGGGAGGTGACCGCGACCATCTTTTACGGCGGCCGGCAGACCTACCGGCAGGTCTACGACCAGGCCCGGCGGCTGGCCGGGGCGCTGCGCCGGCTGGGGGTGGCGGAGGGGGACCGGGTGGCGATCCTGCTGCCCAACTGCCCCCAGGTGGTCATTGCCTACTATGCGGTGCTGATGGCCGGCGGGGTGGTGGTGATGGTCAACCCCCTTTACACCCCCCGGGAACTCAAGCACCAGCTGGTCGACTCCGGGGCCCGGGTCCTGGTCGCCCTGGACCTGGTCTGGGGTCGGGTGGCGGAGGTCTGGCCGGACACCCAGGTCGAGCACATCATCGTCACCGGCCTGGGGGAGTACATGGGCCTGCCGCTGCGGTGGCTCTACCCCCTCAAGGCGCGCCGGCAGCGGCCCCGGATTCCCTACGGCCCTCGGGTGCACCGGTTCCAGGCGCTGCTCCGGGAGCCGCCCCTGGCCGAACGGCACCACCGACGGCCCGACGACCTGGCCCTCCTCCAGTACACCGGCGGCACCACCGGGCTGGCCAAGGGGTGCATGCTCACCCACCGGAACCTGGTGGCCAACTGCTGGCAGATCCGGGCGTGGCTCTACAAGTTCCGGGGCCGCCGGGCGGTCACCATCGGGGCCCTGCCCCTCTTCCACGTCTACGGCATGACCGCGGTGATGAACTTCAGCGTCGCCTCGGCCTCCACCGTGGTCCTAGTGCCCCGGTTCGACCCCGGCGAGGTGCTGAAGCTGATCCAGAAGTACCGGCCCGCCCTCTTCCCCGGCGCGCCCACCATGTACATCGCCCTCCTCAACCATCCCAGGCTCCGGGAATACGACCTCTCCGGGATTGAGGCCTGCATCAGCGGCGCGGCCCCCCTGCCCCTGGAGGTGCAGGAGAAGTTTGAGGCCGTCACCGGCGGCCGGCTGGTGGAGGGCTACGGCCTCAGCGAGACCTCCCCGGTCACCCACGCCAACCCCATCTGGGGCCGGCGCAAGCCCGGATCCATCGGCCTGCCCTGGCCGGACACCGAGGCCCGGGTGGTCACCCCGGACGGCTGGGACGACGTCCCGGTGGGGGAGGCCGGAGAACTGGTCATCCGGGGACCCCAGGTCATGAAGGGGTACTGGAACCGGCCCGAGGAGACCGCCCAGGTCCTCTCCCCCGACGGCTGGCTCCGGACCGGGGACATCGCCCGGATGGACGAGGAGGGCTACTTCTACATCGTCGACCGGAAGAAAGACGTCATCATCGCCGGCGGCTTCAACATCTACCCCCGGGAGGTGGAGGAGGTCCTCTACGCCCACCCGGCCATCCAGGAGGCGGCGGTCGTCGGGGTGCCGGACCCCTACCGGGGGGAGACGGTCAAGGCCTTCGTGGTGCTGAAGCCCGGGGCCACGCTGACCCAGGAGGAGCTGGAAGCCTACTGCCGCCAGCACCTGGCCCCCTACAAGGTGCCCCGGTTGGTGGAGTTCCGGGAGAGCCTCCCCAAGTCCCTGGTGGGCAAGGTGCTCCGCCGGGTCCTGCGGGAGGAGGAGGGGGAGCGGCAGGCCCGGGAGGTCGTGGCCGCCAGCCGCATGGCGGCCGAGGGCGGCGCCCTGGGCGGCGAGGGCAGCGCCCCGGGCGGGGCCGGGGCCTGAGCCGGGCCGGCCGCACCTCCCTCTGCCCCCGCGGCCCACCTCCCCAACCCATCTCCCCTTTCCCCAAGATCCCTTCCCCCAAGATCCCTCAGAATCCGACCGAAGGAGGCGATCCTTCCCCATGCCGAGGACCATCCGACGGGCGGTGGTGCTGGGCGCCGGGCTGATGGGCTCCCAGATTGCCGCCCACCTGGCCGGCTGCGGTATCCCCGTCACGCTCCTGGACATCGTCCCCCGGCCGACCCCGGAGGAGGAGGCCCGGGGGCTCACCCGGGAGAGCCCCCAGGTCCGGAACCGGTTGGCCAACGAGGCCCTCAAGCGGCTGCCGAAGATGAAGCCCAGCCCCATCTTCAGCACCGAGGTGCTGAACCTCATCACCCCCGGCAACCTGGAGGACCACCTGGCCCAGGCGGTGCGGGAGGCGGACTGGGTCCTGGAGGCGGTGGTGGAGAACCTGGAGGTCAAGCGCCAGCTCTGGGCCCGGGTGGCGGAGCATGCCCGGCCGGGGACCCTCCTCAGCTCCAACACCTCCGGCCTCTCCATCGCCGCCCAGGCGGAGGTGCTGCCGCCGGAGCTGCGCCGGACCTTCCTGGGCACCCACTTCTTCAACCCGCCCCGGTACCTGCGGCTCCTGGAGGTCATCCCCACCCCCGAGACCGACCCGGAAGTGGTGGCCTTCATGAAGGACTTCGGGGAGCGGGTGCTGGGCAAGGGGGTGGTGATCTGCCGGGATACCCCCAACTTCATCGCCAACCGGATCGGCGTCTACGGCCTGGCCGTCACCCTGAAGGTGATGACGGAGATGGGGCTGGGGGTGGACGAGGTCGATGCCATCACCGGCCCGGCCATGGGCCGGCCCAAGAGCGCCACCTTCCGGACCCTGGACGTGGTCGGGCTGGACACCTTCCTCAACGTGGCCCGGAACACCGCCGCGACCACCTCGGACCCCGAGGAGGCCCGGATGCTCCAGGTGCCCCCGGCCCTGGAGGAGATGGTCCGCCGGGGGTGGCTGGGGGAGAAAGCCGGCCAGGGCTTCTACAAGAAGGTGAACGGCGAGATCCTGGCCCTGGACCTCGCCACCCTGGAGTACCGGCCCCGGCGCAAGCCCGACTTCCCGTCCCTGGCCCAGACCCGGCAGATCCCGGACCTCCGGGAGCGGATCCGGACCCTGGTGAGTGCCCAGGACCCCGCCGGGCGCTTTGCCTGGGCGGTGCTCAAGCAGGTGCTCCTCTTCTGCGCTGAGAAGGCCGAGGAGATCGCCGGCGGCGACGTGGCGGCCATCGACCAGGCGATGCGCTGGGGCTTTGGCTGGGAGCTCGGCCCCTTCGAGACCTGGGAGGCCATCGGGCTCCAGGAGTCCATCGCCCGGATGGAGGCCGAGGGGCTCAGGGTGCCCCAGTGGGTCAAGGACCGGGCCGCGGCCGGGGGCTTCGACCCCCAGGGGCGGCCGGCGGAGATGCCCCTGTCCTTTACGGTGCTCAAGTCCGAGAAGACCCGGATCGTCCGCCAGACCAGCGGCTCAACCTTCGTAGACCTGGGGGACGAGGTCCTGGGGATGCAGTTCCACCCGCCCAAGCAGGCCATCGGCGAGGACTTTGCCGCCGCGGTGAAGTGGGCGGCCCAGGAGGTGGAGCGGAACTGGCGGGGGCTGGTGATCTCCGCGGAGGGCGTGCCCAACTTCTGCGTCGGCGCCAACCTGATGCTCATCCTCATGTACGCCCAGGAGCACGCCTTTGACGAGATCGACCTGGCGGTGCGGGTCTTCCAGCAGGCGAACATGACCCTCAAGTACCTCTCCCGGCCGGTGGTGGTGGCCCCCTTCGGCATGACCCTGGGGGGCGGCGCGGAGATCGCGATGCACTGCGCCCGGACCGTGGCCGCGGCGGAGACCTACATGGGGCTGGTGGAGGTGGGGGTGGGCCTCATCCCCGCGGGGGGCGGCACCAAGGAGATGGCCCTCCGGGCCATGGCCCAGGTGCCCCGGACCCCGAGCCAGGTGCCCGGGCCCCTGGACCCCCAGGCCTTTATCAACCGGGCCTTCGAGAACATCGCCACCGTCCGGGTGGCCACCTCCGCCCACGAGGCGATGCAGTACGGCTACCTGCGGCCGACGGACCAGATCGTGATGAACCGGGACCACCTGCTGGCCCAGGCCAAGCGGGCGGTGCTGGAACTGGACGCCGCGGGGTACCGGCCGCCGGCCCCGGCCAAGGTGCCGGTGCTGGGGGCCGACGCCCGGGCGGTGCTGGAACTCGCCGCCTGGTCGATGCAGCAGGGGGGCTACGCCACCGAGCACGACGTCAAGATCGCCAAGAAGGTGGCCTACGTCCTCACCGGCGGCAACCTCCCCGCCGGGACCCTGGTGCCGGAGCAGTACCTCCTGGACCTGGAGCGGGAGGCCTTTGTCAGCCTTTGCGGCGAGCCCAAGTCCCAGCAGCGGATGATGCACCTTCTGAAGACCGGCAAGCCCCTCCGGAACTGAGGAGCGCCGGCCGGGGCCGCCCGGCCCCGGCCGGCCCGGTCCGCATCCGCTATCCGGTCCCACGGTGCCCGGTCACCCGATGCCGTCGTCCCATTCCCACCTGTACCCACCGGCCCCCGGGCGCCCTGGAGCCCCGGCGGCCGGCCGACCACCCGAGTTGTGTGCGCAAAGGAGGTATCTCCCCCGTGCGTGACGCGGTCATTGTCGCCGGTGCCCGCACTCCCATCGGCAAGGCCCGGGGGTCCCTGAGCCAGGTCCGGCCCGACGACCTGGGGGCCCTGGCGGTCCGGGCGGCCCTGGAGCGGGTGCCCGGCCTCGACCCCCGGGAGGTGGAGGACCTGATCCTCGGCTGCGCCATCCCCGAGGGGGAGCAGGGGCTCAACCTGGCCCGGCTGGTGGGGGCCCTGGCGGGGCTCCCCAGCACCGTCTCCGCGATGACCGTCAACCGCTTCTGCTCCTCCGGCCTCGAGGCCATCGCCATCGCCGCCCAAAGGATCCAGACCGGCATGATCGACGTGGCCATCGCCGGCGGGGTGGAGAGCATGTCCCGGGTCTACCTCCAGGGGTTCAAGGTGGCCCCCAACCCCCGGCTGATGGAGACCGCCCCCCAGTACTACATCAGCATGGGCCACACCGCCGAGCAGGTGGCCCGGCGGTACGGGGTGAGCCGGGAGGACCAGGACGCCTTCGCCCTGGAGTCCCACCGGAAGGCGGCCGCGGCCATCCGGGAGGGCCGGTTCCGGGAGGAGATCGTCCCGGTCACCGTCACCACCTCCGCCCTGGACGAGAAGGGGAAGGTGGTGACCTCGACCCGGGTGGTGGAGACCGACGAGGGGGTGCGGTTTGACACCTCCATGGAGGCCCTGGCGAGGCTCAAGCCCGCCTTCGCGGTGGACGGGGTGGTGACCGCCGGGAACGCCTCCCAGATGTCCGACGGCGCCGCGGCGGTGGTGATCATGGCCGCGGAGAAGGCGGAGGCTCTGGGCCTGAAGCCTCTGGCCATCTACCGGAGCTACGCCACCGCGGGGGTGGACCCGGAGATCATGGGCATCGGCCCGGTGGCCGCGGTGCCCAAGGCCCTGGCCAAGGCGGGGGTGCGGCTTCAGGACATCGACCTCATCGAGCTCAACGAGGCCTTCGCCTCCCAGTCCCTGGCGGTCATCCGGCAGCTCGAGCTCGACCCCGCCCGGGTCAACCCCAACGGCGGCGCCATCGCCCTGGGCCATCCCCTGGGGTGCACCGGGGCCCGGCAGGTGATCACCCTCGCCTACGAGGCCGCCCGCCGGGGGGCCCGGTACGGCCTGGTGACCATGTGCGTCGGCGGCGGCATGGGGGCTGCCGGGGTCTTCGAGTTCGTCCGGTAAGGGGCGGCTGGGTTCGCTAACTGGCGGCTTCGTCCGCTACCCGGCGGCCTTGTCCGCTAACTGGCGGCTTCGTCCGCGAACCGGCGCCCCCAGGAGCTTTGGTCACAGACGGCTACGCAGGTCAGAAGGAGGGAACCGCTGTGGCAGTGCGGCACAAAGGTGGCAGCTTTCTCATCGAGTCCGTCCCGGCGGCGGAGGTCTTCACCCCCGAGGACCTGACCCCGGAGCAGCGGGCCATCGCCGAGACCGTCCGGGACTTCGTCGCCCGGGAGGTCCGGCCATACCTGGACGCGATGGAGCGGCACGAGTTTGAGCACAACGTCCGGCTCCTCCGGCAGGCGGCGGAGCTCGGCCTCACGGGGATCGAGATCCCCGCGGAGTTCGGGGGCCTGGGGCTCGACAAGGTAACCGCCGCGGTGGTGATGGAGAACATGGGGCCCGCGGCCAGCTTCTCCGTCACCTTCGGCGCCCACACCGGCATCGGCACCCTGCCCATCGTCTTCTTCGGCAACCGGGCCCAGAAGGAGAAGTACCTGCCGGCCCTGGCCGCGGGGGAGAAGATCGCCGCCTACGCCCTCACCGAGGCGGGCTCCGGCTCCGACGCCCTGGGGGCCCGGACCACCGCCCGGCTGAGCGAGGACGGCAAGTACTGGATCCTGAACGGCACGAAGCAGTGGATCACCAACGCGGGGTTTGCCGACATCTTCATCGTCTACGCCAAGGTGGACGGGGAGCGGTTCTCCGCCTTCATCGTCGAGCGGGGCTTCCCCGGGGTCTCCACGGGCAACGAGGAGCACAAGGTGGGCATCCGGGGCTCCTCCACCCGCACCCTGATCCTCGAGGACGCCCGGGTGCCCGTGGAAAACCTGCTCTTCGAGGTGGGCAAGGGGCACGTCATCGCCTTCAACATCCTGAACATCGGCCGGTTCAAGCTGGGGGCCGGCTGCACCGGCTCGGCCAAGTACCTCCTGGGCATCGCCGCCCGGTACGCCCAGGAGCGGCACCAGTTCGGCCGGCCCATCGCCCAGTTCCCCCTGATCCAGCAGAAGCTCGCGGAGATGGCCGCCCGGACCTACGCGGCGGAGAGCGTGGTCTACCGGACCGCGGGGCTCCTGGAGGAGGGGCTGGCGGAGATCGACCACACCGCGGAGGACGCCGGGCAGCAGTCCGCCCGGGCGATCCACGAGTACGCGGTGGAGTGCTCCATCAACAAGGTCCTCGGCTCCGAGGTGCTGGACTTCGTCGTCGACGAGGCGGTCCAGATCCACGGCGGGTACGGCTTCATGGAGGAGTACGAGGTGGCCCGGGCCTGGAGAGACGCCCGGATCAACCGGATCTTCGAGGGGACCAACGAGATCAACCGGCTCCTCATCCCCGGGGAGCTGCTGAAGAAGGCCCTCCGGGGGCAGCTGCCCCTGATGCAGGCGGTGATGGGGCTTCAGGACGAGCTTCTCGGGCTGATGCCGCCCATCTTCGAGGGGGCCGAGCCCCTGGAGCAGGAGAAGTGGCTGGTGGAGGCGGCCAAGAAGATCACCCTGATGGTGGCCGGCCTCGGGGTGCAGAAGTACCAGCAGCAGGTGGAGCGGGAGCAGGAGTTCCTGGCGGGGGTGGCGGATCTCATCATCGAGACCTTCGCCATGGAGAGCAGCCTCCTGCGGGCGCTCAAGGCCCTGGACCGGGACGGGGCCGAGGCGGCGGCCAAGGTGGACCTGGCGACCTTCTACGTCCACGCCGCCTTTGCCCGGGTGGAAGAGACCGCCCGGAACCTCCTGGCCTCCCTCTCCGAGGGGGAGGAACTCCGGACCCAGCTGGCCATCCTCCGGAAGCTTGGCCGCCGGGATCCCATCAACCGGGTGGCCCTCGGCCGGCGGATCGCCCAGCGGGTGCTGGACGCGGGCGGGTACGCGGTGTAGCCGAGACACCCGGGGGCGGCCGGCGCCGGGCGGGGCGCCGGGGCCGGTGGTCAGGCGCCGGCTGGGGCGGCCGGCACCGGCTCCCCGCTGGGGTCGGTGGCCCGGCGCTGCCTAGGGCGGGTCCGCACTGGGCCCCGGGGGGCCCCGGGGCCGGCGGCCAGGTGTCGCCCGGGAAAGGGGCAGCGAGCCCCTGGGCTGTGGCAGGCCCAGGGGCTCGCTCCTTCGTGTTTTCGGGCCCCGCGCCGGGAACCCCGCAAGGGATGGTGTTGAAGCCCCTCAGGGGGTGGTGGCGCCGGGGGCGCCGGCTGGCCCGCCAGAGGGGCCCGCCGGCCCGCCGGGAGCCCCCGCCGGGCCCTCCGGCGGCGCTCCGCCGGCCCCGGGGGCGGCACCGGGCGCGGCCGGGGCCACGGGCACCCGGGTCATGGCGGCGGCGAGGTCCGAGAGCTCATCGAGGAAGTCGGTCACCGGCCGGCCGGCCCGGACCTCCGCGCTGATCTCCGCCAGCCGGTCCGCAGCCCGGGGCTCGGTAGCGATGCGAATCTCCCGGACCCAGGGCAGGGCGGCGACGACCCGGTCGCTCAGGGCAGCGGAGTCCAGGGTGCCAGCCAGCATCGCACCGGGGATGGGCTCCATCGCGGCCCCGGCCATCCCCGACGGCAGGCCGGCATCCGGGGCGCCGGCCACATCGGGACCGGGCTCCGCCCCGGCCCCCTGCCCCGGCGCCTGGCCCGCCGGCGGGGTGGTGGCGCCGCCCGGGCCGGGGGCTGTACCCTCGGTGCCGGCGCTGCCCTCAGGGCCGCTCAGGGCAATGAAGGCGGTGTTGCCGAGGACCAGGGTGTGGACCGGCGCGCCGCCCAGGGCGTTGTGGCCGGCCAGGGCGGCGTCCAGCGCGACGGACGGGTCCGTGGTCGCCCCCCGGTTGTCGGTGCCGGGGGCCGCGCCCATGGGTGGGGGGCTCATCGGAGAGCCGCCCTGGCGCTGCGGCATTGCGGTGCAGCCGACCACCAGCACGGGTGCCAGCAGTCCAAGCCATCGACGGTACGGTCGTAGCACGGGCCATTTCTCCCTTCTCGCCCACTGGGCTACACCGGCTAGTTTGCTTCCCACCGCCGGGATTCTATCCCAGGAACCTGCCAGCCACCGGCGGAGAAGGGCGCCGGCGCCAATCTCCCAGGGGTTCGAAGGGCCCGGGCTCACACGGCTCGGGACTGCCGCCGGCCGGGTCAGGAGTGCCCCACCGCGGATGAGGACTGCCGCCGGCCGGGTCAGGACTGCCGCATCCCCGGCGGCTCCAGGTGCACCGTCTGGGTGGGGTAGGCGAAGCTGATCCCCTCGGCGGCAAACCGCCGGCAGATGGCCAGGTTGATGGCCTGCTGCACGTCCATGTAGACGTTGTAGTCGGGCACTGTCACCCAGTAGACGACCTCGAAGAGCAGGGCGTCGTTGCCGAAGGAGGCAAAGTGCGCCCGGTCGAACCGGACGTGGGGCTGCGCCGAGATGATCTCCCGCAGGATCCCGGGGATCGCCTCGAGTTTCTCTACCGGGGTCTGGTGGGGCACCCGGAGGTGGAAGACCACCCGCCGCTCCTGCATCCGCTTGTAATTCCGGATCCGGCACTTGAGGAGGTCGCTGTTGCCGAAAATGATCTGCTCCCCGGTCAGGCTGCGGATCCGGGTGCTCTTCAAGCCGATGTGCTCTACGGTGCCCATCAGGTTGTCGACGACGATGAAGTCCCCGATGACGAAGGGCTTGTCGAGGACGATGGAGAGGGACGCGAACAGGTCGCCGAGGATGTTCTGGACCGCAAGGCCGACCGCGATGCCACCGATGCCGAGACCGGCGATGAGAGCGCTCAGGTTGAGGCCCGTGAAGAGGTTTTCCAGCGCCAGCAGGGCGATGAGGATCCAGAGGAGAATCCGGCCGACCACCCCGAGGGCGGAGATGGTGGTGGCGGTAACCGCGTCCTCCTCGAGAAGCCGCTGGGTGTAGCGGTCCACCAGGTGGGTGATGAGCCCGCTGCCCCAGAGGGCGAGCTGCAAGAAGAAAGCGGTGACCAGAAGCTTGCGCAGAGCATCCTTCACCCACGGATCGAGCCAGAGGACCTGGGACCCGGCCCAGAGGGCCACCGCGAGGAAGAAGAACCAGCGGGTGCGCTGCAAGAGGTCCACCAGGGCGTCGTCCAGGTCCGTCTCGGTCTGCTCCGCGACCCGCCGGAGCCGGTGAAGCACCACCCGCTGCAGGATCTGCCCCGCTCCCAGCACCAGGACGGCGATGCCCAGAGCTGTGGCCCAGCGGCCCCAGCCGTTCTCCAAGAGGACAGAAAAGGAAGGCAATCCGGCTTCCTCCCTGTACTGCGTGGGATTGGCCCGATTTTCGCACCGGTATCCACCATCTTACCACATCAGTCCTGCCTTACCCATTCCCATACCCGCCCGGTGGCGGCAGGAGGAGCCGGAAAGCCGGCGGACGGCGCGGCTAGGCCCCCGGCTCTCCGGCAGCCGGGGGCCTGGCAGGGCTTCCTGCGGGCCGCAGGCCGATCAGTACGCCACCTGCTCCCAGCCGGCGTCCAGGGTGCGGACCGCGCTCATGGCGGCGTAGGGCAGCTCCCGGTCGTAGGCCACCCAGGTGCAGATGCCCAGGGTCTCAGGGTCGACAAACCCGGCCACCCGGGCCGCCGCCCCCAGCGCCGCAAGGGCTGGGGCCCCCCCGTGGGTGCTGGCCAGGGCCTGGGCGTCCACGGTCGCGACGGTGCCGGAGTACCACCGGAGCTGCCGGCGCACCGCGCCCGGAGCGCGGCGGGTGGCCACCACCAGGATCCCGTCAGGGTTGACGCCGGCCAGGGCCTCCTTCCGGTCCAGGAGCCCTTCGTCCAGCACCATCAGCAGGTCGGCCCCGGGCTGGGGCACCGCCGGGGGCACGCGGCTCCAGCGCCGGGCTTCCATCTCCCTCCCCCTGGCGGCGCTCTGGTACCCCTGCCGGCGGAGGGTCTCGGCCAGGATGGCGAGGGCGGTCTCTACCTCCGGGTCGCCTTCGCCGCCAAGAACCCGCAGCCGGAAGTCGCCGATCAGGTCTGCGACAGGCTTCTGCATGGGCAGCATTGCCGGGGCCTCCTCCCAGGGCATCGGGTGTGGCTCCATTGTAGTCCGGGGCGGCAGCCGGCGGGGGCGGAGGGCGACCAGCGGCACGGTTGGGGCGATGGATGGGGGCAGACGGGGGGATGAGCCGTGGGCCTCCCCCCGGCAGCGCCGGCCCCTGGCGGTTCGCCGCCCCGATCCGGCGGCTCGCCGACCGCCGGCGGCGGTTCGCCGGCGCCTCCCTCCCGTTGGCCGTTGCAGCGGGCCTGCCGGCGGTGGCTCGGCGCGGCTTCAGTCCCCGCCGGCAGTTGCGGTAAGATGAAGGGTGTCCCGTGGGAGTGCCCGGCTGAGGTTTGGGTTCAGGACCCGTTGAGGTGATGGGCAATGCCGCAGAGGATCCGTCGGCTGACCGCGATCGTGCCCTGGCTGGTGGTGGCGGTGGTCGGATGCCAGGCCCCGTGGTCCCCCGGCCCGGCCGAGGTGCCGCCGCCACCGGAGACCGGCGGGGCCGAAGCGCCCGGGCCGCAGGGGGCCCCGGAGCCTTCTGCCGAGGCGGAACCGGCGCCGGAGGCCGGAGGCGGGACGGCCGGCGGGAGCGGGGAAGGGTCCCCGCCGGCGGCAGAGCGGCCTCCGGCGCCGCCCGGGACGCTGCCGGCGGCGCCCCGCTGGCGGCCCCTGGCGGAGGCGGTAGCCCGGGCCCGGAGCGGCTTTTCCGGCCGGCTGAGCGTGGTGGCGGTGGACCTGGAGACCGGTGACCGGTGGGAGTACCGGGCCACGGACGCCTACCATCCGGCCAGCACCATCAAGGTTCCTGTGGCCCTCTTCGCCCTGGCAGAAGCGCGGGCCGGCCGGCTCCGGTGGGACGACCCCGTGCAGCTTGCCGAGGCGGACTTCGAGCCGCCCCTCGGCGCCCTGGCCGACGTCTCACCGGGCACCGCGGTTCCCGTGGGGCGGCTGGTGGATCTGGCCCTGCGGGAGAGCAACAACACCGCGGTCAACGCCCTGGGCCGTCACCTGGGATGGGGGCGGATCCGGGAGTTCGCCCGGTCCATCGGGGGCGGCTTTGACCGCGGCCCCCTGGCCACCCCTCGGGCGGCGGCGGCCTGGTGGCTCTACCTGTGGAAACTGAGACAGACGGCGCCCGAGGAGGCGGAGTTGCTCGTGGCCCCCTTGCGGAAGGCGACCTACCGGGGGCGGATCGCCGCCGCGGTGCCCCCGGGGGTGGAGGTCTGGCACAAGTACGGGTCGTACCTGGGCTACGAGCACGATACGGGGATCGTCCTGGGGCCCCGCCCCTTCCTGCTGGTGGTCTACACCGGGGACGGCAAGCCCGGGGAGGCCGACAAGGTCATCGTGGCCATCACCCGCGGGGCGTGGCAGACCTTTGCCGGCCCGGCAGCCGGATCCGGAGGGTGAGAAGGACAAGATCCGGCGGGGGCCCGGCGGGGGCCGGAGAGACCCGGGGCGCATACCCTGGACCCCCGAGGGGGGTTGCACGATGGAACCGCATGGCGCTCCGTGGACCGGCATTCTCGCCCCGCCGATCCCCGGCCGGGCCCCGCGGCCCCGGGAGGTGGGGGTCACGGTGGTGATGGACAAGGGGCTCGGCCCGGCGGCCTGCCAGGACCTTTTGGCGGTCAGCGGCGCACATATCGACTTCTGGAAGTTCGGCTTTGGCACCGCTCAGCTCCATCCGCCGGCCCGGCTGGCGGAGAAGCTCGGGGCCATCCGGGCGGCGGGGGTCTGCCCGTACCCCGGCGGTACCCTGCTGGAGGCCGCAGAGGTGCAGGGGCAGGCGGAGGCCTTCCTCGAACGGGCCCGGATCCTGGGGTTCGGAGCCGCGGAGGTCTCCGAAGGCACGATTCCCCTCTCGCCCCGGCGCCGCCGGGAGCTGATCGCCACCGCCCGGGGGCTAGGGCTGCGGGTGCTGGCGGAGGTGGGCAAGAAGGACCCGGCGGCCCAGCCCAGCCCGGAGGCCCTCGCGGAGCAGGCCCTGGCGGACCTGGAGGCCGGGGCGGAGTACGTCATCATTGAGGGACGGGAGAGCGGCCGGGGGGTTGGGATCTACGGCCCTGCCGGCCAGGTGCGGGAGGAGTGGGTGGAGATCCTGGTGGCCAGCCTCCCGGTGGAGAAGGTGATCTGGGAGGCGCCCCGGAAGGAGCAGCAGCAGGCGCTAATCCTCCGGTTCGGCCCCAACGTCAACCTGGGCAACATCCCGCCGGAGGAGGCCATGGCCCTGGAGGCCCTGCGGGTGGGCCTCCGGGGAGATACCCTGGCGGTCACCCTCGGTCGGGGGCTTGCCCCCGGGGGTGTCCCGGCGGACTGAGCCCCGCCGGGAGGGCTGGCGACCGCCGGCCCTTGCCGTCCGTTCATCGCCCCAAAGCGGCTCTTCGCCGGTCCGGTGGCGCCCGTCGCCAGGCCCCGTCGGGGCCTGGCATCGCCGGCCGCCACTCGCCCCCGGATCCCGACGGTTCACCGCCGCCCTGCCGGGCGGCGGTTTTTCATTTGAACAGACAATTGTCACGTTCATCTCTGGATTACGGCAATTCGCCGAACCTTCGTTGCCCCGGCCGGGTTGCCCCGGTATACAGGGAGGTAAGCGGCGGGCTCGGCACGGGTCCGGCCGGGGTCTGCCGGCGGGCCTGGTCCGGGCCTCCGCCGTCCGGAACCAACGGCAGGGATGGAGGGGGTCCGATGGACGGAGGACGTGGGACAGGGACGATTCGCCTGGAGGGGGTTGAGGTCTGGGGCCCCCTGAAGGGCCGGTTTGCCGAGGTCCTGACGCCCGAGGCCCTGGCCTTTGTGGCCAGGCTCCACCGGGAGTTCAACCCGACCCGCCGCCAGCTTTTGCAGGAGCGGGCGGAGCGGCAGGCCCGGCTCCATGCCGGCGAGCGGCCGGATTTCCTTCCCGCCACCCGGGCGATCCGGGAGGGGGAGTGGCGGGTGGCTCCTGTCCCCCGGGAGCTGCAGGACCGCCGGGTGGAGATCACCGGGCCCGTGGACCGGAAGATGATGATCAACGCCCTCAACTCCGGGGCCCGGGTCTTCATGGCCGACTTCGAGGACGCCTGCGCCCCCACCTGGGAGAACGTCATCCAGGGGCAGGTCAACCTCAAGGACGCGGTGGCCGGCACCCTCGCCTACACCAGCCCCGACGGCCGGGAGTACCGGTTGAAGGACGAGGTCGCGGTGCTGATGGTCCGTCCCCGGGGCTGGCACCTGGTGGAGAAGCAGATCACCGTGGACGGCGAGCCCATCTCCGCCAGCCTCCTGGACTTCGGCCTCTACTTCTTCCACAACGCCCACCGGCTCTTGGAGAAGGGGAGCGGCCCCTACTTCTACCTGCCCAAGCTGGAGAGCCATAAGGAGGCCCGGCTCTGGAACCAGGTCTTCCAGTTCGCCCAGGACGCCCTGGGCATCCCCCGGGGGACCATCAAGGCCACCGTTCTGATTGAGAACATCCTCGCCGCCTTCGAGATGGAGGAGATCCTCTACGAGCTGCGGGATCACGCCGCCGGCCTGAACGCCGGGCGCTGGGACTATATCTTCAGCGTCATCAAGAAGTTCCGGAACGACCCGACCTTCGTCCTGCCTGACCGGAACCAGGTGACCATGACCGTTCCTTTCATGCGGGCCTACACCGAACTCTTGGTCCGCACCTGCCACAAGCGGGGGGCCCACGCGATCGGCGGCATGGCGGCCTTCATCCCCAGCCGGAAGAACCCCGAGGTGAACGAGGTCGCCCTGGCCAAGGTGCGGGAGGACAAGATCCGGGAGGCTGGCGACGGTTTTGACGGCACCTGGGTCGCCCACCCGGACCTGGTCCCGGTGGCCATGGCGGTCTTCGACGAGGTCCTGGGGGAGCGGCCCAATCAGATCCACCGGCTGCGGGAAGACGTCCAGGTGACCGCCCGGGACCTCCTGGACGTGCGGATCCCCGGCGGGCGGATCACTGAAGCGGGGCTCCGGAACAACATCCGGGTCGCCATCCTCTACCTGGAGTCCTGGCTCCGGGGGGTGGGGGCCGTCGCCATCGACCACCTGATGGAGGACGCCGCCACCGCCGAGATCGCCCGGGCTCAGGTCTGGCAGTGGGTGCGCCACGGGGTGCGCCTCGACCACCCCGAGGACGAAGGGGCCCAGGTGACCCCGGCCCTGGTGCGGCTCCTCATCGATGAGGAACTCGACCGGATCCGGCAGGCCGTGGGCGATGAGGCCTTTGCCGCGGGCCGGTTTGCCGCTGCCCGGGAGGTCTTCGAGCAGGTGGCCCTGGGCGAGGAGCTGACCGAGTTCCTCACCCTGCCGGCCTACGAGTACCTGGCGTAGTAAACCCGGGGCGCGCCCGGGACAGGCGCGCTCGACTCCCCGGGGGACCGGCCCGGTCCGGGCGGCGCCGGGCCGGTC
>JAKKUO010000098.1 GCA_021890795.1 Bacillota bacterium | reverse complement strand
TGCGGGGCCTGCCGGTGGTCGGACTGCTGCCCGCTTTCCGCCGGGACCCCCTGGGGACCCTGACGGAGATTGCCCGCCGGTACGGGCCGGTGGTCTGGGCCCGGTTCGGGCGGGTCGAGTTTCTGCTGATCCATGAGCCGGAGCACATCGAGGAGGTGCTGGTGCGCCAGCACCGGCGCTTCCGCAAGGGCCCGGGGTTTGAGGTGATGCGGGCCGCCCTGGGGGACGGCCTCCTCACCAGTGAAGGGGAGTTCTGGCTTCGACAGCGGCGCCTGGCCCAACCGGCCTTCCACCGGGACCGGATCGCCGCCTACGGCGAGACCATGGTGGCCTACGCCCGGCGGCATGTCGAGAGCTGGCGAGATGGGGAGACCCGGGACCTGGCGGCGGAGATGATGCGCCTCACCCTGGCCATTGCCGCCAAGACCCTCTTCAACGTGGACATTGAGGCCGAGGCCGGCCGCATCGGCCGGGCCCTGGACGTGGCCATGGCGGCCTTTGTGGCCCGCACCCGGTCCCTTCTGCCCCTGCCGGACTCCCTGCCCACCCCCACCAACCTCCGGTTCCGCCGGGCTCTGGCGGACCTGGATGCGGTGGTCTACGGCATCATCGCCCAGCGCCGGGCAAGCCCCGAGGACCCGGGGGATCTCCTCTCCATGCTCATGCAGGCCAGGGACGAGGAAGGCCGGGGCATGACCGACCGGCAGCTCCGGGACGAGACCCTCACCCTGCTCCTGGCCGGCCACGAGACCACCGCGAATGCCCTCAGTTGGACCTGGTACCTCCTGACCCAGCACCCGGAGGTCCTGGGGCGGCTCCGGGCCGAACTGGAGGAGGTCCTTGGCGACCGGGACCCGGGGGCGGAGGATCTCCCCCGGCTTCCGTACACCCAGGCGGTCGTCCGGGAGGCGATGCGCCTCTACCCGCCGGCCTGGGTCCTGAGCCGCCAGGCGGTGGAGCCCTTCGCGCTGGGCCCGTACCGGTTCCCCCCGGGGACGCCGGTGCTCATCTCCCAGTGGGTGGTCCACCGGGACCCCCGGTGGTACGAGGAGCCCGAGGCCTTCCGGCCCGAGCGCTGGCTGGGCGACGAGGCCCGGCGGCTCCCCGCCTTCGCTTACTTCCCCTTCGGGGGCGGCCCCCGGCGGTGCATCGGTGAGGGCTTTGCGCTCCAGGAGGCGGCCCTGGTGCTGGCGGTGATGGCCCGGCGGTTCGACGTGGAGCTAATCCCCGGCGCCCGGGTGGAGCCGGAGCCGGTAGTGACCCTGCGGCTCCGGTATGGGCTGCCGGTGCGGCTGCGCCGGCGGCAGGGGTAGGGCCCCCAAGTCTTAGAAAGGTGGCGGGACGGATGACCGAGCCGAAGGAACCGATAGGTTCCAGCCCGGGCGCCGCGGCCCCGGGCCCGGCCAGCGGCGCGGCCCAGGGCGGCCCACCGGCCATCGTCACCGTTGGCCTGACCCGGCGGTTCGGCACCTTCACCGCGGTCGATGGGCTTGACCTGACGGTGCCCGCCGGGTCGATCTTCGGCCTGCTGGGCCCCAACGGCGCCGGCAAGAGCACCACCATCAAGATGCTGACCACCCTGCTGCCGCCCACGGGGGGCACCGCCCGGGTCGCGGGGTTCGACGTGGTGGGGGAGCCGGCCCAGGTGCGGCGCCGCATCGGCTACGTGCCGCAGCTGGTCTCGGCCGACGGGTCCCTGACGGCCTATGAGAACCTGATGGTGATGGCCAAGATCTACGGGGTGCCCCGGGCCGAGCGGCGTGACCGGGTCCTTCAGGTGCTGGAGTTCATGGGCCTGAGCGACGTGGCCCATACCCTGGTCTCCCGGTTCTCCGGCGGCATGGTGCGCCGCCTCGAGATTGCCCAGTCCATGCTCCACCGGCCGGCGGTACTCTTCCTCGACGAGCCCACGGTGGGCCTGGACCCCGTTGCCCGCCGGAGCGTCTGGGAACACATCCAGCGACTGCGCTCAGACTATGGCACCACCATCCTGGTGACCACCCACTACATGGACGAAGCGGATCAGCTCTGCGACCGGGTGGCCATCATGCACCGGGGCCGGGTGGTGACGGTGGGGACGCCGGCGGAGCTCAAGGCGGCGGTGGGGCCCGACGCCACCCTGGACGATGTCTTTGCCCACTTCACGGGCAGTTCCATTGCCGAAGGGGGGAGTTACCGCGATGCCGTCCGCGCCCGTCGCGTCGCCCGCCGGCTCGGCTAGGGGCGAACCGGCGCCCGCCGGCGGACTTGCCGGCGGTCACAGCGCCCGCCCGACCCCTGGCGCCTGGGTCGCCGCCACTCTGGAGTTTCTGACCCAGACCCTGGCGGTGACTGAGGCGGAGGTCCGCAAGCTCCGCCGGGACCCGACGGAACTCTTTACCCGGGCTGTCCAGCCGACGTTGTGGCTCCTGGTCTTCGGCAACGTCATGGGCCGGATCCGGGGGGTACCCACGGGCAACCTGACCTACCGGGACTTCATGGCCCCCGGCATCCTGGCCCAGAGCGCCCTGTTTATCTCCATCTTCTACGGCATCTCGGCCATCTGGGAACGGGACATGGGCATTCTCCAGAAGTTCATGGTCAGCCCTGCTCCCCGCACCGCTCTGGTGCTGGGTAAGGCCCTCTCGGCCGGAGTGCGGGGGCTCATCCAGGCGCTGATCATCTACCTCCTGGCGCTGGCGGTGGGCATCCATGCCCGCTTCTCTCCGCTGGCGATCCTCGGGGTGTTCGGGACGACCCTTCTCGGCGCCATGGTCTTCTCGCTTCTCTCCCTGAACCTGGCGTGCCTGGTCCGGACCCGGGAGCGGATGATGGGCATCGGCCAGCTCCTGACGATGCCCCTCTTTTTCGCCAGCAACGCCATCTACCCGCTGGACCTGATGCCCGCCTGGCTCCGGATCCTCTCCCGCATCAACCCCCTCACCTACCAGGTGGACGCTCTGCGGGCGATGATGCTGATCGGGGGCCAGAGCACCTTCGGCCTCGGGGTGGACTTCGGGGTGCTGGCCCTCGCCCTGGTCCTCATGGTCTGGCTCTCCGCCCGGATGTACCCCCGGATCGTGTGGTGATCTTCCCCCCGCCGGTCGCTGGCGGCCTTTGGCGGGGGAGCGGCCGGTTGCGGGGTGGGTTCACATACCCCCGCCGACCCCCTTGACGGCAGCCGGCAGGACCCCGTATACTCTACACTGCACCGACCCCCCAGGGGAGTGACGGGCGGCTGCCCGCCCGGACCCCTGCCGGCTGCACCACAATGGGGGTTGCAATCCAACGACGGACGTGCTACTATAAGATGTGCTGACTCCGGAAGGGGTCAGCGCAGAGCCACAGCACGTGGGGCTATAGCTCAGTTGGGAGAGCGCCAGAATCGCACTCTGGAGGTCAGGGGTTCGAGTCCCCTTAGCTCCACCAGATGCGGACCTGCTTTGCAGGTCCCGCCCATGCGGAGGCGTGGTGTAGAGGCCTAACATACTGCCCTGTCACGGCAGAGATCGCGGGTTCGAATCCCGTCGCCTCCGCCAAAGCGGCTGCCGCGAGGCAGCCCCACGCTGGGGATTGGGGTAACGGTAGCCCGCCTGACTCTGGATCAGGTAGTCTTGGTTCGAATCCAAGATCCCCAGCCAGCTTCCCTTCCCCTATGGCCCCATCGTCTAGAGGCCTAGGACACCGCCCTCTCACGGCGGAAACCCGGGT
>JAKKUO010000062.1 GCA_021890795.1 Bacillota bacterium | reverse complement strand
GGCGAGTTCCGGCCCGGTCGCCGGCCCCAGAGCCCCCAGGGCCCCAGGATCCCCGCTTGACAACTCCCCGTACCCGGCCTACTTTCAATACGTAGCTTTGGTCTTTTGGGGGGTGGCGGCCTCGGCACTGACCGAACGGCGAAAGCAGTTCCTGGAGAAGCTCCTGGACCTGTACCGGCGCACGCACCTGCCGGTCCACTACGAGACCGTCGCCCGGGCCGTCGGGGTCAGCAAGTGGACGGCCTACGACATGTTGACGCAGCTGGAGAGACTCGGGTACCTGCGCCGGGAGTACGCGGTCCACCGGGGTGAGGCGGGACGGTCGGTGGTGGTCTTCACCCCCACCCCGGCGGCCGAGGGGCTGTTTCCCCGCGCGCAGGGCTCGGCGGCCGCTCCCGTGGAGTGGGAAGCGGTGAAGGCCCAGGTCTCGGACCTCCTCCACCGGCTCCGGGGCCTGCACCCCGGGGAGGCGACCCGGCGGCTTTTGGAGCACCTGGCGGGTCTCAAGTCCCGGCTCGCCTTCTGCACTCACCTTCTGGGCCTCCTGGTCTTCTGCCTCCGGGGCTTGGAGGACCGGGCAATCCAGCAGGTCCGGCAGCTGGTCCGGTCGGCCCCGGGGGCGGAGATGCGGCTGACGGTCTTCGTGGGGGCCGCTGCGGGGAGCCTCGCCCAGGGCCTGGGCCAGTGCGTGAGCCGGGACCTGGCGGAGGTCGTGGGCCGGTTCCTGGGATACCTCCGGGACCTGGACCCGAGGGAACAGGAGATGCTGGACCGGCTCCTGGACAAGGCGCTAGGAGAACTGGCGTAACCCCAGGGTCGGGCAACCCGGGCATCCGTGGCCCTGGGCGCGGCGGCGCCGGGGCACTGCTCCCCTGCTCCTTTCTTCCTGCTCTCTTTTTTGGTTTTTTGGGCCAGTGAAGCCTCTGCCAGAGACGCCTCTGGGGGAGGGGAGGTGGGCACGGGATGCACCAGGCAGAGATCGGCCTTGCCCTGGGCGGGGGGGCCGCGCGGGGGCTGGCCCACATCGGCGTTCTCCGGGAACTGCAGGAGGCAGGGGTGGCCGTGACCCATGTGGCCGGTTGCAGCTTCGGGGCCATTGTGGGCGCGGCCTACGTCTGCGGCACCCTGGCAGAACTGGAGGAGCGGGCCCGGAACCTGAGCCGGGCAGAACTCATCCGCCTCGCCGATGCGGCCTTTTCCGGGGGCGTGCTCCGGGGCGACGCCCTTCTGGACGAGCTGCGGCGCCTGACCCGGGGGCTGCGCTTTGAGGACCTGCCGGTGCCCTTTGCGGTGGTGGCGACGGACCTGGCCACCGGCAAGCCGGTGATCCTCCGCACTGGTCCCATCGCCGAGGCGGTCCGGGCGAGCGTCTCGGTGCCGGGGCTCTTCGCTCCCGCGGTGGTCGGGGGGCGGGCGCTGGTGGACGGCGGCCTGGTGGAACTGGTGCCGGTCACCGCCCTGCGAGAGCTCCGGCCGGCCCGGGCCGTCGCGGTGGACGTCTCCAGTTCTGCGGACCTTTGGACCCGGGCCGCAAACCGGGCCCGCCTCTCCGTCGGCAGGGTGCGGCGCCACTGGCGCCGGCTGCAGCGGATCGCCGCCGGCCTCGTGCCCGGGGCGGCCCTCACCCTCCTCGCCGGCCACAGCCGGGGGGAGGGGCAGGGATGGAGCCTGGTCCGGACGGTCCTCACCGCCTTCGACATCACCGAGGCCCAACTGCAACGGGGCGCCCCCGCTGCCGCTGCGGACCTGGTCATCCGCCCCGCGGTCGAGGGTTTCCATGGCCATCAGTTCTACCGCGCGGCGGAGATCATCGCCGCCGGCCGCGCGGCGGCCCGCCAGGCCCTGCCTCTCATCACCGGCGCGGCGGCCCCCGGTGGGGCAGCCCGGCCTGCAGCGGTCTCCGGGCTGCGGCCCGCCGCGGGAGGGGGTGTGGCGGGGTGAAGATCGCCTTCTTCACCGACTCCTTCCGGGAGGACCTCGGGGGTCTCACCCGGGCGGTCATCGCCCTCCACGACCGCCTGACCCGGGCTGGCCATCCGGTGCGGGTCTTTACCCTGCCCCAGACCGCGGGACCCCTCCACCCGGGGGACGTCAGGCTGGTGCGGGCCATCCCCCTCCGGGGGGTGCCGGGTCTGCCGCCGGACTCGCACCTGGCCTGGGACTATTGGCAAGTCCGGCGGGACCTGGCGGCGTGGCGCCCCCAGGTGGTGCACCTTCATACCATGCTGCCGGTGAGCTGGCTCGGCCTCCTGGCCGCTCGGTCCCTGGGGATCCCGGCGGTGGCCACCTACCACGCCAACGTCCGGGCAGCTGGTGCGGTGGTGCGAGGCCTGGCCGCAGAAGCGGCACGGGCGGCCGGCTCCCTTGTGCCGGCCTTTTACAACCGCTGCGATGCAGTCATCGCCCCCAGCCGGTTTGCGGCCACCGAGCTCCGGCAGCTGGGGGTCCAGCGGCCCATCGCGGTCATCTCCAACGGGGTCGACCTGGACCGGTTCGCCCCGGCAGCGAAAGCCCGGGAGGCGCGGGGCGCCGGGGTGACGGTTCTCTTCGTGGGCCGCCTCAGCCCGGAAAAGGGGGTGGACTGCCTGGCCCGGACCCTGCAGATTGCCCTGGCGGCGGACCCGTCCCTCCGGGCCCGGATCGTCGGCGACGGGCCCCTGGCCCCGGCCCTCCGGGACGCCCTGGCCCCCTGGCTGGCTGCCGGGCGGGTGGCGCTCAGGGGACACGTCCCCTGGGAGGCGATGCCGGCGGAGTACGCAGCCGGCGACATCTTCCTCTTCCCCTCGCCGTCGGAGACCCAGGGACTGGCGGCCCTGGAAGCCATGGCCGCAGGGCTGCCGGTGGTGGCGGTCCGGGCCGGGGCCCTGCCGGAACTGGTCCGGGACGGGGAGAGCGGGATCACCGCGCCCCCGGGGGACGCCGAGGCCCTCGCCCGTGGCGTCTTGCGCCTCGCCCAGGACCCGGAGCTGCGCCGCCGGCTGGGGGCGGGAGCCCGGGCGGTAGCGGAGGAGCACGAAGCCGGCCGGGCCCTGGCGGAGGTGCTGGCGCTCTACGCCCGGGTGGCGGCCTCTGTTACAGGCCATCGGAAGGAAGGCTCGCCCATGACAGCTCCGAAGGAGGTGGAGTCCCGTGCCACCGGGTGAGTGGATCGGCGGGGCGGCCACCGGGCCGGAGGCCGGCCTGCCCTCGTGGACGGGGGGCTGGGCGGGGCTGGCGGCCGGATTCGCCCTTCTGGCTGCCGGATTCCCCCTCTCCTCCCTCGCGCTGTTTGGCCTCCTGGCGGGGCTGGCCGCGGCGAGCGGCACCCCCTGGTGGGCCGCAGGGGCCCTGGCCGGCGCGGCCACGGCAGCAGGCCACGGGATCACCTATGCCGCGTTCGCCGGCCTCGGGCCCCCCTTCCTGGCGGCGGTAACCCGGTGGATGCCCGCCCTGGCTGGGCCCCTCGAATACCTCCGCGACCTCCTGGGCAGACCGGGGTCGTGGCCTCTCCTCTTCCTCCTCCGCTGGGTGGGACTGGGGTACACCCAGGTTTTCTGGCTCCTGGGGGCCACCCGGAGCGGTCGGCCGGCCCTCCTGGCCTTTCTGCTGCTGAACGACCTCCTTTGGGGGCTGGCCTGGACCTACGGCACTGTGGCCCTGGTGGCAGCGCTCCCGGCCATCCGGGCCTGGCTCACCCGGGGCGCCCTGGCGCTCCTCGCCGGGTCGGTCCTGGCCGGAGGCTGGCAGTTGTACCGGTCCTACCGCCAGCCCCAGGGGGCCCGGTAAGGTCACCCACCGGGCCAGGTAAGGTCACCCACCGGGCCCCTCCTTAGCCCGGCGACCCGCAACCCGCCCAGGACCGTCGCCGGATGCAGGTGCGGCTCCCGGCCGTTCGGTCCGACCCCGGGCCGGGGCCGATTCCCCGCCAACTCCCCGGGGACGCATCCCCGGGGGGTTTCTGCGCGCGTGGCCAGGCTGGGGCTGCTGGCGCAGGCCCGGCAGGAGAGCCCCCTACACCTGGACAGCAAAAGTTCACGGCTCTTTCATCGTTTTCTCATGCAAACCTCCGGCCACCTTGCTATCCTGGTAACCGGAAACTCGAATTCAATTCGAGTATGGGCATCTGCCAAGGAGGGGTGCACGGCATGTACCTGCGCATCGATCGCCTGGCCATCGAGCTGCCCCAGCCGAAGGAACCTGACCCCAACGCTGCCGCGGCGGTGCAGGAACTGCTGGGCGGCCGGTTCGGCGAGATGTCGACCCTCATGAACTACACCTACCAGTCCTTTAACTTCCGCGGGCGGCAGAAGCTGCGGCCCTACTATGACCTGATCGCCAACATCGCGACCGAGGAGCTGGGCCACATCGAGTTGGTGGCCGCCACCGTCAACGCCCTCCTGAGCGGTTCCACCCGGCCCGGCGAGCCGGAGACCGCGCCTCTGAGCATCGCCAAGGATCTGCGGAACACCCACCACTTCATCGCCACGGGCCAGGCCTCCCTGGTGGGCAACTCCATGGGCGGGCACTGGAACGGCGACTACGTCTTCTCCAGCGGCAACCTGATCCTCGACCTGCTCCACAACTTCTTCCTCGAGTGCGGTGCCCGGACCCAGAAGATTCGGGTCTACGAGATGACCACCAACCCCGTCGCCCGGGAGATGATCGGGTACCTGCTGGTCCGGGGCGGCGTCCATGCGCTGGCCTACGCCAAGGCCCTCCAGACCCTGACGGGCGTGGACATCCCCAAGCTCCTGCCGATCCCGAAGATCGAGAACGACAAGTTCCCCGAGGCCCGGAAGTTCGAGGAGCGGGGCATGCACCGGAAGCTCTACCGGTTCAGCCCGGAGGACTACAAGGAGATCGCCAAGCTCTGGAACGGTCCGGCTCCCGACGGCAGCGGCAACCTCGAGGTGGTCGACGGTCCGCCGGAGGGCGGCCCGGTGCCCGACCTGCCCGAGGCTCCGGAGTCCTTCGCGCCGGAGTATCACCCCGAGGAGCTGGCCGAGATCGCGGCCCGGCTGATGCGGGGCTAGCCTCTGCCAGCCGGACCGGTCCGGTGGCGGCGGAGCCAGGCCGTCTGGCCGTGGCCAACCGGCTGGCTCCGGCGCCAGGCCTCCCGACTGTGGAGCTGAGCCGGCGGCCAGGGGGGCGGGCGCCGGCTGGAGGCGGCACGGTTCCTGTCCGTGCCGCCTCTTCATGCTTCTAATGTTGTTGGATCCGGCTGTGGGGCACGGTGCCGGCCCTGCCACCCAGTGCTATAATAGGACTCGAATCCGGTTCGGATTCGAGATGCCGCACAGCCGTGACGCCCGGCGCAGAACCCGCGCAGAGGCTGAATCCAGCAGAAACGGAGCGGAGCGAACGGAAATGACCGAACCCGGGGCGCCCCCCATCCGGATGACCATGCAACGGCGGGCCGTACTCCAGGTGGTGCGGGAGGCCTGTGATCACCCCACAGCAATCGAGATCTTCGAGCGGGTACGGGCCCGCTACCCGCACATCGCGTACAGCACGGTTTACACTGCGCTGAACGCCCTGGTGGAGGCCGGGCTCGTGCGGGAACTGCGGATCGGCAAGCATCCCACCCGCTACGACGGCCGCATCGAGCACCACCACCACGCCCTCTGTGAGGGCTGCGGCCGGGTGGTGGAGGTTGAGGTCGGCCTCTGCACCTGCCAACTCGAAGCAATTCGCAGTGAGACCGGGTTCCAGGTGCGTCAGTTGCACGTGGAGATCCGGGGCCTGTGCCCCGAGTGCCGTGCTCGCAAGGAGTCCGAAGATACCCATGCGGGAAGCGGCCACGCGGAATCCGACCTGGACGTCGCCCCCGGTGACACCGGCGCTCCGGCCCGGGGTTGAGGCCGAACCGGGGCAGATCCCCGTCGTCGGCCTCTGCAGCGACGACCCGGAGATCCGGCAGGCGATCCCCGAAGCGCTGGCCCCAGCCGTCGCCGTGCTTCCCCTGACCCCGTCGGCGGCGCCGGTCCCGGGGCTGGCCCGGCCCCAGGCCCTGTTGGTGGACGCGCCCCTGCTGGAGCACCCGACCCTCCAGCCCCTGTGGCGGCAGTCTCCCCGGCCGCCGGTTTTGGTGATCCTCCGGGCGGAGCAGCTCGACAACCCCGGCCCGGCGCCCCGGCTGGGCCAGGATTTCGTCGTCTGGCCCTGCCGGCCCGGGGAGCTGCGGCTGCGGGTCTGGGGGCTTCTCGACCAGGCCCAGAGGCGCTCCCAACCTATCGTCTGCGGTCCCATCACCATCGACCGGGAACGGCTGGAGGTCCGGCTGGCCGGGCGGCCCGTTCAGCTCACTCCCAAGGAGTTCCTCGTCCTGCAGGAACTCGCCCAGCGGTGCGACTGTCCGGTCCACCGGCAGGACCTGCTGAACGCTGTCTGGGGCTGGGAGGCGGACAGCAGTAGCAACGTGGTGGACCAGGTGGTGCGCAGCCTCCGGAAGAAACTCGAGCCCAATCCGGTCCACCCCCGGTACATCGTGACGGTCCGGGGGGTTGGCTACAAGCTGGTCTCCAGCCCCGCGGACGCGGCCGCCAGCCCGGAGAAAGCGGGACGGGAGGCCGGAGCGCGGTAGGGTTCCGGTGAGCGCACCAGGCCACCGGCTTCACCAAAGGTGTGGGCCGGTACCTCCAGAGGTACCGGCCCCTCTGCTCGGGTGGGCCCACCCGTCGGGCCCACCCCCTTCTTTTTGCCCCCGCCCACGTCAGGTTGCTCCCACCTCCATCTTGTTCCTTTTGTGGACCCGTTATCTTTTTGCGGAAAAGCCGTTGACTACCGCCAAGGAAACTGCTAGTATCTCCGTGAGTGATAATGATTCTCAGTATCATGTCGCACGGCTCGCCACCCGTGCGACTCCCCACCATAGACGACGGAGGAGGTTCTCCCCCATGACCCTTGGCGCTTCCCTCCGCCGGCGGGCTGCCGGCATGCTGCTTGCTACCCTGGTGGCCTCCCTGGCCCTGGCCGGCTGCGGGGGCCGAACCGGGCCCGGGGCGTCCGGCGAACCCGGTGCCCAGCAGGCCCCGGCCCAGACCGGTGAAAACCCGGCTTCTGAGGGCCAGCAAGGGCTCACCGGCCCCATCGTCATCTACTCGGGCCGCAGCGAGGAGCTGATTGGCCCGGTACTGAAGCGGTTCACCGAGACCACCGGCATCGACGTGCAGGTCAAGTACGGCGACACCGCCGCCCTGGCCGCCACCATCCTGGAGGAGGGCGACCGCAGCCCGGCGGACGTCTTCTTCGCCCAGGATGCCGGTGCCCTGGGGGCCCTGGCCAAGGCGGGCCGGTTTACCCGGCTGCCGGACCACATCCTGAACAAGGTGGCGCCCCGGTTCCGCTCCCCGGAAGGGTACTGGGTCGGCACCTCCGGCCGGGCTCGGGTGGTGGCGTACAACGTGGACCGGGTGGACCCCGCCGAGCTGCCGGAGACCATCTGGGGCTTTACCGACCCCAAGTGGAAGGGCCGCATCGGCTGGGTGCCCACCAATGCGTCCTTCCAGGCCTTTGTGACCGCGCTCCGGGTGCTGGAGAGCGAGGACAAGGCCCGGGAGTGGCTCCAGGGCATCCTGAAGAACGAGCCCCGGGCTTATGAGAACAACACCGCCGCCCTGCAGGCCGTGGCCGACGGTGAGGTGGATGTGGCCTTCATCAACCACTACTACCTCTACCGGTTCCTCAAGGAGCACGGTGAAGGCTTCAAGGCCCGGATCCACTTCATGACCGGCGGCGACGCGGGCGCCTTGGTCAACGTGGCGGGGGTCGGTGTCCTGAAGACCGCAAAGCACCAGGAGGCCGCCTTCAAGCTGGTGGAGTGGCTGCTGAGCGAAGAGGCCCAGCGGATGGTGGTGCAGGAGAACGGCGAGTACCCGCTGATCCCCGGGGTCGAGCCGCCCTTTGACCTGCCGCCCCTCGACCAGCTCAAGACCCCGGACCTGGACCTCAGCGACCTCGACTCCCTGGAGGAGACCCTCAACCTGCTGCGCGAAGTGGGAGCGTTGTAAGCGGTGAGCCGTGGAGCCACACCCCGCCCCCCCTTCTGGCTCGTCGCCCCCGCCACCCTGGTGGCGGGGGCGACGGTGCTGCCTTTGGTCTATCTCGTGCTCCGGACCCTGGAGGCCGGCCCCGCGGCCTGGCACCTCCTCCTCCGCCCCCGCACCGCCACCGTGGTGGTCAACAGCCTCCTGCTGGCGGCCGCGGTCACGGTGGCGGCGGTGGCCATCGGCGTGCCGCTGGCCTGGCTCACCACCCGGAGCGACCTGCCCTTCCGGCGGGTCTGGGCGGTCCTGACCCTGATGCCGCTGGTGATCCCGAGTTACGTGGGGAGCTTTGCCATCGTCTCCGCCTTTGGCCCCCGGGGGATCCTCCAGAAGTGGCTGGAGCCTCTTTTCGGCGTGGAGCGGCTGCCGGAGATCTACGGCTTTTTCGGGGCCTGGCTCACACTCACCCTCTTCACCTACCCTTACGTTCTCCTCAGCGTCCGGGGCATGCTGCTCCGGATGGACCCGGACCTGGAGGCGGCCGCCCGGAGCCTGGGGTGGGGGCCGGTGGCTACCTTTTTCCGGGTCACCCTGCCTCTCCTCCGGCCCGCCATCCTGGCCGGGGGGCTCCTGGTGGCCATGTACGTCCTGAGCGACTTCGGCGCGGTCACCATGCTGCAGTACGAGACCTTCACCCGGGCCATCTACGTCCAGTACCAGGCCAGCCTGGACCGGGCGCTGGCCGCCTCCCTCTCTCTGGTGCTGGTGGCCATCACCACCCTGCTCCTGGTCGGGGAGAGCTACCTGCGGGGGCGGGCTCGCTACGCCCGGGTGGGGACCGGGGTAGGGAGGCCCGTGACCGTCGTCCGGCTGGGCCGCTGGCGGTGGGCGGCCCTGGCCTTCTGCGGGCTCGTCGTCTGCCTGGCCCTGGTGGTGCCGGTGGCCGTGGTCGTGCACTGGCTGGTCCGGGGCCTGGCCGCCGGAGAGCCCCTCCAGCTTGTCTGGCGACCCCTTCTGAACTCCGTCACCGTCTCGGCGGCAGCCGCCGGGGTCTCGGTGGCGGCCGCACTGCCCATCGCCCTTCTGTCGGTGCGGTACCAGGGCCGCCTTGCCCGGTTCCTGGAGAAGGCGGTCTACCTCGGCCACGCCCTCCCCGGCATCGTGGTGGCCCTCTCCCTGGTCTTCTTCGGCATCCGCTACGCCACCCCGCTCTACCAGACCACCGCCCTGCTGGTACTGGCGTACGTGGTCCTGTTTTTGCCCCAGGCGGTGGGGGCGGTACAGGCCTCCCTCCGGCAGGTGAACCCGCACCTGGAGGAGGCGGCCCGCACCCTCGGCCGCCGGCCCCTGGAGGTCGTCCGGGAGGTGACGGGCCCCCTCGTCCTCCCTGGCCTCTTCGCGGGCTTTGCCCTGGTGTTCCTCACGGCCATGAAGGAACTGCCGGCGACCCTGCTCCTCAGCCCCATTGGGTTCAAAACCCTGGCCACCCAGGTCTGGTCCGCTACCGCCGAGGCTTTCTTTGCCCGAGCGGCGGCGCCCATGCTGGTGCTGATCCTGGCCTCGGGCCTGAGCCTGGCCCTGGTCCTGGAGCGGGAGCCGTCCCTGGGCCGGACCGGGCGGTCAGCGGCGACATGGCGACGGCCGGAATGGACAGAGCCAGAATTGACACCGCCGGGCCCAACCGGCTAGAATTTTCGTGGCAACATGAGACTGATAATCAATTTCAACATGGCTGTGTCGCGCCGGGTCGCCGGCTGGCCCGCCCCTGAACCCGAAGGATGTGGCCCCGGACAGAGGACTGGGAATCGGGCACAGGGCCCGGACGCGGTACGGGGCTGAGGCTTGCTGGATACAGGGCCGAAACCCGGACATAGGGCCAAGACTCCGAAAAAGGGCTGAGGGAGATGACGGTGAACTTCCGCCCGCCCCTGGTTGCTGAGGGCCTCACCAAGCGGTACCCGGGCAGTCCGCAACCTGCCGTCCGGAACCTCCACCTCGAGGTCCGGGCCGGCGAGATCCTGACGCTGCTGGGCCCCAGCGGCTGCGGCAAGACCACCACCCTGCGGCTTCTGGCCGGGCTGGAGCACCCGGATGCCGGTACCATCTACGTCCAGGGCCGGCTGGTCTGCGGCCCCGGCGTCTGGGTGCCGCCGGAGCGGCGGGGGGTGGGCATGGTCTTCCAGGACTACGCCCTCTTTCCGCACCTCACGGTGGCGGAGAACGTGGCCTTCGGGCTCCGGGGCCTCCCCCGCGCCGAGCGGCAGCGGCGGGTGAGCGAACTCCTCGGCCTCGTGGGACTCCGGGGCCTTGCCCAGCGGTACCCCCACGAACTGTCGGGAGGGCAGCAGCAGCGGGTGGCTCTGGCCCGGGCCCTGGCGCCCCGGCCGGCGGTGGTGCTCCTCGACGAGCCCTTCTCCAACCTGGACGCCGCCCTGCGGGTGCAGATGCGGGAAGAGGTGCGCCGCATCCTGAAGGAGTACGGCGCCACCGCGGTCCTGGTCACCCACGACCAGAAGGACGCCCTGGCCATCTCCGACCGGATCGCGGTGATGAACCGGGGTACGGTGGAGCAGCTGGGCACGCCCCAGGAGGTCTACGCGTCGCCCCGGACGACCTTCGTCGCCCGGTTCGTGGGTCAGACCAACCTCCTCCCGGGGCGGCTGAGTGAGCGGCGGCCGTATGTGGTGGAGACGCCCCTTGGCCCGGTTCCCTGCGCGGACCTGCGGGGGGCCCGGCCCGGCTCCCGGTGCGTCGTTTCCATCCGCCCGGACAGCCTGGACCTCGACCCCCAGGGGCGGATCCTGGGGCGAATTACCCGGGTCGTCTACGGCGGCAACGTCCTCGAGGTGCTGGTGGAGTCCCTTGAGCCCGTCGCGGGCGTGCCGCTTCTCATCCACACCCCGCCGTCCCCCGTGGCTACCGGGCTGCGGGAAGGGCAGACGGTCCGGTTCAGCCTCCGGCCGGACTCCGTCTCCATCATCGAGGGAGAGGCGGCCTGCGCCGCCATCGCCGGGCACGAGGGCTACCGGGTACCTGAAGCGGCGGTCCCCGAAGAAAGCGAACTGGCCCACTCCCTGTAACCACCGTAGGCGGCTGGCGATGCTGGCCAGCCCCTTTTTCTTTTCAGTGGCCTTCTTTCCAACGGCTTTGCCCTGGCGGGCCACTGCCGAAGAGTTCCCGTTCCCGAAGGAACCGGCCGCGAAGGCGAGGAACTTTGATGAGAACCACCTTACGAGAGGAGCCCCGTCGCCATGGACCTTCGGGCACTGGATCCCGTGGCGCGCCGGGCCGCGCTCCGGGCCCGGAGCATCGAGATCATCCGGGCCGGACAGGCCGGGACCGGCGCCTACATCGCCTCACCAAACTTCCGCACCTACCACTACTGCTGGCTCCGGGACGGGTCGTTTATCGCCTACGCCATGGACCGGGTGGGGGAGCACGACAGCGCCCGGGCCTTTCACCGGTGGGTCGACCGGACGCTGCGGTCGGTAGCCCACAAGGTGGACCGGCTTGAGGCCAAAGCTCGAGCCGGAGAGCCGATTGCGCTCTCCGAGTGGCTCCACACCCGCTACACCCTGGACGGCCGGGAAGGGAGCGAGGACTGGAGCCACTTTCAGCTGGACGGCTACGGCACCTGGCTCTGGGCCCTGTGCGAACACGTGGGGATGACCGGGGAGACCGGGCTCCTGGAGGAATTCCGGCCCACCGTGGACCTGGTGGTCCGGTACCTCAGCCTCTTCTGGGACCGGCCCAACTACGACTGCTGGGAGGAGCACGGGGACCAGGTCCACCCCTCGACCCTGGCCTGCCTCTACGGGGGCCTGAAGGCCATCGCCGCCTACCGGCCGGACCTGGACCTCGAGGCCCTCTGCCAGGCGATCCGGCAGTACGTCCTCACCCACTTCGTCCACGGGGGGCGGCTGACCAAGTTCGCCGACGGCCGTTCCGTGGACGCCAACCTCCTGTGGGTCGCGGTGCCCTTCGGGATGCTGCCCCCCGACGACCCGGTGATGCAGGCGACGGTGGCGGAACTGGAGCGGCGGTGCGTCACCGGCGGCGTCCACCGGTACCCGGAGGACACCTACTACGGCGGCGGGGAGTGGCTGCTCCTCACCGCCTGGCTCGGCTGGTACTACGCCCGGGTGGGGCGCCGGGACCGGGCCTGGGACCTCCTCCGCTGGGTGGAGGACCAGGCCGACCCGGAGGGGAACATGCCCGAGCAGGTCTGCGAGCGGGCAAACGACCCCACCATGATCCAGCCCTGGGTCGAGCGCTGGGGGCCGGTGGCCAATCCCCTTCTCTGGTCCCACGCGATGTACCTGGTGCTGTTGGAGGAGCTGGGGGGCTAGCTCAGCCTTCCCGTGTGGTGGCCCGTCGGCCACCAGCACGGTGCCGGCCCGGACCGGCGCCAGGTCCACCAGTTCAATCCCCAGCCGGCGGCAGAGGGGGTCGCCTTCCCCCGCCGCCCGGACCGCCGCCAGGGGGGATGGGGCCGGCCCCCGGCCAGGTGCCGGGCGCCGGCTCCCTGTCCGTTCCTGAGCCCTTTCCATCATGGGGTCCATAGGACCACCGGACGCCGTCATGCCATCACCTGGCGGCGGTCTACCACCCGTACGGCCTTGCCCTCGCTCCGGGGCAGGGTCCGGGACGGGACGATGGCCACCTCCACCTGGAGTCCCAGGGCGCTGCCCAGGTGGCGTTTCACCCGGTCCTGGAACTCCCGGACGGGCTCCCCGTCGGGGTTGAAGCCGTCCCAGGTCCGGACCATCGCCTCGGCGGGCTCCACCTGCACCGTGAGCCGGTCCTGGGCCCCCGGCCGGTCGACCACGATCTGGTAGTGGGGGGCGAGCTCCGCCACCTGCAGGAGCTGGAACTCCACCTCGGAGGGGAAGACGTTCACCCCCCGGACAATCAGCATGTCGTCCGCCCGTCCCTTCACCCGGCTCATCCGGACCAGGGTGCGGCCGCACCGACAGGGCTCGGGGTAGAGGGCGGCGATGTCGCCGGTCCGGTAGCGGATGACCGGGAAGGCCTCCTTGGTGAGGGTGGTGAAGACCAGCTCGCCGTAGGTGCCCGGGGGCAGCGGCTCGCCGGTCTCGGGGTCGACCACCTCCGGCAGGAAGTGGTCCTCGTGGATGTGCAGCCCGTCCTGGGCCTCGTGGCACTCACAGGCGACCCCGGGGCCGATCACCTCACTCAGGCCGTAGATGTCCACGGCCTTCAGTCCCATCCGCTCCTCGATCTGCTGGCGCATGGCCTCGGACCAGGGCTCGGCCCCGAGGATGGCGTACCGGAGGGAGGTGCGGCGGGGATCGCACCCGTCGGCCGCGAGCTGGTCGGCGATGGTGAGCAGGTACGACGGGGTGCAGGCGATCCCGTCGGGCTGGAGGTCCCGGATGAGCAGGGCCTGCCGGGCGGTGTTTCCCGTGGAGGCCGGGATCACCGCCGCCCCGACCCGCTCCGCCCCGTGGTGCATCCCCAGGCCGCCGGTGAAGAGCCCGTAGCCGTAGGCGTTATGGAACCGGTGCCCAGGCCGGCCGAAGGGGTAGTGGTCCCGGAGGTCCTGCTTGAAGGTGGAGGGCAGCCGGGGCAGGTCGTCGAGGGTCCGGACTGTTTCCGGACTCCGTGGGAT
>JAKKUO010000061.1 GCA_021890795.1 Bacillota bacterium | reverse complement strand
AAGCAGCGGGGGACCGGTTTCCCGGTCCCCCGGCTAAAACAGCAAGTCCAGCAGCAGCCCCTTGATCTCCCCCAGCCGCGCCAGGAGCCGCATCCGGCCCTGTTCCCGGTCCATCAGCTCCTGGGCCAGGGCTTCCAGCTCCTGGTTCACCTTGCGGACGATGGTGAGGGTCCGGTGCTCCCAGCTCCGGTAATCCCACTCCATCTCGGTCTCCACCTGGACCGCGGCCTCCTGCACCGTCCGCAGGAACTCCCGCACCGCCTCCCGGTAAGCCCGGAGGCTGCCCAGGGTCATCCGCTCCGCCAGCTCCGCCCCCAGGGCTTCGATCCGGGTCAGCAGTTCGTCCAGCCGGTGCCGGGCCTGGGTCAGCCGCACGGACTGGAACTGGGCGTGGAACTCCGCCGCCCCGGCCGGCCGCGCCGGGGCCCGGCCCACCTCCGGGGCCAGGCTGGAGCGGCCGCCTTCACCGGCCCGCTGCACCCGGGGCATCGGGGACCCTCCTCTCGGAATCCGTGGCGCCGGCGGCAGGCCCACTGGCGGCCTCCTTACCGGTCCCCGCCCCGGCCCCAGGCCCCACCCGGCGCTGGCCCTCCGGGCAGTGGGGCAGCAGGGGGCAGATGGGACAGGCGGGGTTGCGGGCATGGCAGATGTTCCGGCCGTGGTGGATCAGCCAGTGGTGGGCCTGGCTCCACAGCTCCCGGGGTATGGCGTCCATCAGTTGCCGCTCCGTCTTCACCGGGTCCGGGGAATTCGCCAGCCCCAGCCGGTTGGAGACCCGGAGCACATGGGTGTCCACCGCGATGGCCGGCACCCCGAAGGCGTTGGACAGCACCACGTTGGCGGTCTTCCGCCCGACGCCGGGAAGCTGGATCAGCTCCTCCAGGGTCCGGGGCACCTCACCGCCGTAGCGCTCGACCAGGATCCGGCAGGTGGCCCGGATGTTCCGGGCCTTCTCCCGGTAGAGGCCGCAATCCCGGATCAGCTCCTCCAGTTCCTCCTGGGAGATGGCCAGGTAGTCCTCCGGCCGGGGCAGCCGGGGGAAGAGCCGCCGGGTGATGATGTTCACCCGCTTGTCGGTGCACTGGGCAGACAGAATCGTTGCGATCAGGAGCTGGAACGGGTTCTCATGCTCCAGCGCGCACCGGGCGTCAGGATAGGTCTCGGCCAGGATCTCCAGGATGGCGGCCACTCGGGGATCGGCGGCCTTGCGGGCCACCTCCCGGGGGTCCGCCGCCGGGGTCGCAGACGACAAGGTCCAGCCTGCTCCTCTCCGTTGGATTCTCGCGCCAGGCTGCATCACCGGGCCGGAACCTGGGGGCTGCCGTCCCGCCAGAGGCTGAGGATGGCGTAGAGGGTCTCGGTGACCGGCACCGGTATCCCGTGCCGCCGGGCCCGGCGGACCACCGCGCCCTGGATCGCCTCGACCTCCAGCCGGCGGCCCCGCTCCCGGTCCCGCTGCATGGAGGACTTCATGGTCCCGGGGAGTCCCAGGATGAACGCCAGGACCCGGTCCGGGTGGTCGTCGGGGAGGGCGATGCCCTCCGCCCGGGCGACCGCGGTCACTTCCCCGAGCATCCGGGCCAGGAGCTCCCGGGTTGGCGGGTGGTCCCGCACGGGGCCGATGGGCAGGCCCGTGGCGGTGGTGAAGGCGCTCAGGGTGGCCAGGAAGATCAGTTTCTCCCAGAGCACCCGGCGGATGTCGGGGCTCGCCTCCACCTCCGCCCCGCCCGCGGCCTGAAAGACCTCCCGCAGCCGCTCCACCCGGGGCGAGAGGCCCCCCGACAACTCGCCGAAGGCGATGCTGGCCAGGGGGCTGGGATGCTCGATCACCCCCGGGGCGGCGACGGTCACCTCGATCTTGCAGGACCCGCCCAGCACCCGGTCAACGCCGTAGACCTCCGCCAGGTAGTCCGGGGCGTCGACCCCGTTCTGCAGGGGCAGGACCAGCGTCTGTGGGCCGACCATGGGCCGGGCTGCCTCCGCCGCAGCCTCCAGATCGTAGGTCTTGACGGTGAAGAGCAAGAGGTCGACGGGCCCCACCTCCCGGGGATCCCCGGTGGCGTGGACCCGGACGTGGAAATCCCCCCGGGCGCTCCGGACCCGGAGCCCCTCCGCCTGCAGGGCCCGGAGGTGCTCCCCCCGGGCGACGAAGTGCACCTCGTGGCCCGCCAGGGCCAGCCGGCCGCCGAAGTACCCGCCCACCGCGCCGGCCCCCATCACGGCCACCTTCAGCCGCTCCATCGGCCTCACCCCCTACGACGCCAAGGAAGTTCGGCACCCCGGCGCCGGACTCCTCCACGCCTTGTCAGGCAGGTCCCGGGGGCGGTACACTGGGCGACGGAACGGGTGCGGCTTGCAAGAAGGAGGCGGATTCGGTGCGCACCTACCAGCAGTCGGCTCAATACTACGAGCGGGCGCTCAGGCGGATCGTCGGCGGGGTGAACAGCCCCTCCCGGTCCTACGGGGCCGTGGGGATGCCCCACCCCATCTTCATCCGCCGGGCCGAGGGCGCTTACATGTGGGATGTGGACGGCAACCGGTACATCGACTACCTGGCAGCCTTTGCCCCGGGCATCCTCGGCCACGCCCATCCGGAGATCGTGGAGACCATCGCAGCCGCCGCCAGGGACGGCACCCTCTACGGCACCGCCACCCCCTACGAGGTGGAGCTGGCGGAGCGGCTCCACGAGGCGATCCCCTCCCTGGAGAAGGTCCGGTTCGTCTCCACGGGCACCGAGGCGGTCATGTCCGCGGTGCGGGTCGCCCGGGCGTACACCGGCCGGCCGAAAGTGATCAAGTTCGAGGGATGCTACCACGGCCACTCGGACTTCGCCCTGATCAAGGCCGGATCCGGCCCGGCCACCCTGGGCCAGCCGGACAGCGCGGGCATCCCTCTCAGCACCGCCCAGGAGGTGATCACCGTCCCCTACAACGACCTGCCGGCCCTGGCCCAAGCCCTGGAGGTCTGGGGCTCTCAGGTCGCGGCGGTGCTGATCGAGCCCATCTGCGGCAACATGGGGATCGTCTGGCCGGAGCCGGGGTTCCTCGAAGGGGTGCGGGAACTCACCCGCCAGTACGGGGCGCTCCTGATCTTCGACGAGATCATCACCGCCTTCCGGGTCTGCTACGGCGGGGCCCAGAACCTCCTGGGGGTGGAGCCGGACCTCACGACCCTGGGCAAGGCCATCGGCGGCGGGCTGCCCCTGGGGGCCTACGGGGGCCGGGCGGAGATCATGGACTACGTGGCACCCCTGGGGCCGGCGTACCAGGCCGGCACTCTGGCCGGCAACCCCCTCTCGGTGCGGGTGGCCCTCAAGGCCCTGGAGATCCTGGGCCGGCCCGGCGTCTATGAGGACCTGGACCGGAAGGCGGCATACCTGGCGGACAACCTCCTGCGCATCGGCCGGAGTTACGGCTTCAAGCTGCAGCTGAACCGGATGGCCTCGGGCTTCACCCTCTTCTTCACCGACGTGCCGGTGCGGGACTACGCCACCGCATCGACCTCGGACCAGGCTCTCTTCGCCCGGTTCTTCCGGGAGATGCTGCAGCGGGGTATCCTCCTGGCTCCCTCCCGGTTCGAGGCCTGGTTCGTCCAAATCCCCCACACCCAGGCCGATCTGGACGAGACCCTGGCGGCCGCGGACGAGGCCTTCCGGGCCATGGCCGCGGAGGGCCTGGCCGACCGGCAGGCAGACCAGGGGTAAGGCCCGCGGAGAAAAAGAAGGCGGCAGGTGCCCTCCGCACCAGAGGCACCTGCCGCTCTTGCGCGCCTGGACCTGCGGGCCGGCGCCTTCCCGCCGGGGGTTGCCCATCAGCGGTCCCGGCGCCGGTTGCCCCGGCCGTTGGCCGTGAACCGCCAACCCGTCACCCGCTCCAGCCAGGCCAACACCTGGCCGGCCCGGTGGAGGATCGCGTTGGGCTCGCGGATCGCCAGGGTCTTACCCGCGGCCTTGCCGCCAACGGTGAGGGCCGCGACCAGGCCGACGGCCACCACACCGGCCAGGTCCGCCAGCCACTCGGGCGGGTCCTGCTGGCCCGCCAGCCACCGGGCGGTCTGGTAGGCAATGGTGGCCGCCGCTGCACCGCTGATGGTGCCGGCGATGTCGCCGACGATGTCGTTGCTGAAGGAGGCGACCACCGGAGCCCGGCGCAGAAGCCAGACAGCCTGTCTCGCCCCGGGCAGCCGCTTGGCGGCCATGGCGTGGAAGGGGGCCTCGTCCGCGGCCGCCACCGCGGTGCCCAGCATGTCCATCACCACGCCCACGCCGATGATGACCAAGAGGAGCGGGAGGGCTAGGGCAACGTGGAGTTGGGTCATGGCGGTCTCGGAGAAGTAGTAGAGCACAGTGGCGGAGCAGAAGACCGCCAACCCGATCTTTACCGCATGGGTTAGCCCGTTCGCCGCGCCATTCCGCCGCGTACTGCCCAAATCGACCTCACCTGTCGCTCTCGGAATACCACCGGTCAGGAAGGCCGAAGCTTCAAAATCGGGGGAGGGCCTCCGCCCTCCCCCCTTCTCCTGCGGGTGGCAGCCCACCGGGTAGACTTTGTGGCTTAAGGTCCAGCAGGATTTCCCCGCCGGCCGCCAGGCATCGCTGCACTGGTGGTTTCCCTTTCAGGCCGGCGCCGCCGTGTCGCCACCAGCAGGGCTGGATTACCACTTAGACCACACTGTAATCCCCGGTGGACCTCCGTCTACCGGAACAGCCTAGGAGCTTTCCTCGACAGCTCTCCCTCGCTCCTAGCCTCTTTTGCAGCGGCGGTTTCAGAGCAGCGCCCCGCCGCAGTGGCCACCGCAGCGCAGCGCCATGATGCTCATCCGTCCGCCGCCGCTCAAGGCAGGCTACGCTACACACAGCACCCGCCATGCCGGGTACCGCATGCAGGTGTTCACTTCGCCGTCGCACACCTGCGCGCTGGGTGCAGGGACGACGCACGAAGGCCTCCGCGGGGGCAGGGTCCACGCCCGCATGCCTTTGCGGATCGCCCTACCGCCCTTATCCCCCAGCACCAACCCCCGATTGGGCATCGGCAGCCAGCACCAGGGGCTTCATCGATGTGCCCGCGACGGATTTTTAGGCCCGTCTTCAGAGCAAGGGATGCTGACTAGGATACTGCGCCACCCGCCTGCCGCACGCCGAAGGCGTGCGTCTAAGAGGCGAAGTTTCGCTTCCCAGTGTATCATGGGACCCCGGCAGGCACAAACCCGGCCACAGCCGCGCAACGCTCTCCGCAGACACAGGGGAGGCGCTGCATCAGGCCGCCTCCGGTTCTCCCGGCCCAGCAGGTCCATGCGCCGCCAGAGTCCCTCGCACGGGGTTCCGACAACTTTTTTCCCGGGGATCAGGATGTCAATTTCCCAGGCCCTGCTCCACCAGCCAGCGGTGGAGATCGGCGAAGACCCGGTGCCGGTCCGGGTCGTTGAAGACCTCGTGGTACATCTCCGGGTAAAGTCGCCACTGCTTCGGCCCCGGCAGCGATTGGTAGACCCGGTAGGTGGTCTCCACATCCACCAGCCGGTCGTCCCCGGCCACCAGGAAGAGCACCGGCACCCGCAGCTCCGCCGCCCGGCGCACCACCCACCGCTGGGCCCGGAGGGCCTCTTCGAACCACCGGGGGGTGGCGGTGCGGGCCCGGAGGGGATCGGCCGCGTACTGCCGGAGCAGCTCCGGGTCCCGGCAGACGTACTGGAGAAGCCCCTCGTTGGGCACGGGCAGCCGGGGCGCCAGCCGGCTCAGCACCGGGACCAGCAGCCGGAGCGGCAGGGGCGGTCTGAGCCGCAGCCCCAGCCAGGGGGACGAGAGCACCAGTCCGGCCAGCCCTTCCGGCCGGGTGAGCCCGTACGCCAGGGCGATGAGCCCTCCCATGCTGTGCCCCACCAGCACCGGGGCCCGGCCCTCCGCTCCCTGTACGATCCTCAGGAACCGGTCGAGGTCCGCAAGGTAATCCTCGAACCGATCCACGTAGACCCGCACGCCCCCGGACCGGCCGTGGCCCCGGTGGTCCAGGGCCCAGACCGGGTGCCCCCGCTCCACCAGGTAGGCCGCCAGGTGGGCGTACCGGCCGGAGTGCTCGCTGAGGCCGTGGGCCACCACCACCGGCGCCGGGGGCCGGTCCGCGGAGCCCGGTTCCGCCGGCCCCGGCGCCGCCGGGCAGCCCCGGGGCCGCCAGCACTGGTAGAAGATGGGGAGGCCACCCCGGCCCCGGAAGCTCCCTGTCTGATGCTCCATGCTCTCCCCCTCCCGGCGCTGCCCTCGCGATCGGAAGGGATCTCTCGAGTCAGAAGGGAATGGGAAGTGCATAAATCACAATCATCCGACGAAGGCGAAAGGAGGCCCGCCGGTGATCTGGCTGCGCACATTCCTGCTGGGCCTCGGCTTTATGTCCATCCAGGTGGTCTGGCCGCTCTACGACTCCTTCGTGACCCTGTACTACCAGGAGTGGATCTCTTCCGGCCTGGTGGTCGGCCTGCTGATGGCCATGGACAACTTTCTGGGCCTCACCCTGCAACCCTATGTCGGCGCCCTGTCCGACCAGACCCGGACCCGCCTGGGCCGCCGGGTGCCGTACCTGGTCGCCGGTGCCCCGGTGGCCGCCCTCTTCCTGGCCCTCATCCCCTTCGCCCGGGAGGCCGGCCTCTGGCCCCTGGTAGGCGCCGCGGTGGGCCTCAACCTGGCCATGGCCTCTTTCCGGTCCCCCACCGTCGCCTTGATGCCCGACGTCATCCCGCCCTACCTGCGCAGCCAGGCCAACGGCATCATCAACTGGATGGGCGCGCTGGGGGCCGCCCTGGCCCTCCTCCTCGGGAGCCAACTCTATCCCCGGGACCCCCGGCTGCCCTTCGCCGCGGCCGCTGCCCTCCTGGTCGCGGTGGCCCTGGTCTTCCTCTTCGGCATCCGGGAGCCGGCGGTGCCCCAGGGCGGGGACCCCGAGGGGGAGCGGCCCCAGGGGCTCTGGGCCGCGGCCCGCAGCCTCGCCCGGGGGCTGGTGGATCCCCAGGCCCGGCGGCTGCTGCTGGCGGTGGCCTTCTGGTCCGGCGCCTTTCAGGGGACCAGCACCTGGTTCACCACCTTCGCCACCCAGCACCTGGGGCTGGACGAGGGGGACGCTACCTTTTCCCTTCTCTTCTTCACCGGGGCCCTCCTCCTCTTCGCCCTCCCCGCGGGATGGCTGGGCGGCCGGCTCGGCCGGCGGCCAACCATGGCCGTAGGCGCAGCGCTGATGGCCATCGGGGTGGCGGCGGTGTGGTTTGCCGGGAGCGCCGCTGAGGCGGCGGAAGACCCCTGGCCCCTTCGGCTCGCCCTCCTGGCGGCCGGCACGGGCCACAGCCTGATGGTGGTCCAGACCTACCCGGCCCTGGTGCAGATGGCCCCGCCCGGGCAGACCGGCGCCTACACCGGGCTCTACTACATCGTCAGCCAGATCGGCGGCATCCTGGCACCCCCCGTCTTCGGCCAGCTCCGGGACTGGCTGGGCTGGGCCGGGGTCTTCGCCGCCACTGTGCTTTGCCTGCTGGTCGCCAGCGCAACGGCCCTTACCGTCCGGGGCGCCGAAGCCCTGCTGACCCCGGAGCCAGGGAAGACCGATGGACGCCGGCCCGGTTCCGCGGTATTCTAAGAAAATGGATATCGACAGCGGACGGCCGGCACCGGCCGATTCCCTGGCGAAGGAGGCAGCCCTGAGGATGGACTTCGGCTCTCTGGGCTCCCTGCCGCGGCAGGTCACCTGGCCGGCGGGTTTCACCGCGATCCTGATGGTCTTTGGCCTCATCGCCCTGGCCTTCCGGCGCCGGTCCGCGGTGTGGAGCGCCCTGGTCCCCCAGTTCTGGACCGCGGCCCTGCTGATGCTCCTGGTCACCCTCGGCATCGCCGCCATGTTGCCTGCGTCCTACTGGTCCGGCGGGGCTGGCGGTTGACCGGCGGAGTGGCGGCCAGGGTCCGCTGCGGGCCCGGTACTGAGGGCCCGCGGAAAAAAGAGAACCCACCTGCTGCGGGCAGGTGGGTTCTCGATTTGTTTGCCCCTCGTCGGTGCGCCTCTCGTTCGACGGTTCAACCGGTCTGTCGAGCGGCCGGCGCAGGAGGGATTAGAACCGGCGCTGCCGGGGCTGGGCCTCATTCACCGTGATGGGCCGGCCGCCGAGCAGGGTGCCGTTGAGGGCCGCGATGGCCGCCTCCGCGTCCTCCGCCGCCACCTCCACAAACCCGAAGCCACGGGAGCGCCCCGTCTCCCGATCGGTGATGATCCGGGCCGAGACCACGTGGGCGTACTGGGAGAAAGCTGCGACCAGCTCCTCCTCGGTGGTGGCCCAGGGCAGGTTGCCGACATACAGGGTCTTGGTCATCGGTTCCTTCCTCCCCAGATTGGAGGATTGCAGCGGGGGCCCCCGGACGTAGAAACGGTACCCAGGCTACGAGCCCAGGTACCGTTCGCACTCGGAGTTCTTGGGACGAAACCCGAAATGGAGCAGTGGGACTCATCACCATGGGCGCCTATTTTGTTGTGACCCAACCCCGATACAATCCTTTGCACCCATCTTACCAGGTTCCGCCCCGGCGCGCAAGGGGGAGTTGCATCGAACGGGCGCACCGGCTGAGGAGGGATGGGCCGCCCCGGGGCAGAATGGAGTGAAGGACCCGGGGAGGTCGTCGCCCTTGTCCCGACCCGTCTACGCCTATGGCGTCGTGGTCCTGCCGCCCCCGGATCTGCGCCGGCAGGTGATGGCCCTCAGGCGGCAGCACCCGGTGCTCCACGCCAGCGGGCCGCCGCACATCACCGTCAAGTCCCCATTCCTCTTTCGGGGCACCGGCGCCTGGGTCGCGGAGATTCTCGAAGAGGTCTGCGCCCGGCACCAGCCCTTCGAACTGGAACTGGCCGGGCTGGCTTCCTTTGGCACCAGCGTCATCTACATCCCGGTGGTCCCCTGTCAGCCCCTCCTGGACCTGCACTACGACCTGGTGGAATCCCTGGCCGGCTATGTCGAAACCCTGAACGAAAAGTACGAGGGGGCCGGCTACACCCCGCACCTGACGGTGGCGGACCACCTGACCCCCGAGGACTACCGGGTCGCCCGGCAACTCCTCCAGGGGTGGTACCCCCGGGGCCGGGTCTGGGTAGACCGGATCCACCTGCTCCGGGGCCGGGGACGGTGGGACATCACCCGCAGCTTTGCCCTGGGAGACCCGTGACCTCTCCGCGCACGGCGCGCCTGCGCGGCCGGGCCGCCACGGCGGAGGGAAACTCCGGGGCAGACGGGCAGAGGCACCGGTTCGGCGGACGAACCGGTGCCTCTCGGTCTCACTGGGGCATCACCGGGATGAGAAGGGTCTGGCCGGGGAAGATCCAGTCCGGCGACCGGAGCCGGTTGAATTCGACGATGGCCCCAATGGGTACCCGGTACATGGCGGCGATCCGCCAGAGGGTCTCCCCGGGGGAGACCCGGTGGACCATCACCCCGCCCGGCGGGTACCCCCCGGGCCCGTACCCCCCGGGCTCCGGGATCCAGATCAGCATGCCGGGCCGGAGATTGCGGGGATCGGCCGCCGGGTTCATCCGCAGCAGCAAGGGCAGCGGCACACCGTACTGCTGCGCGATCCCGTACATCGTCTCCCCGGGGCGGACCTGGTGAATACTCAGCCCCATCACCCCCCTGCCATTTTACGTCAACGGGCGCCCAGTTGGGCACAGGGGGGCGGCGCCGCGGCCGGGCCACCCGAGGGCCTTCTTTACTCCTTGGTGCCGGTCAGCAGATTGAGGGAGAAGGTCAGGTTGTCCTCCCGCAGGATCGTTTGGTTCTCCCAGAAGAGGCAGCTGCCACAGAGCACCAGGCTGCCGCCGGCAGCCGTCCGAGCCTCGGCGGCCAGCACCGGAGCTTTCTCACCGCCACCGGTGCGGGCGGTCTCCTCCCCCCGTGCCACCACCCGGATCTCCGGGCGCAGGATCTCGACCGAGGCACTGTACGGGAAGACCACTCTCTTCACGCCATCGCGATAGGCCTCGATGCGGGAGGTCACCACCATGTGCGGGTCCTCGGCGGTAAAGTGGGTCTCGTCCACCACCTCGTCGGCCCGGAGCCGAAAGCCAAACCGCTCGCTCACCTTGTTGCAGATTTCCACCACGTTGTCCAGGTTCTTGAAGTGGGCGGTGAGGATCACGCGCTTTCCTTCCTGAACCGCCGCTTCGATCCGCGCGATCTCCCGTTCCTCAAAGGGCACTTCGCTGTAGTTGAAGACGATCACCGGGTAGGCGAAGAGCTCCTCAAAGTCCGGTATCTCTACGATCTCGATGCCCCGCTTCTTGCTCTCCCGCTCCAGTACCGAGAAGAAGTACGAGTCGCTGATAAGAAACTCGCCGTGGGAACTGCTCCACGCGACCTTCAAGAGCGGCTCCCTCCCTGCATCCTTCTCTTCTATCTCCAGGGGCACCCCTGTTGCCAAAGCCCCCAACAATAAAGGATAAGGGCTTTCAGGGAGCCTGAAAGCCCTCAGGATGAACCGTCCCGGCCGGGCTTACCGTCCCGGTCGGGCCTCTCCCCGCCGCCAGGGGCAGGGGGTCAGAGCCGGTGGTAGGGGAAGTGGAGCAGGACGTAAATCAGGGGACCGGTGAAGGAGACGAAGAGCCAGATGGGGGTGACAAACCGGGCCGCAGGCCGGTGCCGCCGGAAATTCCCCTTCAGCCCCTGGTAGAGCACGTAGAGGATGATCGGGGTTTGGACCGCGGCCAGGACCGAGTGAACCAGGAGCAGGGCCAGGTAGACCGCCCGCACCGGGGCCGGCCCTTCAAACCGGGTGAACCCCCCCAAGGAGACCCGTAGCAGGTAGATCGCGAGGAAGAGCCCCTGGAGGGCCGCGGCGATCAACATCGCCTGCCGGTGGGCCCCGACCTCCCGGCGGCGAATCGCCCGGACGCCTCTCAGGATGAAGTAGCCGCTGATCAGGTTGATCAGGGAGTTGACCAGCGGCGCTACCTTCAGAATCCCCGTCACCTTCCGCCCCTCCTGCCGTTCTGTCCTCGGGTCCGGCCCGCGGCGGCGCAACACCGGCGCCTCCGGCCGGTCACGGACTCCGGTCGATCCGGGCCACGGCCTCCACGTGGTGGGTGTGGGGGAACATGTCCACCGGCTGCACCTCCACCGCCCGGTAGCCGTGCCGGGCCAGGATCCCCAGGTCCCGGGCGAGGGTCGCGGGGTTGCAGGAGACGTAGACCATCCGGCGGGGGGCCATGGCGGCCGCCGCCTCCAGCACCTCCGGCTCGCAGCCCTTCCGGGGCGGGTCGAAGACGATCACCTCCGGCCGCAGCCCCTCGGCCTGGAGCCGGGGCAGCCACTCCTCCACCCGCCCCTGGAGGAAGGTGGCGTTGCCGATGCCGTTCCGGGCGGCGTTGGCCCGGGCGTCGGCCACCGCCTCGGGGACCTCCTCGATGCCGTAGACGTGCCGGGCCCGCCGGGCGAGGAACAGGCTGATGGTGCCGATGCCGGCGTAGGCGTCCACCACCACCTCGTCCCCTTGCAGGTCCGCGTACTCCAGGGCCTTCCGGTAGAGGACCTCGGTCTGGGCGGGGTTCACCTGGTAGAAGGACCGGGGGGAGATGAGGAACTCCAGGTCGCCGATCCGGTCCACCAGCCCCTCCTGGCCGGCCAGGTGGACGCTCTCCGCCCCCAGGATCACGTTGGTCCGCTCCGGATTGATGTTCTGCCAGAGGCTCACCAGCTCCGGGATGGCGGCCATCAGCTCCCCGGCGATCTCGTGGTCGTAGGGCAGGTCCGGAGTGGCGGTGACCAGGACCGCCATCGCGTCCCGGCCGCTCCGGGCCACCCGGACCAGGACGTGGCGCAGCACCCCGGTGTGGGTGGCCTCGTCGTAGACGGGCACCCCGTACTTGACCACCAGCCGCTTGACTTCCCGGAGGATGCGGTTGGCGACGGGATGCTGGATCCAGCAGTCGTCGATGTCCACGATCCGGTGGGTGCCCGGGGCAAAGAACCCGGCCACCACCCGGTCCCCCTGGCGGCCGATGGGGAACTGGGCCTTGTTCCGGTACCGCCAGGGGTCGGCCATCCCCAGGGTGGGATGGACCGTCACCTCCCGGAGGCCGCCGATCCGGGCCAACGCGTTCTGCACCTGCTCCCGCTTGGCCGCGAGCTGGGCGGCGTAGTCCAGGTGCTGGAGCTGGCAGCCGCCGCACTCCGCGTAGACCGGGCAGCGGGGCTCTACCCGCTGAGGGGAAGGGGTGAGGACCGCCTCCAGGGCCGCCCGGCCGAAGTTTTTCTTCACCTCCGTCACCCGGGCCCGGATGCGGTCGCCGGGCAAGGCCCAGGGGATGAAGAGGGCAAAGTTCTGGTACCGGGCCACCCCTTCGCCGGCGTGGCCCAGGCCGTAGACCTCCAGTTCCAGGGTCTCTCCCGGATGAACCGGGGGGGTGCGTTCCGCCATCTCCGGGACTCCTCCCGCGGGTATGGGTCCTGGGCTCTTGGAAATCCTGCCGGGGCGGCGGGCGCCCGGGCTGCCCTGAGTGCCAGGGGGCAGCCCCGGGGGAGCCCTGCGCTCGCACACCGCTCACGGCGCGTACCACAAGTATAGCAGAACGCCGGCCGGCCGGGCGTCCCGCCGGAACCCGGGCCGGCCGGCAGGGTTTTGCCGCTGCAAACCGAAAACGAAAGGAACGTCACCTGTAGAACCTACACCGGCAACGGTGAGAGTCAGGAGGCAGAGCGGATGGACGCCAAGCTGAAGGTCGCAGTGGTGGGCTACGGCAACGTGGGCCGGTACGCGGTCCAGGCGATCCGGGAGGCCCCGGACATGGAGCTGGTGGGGGTGGTCCGCCGGGCGGCCGGCGGGCCCCAGCCGCCGGAGCTCCACGGGGTGCCGGTGGTCTCGGACATCCGGGAGCTACCCGGGGTGCAGGGGGCAGTCCTCTGCGTCCCCACCCGGTCGGTGCCGGAGTACGCGGAGGCCATCCTCCGGCTGGGCATCCACACCGTCGACAGCTACGACATCCACGGGGAACTGGCGGACCTCCGCCGGCGGCTCGACCCGGTGGCCCGGGCAGCCGGGGCGGTGGCGGTCATCTCCGCGGGCTGGGACCCGGGTACCGACTCCATCCTCCGGGCGATGCTCGAGTTCATGGCCCCCCGGGGCCTCACCTACACCAACTTCGGCCCCGGCATGTCCATGGGGCACACCGTAGCGGTCAAGGCGATCCCGGGGGTGCGCAAGGCCCTCTCCGTCACCATCCCCGCGGGGATGGGGGTCCACAAGCGGGCGGTCTACGTGGAGCTGGAGCCCGGGGCCGACTTCGCCGCGGTGGAGGCGGCGGTGAAGAGGGACCCCTACTTTGCCAAGGACGAGACCCGGGTGATCCAGGTGGAGGATGTGGACCGGCTGATCGACATGGGCCACGGGGTGCTGCTGGAGCGCAAGGGAGCCTCCGCCGGGGCGGAGAACCAGCTCTTCCGGTTCGACATGCGAATCAACAATCCCGCCCTCACCGCCCAGGTGATGGTGGCCGCGCTCCGGGCCGCGACCCGGCAGCAGCCCGGCTGCTACACCCTGATCGAGATCCCCGTGGTCGACTTCCTGCCCGGCGACCGGGAGGAATGGATCCGGCGGCTGGTCTAGCGCCGGCCGGAGAGTT
>JAKKUO010000060.1 GCA_021890795.1 Bacillota bacterium | reverse complement strand
TGCCTGGAAATTCCTGCAGGAAGAGTTCGATCAGGCCGGCGGCGGGCCGCTGGAACCCCGGACGATGAGCCGCGGGGCGATCCAGTCCACCAGGGGTTCCGGCTGCTCGCCCGCCAGTACCTGCAGCAGCCGGGAGACAGCCCGGGCGCCGATCTCGTGCATGGGCTGGGCCACGGTGGTCAGTGCCGGCCGCACCACCGCGGCGAGCCGGATGTTGTCAAACCCGACCACCGTCAGGTCCTCCGGCACCCGCAGCCCCCGGTCCGCGGCGGCACCCATCGCGCCGATGGCCATCAGGTCGCTGGCGGCCACCACCGCGGTGGGCCGGGGCCGGAGCCGGAGGAGCCGGACGGTGGCCTCATAAGCCGCCTCCAACCGGAATCCGGCGTCGACGACGTACTCCGGCGGGATCTCGACCCCCCGGGCCGCGGCGGCGTCCCGGTACCCCTGCCACCGGGGAAGGCCGGCGATGGGGTCCTGGAGGGAGCCGATGAGGCAGGCCACCCGCCGGTGGCCCAGGCTCAGGACATGCTCCATGGCCAGCCGGGCGCCGGCGTAGCTGTCCACCAGCACCGCCGGCAGGGCCGGCCCCGGGCCGGTGACGGTGGTCGCCGCCAGGACTACGGGCCGGCCCAGTTCCGCGAAGGCCTGCTGCAGTTCCGGGGTGACGGTGCCGCTGGTATAGATCAGCCCGTCCACCTGTCGCTCCCGGAAGAGCCCGATGTACCGGACCTCCTGGGCGATGCTCAGGTCCGAACAGGCGAGGACGATGTGGTACCCGTGGGCGGCGGCCTCCGCCTCCATGCCCCGGACGAGCTCAGCGGCAAAGGGGTTGGCGATGTCCGGCACCAGGACGCCGACGGTGCAACTCCGGCGCCGCACCAGGCTCCGGGCCACCGCGTTGGGCCGGTACCCGAGCTCGGCGACCGCGGCCAGCACCCGGGCCCGGGTGGCCTCGGCCACGGGCCCCCGGCCGTTGAGCACCCGGGAGACCGTCGCCACTGACACCCCTGCCCGCCGGGCCACGTCGTGGATCGTCGGCTCCCGCTGCACGCCATTGCCTCCCTGTGAGGTGAATCTTCGGTTACGGCGCCGTTTCGAGCAAGAACGGCATCGATCTGAGCAAGAACGACTGCCCCGATTCTAGCAAGAGGGGGCGAGAGCAGCCTCTCGCCCCCTGACCCGACTGGCGTTACTCGCCGTACTTGGCGGCAGCCTGGCGGACCACCTCGGCGTACTTGTCCAGGGTCGCCTTGGTGTCCTTCCCCTCGAGGACGATCTCCCGGAAGGCGTCGGTGATGGCCTTGTTCAGCTCATCCCAGTACAGGACGGGCGGCCGGGGCACCGCGTTCTTCATGGCCTCGTTGATCGCCTCAAAGTACGGCTTCTGCCAGTCTTCCACCTTGGCGTAGGCGTCGGTCCGGTAGGACGGCCAGGCCAGCTCCGCGGCCAGGGTCTCCTGGACCTCCTTGGACATCAGGTACTCGGCGAACTTGAGGGCCAGGTCCTTGTTCGGAGCGCCCACCGGGATGGCGATGGACTCGCCGCCCAGGAGCTTGGCCGCCTTCACGGGGCCGCTCCAGCCGCCGTAGGCCTTGATCTCCTTCTTGCCGCCGTCCCGGACGATGATCCCAACGCCGAAGGGCCAGTTGGCGGCCAGGTAGAAGGAGTCCTGAGCGATGAACCGGTTGGTGGTGTTCCAGTCAGCCTTGGCGGAGTCGGGGTTCAGGTACGGGTAGAGCTCCTTCAGGAAGTTGAAGGCCTTGACCGAACCCTCGTCGTTCAGCTTGAGCGGGTCACCGCCGGCCTGGTAGATGAACTCCACGATCTGGATGACCATGTCGCCGGCCATGTTGAGCTTGAGGCCGACCTTGCCGACGCCTTCCTTCTCGTGGAAGGTCTTGGCCACCTGGAGGAGCTCATCCCAGGTCTTGGGCGGCTGCAGGCCGTACTCGTTGAACTTGGCCTCGTTGTAGTAGTTGATCTCGACGTTCGGCCGGTAGGGCAGGAAGTAGGTCTTGCCGCCGAACTCACCGACCTGCACCACGCCGGGGATCGCGGTGTCCGGGATCAGGTGCTTGTACTCGGTGAGGTCCTCTACCAGCCCCTTGTTCACCAGGACGGGCAGGTGCATGTTGTCCTGGGTAATCAGGTCGATCTCCATCTTGCCAGCGTTCTTCATGGCCTCCAGCTGCTGGACGACCTGGCTGGCTTCGACCTGATACGCGTTGATCTTGACGTTATTCTCCTGCTCAAACTTCGGGAAGATCTTCTCCCGCATCACCTGCCACTCTTCTTCGCCCAGGCCCATGACCACGTTGAGGGTCCGCTGCTCCTGGGACTGGCCTCCCTGCTCGCCGCCGGAGCCGGTCTGCTGCTGGTTCCCCTTGCCGCAGCCGGCCAGCACCGCACCGGTGAGGAGGAGGGAGAGGGCCAGTGCCGTCACCTTGCGCAGTTTGACCACGGGACGTACCTCCTCTGATGTGAGGATTTTGCTATCCCTTGAGCGAACCGGAGAGGTAGCCGCTCCGGAGATAGCGCTGGAGGAAGAGGGTGACGAGAAGGACCGGGATGGTAAGGATGGCCGAGTAGGCGGCGGACTGGAACCAGTTCCCCCGGGTGATGTAGTAGTAGGTCAGCAGCGGCAGGGTCCGCTTGCCCAGGGTCAGGTACATCGCATAGGTGAACTCGTTCCAGGAGGCCAGCCAGACGAAGATCGCGGCGACGGCGATCCCGGGCCGGGCCAGGGGCAGGGCCACAGACCAGAGGGCCCGCAGCCGGGAGGCGCCGTCGACCTCCGCGGCCTGCTCCAGTTCCCGGGGGATGGTGTTGAAGGTGCCCACCAGGACCCAGGCCGCCAGGGGCAGCACCAGGCTGGTGTGGGCCAGGATCAGCCCGGAGTCCGTGTCCAGGAGGTTGTACTTCAGGAAGGTGACGGCGATGGGCAGGGCGACGCCCACATCGGGGAACATCCGGGTGAAGAAGAGGGCAATGATCGCCGCGTACCGGGGCCGGGGCGGCAGCCGGGAGATGGCGTAGGCCGCCGGCACCGCCAGCGCCAGGGTGAGGAGGGTCGCCCCGGTGGCCACCACCAGGCTCTTCCGCAGCGGCGCCCAGAGGTTCCCGGAGGTGAGTACCTGCTCCCAGTGCCGCCAGGTGAACTCCTCGATCCAGAAGGCCGGGAACTGCCGGAGGATCTCCCCCGGGCTGGAGACCGAGACCTTGAACATGATGTAGACCGGCACCAGGAAGTAGGCCAGCGCTAGGATGAGCAGGAGGGCGGCCAACGGCCCAAGCCCCTGGCGGGAAGGGGCGACGGCCCTCCGGCGTGCGGTCGTCGTCAGGCTGCTCATGCCAGGTCATCCCCTTCCTTGGCGGCCTTCAGGTAGAGGACGGCGAAGACCAGGATGAGCACCAGGAGGACGGTCGACGCCGCACCGGAGGTGTGGATGTTGTGGTACGTCTGGTACTCGTCGTATGCGAAAGTCGCCAGGAACGGGGTGTTCCGGCCGGCCAGCACCAGGGGCAGCTCAAAGATCCGGAAGGCGTCGATGCCCCGGATGATCACCGCGGTGGTGATGGCCGGCTTCAGCAGCGGCAGGACGATCCGCCGGAAGGTCTGCCAGGGGGTGGCGCCGTCCACCGCTGCCGCCTCGTAGAGCTGTTCGGGGATGGACTCCAGCCCCGCCAGGAGGATCAGCATCACCGACGGGGTGACCTTCCACATGTCCGCGGCCACCACCATCAGCAGGGTCCGGAGCCCGCCGGAGGCCCAGTTAATGGGCTGGGTGGCGAGTCCGGTCTTGATCAGCAGCTCGTTCAGGTAGCCGCTGTTGTCAAAGACGTACATGAAGTTGATGGCCGAAACCAGGGTCGGCACGCCCATGGGGACCAGGAGGAGGGAGCGGACCAGACCCCGGAGCTTGAAGTTCCGGGCCAGACACCAGGCCAGGAAGAGGCCAAAGCATAATTCTGAGAAAGTTCCGACGACAACGATGAAGACGGTGTTCAGAAAGGCGGAGGCGAACCGGCTATCCCCGAAGAGCTGGCGGTAGTTCGCCAGGGTCAGTTCCCCGGCTTGGTTGGAAAAGCTCCAGAAAATCGCCTTACAGACCGGCCACAGGGTGAGGCCGAAGACGTAAGTGGCCATCGGGGCGACGAGGGCCAGCTCCAGGCGGTGCCGGACCACCCATCGCCGGATGCGGGCCAGCATGGAACCCCTCCTTCACCGCTGCACCCAGCAGTCCGACCGGGCTGCCGGTCACCCCCGGGGGCTCCCGCCCACGTCACCGGCTGTGCCCGTCACTGCTGCCGGAGAGCGGCTGGCCTTGTCGAGGCCTTTGTCATGTAAACGTTTACAACCCAGCAAGTATATTTTAGGGTTCCGGAGTAAACGGTGTCAACAGCGAGAAGGGAGGGAAATGCAGATCGTTCCCGGAGCCGGCCCCAGGCATGGGGCCCGGCTCCGGGGGTACACTACGCCCGATGCCCCGGCAGGACCCAGGAGGGAGGTGCCGCCAGGGTGGCGGAAGAGGGCCAGCAGGGAAGGCGGCCGGAGGCCCTGACCCGGCGCCGGGCCATCGGCTGGATCGCCGGCGGCGTGGCCGCAGTCGCGGGGGCGCTGTTTGCCTGGCGCCGTCTCGGGCGCCAGCCGGAGGCCGAGCCGATGCCCCAGGAGCCCGAGCCCAAGACCGGGTCCCAGCCTCCGATCTCGGAGCAGCAGAAGGCGCCGCCCCGGGAGGGGCCCCAGTTACCTCCCGGCACCGACACCGCCGAAGAGATGGACCGGATCCACCGGGAACGGTTGGAGGCCTTTCCCGCCAAAACCTCCGGCAAGACCTACCGGCTGCCCTTCCGGGAGGAGGGCGGGGTCAAGGTCTTTGAGCTGGAGACGAAGGTGGTCCAGTGGGAGGTGGAGCCGGGGGTCTTCCGGGAGGCCTGGACGTACAACGGGGTGGTCCCGGGGCCCGAGATCCGGGTCCGGGAGGACGACCGGGTGCGGGTGGTGGTCCGGAACGGGCTGCCGGAGAGCACCACCATCCACTGGCACGGGATGCGGGTGGAGAACTCCCAGGACGGGGTCTCGTTTCTGACCACCCCGGTGATCAAGCCCGGGGAGACCTTCACCTACGAGTTCACCGCCAACCCCGCCGGCACCCACATGTACCACTCCCACCACAACAGCACCAAGCAGGTGGCCATGGGGCTTTTGGGTCCTCTCATCGTCGAGCCGAAGGACCCGGGCCGGTGGCCCCGGTACGACCGGGAGTACGTCCTGGTCCTGAACGACGGCCCTCTTGGGTTCACCATCAACGGCAAGTCCTTCCCGGCCACCGAGCCCATCGTGGCCCGGCGGGGGGAGCGGGTGCTGCTCCGGTGGATGAACGAGGGGGCGATGGTCCACCCGATGCACCTCCACGGCCTCGTGATGGAGGTGGTGGCCCGGGACGGGTGGCTGCTACCGGCCCCCTACCGGGTCGATACGGTGACGGTGGCCCCGGGGGAGCGGTGGGACACCCTGGTGGTGGCCGACAACCCGGGCAAGTGGGCCCTCCACTGCCACGTCCTGCCCCATGCGGAGGGAGAGCATGGGATGTTCGGGCTGGTGACGGTCTTTATCGTGGAGTGACCCCGGGGCCGCGGCGCCCCTTTCACACCAGCAGCAGGGCCATCGCCGCAAGCATATATAAGGAAGCAAACCGAAACAGCCACCCGTTTCGCTGTACCGACGGGGCAACCAGCGCGTTGGCACCCAGGCCCACCAGGATCGTTGCCAGGGCCACGCAAACGGCCAGCGGTCCCCAGTGCTGCGTCAGGTGCCAGGTGATTCCCGTCATGAGCGTCGCGGTCAGCATGGTGGACAGGCTGATCGCGGCCTGCGTCGCCCGGAGGCCATAGACGTTCGGGAAGACCGGTACACCGGCCCTGGCATAATCTTCGGCGTACTTCACGCTGAAGGTCAGGATGTGGGTGGGAATCCAGAGCAACACGGCCAGTGCCAGCAAGACTCCTACCGCCTCAATCCGGCCCGTTGCCAGCACCCTTCCCGCCAGCACCGGCATGCCGCCGGCCAGCCCGCCCCAGATCACCGACCAGGGCGTCCTCCGCTTCAGCCAGATGGTGTAGACCACCAGGTCCAGCAGCCACCCGGCCAGGACCACCAGGCCGAAGAGAGCGTCCAGCCAGAACGCCCAAGTAAGGCCCCAGACGCTCATCATCACACCCAGGAAGAGAGCGACCGATACGCTCATGCGACCGGAGGCCAGGGGGCGCCCCTGGGTCCGGTGCATGATCCGGTCAATATCCCGGTCGTAGACCATGTTGAGCACGGTGGTGCCGCTGATGGCGAGAGACAGACTGCCAAGCAGCCCGCCATACGCCGCCGGCCCCTCCAGCCCCTTCAGCCCGCTGGCGTAGCCAACCAGGCCGGTGAACAGCAAGAGGAGCGTCTGCTTTACCTTAATCAGGGACAGGAAGTCACCCAGCAGCTGCCGCATGGGGCGTCACCTACCTTGTCGGGTTCCCACCTACCTCACGTCGCGCACGCAGCGGAAGCCGACGTTCGGGCTGGCATACTCGGGCACGGCGCTATTCCGGCTCCAGACCCGCAGGTCATACGCGTAATTGGCCTTGCTGCCTCCCCGCAGGAACCGGTAATGGGTCATGGGATAGATGTCGGCCGTCCACTCCGCGACGTTGCCGGCCATGTCGTAGAGTCCATAGGGGCTGACCGCATTCACCGTCTGGAAATCGCCGTAGCGGCTGCCGTTGTAGAATCCCACGGGCGTGGTATCGCTGTAACCCTCGGGGGTCTCAAAGGGATCCTTGCTGTGGTAGTAGTTGGCATGGGCAGGCGTGATCGCATCGCCCCATGGGTAAGGCCGCCGATCGGTGCCGCGGGCGGCCTTTTCCCATTCCGCTTCGGTCGGCAGCCGACCGCCGATGGCCTCGCAGTAGGCTTTGGCCCCGAACCAGGTGACCATGGTGACGGGATGGTTCTCGTATCCCGGTTTCACCGCAAAACCTTCTCCGGTCCGCACGATGCGGGTGGCCGGATCCCCCAGGGGCATGTGGGGGTAATAGCCAGCCTTGTACTCCTTCTCGTGCTCGGCGCCCCAGAAGACATCCCCTGGATAGGGGCCCATCACGGTGTCTCCGTCCAGGAGAACCCGGCCCGCCTTCAGTGCCTCCGTCAGGTAGCGGGCGTACTGGGCGTTGGTGACCGGGGTGACCATGATCTCGAACTCCCCGGTGGTCACCTCCACCCCATCCCGGCCCATGGGAAACGGCCCAGCGGGAACCCGCACCCAGGCCTCGGGATCCGCTCCGGCCTCTGTATACAGGGTCAGGCCGGGAGGGGCAGAAGGCTCCACGTTGCACCCGGTGAGTGCCATACCCAGCAGCACGATGGCCGCCGCGATCCGTCTCCGCCTCATTCCTGCGCCACCTCCTCCGCCAGCTCCCTCGCCCACCGGCCGCCTGGCCGGAAGAGATCGGCGAGCCGCCAGAGCAGGAGGAGGGCCAGCACCACCAGTACGGCACCCAGCCCGAAGTCGATGGCCAGCATGGTCCAGTTCACGAACGCCTGCTGCCCGTACTCGGTCACAAAGAGGCGCTTCATGGAGAAGAGGGTCGCTCCGGCAAAAGCCAGGTCCGAGGCGAGAATCAGGACCCAGCCGAACCACTGCCGGGCCCGACCCCTGAGCCCCATCATGTCGGCGAAGTAGCACAAGAGGATGGTCGCCGTCAGCGCAGCCAACACGTGCCAGTGCCCGGTCAGCGCAATCCGCTCCTCCCGGAGGGGCCAGACCCGGAAGATTTCGTCCAGCCGGATGGCCATGAAGATGCCCACCGCGGTGACCACGAAGTTCATGTAGACCATCTGCCAGAGGGCGCCGAACCGCAGCGGATCGTGGAGTAGCGCCTTCACCTTCTGAGCGAAGGTCGGCCTTTTCAGCCCCAGCTCGGCCACCCGGGTCCGAATCAGCTTTCCCCAGCCGAAGATCACCAGCAGGAGGGCGGCCAGCATGACGAACACCGAGCCCACGTAGATGATGGTGTGGGCATGGGGCGTCACCACCACGGACCAGGCGCCGAGGGTGACGACCACGGTCCCGCAGATCATGAGCGGCATGGCGATCTTGTGGAGGATCCCCTTGAAGTCGAACCAGCGCCCGACGATCAGGGCCGTGGCGATGCAGATCAGGGTCAGCATGATATGCAGGTGGCCGATCACCGCCTTCTGGAGCGCAGTCTTGACCGGCTCTCGCACCAGGTCCTCAGCCAGGAATGACTGGAACCCGTTGCCGAAGAAGGCGCCGGCGACGGCGCCCAGGGCCGCCGAGCCCAGTGCCGAGACGGTCATCACAAAGAAGGCGGTCCGTTCCAGGTCCACCCCGCTGCGGGTGCGGGCGTAGGCCGGGTCTGTCTGCCGGTAGGCCTTGTTCCAGGGCCAGAGTGCGACGGCCAGGAGGCAACCGGCGTAGAAGATGAGCGCCTGCCCCACCAGGAAGAGGCCATGGAAGATCCAGTTGCGGCCAAAGTAGGCGAAGATGAGCCCTGAGAACATGGCCAGGATGTAACCGACGGTGATGGTTCCGTTGATACTCGCCCGGCGATGGGCCGGCATCGGAAGGGAGTCGGTCATCAGGTAGACGAGCACTGCCACGACGGCGAAGGCGATGGCATGGTACAGAGTGATGATCCGGCCGTCACGTTCCGCCGGCACCAGCTTCATGCCCAGGGTCCGGACGACAAAGTCCTTTACGCCCCACTCCACCATCGGGCCGGACAGGCTGCTCCAGATGGCGGTTACCAGCGCCACCAGGCCGACAGCCAGCAGCACCAGTCCCCGGGTCGATGTGAAGAGATAGCGGAGCCGGTCTCTCAGTGGCCGCATCGGATGAGCCTCCCATGACTTTTCGGACCCCATTACTTTCGAACGCTGGAGAGGAAACCCGCGGCAAAGCTGGCCGTCATCAGCAGCAGCAGCGGCGCCAGGATGAGCAGGATGACCTCCGCCGGCAAGATGGGCTTGCCGGCCTTCAGGAAGGCCAGGGCAATCCCGCCGATGCCAATCAGCCCGCCGCCAATCCCCACCCAGGCAAAGCCGCCCGGAGCCAGACCCTTGAAGCTGAACCAGAGCGGCAGGCCAAAGATGACCAGACCCGCAACGCCATGCACAAGAACCAGGGTGATGATCGACAGGGGCCGGGGACCGGCAAACCGCGTCGCCGCCAGCGCGATCAGGCCCAGCACAGCAAACGAGGTATAGGCCTTCGCGTAGGACGGCGCATACTCGGTGACCAACCCGAGGGAGAGCGCAACGGGAATCAGGCTGGCGACCACGACCACCATCCGGCTCTCCAGGATGCCGTACCCGAAAGCGATGAGAAGCAGACCAGAGGCCAGGAGCACGGAGAAGGCGATGATGTAGTACGCGACAGCGAGAGGCGGACGCCTGCCGGCCTGCTGGTCCTGGGCGAACCGCCAGACCATATAGAGCGCCGTCAGCCCGGTCATCAGAAGGACAGCCTTGTCGAAAAGGTTCATCGCGCTCCCTCCTTGCAGCAGACTGGCCAGCCCAGCCAACCAATGCGGAAATAGATGAACCGGCTGCCATCTCGAGTATGGCAGCCGGCCCCCTATGGTGGCATTGATAGAGATCAACGATGGTGACTATTCTGCGTCTAGACCTTCGGCGATGGCATGTAGCCCGCAAGGATCACAGATGCGAATCTGCCGGTACCCGCGATCCTCAATCAGCCCACGAGCCCGGAAATCGTTCAGGATCCGGACGACGGTCTCCACCGCCAGTCCGGCCATGGAGGCGATCTCACTCCGGGAGAGGGTGACAACCGATTGACCGTCGGGTGTGCACTCCGTCGCGGAAAGTAGTACGTACGCCACCCCGGCCCGGGCTGGACGCATGGCGAGACCGTGAAGCTTGTGATAGGCCAAACGCACCTCTTCGGCCATGCCGGCCAGAAGGGCGTAGACAAGGCCCGGGTTGGCTTCTGCCAGCTTCCACCCCTTTTTCCGGGGGATAAAATAGGTGTCCGCACCCCGCCGCCCGGCCCGGGCGTTGGCCCAGTGGATGGACCCGGGCCCCAGTCCAGACATCCCGCAGACGCTGCCAGCCGGTGCCAGGCGAAGGATCTGTTCACGCCCAGCCGGGTCGACCAAGTACTCCAGCACCTGGCCCCGCCGCACAATCCACCAGCCATCCGCCGGGTCCCCCTGCCGGTAAAGGGGCTCTCCCGGGGCATACCGCCGCTCGATACCGATGGCGCCAAGCAGGGCCATCTGGTTCTGCAGGTCGCGCCAACAGAAGGGCGCACCGTGGGTGCGCACCGGACACGTCTCGCATCGGTCCACCGGAAGTCGCTCCGTTGCCACAGCCCCATCGCCTGCCTTCTCGCATCTCTTGACAACAGGATAATTCAGGCAGGAAGACGCGGCAATCGAGCGCCGGTAGGGGGCCTTTCTATCTAGTCGCGTTCCCGTGCGGTTCGGGTTCCGGTGCTGGGGACCGGGGCCGGGTCATCGGCAGTGCCGGACGGAAGTAAACAGAATCCGCTCCGGGTTCGGACAGGCCTCCTCCGGCGGGACCTCTTCGAAGGGGATCCCTTTCTCCGCCAGCCGGAGGGGCACGGAGATGAAGTTCCGCCCCTCCCGGCTGATCCGGATCACCCGGTTCTCGGCCTTCAGGCTGTCGAACTGGGCCTCCAGCCGCTGGCTGTTGGTGACCTGATAGTCGAGGAGGTGCAGGCCGGAGCCGCCCGCGTTGACCCCGACGAGGGCGAGGAGGAGGAGCGCCGCTGCCCGGGACAACCAGTGGCGGCAGGTCCAGCCGCTCAGGCAGAAGACGAAGGGAATCCACCAGAATTGGGGCACGTACCGGGCCCACCAGGCTTCGGGGTTGATGAAGACGGTGACGGCGATGACGCCGGCCAGGGCCAGACCGGCCAGCCCCCGGCGCCGGTCCCAGGCCAGGACGACGGCGCCCAGGGCCAGGGAGCCAAGGGCGATCCAGTGCATGTACGGCCCGAAGCCCGCCACCCGGGTGTCAACCGACAGCTGCTTGAACTCCGCGGGGTGGACCTTCCAGAAAGACTCCCGCCGCTGCGACGGGTTCGGCTGGATGGGGTTCCCGGGCTTGGCCGTCAGGGAGAGGTAGAACCGCTCCCATCGTCCCTTGCCGATGAAATCCTGCGGGAGGTTCCCCGTCACGATGTCGACCTTCCCCGGCCCCGCCAGGGGGTAGAAGGGGTGTCCGTTGCGCAGGGTGTTGGTGACGTACGGGTTGTACCCGAAGACCAGCACCCCTGCGAGCCCGGCCGCGCCGAGCCAGAGGAGCCCCGATACCAGCCGCTCCCGGCGCCAGAGGGCGAGATACCCCAGAAAGGCAGCGCCCAACAGGGCCGCGTAGACCACCGCGGTGAATTTGGTGTTGACCAGCAGAACCAGGGCCAGGGCCGCGCCCGCGGCCGACAGCCGGTCGCCGGCTAGCGCCTGGTAGGCGAGGAGCCCGGCGAAGGTGAGAAGGAGGCTCCCCAGCAGCCCGTCGTTGTAGTAGGTGAAGACCTGCGCTACCGCCACGGGGTTCGCTGCCAGGCCCATGGCCGCCAGGGCGAGGATGGGGCCCCTTTGCCCCGTCGCCCGGGTGAGGGCGGCGTGGGCTGCCGCGCCGGAAGCGACGATGGCGATGAGGTTGGTCGCCTTCCCCGCATCGATCGCGGGGTAAAAGGTCCAGAAGTAGAGGCCGATGAGCCAGGACGCCTTGGGGTAGTGGGTGATCCAGAGGGACCAGGGGTAGGCGGGCTCGTACAGCGGGTTCCAGCCCTCCCGGAGGGCGTGGATGGCCAGCATGTGGTAGCCCTGCCCGTCGTACGAGATGTCATAGACCCGGGCATTGAGGACCACGGCGCAGGCCACCACCGCCAGGGACACTGCTACCGCCAGCCATCGCACCGGGATCCCCTGCCGGCGCAGGGCCCATCCCCCGGCCCCCGCCAGGGCAAGGGTCAGCGCCCCGAGGGTGACGGGCTGCGGCGGCAGGCGCAAGAGAAGCGCCAGCAAGACAGCACCGTAGGCAAGGACGAGGAGGGCCGTCAGCCAGAAGGCCAGATCCAGGCTGGCCGGTGGCCTTGGGGAGTCACGACTGGGCAAGGACCAACACCCCCGCAACAATCAGGGCAAGGCCGCAGACCCTGGTCCAGGTGAAGGGCTCGTGGAAGAGCCAGACGGAGGCAAGGAAGACCAGCACGTAGCCGGCTGCGACCATCGGGTACGCCTTGGAGAGAGGCACCGACTCCAGGGCCAGGATCCACAGCGCGGCGGATACCCCGTAGGCCGCCAGCCCGGCCAGGATAGGGCCGCTCAAGGCGGCCTGGGCCAGCTTCATCCACAGGGAGCCCGCCGCGGCGAAGGAGGGCTGCATGGTCCCCCACTTCATCAGGATCTGGCCCGTGGCCCCGAGCACGATGGAGCCCAACAAGTAGAGAAACGGACCCATGGCAGCTCCTTCCCGGATGTCCCTTCTGGATTGTCCGACCTGGACGGACCTGAAGAAGCCGGTTCGGACGGGAATCACTTCATGGGAACCACTTCAGGATCGCGACCACCGCCGCGCCGTACAGCAGGACGGCAGCCAGGAGGCCCCGGTCCTGGAGGAGCAGGTCTTCCGGCTTGCCCCCCTGACCGAGGACATGGACCAGATACAGGTACCGGAACATCCCGTAGATGACCAGGGGAATGGTCCACATCAGGTGGGGCGTCCGGCCCGAGAGAAAGGTGAACATGCTGTACGTCAGGATCGCCCCGGTGGTCAGGATCCCGGAGATCTGGTCCAGGAATTCCACGGAGTACTGGTCAAGGACTCGCCGGTGCAGCCCCTTCTGATGCTTCAGCAGCAGCACTTCGTGCCGCCGCTTGCCGGTGGCGAGCAGCAGCGACAGCAAGAAGACGCAGAGCAAGAACCACGGCGTGATGCCAACGCCGATGACCGCGCTGCCCCCCAGGGCCCGGAGGACGAACCCTGCGGCGATGGCCATGATGTCCAGTATGACCAGGTGCTTGAGGAAGAACGAGTACCCGAGGTTCAGCGCAAGGTAGCCGGTCAGGATCCACCCGAACCCGGGGCTCAGGCGGAACGCGGCCACCAGGGAAACAAGGAGCACCACCGCCCCAAAGGCCAGGGCAACGGTGGGGGAGAGCCGGCCGGACGCCATGGGGCGATGGCGCTTCTCCGGATGTTGGCGGTCCGCTTCCAGGTCCACGAAGTCGTTCAGGATGTAGACGCACCCTGAGACGAGGGAAAAGAGCAGGAAGGCCAGGGCGGTTCTCCAGAAGGCGTCGGCGCCGACCCGGTCGACGGAGAAGAGGTAGGCGGCAAAGACCAGCAGGTTTTTTGTCCACTGCTTGGGCCGCAGTTGCAAGAAGAGTAACTTTACCATGGCCCCGTTTTCCTCTTCACCTCATCATGGAGAAGTGTTCTTGCCAGCGCCTTGCGGATCGCGAAACCGCTCGTTCAAGGGTCCTTTCCAGGATCGCCTTGATTCTCCTTCAAGGGTCGCCGTCGATTTCCCTTCGTGTCGACAACTTGTAGACAACTTGGGCATCGGCCCTCAGACGTCCGGGGTGAGGCGGGGCCGCCGGGCGAAGGC
>JAKKUO010000097.1 GCA_021890795.1 Bacillota bacterium | reverse complement strand
ACAGGACCGGCGCCCCGGCGCAAACCGCCGGTGCACCGGTCCTGCATCGTTCTGGCCGCCGGTCTCGCCCCGGCCCTGGGTTCCGGCCCCGGCCCTGGGTTCCGACCCTGGTCCCCGGCGGTGCTCGCCGGCCTTACTCCAGGGGCTCGAACCGGGCGGTGAAGAACCGGAGGGTGGGGGGCTCGTAGACCATCCGCAGCCCCTTGATCTGATCCCGGTGGGCGTAGAGGTGCTTCACCGAGTAGGCGACCACGTCCATGTGCCGGTCGGTGTAGACCCGCCGGGGGATGGTGAGCCGGACCAGCTCCAGCTTTGGCCGGCGATGGTCTCCGGTCTGGGGGTCCCGGCCGGCGGAGACGATCCCCCGCTCCATGGCCCGGACGCCGGAATCGACGTAGAGGGCCGCGGCCAGGGCCTGGGCCGGGAAGTGGTCCTGGGGGATGTGGGGGAGGAAGGCCTTCGCATCGAGGAAGACCGCGTGGCCGCCGATGGGCCGGACGATGGGGATCCCCGCGGCGAGGAGCTGCTCTCCGAGGTACCGGACCTGCCGGATCCGCCAGGCGACCCAGTCGTCCTCCACCATCTCGTAGATCCCCTGGGCCATGGCCTCCAGGTCCCGGCCGGCCAGGCCCCCGTAGGTGGGCATCCCCTCCCAGACCACCACGAGCTCCCGAGCCTTCTGGAGGATCTCCGGGTCCCGCATGGCCAGGAACCCGCCGATGTTCACCAGGCAGTCCTTCTTGCCGCTCATGGTGATGCCGTCGGCGTAGCTCATCATCTCCCGGAAGATCTCCCGGATGCTCCGGTCCTGGTAGCCGGGCTCCCGCTCCTGGATGAAGTAGGCGTTCTCCACCGCCCGGGTGGCGTCGAACCAGACCCGGATGCCGTACTTGTCGGCGATCCGGCGGACCTCCCGGAGGTTCTGCATGGAGACCGGCTGGCCGCCGGCCATGTTGACGGTGAGGGCGACGTTGATGTAGGGGATGCGGCCGGGGCCCACTCGGCCAATCAGCTCCTCGAGCTTCCGGAGGTCGATGTCCCCCTTAAAGGGCACCTCCGCGGCGGGGTCGTGGGCCTCGTCCCGGATCACGTCGACGAAGGTGCCGCCCTGGAGTTCGATGTGGGCCCGGGTGGTGGTGAAGTACATGTTGCCGGGGATGTAGGTGCCCGGCCGGATCAGGATCCGGCTGATCAGGTGCTCGGCGCCCCGGCCCTGGTGGGTGGGCACCACGTAAGGGAAGCCGTAGACCTCCTGGACCGCCTTCTCCAGCCGGAACCAGCTCCGGGCGCCGGCGTAGGCTTCGTCGCCCATCTGCAGGGCGGCCCATTGCCGGTCGCTCATCGCACTGGTGCCGCTGTCGGTGAGGAGGTCGATGTAGACGTCTTCGGATCGGAGGAGAAAGGTGTTGTAGCCGGCCTCCCGGATGGCCGCCTCCCGCTCCTCCCGGGTGGTCATCCGGACCATCTCCACGGCCTTGATCCGGTACGGCTCTGCCACGGGGCGCTGCTCCATCCCGCGGACCCTCCCTGTTTTCCGGCACGGCGGCGGACTCTCCACACCTCCAGTATAGGCATGCCCATGAAGTTCTGGCAACAACAATTCTTCCGAATAATTCTGTGCCGCGGTGAAGGAGAGAAGTGAAGGACAGGAAAAGGCCCCGGGGCGCAGGGCCCCGGGGCCTGACCCGTGGCTTACCTGGCCCGCGGCTTACGCGGCGACCCAGGTGCGGGGATAGAGGGCGGGCAGCCCCTCGGGATGGCCGATCTCCAGGAGGAAGAGCACCATCTCCCCGTGGTTGAAGGCCTGGGGGAAGTTGCCCCACTGCTCCCCGGTGGTCGGGTCGAAGTGCTCGGCCATCAGGCCCAGGTCCGTGGTGTGATCCAGGCAGGTCCGGGCCAGCCCCAGGGCATCCTCCCGGCGCCCTGCGGCCAGGTAGTGCCGGGCCATCCAGAGGGTGGGGAGGTAGAAGGGCAGCGCCGCGAAGTCGTACCGGGCGATGCCGCCGTCGATGCGCAGGCCGCCGGCCTCCTCCGGGGGCCTGCCCCAGAAGGGGGTGTCGGTGCCGGCCCGGGTGACCACCGCCTCCAGGGGCCGCCGGAGGGGCCGCTCCATGGCCCGGACGGTGCTGGCCAGCCGGGGGTCGTCGGGCGGCAAAAGCCCCCAGAGGGAGAGGGCGAGGGCCGAGATGTCCAGAGGCGATGCCGGGTCGTAGGTCTGCCGGTAGGCTTCGCTCCGGGGGTCCCAGCCCCGGGTCACCACGTCCTCCCGGATAATCTCCGCCTCCGCCCGCCAGCGCTCCGCCTCCGGGGCCTTCCCCAGGGCGGCGGCCATCTCCGCGGCCGCGGCCAGGCCAGCGGCGCAGAGGGCCTTGCCGTAAATCCAGTGGTCCCGGCGTTCCCGGATCTCCCAGATGCCGTTCTCCGGCTCCCGCCACAGCCGGACGATCGCGTCCGCGGCCAGGGCCACGTGGTGCCACCGCTGCCGGAGGTACTCCCAGTCCCCGGTGGCCAGGGTGTGGGTGTACAGGCCGAGGATGATGCTCGGCTCGCTGTCCAGCTGGAGTTGATCCCACGCGGCGTTGCCGAACCGGACCGGCTGCTCGCCCCCGGGACCGCTGAGATCCGGAGCGACCAGCTCCCGGGGCTCGGTGCCGTCGATGGTGTAGAGGGGCGAAGACCAGTGGCCGTCCGGTCCCTGGAGCCGCAGGCAGAACTCGTAGAAGGCCCGGGCTTCCTCATGGAGCCCCGCCGCGTCCAGCGCCCGGGCGCAGATGTAGCCGTCCCGGATCCAGACGTAACGGTAATCCCAGTTGTCGTGCCCCCCGGGCACCGCGGGGAAGGAGGCGGTGGGCGCCGCCAGGATCGCCCCGGTCTCCCGGTGGCAGACCAGCTTGATGGCCAGAAGCCCCCGGTAGTAGGCTTCCAGCAGGTCCCCCGGTGGGAGCTTGGGCCGCCGGACCTTGGCGAGCCACCGGCGCCAGAAGGCCTGCTCCGCAGCCAGGTCGTCCACGGGGGCGCTCCGCCAGTTTTCGACGGCTTCCGCCGGGGTGAGGCCGTAGGCCACCGTCAGGGTCAGCCGCCGGCTCTGACCCGGGGCGAGGCGCAGCCGGGCCCGGGGAGTCGGGCCGTAGGTCCCCCGGAAGCCGTAGGCCAGGGCCGCCCCCGGGACGGTCACCACCGCCGGCCCCCGGCCTTCCCAAAGGGCGACGGGGCCCGGCTCGGGCCAGGCCTGGCTCCAGGTCGGCTCGGCCGCCGCCGCCAGCCAGACCTCCCGGGGCTGATCGCCGGGGTTCGTCACCGTGATCCGCCGGGTAAGGTGCCGCCGGCCCCAGGGCATGTAGTCGACGGTGCGGATCCGGAGCCCGTCGGCTTCTCCCTCGGTCACCAGGATGTTGGTCCGGCCCAGGTATCGCTGCCGCAGCAACCGGGGCGGGGCGCCATCCCCGAGGGTCAGGGTGAGGGTACCCCCCCGGCGGGGGTCCAGGGCCCGGGCGAAGATCGGGTACCCGTCAAACCGGGGCAGGCAGAGCCAGTCCACGGCCAGGTCGGGACCGATAAAGGCGACGGTCTCGCCGTTGCCCACCGGGCCGAAGTAGGAACGCCGCCGGCGCTCACGCTGCCGGCTCCAGGTGCGCATGGTGGTTGTCGCCATCTCCATCCCTCGGTTCTCCGGGCTGTCACAAGCCCGGTCGGTGATTGGGTGAGTCGGTGGTTGGGTGATTGATTGTTGGTTCAGAGTCTACTGCCTGGAAATTCCTGTGCCTGGAAATTCCTGCAGGAAGAGTTCGATCAGGCCGGCGGCGGGCCGCTGGAA
>JAKKUO010000018.1 GCA_021890795.1 Bacillota bacterium | reverse complement strand
GACCCGGACCCATCCCGAAGCGCCAGACCCGGACACATCCCGGAGCGCCACCAGAGAAAGGCGGCGGGCCGCGCCACTCTCGGCCCGCCGCCGAAATCGCAGGACGCCCGCCGCCCCTGGCGTGGTGACAACCGCTGCTCCCCCGGCCCTACTGCCGCCGGGCCAGCAGGCAGCGAACGATCCGCTCGCCGTGCTCCCGCCCGTTCTCGATGAAGATCTTGTTGGCATCGTAGCCCGCGGCCACCACCCCAGCCAGGAAAAGGCCCGGGACGTTGGTCTCCATGGTCTCCGGGTTGTGCTGCGGCACCCCGGTCTCCGGGTCGATGGCCACCCCCAGGGACCGGATCAGGCTGTGATCCGGCCGGTAGCCCGTGAGTGCGAAGACGAAATCGCAGGGCTCCTGCCAGACGGTCTCGTCCCGCTGCAGGGTAACCGCACCGGGCTCGATCTTCCGGACCACGGTGTTAAAGTGGGCCGGGATCGACCCGTCCGCCAGCCGGGCCCGGATCTCCGGCACGATCCAGGGCTTGACCTTCTCGCTCAGGTCGGGACCCCGGTGGACCAGCACCGGCCGGGCGCCGTGGCGGTAGAGGTCCAGGGCCGCCTCCACCGCGGAGTTCCCGCCGCCCACCACCACCACCCGCAGGCCGTAGTACGGCCCCGGCTCGGTGTAGTGGTGGCTGCAGAGGTTGGGGTCGTCCTCCCCGGGCACGCCCAGGAGGTTCGGCGAGTCAAAGTATCCCGTCGCGACCACCAGGTTCCGGGCCTCCACCTGGTCCGGGCGGCCGTCCCGGTGCTGGGTGCGGAGCCGGAAGCCCTCGGGCAGCCGCTCCGCCCCCACCACCTTCTCCCACTGCCGGACCCGCAGCCCGAAGTTCTCGGCGATCCGCCGGTAATAGGTGAGGGCTTCGGTCCGGCTCGGCCGCGGGCTCTGGGAGATCAGGGGGATGCCGCCGATCTCCAGCCGGTCGGCGGTGCTGAAGAAGGTCATGAACACCGGGTAACGGGTGATGGAGTGGGCGATGGAGCCCTGCTCCACCACCACGTAATCCAGCCCCGCCCGGTGGGCTGCCAGGGCAGCCGCCAGGCCGCAGGGGCCAGCACCGATGATGGCAACCTCATGCATCCACAGCTCAACTCCTCGACGGGATGTAAGGGGCTAGAGAGGTCGGGTTCCATTGTACCACCCCGGCCTCATAGCCTGAACCGAGGTGAGACCGGTGCCGGTGGTCCCCCTTTACCGCAGCCTGCTCGCCGGCGGCTGGCAGGAGGTCGCCCGGCGGTATCCGGAGTACCCGGCCGCCCTGGAAGAGACGTACGGCCCGGAGCCCTTCGGGCCCTGGGGGGTGTGGGATCCGGACCACCCGGCGATCCCGGCTGCCCTGGCCCAGATCCGGCGCTGCGCCGGGGCCGGCTGGGAGGACCGGGCCGCGGCCCTCCTCCGGGCCGCTCACCGGCACCTCCCGGGCCCGCCGCCGGTCTGCTACCTGGGCACCCTGCTGGGCCTGGGACCCGCGGCTACCCTCTCCAGGAGCGGTGAGCCGGTGATCGCGGTGGGGCTGGAGCGGTTCGACCCGGCGGCCCGGCCCGGACCGCCCCCCCGGAGCCTCTACCACCCGGGGGAGCTGGAGGAGATGCTGCCCCACGAGGCCGCCCATTCCGCCCGCTTCCGGGCCCTGGGGTTGCCCCCTACCCCCCGGCTCCTCTCCCTGGCCGACATGCTCCTCCTCGAGGGCACCGCGCTCCTCTTTACCGACTGGCTCCTGGGCCGGGAGACCCTCCCTTCCTTCCTCCCGGTCCCGGACCTGGTGCGGGTCGTCGCGGCCGGGCCACTCCTTCTCCGGGCCATCCAACCCGAGCTGGGGGAGCGGGGCATGTCCATCTTCACCCGCTACTTCGGCACCGGCGCCCCGATCTCCGGCTACGCCCTCGGCCTCGCCCTGGTGCGCCGGTACCAGGAGGCTACCGGCGAGGACCCGGTGGCGATCCTCCTCACCCCGACGGATCGGATCCTCGCGGTCGCCCTAACCTGAGCTACCCAAAGGGCCGGGTCACCAGAGCCCGCTCCGGCCAGTAGCCCGCGCCGGTCAGCAGCCGCAGGGCGGGCTGCTGGTGCAGCGCGACCACCGCGGCGCACCCCAGGGCCCCCTGCCCCCGGAGGTGCTCCTCCGCGGACCGGAGCAGGGCCCCTGCGACCCCCCGCCGGCGGGCCCCTTCGACCACGTGCAGGTCCGCGAGTACCCCCTCGGGGGTCCCGGTGAAGGGGTTGGGCTGGAGGTAGTAGAGCGCGTAGCCCAGGGGCTGGCCCCCGCTCTCGGCCACCAGGAAGCCGCCCCCCGGCTGGGCGAGGGCCATCCGCGCCATCGCCTCCACCCGCCGGGCGATGGTGGGAAACTCCGCCGCCCGGCGCTCCCAGGGGGTGAGCTGCTCCCACGCCCCCCGGGCCGCCTGCTGGAGCACCCAGCCCAAGTCCCCGGCCAACCCAGGCCGCAGCCGCACCACGGCCATCACCTACCTCTTCGCACCCCGCTCGCTGCCCATCCCAGATGTATGCAAGCGGGACCCCGGCCCATACCGGGCCGGGGTCCCGGGCGGCGCCCGCCTTCCTGGGGGCGCAAGGATGTTCGAACGGTGTGGCTACCTGCGGTTCCGAGGGTTTTCCCCTTACCCCTGGGCACCGGGCTGGCCGGGGGGAGACTCCTTCAGCCACTCCGGCGGGACGGGCTTGCGGCCGACAAACCCTTCCGTCAGGCCGTGATAGTACTGGACGGACGGCTCGCCGAGCCGCCAGCAGAGCAGAACCTCCTGGCCATCCACCAGCGCCGGGAAGTCCACCAGGCCGCTGTGGATGTCCTGGAGCACCGCGCCCATCTCCTTGATCCGGTTGATGTGGCTCTGGGCCTCCAGCTTCAGGAAGTCCAGTTCTGCCTCCTGGGCAAAGAAGGTAGAAGCATCCACCCGCACCCCCGCCTTCCGGGCCCGCTCCTTCTCCTCCCGTAGCCGGTTCAGCTTCTCTTCCATCTCCGAGAGCAGGGACTGCAGGTGCCGGATGATCCGCTCAAGCTCCGGAATGCAGGCGTTGGCCTCTGCCAGCGTAAAATACCGGACGAACATGGCATACCCCGCCCTACCTGAAAGCGGGACAAGGCCGGAGCCCCGACCCGCATCCTCCGGTTGTTCCTGAAATTATACGGCCAGCGGCCATTTGCGTCAACTGACCGGGGGTGCGCCCACCGACCGGGGCCGCCAGGAACCTTGCCCAGAGCCTGCAGCGTCCTGAGATCCAGCCACCTCCTGGTGCTGGTCCGCTGGCTCGGTCTCGCCGCACTCTCGCTATCTACCTCCTTTATAGAAGAGGGTCGCCCCTTGTGGCAAGGCGCTGGAGCCCTTCGGTTCCGGCGGCCCGGGGGCCTGCCCCCTATTTCTTTTCCCTATTTCCGATCAATAACCTCCACTTTTCCCCCGCTGGAGGGATTGCTAAAATAGAGGAAGTGTTACCGCGCGTCGCCCGGCGGCCAGCGACGGAGCCGCCGGGCGCTTGTGCTAGACCCGGAGGCAAGGTGGGAGGGAATGTCAGGTACCCGGTTTCATGCCCGACTGCTCGACCGCCGGTCCATCGCCGCACTCGCCCGGGAGATGCGGCGGATCGAGGTGGACCGGGGCGGTATCCCCCTGATGGCCCCCAAGGGGGTCTCCCTGGCCATCCTGGTGGAGCGGGTACCCACCAAGGCCGCCAACATCATCAAGCAGGAGATCCTGGCCCGGGGCGGGGACCTGGCCACCCCCTGGTCGTGCGCCGACTTCGCCGCGGACGAGGTGGATGTCATCGTCATCGGCAACCTGGTCACCCTCCGGAGCCTGATCGCCAAGCTCTACCGGCAGACCGTCTACCATCTGCCGGAGTTCGCCGACGCCCTGCAGGGGGTGCTGATCCGCACCGTCCCCGGGTACCTGCCGGTGGCCCGGCAGCCCGCCCGTCAGGGGCAAGTGGTGGAAGAGACCCTGGACGACCTCCACGGCGGCCGCATCCCCCTGGGGGACGGGGGCCGGGCCCGCGGGGTGCCCGAACTGCTGCCGCCGGCCCGGCTGCCCGACCTGCGCTGGGACTTCGGCCGCCGGGTCTGGGGGGTGGCGGTCCTGCCGGCCCCTGGCGCCAGTCTGGAAGAGGTACAGGAGGCGGCGCGGGTGGCGGCGGCCGCCGGCGTCATCGTCCTGGAACTGGGAACGCCGCCGGCGGAGGGGGGCCTGGCCGCCCTGGCGGCCCTGCGGCCGGCCTGGCCCGACCGGCTCCTCGCTGTTCCCGTCCGCAACCCGGAAGAGGCCCGGCAGGCCCTGGCCGGGGGGGCGGACATCCTCCGGACCGAGGCCGGCCTCGCCCCGGACCTCGCCCCTCTGGTGGAGGCCGCGGGCGGGTACCTGTGGGTGGGGCTGCCGGTTCCCCCGGGGGTGCCGATGCCCGAGGGGCCGCCGCCCCAGGACACCCCCCGGGGCCGGGACGAGGAGGACTGGACAGAAGGGATGGCCGCCCTGGGCCGGCAAGCCTGGCAGGTGACCGTCGCCCTTTTCGATGCAGGGCTCAGCCCCGGCCGTTGCATCCTTGACCCAGGCCCGGCCCCGTGGCTGCCGCCGGGCCCGGCAGCCCGCACCCTCACCCGGCGGCTCCGGGAACTGACCAGTTACGGCCCACCGGTGGCCTTCTCCCCGTGGCCGGGGCCGGTGGCCGCGATGGCCGCGGCCAGCGCCAGAGCCCTCTGCGGGGGCGCCGCCTTCCTGCGGGCGGACGCCTGCAAGTGGCCTGAATTGGCCCCGGCCCTTCAGGAGATCGAGGGCCTGCTGGAGTTGTGAACGGTAAGGAGGAACAGCCCATGGCGCAGCTGAACCCACAGCCCCGACAGGTGGACAACCTGATGCCCGGGCGGGCAGAGAACGGACAGCCCCGGCCGGTGGACAAGGAGAAGATCAAGGCCGCTGTCCGCATGATCCTGGAAGCGATCGGCGAGGACCCGGACCGGGAGGGGCTGGTGGATACCCCCCGCCGGGTCGCCGACTACTTTGAAGAGGTAACCCTCGGCCTACGGGTCGATCCGGCCCGGCACCTGGAGGTCACCTTCTCCGAGGACCACGAGGAGATGGTCATCGTCAAGGACATCCCCTTCCAGTCCATCTGCGAACACCACCTGGTGCCCTTCGTCGGCAAGGCCCACGTGGTCTACATCCCCCGGAAGGGCAAGGTGGTGGGGCTTTCCAAGCTGGCCCGGGTGGTCGAGGAGTACGCCCGGCGGCCCCAGCTCCAGGAGCGGCTGACCAGCCAGGTGGCCGACCTGATCATGGAGCGGCTCCAGCCCATGGGGGTCATGGTGGTGATGGAAGCGGAGCACATGTGCATGACCATGCGGGGCGTGCGCAAGCCCGGCGCCGTCACCGTCACCTCCGCGGTGCGGGGGATCTTCCGGAAGAGCGAGGTGGCCCGGAAGGAAGCCCTGGCCCTGATCCGGGGGACCCTCCGGTAATCCGGCCGACCCAGGGCCCAGGCCCTGGGTCGGTGGTCCCATGTCCATCTGAAAGTTTGCAGGAAGGAGGCTCCTTGGTTGAGAATAACCAAACGGTTGGATATCCGTCCCAGGCGGCAGGGGAGTCGAAGGCCGTGACCGCCCCGACCCCTTCCCGGCCTGGCCCCAGGCTCGCGCGGCCCGCCGCGGGGTATCTGGCGGTGGCCGCCGCAGCCACCCTCTGGGGTGTGGCCGGTGCGGTAGCCAAACGGCTCTTTCAAGGCGAGATCGACGCCCTGCTGCTGGTCGACTTCCGGATGACCCTCGCCTTCCTTATCCTGCTCCTGTGGCTCGGCTGCACCCGGCCCGCCCTGGTGGTGCTCCCCCGGCGGGAGTGGGGACCGGTGGCCCTCTGGGGCCTCGGAGGAATGGCGACGGTCCAGTTCACCTACCTCTACGCCATCGAAGCCACCAACGTGGCCACGGCCATCTTCCTCCAGTACCTGGCCCCCCTGCTGACCGCCCTTTACGTCCGGGTGGTCCGGCGCCAGCCCCTTAGCCCGGCGCTGCTCCTCTCTCTGACCCTGGCCCTGGCCGGATCTGGCCTCCTGGTCCTGGGCGGCCGGGAGGGGCTGCGCCTCTCTCCCCTGGGCGTCCTCTCCGGGCTGGCCTCCGCGGTGGCCCTCTCCTTCTACACCCTCTACGGCAGCCGGCTGGTAGAGCGCCTCAACTCCTGGACGGTGCTGCTCTGGGGCCTGGGCATCGGGAGCCTCCTCTGGCACCTGGTCCTGCCTCCCTGGCAGGCCCTGGCCCAGGTCCGGTCCCCCTGGCTGTGGGGCTACTTCCTCTATATCGCCGTGCTGGCCACGGTAGTGCCCTTCGGCCTCTACCTGTGGGGGCTCCGGAGCCTGCCGCCCACCCCGGCGGTGATCATGGGTACCCTGGAGCCGGTGGTGGGGGCCGCCGCGGCCTGGGTGCTGGTGGGGGAGGCCCTCACCCCGGTCCAGGTCCTCGGGGCCCTGGCGGTGCTGGCCGGGGTGACCGGGGCCCAGCTGGGGAGTGCCTCGGCCCACGGGTAGTGGCCACCGGAGGCTCGGCTCATCGGCCAGAGCCCACCAAGAAAAAGGCCCGCCGCTCGGGGCGGGCCAGGGCGGGCCAAACCGGTCAGTCCATGGAGAAAAGCTCCTTCAGGCGCTTGACGTTCGCCCGGCTGACCGGCACCTCGCTGTGGTTCTTGTCCTTCATCCGCAGGAGGTAAGCCCCGTTGAAGTACGGGCTCAGCTCCCGCACCTGGTAGATGTTGATCAGGTAGCTCCGGTGGCAGCGGAAGAACTGGTCGCCGGGCAACCGTTCGGTCAGCTCCTGGAGGGTGTACCGGGTCAGGAGCCGCTCGGAGTAGGTCTGTACATACACGTTGTATCCCTCGGAGAAGATGTAGACGATCTCGTCCAGGGGCACCGGAATCTGCCGTCCGTCCCGCTCGCAGAGGACCCAGTTCAGGGTCGGGCCCTTCCGTCCCTCCCGGGCCGGCGGCTCCCCCCGGTCCCCCTCCCCCTGCCCGGACCCGCCGTGCATCTCCCGGAGCCGCTGGATGGTCTCCGCCAGCCGCTCGTCGTCGAAGGGCTTCAGCAGGTAGTCCACGGCCCGAAGGGCAAAGGCCGGCACGGCGTAGTGCTCGTAAGCGGTGACGAAAACCACCTTCGGCGGGACGGGGCGGTTCTTCAACTGTGCCGCCAGGTCGATCCCGCTCATGCCCGGCATCTGCACGTCGAGGAAGATCACGTCGTAGTCCAGGGCTTCGATCAGTCGGAGTGCCTCCCGGGCGTTGGTCGCCTCACCGATGATCTCCACGTCCGGATGCTTCTCCAACATGTACCGGAGTTCCATCCGGGCGGGATACTCGTCGTCGACGATCAGCGCCTTCAGCACCACCGGCATTCCGCTCCCTTGCAACGAGAAGTCACCAGCACCGTATTGCGAGCAGCGCCCACCCCTGCCGGGCGGCGCACCGGTCCTCGCCCGGCCCGCCGGGCCGGGGCCGCCGTCCGCCGTGCCCCGGCAAGACACCACCGCCGGCGGAAGGTGACCGGCTATGAGGGAGGAACCCATGAACAGCCTGTGGTCCCATCCCCGGGCCGCCGAACTGGTACTGTTGCTGATACGGATTCTGCTCATTCCGGTCGTGGCCCTGCTGCCGCTGGTCAGCGATTACCGCCCGGCCGGTCGCCAGAGCCTGCTGGTCCTGGCCTACGCTCTGGTCACCGGAGTCCTCTACTTCCGGCTCCGGCAGACCTGGCGCCAGCCCCGGGAGGGGCCGTCCCGGCTCTGGGCGCTGGTCTATCTGGCCGACGCCGCGGTGGTGACCCTGGCCATCGGGCTACGGGGGGGTCTGCGCTCCGACGCCTACCACTTTTACCCCCTGATTGCCGCCCAGGCCAACCTCATCCACGGGCCCAGGGCCGGGCTCACCGTCAGCCTGGGATGCGCCCTGGCGTACCTGTCCACCGTAGCCCTGGTGCAAGGAGACCTGACGGGCCGGGCCTTCCTGCGCAGCGCGTACCTGGTCCTCCTCGGCGGGGTGGTCGGCATCCTGTCCGGCCGGGAGCGGCAGGCCCGGTCCTGGGCCCTCACGGACTTCAAGACCCACCTGCCGAACTTCCGGGCCTTCCACGCCCGGCTCCTGCAGGCCCTGGAGCATGCCCGGGCCACCGGCCAGCCCCTGGCGGTGGCCTTCCTGGACGTGGACGATTTCAAGCACCTGAACGCCACCATCGGCCACCCCGGGGCAGACACGGTCCTGCAGCAGGTGGCGGACCTCCTGGCCTCCTTGCTCCAGCCGGAGGATTTTCTGGCCCGGTACGGCGGCGAGGAGTTCACCCTGCTCCTCCGGGGGGCGGACTCCCGGGCCGCCCTGGAGCGGGCGGAGCGGATCCGCCAGACCGTGGCTCGGCACCCCTTCACCTGCCCGGGGTGTCCCCATCCCATCTACGTCACCCTCAGCGCGGGGATCGCCGCCTTCCCCGACCACGGCACCAGCCCCCGGCAACTCCTGGAGGCGGCGGACCGGGCGCTGCGGCGGGCCAAGTCCCGGGGGAAGAACCAGTGCTGCCTTGCGGCGGCCCCCGGAGCCCCTCCGGGCGGCACCTGGATGCCGTCCCAGTCCCCTTACACCTGGTGGCAGGCTCCCCGGCGGTAGGGGGCGTTTCACGGCGGGCCGCAGGTCGATGACCTGCGGCCCGTAGCCGTCTCCGGCGGGTCTAATCCCCCGGGCCCTCCAGGTAGGCACCGGCGCCGGCCGGTGCCACGGCCCCACGGTCTCCGCTGCGGCTCAATCCCTGGCCCTGCCCGGCCTCCGGCCGCCCGGCCGCCCCGCCGGCCAGGGGGATCCGCAACCGGACCACGGTGCCCCGGCCGGGACTGCTCCGGATCCGGAGGCCGTACTCCGGCCCATAGAGGCTCACCAGCCGGTCGTTGACGTTGGAAATGCCGAGGCCCATGCCGGTAGCGTAGCCCTCCTGGAAGACCCGGCGGAGGGTCTCCCGGTCCATGCCCACCCCGGAGTCTGCCACCAGGATCTGGATCTCGTTCCGAACCCGGCGGACCCGGACCCCGACCTTGCCCCCCTCCTCCTTGGGGGCGATGCCGTGGACCACCGCGTTCTCCACCAGAGGCTGAATGGTCAGAATGGGGATGGAGACCGCGAGGGCCTTGGGGTCGAGCTTCATCTGCACCGTCAGCTTCTCCCCGAACCGGGCCTTCTCCAGGCTGAGGTAGGTATTGATATACTCGATCTCCTCCTGGAGGGTGATGAAGTTCCCCCGGTAACTGAGGGACCGGCGGAAGAAGTTGGCGAGCTGCACCAGCATCTCCCGGGCCCGCTCCACGTCGGTGCGGCTGAAGTGGATGATGGTGTTCAGCACGTTGAACAGGAAGTGCGGCCGGATCTGGGCCTGGAGGGCCTCCAGCCGGGCCTTGGTCGCGAGCTGCCGCTGCCGATCCGCCTCGGCCAGCTCCATCTGCAGGCTGAGGAGCTGGGCGATCCCCACCGCCAGCCGGGCCACATGGGGCGGCAGGGGCCGGGGAGAGGTGCTGTAGAGCTTGAAAGTCCCCACCACCTGGTCCCGGAACTTCAAGGGGGCGATGACCGACGACTTCAGGGGGTGGGGACACCCGGGCTCGTCACAGGCCAGGAGCCGGGGGTCCACCACCACCTTGGGCTGGCCGGTCTGGAGGACCTCCCGGGTCGCGCCGGTGAGGATCGGCCCCCCTTGCCGGTGCCGCCGGCAGCCAACGCCGCTGAAGCCCAGGATCTTCTCCGTGTCGGTGATGGCGACGGCATCCACCTCGAGGATGGACTTCATGATGTCGGTGATCTTCTGCGCCGACTCCTCGTTCAGCCCCTGGCGCATGTAGGCCATGGTCTCGTCGCTGATCCGCAGGGTGGTGTCGAAGGAGGCCGAGAGCCGCTCCAGTTCGTCACTGGAGGGGATCCCCGGCCGAGGCTCCACGTGCAGCAGAACCTCCACCCCCACCAGGATCGCGACCAGAAGAGAGAGGGCCGACAGGTACTGCCCCCAGGGATGGATCAGCAGCGCCGCCAGCCCTACCCCGCCGGCAAGGACCAGGAGCAACAGCCGCCGGTACTTCTGGTTGACCCCCAGGGCCCCCACCCCCTATTCCCGATCCGCCCCTTCTTCCTCCCGCAGCGCGCCCACATAGGGCAGGTGCCGGTACTGCTCTGCCCAGTCGATGCCGTAGCCGACGATAAACCGGTCGGGAATGGCAAACCCGACGTAGTCCACCGGCACCTCCACCTTCCGCCGGGACGGCTTGTCCAGGAGGACGCAAACCCGGAGGGAGGCCGGCCGCTGCCGGCTGAGGTAATCCAGGAGATAGCGGAGGGTGAGGCCGGTGTCCAGGATGTCCTCCACCAGCAGGACGTGCCGGCCTTCCACCGGCATGTCCAGATCCTTCAGGATCCGCACGGTCCCCGAGGTCTCGGTCGCCGCGCCGTAGCTGGAGACCGCGATGAAGTCCACCTGCACGTCCAGACCGTCCAGCGCCCGGACCAGGTCGGCGGTGAAGACAAAGGCCCCCTTGAGCACCCCCACCACCAGGAGGCTCCGGCCCTGGTAGTCCCGGCGAATCTGGGCCGCCAACTCCTTCACCCGGGCCGCCAGGGCCTGGGGGCTGATCAGCTCTTCGACCTGGGGCAACGGGAGGCACCTCCCGGTTCCGTGTCCGTTGTTCTGTACTAATGTTATAATAGCCTCATGCAAATCGCAGCAGTAGCGGACGGGATCTTCCGAATCCCCATTCCGGTGCCGATTCCCCTGCGGTGGGTCAATTGTTACGCGCTCAAGGGACCAGACGGCTGGACCCTGGTGGACACCGGTTTCCACGACCCTGGCGCGGAGGCCGCCTGGAGGGAGGCCATGGGCCGGCTGGGAATCCGCCCGGGGGATGTGGAGCAGATCCTGGTCACCCACTATCACCCGGATCACCTGGGGGCCGCGGGGTGGCTGCAGGCGGTCACCTGCGCCCCGGTGGTCCGGATGCCCGAGCGGGACGCCGCCCTGGTGCCGGTGGTCTGGGACCGCCGGGGGGAGCAGGCCGGGAACCTCGTTGCCTTCCTCCGCCGCCACGGCATGCCGGCGGAGGTCGCCGAGGTGGTCCGGGAGCAACACCTCCAGCACGGGTGCCTGCTGGAGCCCCTGCCCGCCCGCCTCCAGCCCATCGCCGACGGGGAAGAGCTGCGGATCGGCGGCCGGCGGATGCAGGCTATCTGGATGCCTGGCCACTCGGAAGGGCTGATGGTCTTCCTGGACCTGGAAGACGGGCTCTGCCTCCTCAGCGACATGCTGCTGATGAAGATTACGCCCAACGTCGCTCTCTGGCCATGGGGCATTCCTGATCCCCTCGCCGCCTTCCTCGAGTCCCTGGACCGGATGGCCCGGCTGCCGGTCCGGCTGGGGCTGACCGGGCACCGGGATCTGATCCCGGATGTCCCCGGCCGGGCCCGGGAGATCCGGGAGCACCACGCCCGGCGGCTGGAGGAGGTCCGGGTCCTCTGCCGGGCCGCGGGCCCCCGGGGGCTCACCGGCTGGGAGCTAAGCCGGGGGCTCTTCGGCGACCAGTCCTCGATCCACAACCAGCGGTTTGCCATGGCCGAGGCGCTGGCCCACGCGGAGCACCTGGTCCAGCGGGGCGAACTGGTGCGGGAAGAGGAGGAAGGGGGGACGGTCCGGTACCGCCTGGCCTGAGGGGCGGAGACCAGCGGCCCGGGATTCCCGGCGGCCACCACCTACCGGGTGGTGGCCGCCTTCCCTTTCAGTCATCTGCTCGGCATGTACCCGGCCACCTCCCGTCGCGCCGGATACTCCGGGCGCCAACCGCGAGTCCAGGCAAGGACCGATAGACTCCCTCGATGGCCTCTGCCGGTCATTCCGTCGAACTCCAATCGCCGACCGGCAGGTGTTTTATGAATATAGCAAAAACTCAGAATTAACATCAGGTTCACGGCAACCCCGTGGGCCACAACAGGAGGGATCCTTGCCATGCGCAAGCCTGCGGTCTTTCTGCTCACCTGCCTGACGGCGGCGGCCCTGGCCCTGCCCGCCCGCGCCACCACCGGCCCGGACCCGGCCAAGATCCCAAGGCCTCCCCGGGAGCCCGTCCCTGCTGAGAAACTGGCGAACGAGGCCGCCCAAGCGCTCCCCTTCCTCGGGGACCGGGACGGCAACCGGCTCTCCGACGACCTGGACGCCCGGCTGGCTGCCGCCAAGGCCGCGGACCGGGTTCCGGTGGTGGTGGTCCTCAAGGACCGGCCCACCCAGGCGGTCCTTGAGGACCTGAACCGGGCCGCGGGGGCGCTGAAGCCCCAGCAGACCTGGGAGCACGCGATCCACGGCTTCGCCGCGGAACTGAGCCCGGCCCAGATCGACGCCCTGGCAAAGCACCCGCTCGTGGAACGGGTCGACCTGGACCGGGAGGTCCGCGCCTTCCTCGGCACCGCCACCGCCTGGACCGGAGTCAACCAGGCCCGGGCGAACTTCGGGGTGGACGGCAACCGGGACGGCAGCCCCACCTCCTACTCCAAGTCCGACGTGGTCATCGCGGTCCTGGACACGGGCATTGACGCCCGGCACGTGGACCTGGACGGCGGCAAGGTGATCGGCTGGTACGACGTGGTCGGCGGCCGGAGCACCCCGTACGACGACAACGGTCACGGCACCCACGTGGCCAGCATCGCCGCCGGCACCGGCGAGGGAAACAGCGCCTACCGGGGCGTGGCCCCCGGCGCCGCCCTGGTGGGGATTAAGGTGCTGAACGCCGCGGGCTCGGGCTCCACCAGCGGCATCATCAGCGGCATCAACTGGATGATCCAGAACAAGAACACCTACGGCATCCGCATCGGCAACATGAGCCTGGGCGCCGCCGGTTGCTCCAACGGCACCGACTCCCTCTCCCAGGCAGTGAACAACGCCGTGGCCGCCGGCATCATCATGGCGGTGGCCGCGGGGAACTCCGGCCCGGGGAGCTGCACCATCGGCAGCCCCGCCGCAGCGGCGAACGCCATCACCGTCGGCGCCCTCTACGACCCCGGTGAGAAGGGCTGGGCGCTGGCGGAGTTCTCCAGCCGGGGGCCCACCGCCGACGGCCGGGTGAAGCCCGACATCGCCACCCCCGGGCGGAACATCACCGCCGCCCGGGCGGGCAGCGGCAACGGCTACGTCACCTACAGCGGCACCTCCATGGCGACCCCCTTCCTGGCCGGCGTGGTGGCCCTGATGCTCGACGCCAACTACAACCTGACCGACGCCCAGGTCAAGTCCATCCTCTACAGCAGCAGCAACCTGAAGGATTTCGGCCCCGCGGGGAAGGACAACGACTTTGGCTACGGCATCAGCCTCGCCTACAACGCCATCCGGCAGGCCGGCGGCTTCAGCGGTACCTTCAGCGACGGGCTGAACGACCAGTACATCACCGGCAGCCTCTCCGGTACCGGCGCCTCCAACTGGTGGAACTTCACCGTCACCGACACCACCAAGCCCATCGGCATCACCTTCATCATCAACAACTGGGCCAGCAACCGGGACTTCGACATCTACCTCTACAACCCCGCCGGCCAGGTGGTGGCCCAGTCCACCGGGACCAGTCGGCAGGAGCAGATCCTCTTCCAGCCCACCACGACCGGCACCTACCAGCTGCGGGTCTACTCGTACCAGGGCTCCGGCAGCTACTGGTTCCACGCCAGCTGGAAGTAGCCTCGCCGGCCGTCGGGGCGACGGCATCGCTTCCCGGCAGCCGCCACGGGGAAAGCCAGAGGCCACGGGCCCTGCGCCCGTGGCCTCGGCTCATAATGCCCTTCGGCTCGACCCCCGGCCGGCCGCCTACCTGGAGCCGGGTCGCGCGGCTCCCCGGAACGGCCTCGGGTGCCTGGCCTTCAGCGGCCTCCGTGAGCGGCACGGATGCAGCGGCCTCGTGAGCGGCCCCCTTAGCGGCGCCCCGGCCGGACAAAGACCGCACCGGCCTTGGGCGGCACCTCGGGCCGGATCACCCCGCCGGTCACCGTCACCCGCTGGCCCGAGAGCCAGTCCTCCAGTACGGTGCCATCGGCCAGGCCCAGGTCGGTCACCGGCACCGGTTCTGAAAAGGCCTCCTGGCCGTGGTTGTTCAGCACCACCACCGCCACGTCGCCCTCGTGGACCCGGCCGTAGGCGTAGTGCCAGCGGTCCACCAACAGGTCCTGGAAGGTGCCCCGGCGCAGGGCTGGGTGCCGCTCCCGGAGGGCGTTGAGATCCCGGATGAAGGGCACCAGTTCCGAGCGTTCTTCCTCACCCCAGGGGAAGTCGTCCCGGTTGTAGGGATCGGGGCCCCCGGGCATGGCGATCTCCGTGCCGTAGTAGACGATGGGGATGGAAGGCTGGGTGAAGAGGAAGGTGAGGGCCAGCCGCAGCCGCTCCAGGGGCCGGTCCCACTCCGCCAGGGTGACGAACCGCTCCATGTCGTGGTTGTCGATGAAAGCCCCGGTCTGTTGGGGGTCGGGCAGCTGGGCCATGACACTGGCGATGGTGCCCGCCAGCTGTTCCATGGAGCCGTCCGCCGCAAAGACCTTCCGGGCGGCGAGGCTCACGGGGAAGTTCAGCACCGCCGGCACCCCGGCCTCCTGGTAGATGGCCAGCTCCCAGGGTGCCTCGCTCCAGACCTCGCCGATGGCCCAGAAGTCGGGCTTTACCTTCTGCAGCTCCCCGATGTACCAGGTCCAGAACTCCGGGGGCACGTGCTTCACGGTGTCCAGCCGGAAACCGTCCACCCCGGTCTCCTCCAGCCAGAACCGGGAGTAGCTCAGGATGTACTCCCGCACCTCGGGCTTGGACTGGTCAAAGTCAGGCAGGTCAAAGAGCCAGCCCTCCTGCACCTCCACCGGGTCGCCCCAGTTGCGAATCGGCCGGCGGGGATGGAACCAGTCCGGGTGTTCCTGGACCAGCGGGTGCTGGGGGCCGGTGTGGTTGACCACGATGTCGAACAGGACCTTGATCCTCCGGCGGTGGGCCTCCCGGACCAGGCGCTTTACCGTTTCGTTGGTCCCGAAGTGGGGGTCGGTGGTGAAGAAGTCCACCGCCCCGTAGCCGTGGTAATCCTTGCCGGCGTTCTGGACGTGGGGGGTGATCCAGATGGCGGTGAACCCCAGGTCCCGGATGTAGTCCAGCTTCTCGATGATCCCGTCGATGTCGCCGCCGTGCCAGCCCCAGGGGTCCGCCGGGTTGACATCGTGGTCGTTCTCTGGGTTTCCGTTCCGGAACCGGTCGATCAGGATGAAGTAGATCCGTTCATCGGACCAGGTCCGGTCCTCCCGGCCCAAAGCCCTGGCCAGGGTCTGGGCCACCTCCCTGGCCCACTCGGCCCAGCGGGCCTCCCTGGGCTCCCGGGCCAGGTCCGCCCACCGGGGCGCCCCCACCGCTGCCAGGGCCAGGACCACTGCCAGGATCAAGACCCACCAGCGGGCTTTTTTCACCACCGCAACCCCCTATCGACGCGCACAAGTACAGGGCTGACCCCCCGCCAGGCTAGCCCCCGGGGCTTGCAATCAGCAGGATCCTGGGAGCCAGCACGGCGGCCCCGTACGCCGGCAGCGCGAGGGTCCGCCCCTCGAGCCGGCCGCTGAGCATCTCGCCGGCCAGGAGGTCCACCAGGTCGCTGTCGGTGGGAAGAGCCACCTCCACCGGCGCGGCGCTGCGGTTGATCACCACGTAGAGCCCCTCCTCCTTGGCAGCGGGCTCCGGAGAGACCAGGGGCGTGGGACGGCGGCAGTAGCCCAGGATCCCCCGGACCGGGTCGGCCAGGAAGGTCTCCCAGGCGCCATCGTTCAGCCAGGGGAACCGGCGCCGGATCGCTCCCAGCCGGCGGTAGAGGGAGAGCAGCCCCCGATCCTGCCGGGCCAGGTCATCCCAGGGGTAGCACCGCCGGCAGTCCGGGTCCTCGCCGCCCTCCAGGCCGATCTCATCGCCGTAGTAGACCATGGGCACCCCCTCGGCGGTAAAGAGGAGCACCGCCGCCTGGGCGGCCCGCTCCCGGCTGCCCAGCACCGTCCGGATCCGCGGCGTGTCGTGGCTACCCAGGAGGTTCACCAGCCCCTTCAGCACCTCGGCGGGGTACCGGAACCGGAGCCGGGTGAGGTGCTGGTCGAACTCCACCGGGTCCAGTTCCCCGGTCAGGAAGGCCACCACCGCCTCCCGCCAGGGGTAGTTCATCACCGAGTCGAACTGGTCGCCCTGGAGCCAGTCCGAGGCATCGTGCCAGATCTCGCCGAGGAGGAAGGCGTCGGGCCGCAGGGCCTTCACCCGCTCCCTCAGCCGCCGCCAGAAGCCGTGGTTCACCTCGTTGGCCACGTCCAGCCGCCAGCCGTCGATGCCCACCTCCCGGATCCAGTGCTCCGCCACCCCCAGGAAGTACGCCGCCACCTCCGGGTGGCTGGTGTCCACCTTCGGCAGGGTGGGGACATCCGGCCCCCAGGTCTCGTAGTTGACCTGCGCCGGGTCCACCGGGAAGGAGTGGATCTGATAGAACCAGCCCACGTAGGGGGAGTCCGGCCCCTTCTCCACCACATCCCGGAAGGGGGGCCACTGGGCGCCGGCGTGGTTGAACACCCCGTCGAGAATCACCCGGATGCCCCGGCGATGAGCCTCGGCCACCAGTTCCCGGAGCTCGGCCTCGGTGCCGAAGGCGGGATCGACCTGGTAGTAGTCGGCGGTGTCGTACTTGTGGTTAGACGGGGCCTTGAAGATGGGGGTGAGGTAGAGGCAGGTGACCCCCAGGTCCCGGAGGTAGTCGAGCCGCCGCCGGATGCCGGCGAGGTCGCCGCCGGCCATCCCCTCCCGGGTGGGCGGCGCCCCCCAGGGCAGGCACCCCGGCGGGTCGTTGCGGGGGTCCCCGTTGTCAAACCGGTCCGGGAAGATCTCGTAGAAGACCGCGCCCCGGATCCACTCCGGCTGGCGGAAGCGGTCCCCCCGGTGGATGTACGGGTACTGGAAATGCCCCAGCCGGGGCCGCCGGGGGCAAGGCCCCCGCTCCGTCAGCCAGACCCGGCTGCCGTCGGCTCCCTCCAGGTAGAAGAGGTACCGAACCCGCCGCCGCGGGGCCGGCAGGGTGGCCCCCCAGTAGTCGTGCAGCCCGTCGCTGCCCAGGTACTGGAGGGGCTGGACCGCATCGTTGTCCGTGGGCCAGGCGTACCGGTCCCCGTACACGCAGGTGGCCCGGGCCAGGTCCCCCCGGGCCGCCTTCAGCACCACCCGCAGGTGGGTCTCGTCCACCGGGTAGGCGTACGGGAACCGGCACTGGTGGACCAGCGCCGCCAGGTTCACGGAAACTGCTGCCTCCTTCCGCCGCCCCTGCCCATCCCTCGTCTTAGTCTCTGTGGCCCTTCTCTCGTCTCAGGCCTCGTGGCCTTTCCCTCGTCCTGGCCCTTGTGGCCTTTGCTACTTCCTAGCCCTTGAGGGCGCCGGCCAGGCCGCTGACGATGTAGCGCTGGAGGTAGAGCCAGAGGGCCACCAGCGGCACCGAGGTGAGCACCGCGGCGGCAGCGAACTGGGTCCAGTGGGCGGAGAACTGGTTGACGATAAAGTTCTGCAGCCCCGGGCCCATGATCATCTTGTCGGGGCTCTGGATCAGCACGCTGGAGAGCAGGTACTCGTTGAAGACCCCGACCACCGCCCACAGGAACTGCACCGCCAGCATGGGTGCGCTCAGGGGCAGGATGATGCGGGTGAACACCTGGAAATCGGTGGCCCCGTCGACCTTGGCCGCCTCGTCCAGTTCGATGGGGAGGCCGTCGATGAACCCCTTCATTACCCAGATGTTGAACGCGTTGCCGGTCACCATGATGAGGCCAATGCCGACGAGGCTGTCGATCAGGTCTAGCTTCAGGAAGAGCAGGTAGAGGGCCGGCAAGTTGAGGAAGGTCGGAAACATCTGCAGGAGCAGGAGGCCGATGAGCCCCACCCGCCGCAGGCGGAACCGCAGCCGGGCAAAGGCGTAGGCGCTCAGGCTGGTGTTGATCACCTGAATGGTACCGGTGATCAGGGCCACGATGACGGTGTTCTTCAGCCAGGTCAGGTACTTGGTCTCGGTCAGAACCTTGGCGTAGTTACTCAAGGTAAAGGGCCGGGGAATGAGCGAGCCGCTGAAGAAGGCGTCGCCGGCGGTGAAGGAGGCGCTGACGATGAAGAGCAGCGGCAGCAGCACCGCGGCGCAGGCCACCCAGAGCACCAGCCGGGTGATCCAGAGCTGCACCACCTCGTGGGGGCGGGGCTTGCGGTCCACCACCCGGGTCCGGCTCCGGCCCCGGGTCTCGACCGGGACCCGGTAAGGGGCTTGGGTCACCGCTGCCACGTCAGCGCACCTCCCGGAAGGTCCCCGAGAGCTTGAACTGCAAGAGGCTCAGGGTGCCGACGATGAAGAAGAGGATGATGCTGGTCGCCGCCCCCAGCCCCCACTGGAAGTACTGCTGGGTCAGCTTGTAGGCCACCGAGATCAGGAGGTCCGTGGCGCCGGCGTAGGTTCGACCGGGCACTGGCGGCCCGCCGCCGGTCAGCAGAAAGACCGCCCCGAAGTTGTTGAAATTGTACGAGAAGGTGCTGATGAGCAGGGGCAGGGAGAAGCTGGTCAGGATCGGCAAGGTGATGTGCCAGAACTGCTTCCACGAGCTGGCCCCGTCGATCTCCGCCGCCTCGTAGAGTTCGGGTGGGATGGACTGGAGGGCGCCCAGGCAGAGGCTCATCATGAAGGGGAACCCCAGCCAGGTGTTGACCAGCAGGACCGACACCTTGGCCATGGTGGGGTTGGTCAGCCAGGGAACCGCCGCCTCCGGTCCGAAGAGCCGGGTGAGCAGGCCGTTGATCTGCCCGTAGCCGTCGTTCAAGAGCCCCGACCAGGCCAGGATTGCCACCGTACCGGGCAGAGCCCAGGGGAGGATCAGGATGCCCCGGTAGATGGCGCCCTCCCGCAGGAAGGGATTGGAGAGCAGTACCGCCAGCACCAGGCCGACACTGAAGGCCAGCAGGGTGCCCAGGACCGCAAAGGTGATGGTCCAGCCGAAGGCCGGGGCCATCTCCCGCAGGAGCCGCCCGGTGATGATCTCCCGAAAGTTTTCCAGCCCGATGAACCGCGGATTCGCAAAATTATTCAGATTGTAGTTGGTGAAGGCCACGTAGATGGTGTAACCGACGGGAAAGACCTGCATCAGGGCGATGGTGAGCAGGGCGGGGCTGAGGTAGAGGTAAGGCACCGCACCCTGCCACCACGGGCGGCGGGACCGCACCGGCGGCCTGCTAACCCCGGCAGACGGCAGCACGTTCATCGTTCCCTCACCTCCCTCGGGGGTGACGGGGGCGGGCCCGGCCCGCCCCCGCATCCCGGCCGCAGGTCACTTGCGCATCTGCTCGATGCCAAGCTTCATCTCCTGAACCACCTGCTGCGCCGCCTGCTCGGGGGTGATCTCGCCGGCGGTCAGGGCCTTCAGGGCGTTGGCACCCGGGGTCCACATGGCCTGCACCTCGGGGATGTTCGGCATCGGGATGCCGTTCTTGGAACTCTCCACAAAGCCCCGCAGGATCGGGTCGTTCTGGACCTCGGTGCTGTTCAGCACCTCGTTCACCACCGGCAGCCGGTTGCCGACCTTGTACAGTTCGGCCCCGTTCTTCACCATCCACTTGATGAAGTCAAAGGCCACATCCTGGTTGTCGCTCCGGGCGTTGACAAAGGCCACCTGGACACCGACAAAGGGCCGCAGCGGGTTGCCGCTGAGGGTGGGCAGCGGCGCCACGGCAAAGGGCGTCCCGGCCTCCTTGAGGCCCGCCACCGACCACGGGCCGGAGATGAAGAAGGCAGTCTTGCCCTGGGTGAACATGCCCTCGGCGATGTCGCCGGCGATGGACGGGTCCATGAACTTGTGCTCGGTCACCAGCTTCTGCAGGAACTCCCAGCCCTTCAGGGCCCCTTCGTTGGCCAGGCCGATGTCGCTGACGTCCAGGGTACCGTTGTTGTTCTTGAAGACGTAACCACCGTTGGCCGCGAGGAAGGCGAAGCTGTAGTAGAAGTTGTTGATGTCGAAGGCGAAACCGCCCTTCTCCTTGGCGTTCTGTACCAGCTCTTCAAAGCTGGCCGGAGGCTCCGGCACCTTCTCGGTGTTGTAGAACAGGGCATAGGTCTCCAGGGCCACGGGGACCGCCCACTTCTTGCCCTCGATGGTCACCCCTTCGACGGCCACCGGGCTGAAGGTCGACCAGTCGATCAGCCCCTCGGGCACCTCCGCCACCAGGCCGGCCCGCTGGAAGGTGCCCAGGTTGTCGTGGGGCAGGCCGTACATCACGTCAAACTTCTTGGACTGGGCCGCAAGAGCCTCAGCCTGGAAATCGGCCTCGCTCTGGACAACGTTTACCTTGTTGCCGGTCTCCTGGCTGTACTTGGCGGCGAGGCTTTGCAGCTCCTTGATCTCGTTCGGGGTCAGATGGCTGAAGACGGTGATGGTCTTGCCAGTCGGCCCACCGGTCCCGCTCTGCTGGCTCCCCTGATCCTGCTGACCCTGCTGGCTCTGTCCGCCGCCGCAGCCGGCCAGTGCCACCGCCACCAGCGCTGCCGCCAGCAGCCCTGCCAACCACTTGCCGTTCCTCACATCCGTTTCCCCCTTCGCGCGAGGATGGTGTATCCCCTACCGAGGCCCTCACGGGCCCCGAAGGCGTCCTGGTTCAAACGTTTGCACCTGCGCGCCCTTCCCCCACCGTCGAAGCCCGGACGATGAGCTGGCAGGGCAGGATCACCTGCCGGGGCCGGACCGGCTGGCCCCGGAGGATGCTGACCAGCATCCGGGCCGCCATCACCCCCAGTTCAAAGACGGGTATCCGCACCGTGGTCAGGGTCGGCCGGGTCCAGGCCGTGATCGGGTCGTCGTTGAACCCCACCACCGCGAGGTCCTCCGGCACCCGCAGCCCCCGGCGGAGAGCAGCGTCCAGGACCCCGAGAGCCAGGGTATCGTCCACCGCGACGATGGCGGTGGGCGGATCCGGCAGCGACAGGAGCCGCTCCAGCGCCCGGCCGCCGTCTTGCTGGGTGATGTGGCCGGAGAGGACCAGGTCCGGGTCGTAGGCGATCCCCGCCCGGGCCAGGGCGGTGCGGTACCCCTCCAAACGGTCGTATGTGAAGACCCAGTGGGGAGGTCCGTTCACAAAGCCTATGCGCCGGTGGCCCAGGCTCAGCAGGTGCTCCACCGCCGTCTGGGCCGCGGCCACGTTGTCGTTGTTCACCCAGTGGGCCTCGGAGTAGACCGGGCGGCCCTCGGCGTCGAGGGGCCGGCCGATGAGGACGAAGGGCTGCTCCTCCGCCACCAGGGCGGCGATCAGCCGGTCGCCCAGCCGGGAGGAGGTGAGGATCACCCCGTCCACCTGCCGGCCCCGAAAGAGGCGCATGCACGCCTCGTAATCGTCATCCTCCCCATGGGTGGTGGCCAGGAGCAGGTTGTAGCCCTCCTCCTCCAGCACCGAGCCGATGCCCCGGATCACCTCGGGGAAGAACGGGTTGGCGAAAGCCTGCTCCGTCGGCCGGGAGGTGATGAGGCCGATGGTCCGGCTGGTGCGGGTCACGAGGCTGCGGGCGATGGCGTTGGGGTGGTAGTTCAGCTCCTGCATCGCCTGCAGCACCCGTTCCCGGGTAGCCTGGCTGATGCGGGGATGGCCGGCCAGCACCCTGGAGACCGTCGAGGGCGACACCCCCGCCGCCCTGGCCACATCCTTGATCGTTGCCACCGGTCACCCCCCTTGTCGCGGTTCGGGAGCCGCACCGGCTGGCCGTGCGACCTGCCGGTGCTTACCCCGGGATGCGTGGAGTTGTACACTTGTGGGATAACGATTGCACAGGTTACTTGCAAGGAAATTCGCTCTTCGGAGTACAACTCCTGCTGTGGAATGGTGCGGTACTTGGGCCGTCACACGGGCTGGGGCTGCCGGCGGCCGGAAGCGCCGACGCCTGCGCGCACCTCCGGCCGCCGCTATGCCGGCCAGGTCGCCGTCAGGGCTCACATCCGGGCCGTGAGGACAAAGCCCCTGGCCCCGGGGGTCGGCACCCGGACCACCGCGGCGCCATCTTCGTCCCGGGTGAAGGCCACCGGCCGGCCGTCCACCTCCACCTGCTGGGCCGGCACCGGCAGGTAGAGCCGGACCACCACCGCTTCCCGGGGCGGCCGGTACCGGCCCGCGGGCTCACCCACCCGCAGGGTGACGGTCCGTCCCCCGTCGCCACCGTGCTCCAGCACCACCCGGGTCAGCGCGAACTCCCCCTGCTGGTAGGCCATTGTTAGGCCGTCGTCCTCGTAGAGCTCCAGCTCGCCGTCGGCCCCGGCGTAGACCGCCAGGGTCAGCTCCTTCTCCGGCACCTCGCCCACGTAGTTCTGCACCGGGCCCATGGGGATAATAGCGCCGGCCCGGACGTAGACCGGGATCCGGTCCAGAGGCGCCGGGGCGATGATGTGGGCGGGACCCTCGTACCGCTTCCCGGTCCAGAAATCCACCCAGGTACCCCGGGGCAGGTAGACGAGCCGCCGGACCGCCCCGGCCTGGTAGACGGGGGCCACCAGCAGGTCCCGGCCCACCAGGAACTGGTCCGAGAGCCGGTAGGTCTCCGGGTCGTCGGGGTACTCCAGGAAGAGCGGCCGCATGATGGGCAGACCGGTCGCGCTCGCCCGGTAGAACTCGTTGTAGAGGAAGGGGAGCAGCCGGTACCGGAGGCGGATGGCCTCCCGGACCCGCTCCTCCACCTCGGGCCCGAAGGCCCAGGGCTCCTGGTCCCGGGTGTTCACGGAGCTGTGGTTCCGGAAGAAGGGGGTAAAGACCCCGAGTTGGGTCCAGCGCACCAGGAGCTCCCCGTCCGCGTCGCCGCTGAAACCGCCCACATCGGTGCCCACGAAGGGCACGCCGGAGAGGCCCATGCCCATGCACATGGGCATGGCCATCCACAGGTGCTCCCACCAGCTGTGGTTGTCCCCCATCCAGACCGCCGCGTACCGCTGGATCCCCGCATAGCCCGACCGGGTCAGGACAAAGGGCCGCTGGTCCGGCCGGTGGCGCCGGAGCCCCTCGTAGGTGGCCTGGCACATGGTGAGGCCGTAGACGTTGTGCACCCGGGCATGGGGGACCCTGGCCCCGTCTTCTCCCTGGAGCACCTCATCGGGCAGGGTGTTGCGGGCAAAGCAGGAGGGCTCGTTCATGTCGTTCCAGATGCCGGCGACGCCCTTGTCCAGCAGGGCCTCCTTGTGGAGGTCCCCCCACCAGCGCCGGGTGGCCTCCCGGGTGAAGTCCGGGAAAGCGGTCCGGCCGGGCCAGACGGTGCCGATGAACAGCTCCCCGTCCGGGTAGCAGATGAAGTGACCCTGAGCGACGCCCTCCTGGAAGACCGGGTACTGGGCGTCCACCTTCACCCCGGGGTCGACGATGGTCACCACCTTGAACCCCTGCTCCCGGAGGTCCCGGATCAGCCCCGCGGGGTCCGGGAACCGCTCCGGGTCCCAGGTGAAGACCCGGTAGCCCCGCATGTAGTCGATGTCGAGGTAGATCACGTCGCAGGGGATCTGCCGGCGCCGCATCTCCCGGGCGATCTCCCGGACCCGGGCCTCAGGGTAGTAGCTGTACCGGCTCTGCTGGTACCCCAGGGCCCACTTGGGCGGCAGCGGCATCCGGCCGGTGAGCTCGGTGTACCGGGCGATCACCTCCCGGGGGTCCGGGCCGGCGAAGAAGTAGGCGTCGAGGACGTCCTGCTCCGCCACGATCTCGTACCGGTCCGGATGGGTCTTGGCCATGTCGTACCGGACCCGGGCGGGGCTGTCCACGAACAGGCCGAAGGCCCGGCCCTCCCGGAGGGCGAGGAAAAAGGGAATGGACTGGTAGAGCGGGTCGGTACCCGGGGTGTGGAGGGGCTCGTCGGTGGCCCACATGGTCATGGCCTGCCCCCGCTTGTCCAGGGGGCCCACCTTCTGGCCAAAGCCGTAGTAGTGGGCATCCGCCGGTGCGACCTGGACCCAGCGCACCCGGCCGGGCTCCCAGGCGAGGCCCCCCTCCGGATGGTCGGCGGCCACCACCTGGCCCTCGGGGTCCAGGAACCGGAGCCGCACCGGGTCACGGGCCACCTCCACCGTCAGCCGGCCGGTGGAGAGCCGCAACGCAGCCGGGGTCTCTTCCAGCCGGACCGGCACCTCCGGCCAGTCGGTCTTCACCACCGCAAAGGAAGGAGGCGGCTGGGTCCCGGCGGGGCAGAGCCGCACCTGAACCAGGTCCGGCGCCAGGGCCCGGATGGTGAGATGGGCCCCCTCCACCTCCAGGTGCAGGCTCCCCTTCTCCTGCCGGTAGGTCCGCAAGGGGCCGAGAACACACATACTGGGTTCCTCCTCCAGGGACTTTTCCCCATGTTGGCTTCGGTGTGGCGGGTTTCGGTGTGGATGGCTTCGGTGTGAGGCGCCGCGGCGGCAGGGGCCTGCACCTCCGGGGCAGCACCGGCGGCGCCTGCGGGGGCAAAGCTGCCAGGGTTGGTTCGGTCTTCTGTGAAAACGTGTGCACAACCTACTGATTTATCTTTTCGTAGCGGTCCTGACAATCCCCTGCCGAACGAACTGGCGAACGCCGATTCCAAACTTCCCTGACGTCCGACACACCTGCAGCGACGAAGATAGCCAGGGCCCTGCACCCTGGCAGGGCCCTGGCTCCTGTTGGCTCCTGGCCCGCTGGCTCCTGACATGAGTGGCGACGCCGCCGGAGACTCCACGGCTGCCCGGCACGGCCTACCGGTCCGAATCGGCGGTCTCCCGCTCTATCCGCTCCACCATCTCGAGGATCGCCACGTCGTCCACCGGTGCGGCCAGGCCGGCCGCCCGGGGCAGGCCGGCGGCCCCCAGGGCGCCCGGTGCCCCCGGCCCGGCGGGCGCTCCCTGCGCCGGGGCCGGCCCCCGGTAGGTCGCCCCCCGCTCCCGGGCCCGGTCCGCCTGCTCCCAGGCGTGGTAGGAGGACCGGACCAGGGGCCCGGCCTCGCAGTGCTTGAACCCCCGGCGCAGGGCCTCTTCCCGGAGTTCGGCAAACTCCTCGGGGGGGACGTACCGCAGCACCGGCAGGTGCCGGGGGGTGGGCTGGAGGTACTGGCCGATGGTCAGGATCTCCACCCCCGCGGCCCGGAGGTCGTCCATCGCCTGGAGGACCTCCTCCCGGGTCTCATCCCAGCCCAACATGATGGACGACTTGGTCGGGATGTGGGGCTTCATCTCCTTGGCCCAGCGCAGGATCTGCAGGGAGCGCTCGTAGGTAGCCCGGGAACGGACCCGGGGGGTGAGCCGGGCGACGGTCTCAATGTTGTGGGCGAAGATGTCCGGCTCCGCTTCCATTACCACCGCCAGGGCCTCCCGGCTGCCGCCGAAGTCGCCGGTCAGCACCTCCACCGCGGTGCCGGGGCTCAGTTCCCGCACCGCCCGGATGGTGGCGGCGAAGACCTGGGCTCCCTGGTCCGGGAGGTCATCCCGGTCGACACAGGTGATCACCACGTGCTGCAGCCCCATGGCCCGGGCCGCCTCAGCCACCCGCCGGGGCTCCTCCCAGTCGACCACGCCCCCGGGCCAGCCGGTCTTCACCGCACAGAAGCCGCAGTTCCGGGTGCAGACGTCCCCCAGGATCATGAAGGTCGCGGTGCGGTGGTTCCAGCACTCGAAGATATTCGGGCAGCGGGCTTCTTCACAGACGGTGTGCAGGTTCTGCTGCCGCAGGAGGCGCTTCAGGTCCCCGAAGCCCTCCTGGGTCTCCAGTTTCACCTTCAGCCACTCGGGCTTCCGCATGGGCGGCCGCCGGTGGGCCGACCCCCGACGCAGGTCTGGCTGCTGCATGGCGCCACATCCCCTGTCCACGTGCACCGTGGCCTGCCGCCCGGCCCCAGGCCGGACGGGGCTTCGCCTCCCATCATACCGGACCCGAGGGTGGGGAGCAACCGGGAGGGACGACCCCTCCCGGGGTCGTATTCTCAATAGCCAGAGCCACTCTGATTCCATTGTGACCCCGTCCGCGCCAATTCGGACAGAGGAGGTCGGTACCGATGACCACCATTGGCCGGGGGTTCGAACTGACCTGGCTTGGCCATGCCACCTTCCTCCTCAAGACCCCGGGAGGCAAGACCATCCTGCTCGACCCCTGGGTGATGGGCAACCCCGCCTGCCCGGACACCTTCAAGCGGGGCCTCAGGCCCGACGCGATGCTGATTACCCACGGCCACTTCGACCACATCGGCGACGCCGTTGCCCTGGGCAAGGAGACCGGCGCCACCGCGGTGGCCATCGCCGAGACCGCCGCCTGGCTGGAGCGCAAGGGCGTGCCGAAGGTGGTGGGGATGAACAAGGGCGGCACCGTGGAGGTGGCCGGCGTCCGGGCGACCATGGTCCACGCGGTCCACTCCTGCGGGATCTTCGACCCCGATGAGGACCGGATCGTTTACGGCGGCGAGGCCTGCGGCTACGTCGTCGAGCTGGAGAACGGCTTCCGGATCTACCACGCGGGGGACACCATGGTCTTCGGCGATATGAAGATCATCGGCGAGCTGTGGAAGCCCGACCTGGCCCTTCTGCCCATCGGCGACCACTACACCATGGATCCCCGGCAGGCGGCCTACGCCGCCCGGCTCCTGGGGGTGCCCCGGGTGGTGCCCATGCACTTCGGCACCTTCGACGTGCTGAAGGGCACGCCGGAGCAGCTGATCCAGGAGGCCCGGGGCGACTTTGAGGTGATCACCCTGAAGCCCGGCGAGACCCTGAAGTAGCCGGGCGTGAACCCCCCGGGGGTGCACAGAGCCGGGGGTACACAGAGCCAAAGCGGGCACCCGTCTGGCGGCCCAGCCGCCGCGGGTGCCCGTTCTTGTCATCCCTTGCCGGTTCCGACCCCGTCTCGCTGGGACGGAAGACCGCGCTCCGTCTCGGTGGGACTGAACACCACGCTCCGTCCCGTTCGGATTTACACCGTGCTCCGTCCCGTTGGGACTTACACCACCCTCTGCCCCGGCTGGTACGCCTCCAGCCGGCGCTTGACCGCCTGGAGGAACCGGCCGCAGATAAGCCCGTCCAGCACCCGGTGGTCGAGGCTGAGGCAGAGGTTGACCATGCTCCGGATGGCGATGGCGTCGTTCTCCAGCACCACCGGCTCCTTCGTGATCGCCTCCATGGTGAGGATGGCCGCCTGGGGGTAGTTGAGGATGGGCTGGGAAAGGTAGGAGCCGAAGGCGCCGGTGTTGTTGACGGTGAAGGTGCCCCCCTGCACATCCTCCAGGGTGAGCCGGCCGGCCCGGGCCCGGGTGGCCAGGTCGTGGATCGCGTGGGCGAGACCGGCGATGGAGAGCCGGTCCGCGTTCTTGATCACCGGCACCACCACGGCGTCCTCGGTGGCCACCGCGATGGAGATGTGGATCTCCCGCCGGACCACGATCTCATCCCCGGCCCAGACGGAATTGAGCAGCGGGTACTCCCGGAGGGACTCGGTGACGGCCTTGATGAGGAACGGCAGGTAGGTGAGCTCGGTCCCCTCCCGGGCCCGGAACTCGTCCTTGATCGCGTTCCGGAGGGCCACCAGGCCGGTGACGTCCGCCCGGACCATGGTCCAGGCGTGGGGCTGCTCCCGCCGGGCCTGGAGCATCCGCTCCGCGATCCGCCGGCGCACCGGCCCCACGGGGATCCGCTGGTCCCCCGCCCCCACGGGGATAGGCTGATCCCCCGCCCCTACCTGGACGGGGGCAGCAGGGACGTAGGACCAGGCCGGGGTCGCCGGGACTCCGGCCGGCGCCGGCTCCGTCGAACCCGCCGGCCGGGCCTCCACCCCCGGGGCCGCTCCCCGGGACCTGTCGCCCACGGCCTGGGCCGCCATCCCCGACGCCGCCCCCTGGGACCCGTCTCCCGCCCCCGGAACCGCCGGCACCGGGGCCCGACCCGCCCGCAACTCCTCCAGGTACCGCTCCACGTCCCGGCGGGTGACCCGGCCCCCAAGGCCCGTCCCCCGGATCTGGCTGAGGTCGATGCCGTGCTCCTGGGCCAGGCGCATCACCGCCGGGGAGTACCGGGTGCGGCCAGTGCCCGCGGCCTCAGTCGCCGGCCCACCCCCGGGACCGGGGTGACCGTTGGACGGGATGGCCCCCACTGCCGCCGACGGTGTGGGCGCCGCCCCGGCGCCGACCTCGGCGGCCGCTCCGGCAGCGGCCCCCTCCTCTGCCGCCGCCATCCGGGCGATGAGGGCCCCCACCGGCACCGTCTCCCCTTCCGGCACCTTCAGGCTCTCGATGACGCCGTCGGCGGGAGCCGGGATCTCCGCGGTCACCTTGTCGGTGATCACCTCGGCGATGGGCTGGTACCGGCTCACCCGGTCGCCGGGCCGGACCAGCCACCGGGCAATGGTCCCCTCCGTGACGCTCTCCCCGAGCTGGGGCATCCTGATCTCCAAGGCGAGACCCCTCCCGTCCGCGGCGCTAGAAGGCCGCGAGTTCCCGCATCTTCGCCGCGACCTTCTCGGGGCTCAGCATATACCACTTCTCCAGGGGCGGAGCGTAAGGCATGGCCGGCACCTCGGGGCCGCAGAGCCGCATGATGGGGGCGTCGAGCTCGAAGAGCACCTTCTCGGCGATGAGCGCCGCCACCTCGGCGCCGATGCCCATGAAGGCGTTGTCCTCATGGACGATGAGCACCTTACCGGTCCGGGCCGCGGCGTTCAGGATCGTCTCCTCGTCCAGGGGCCTCAGCGACCGGAGGTCCACCACCATGGCGTCGATCCCTTCGGCCGCCACCAAGCTCGCCGCCTCCAGACAGAAGTGCAGGGCCTTGCCGTAGGAGAAGACGGTGATGTCCCGGCCGTCGCGCCTCACCTCCGCCTTGCCGATGGGAACGACGTAGTCCCCCTCGGGCACCTCCCCCTTCACCGCCCGGTAGAGCCCCTTGTGCTCGAAGAAGAGCACCGGATCGTCGTCCCGGATCGCGGCCCGCAGGAGCCCCGCCACATCCGCCGGGGTGCTGGGGGCGACGATCTTCAGCCCCGGGGAGTGGGCAAAATGGGCCTCGACGCTCTGGCTGTGGTAGAGGCCGCCGTGGACGCCCCCGCCGTAAGGGGCCCGGATTACCATGGGGACGAACCAGGTGCCGTAGGAGCGGTACCGAAACCGGGCCGCCTCGGAGAGGATCTGGTTCATCGCCGGCCAGATGAAGTCCGCAAACTGAATCTCGCAGACCGGCCTCAAGCCGTAGAGGGCGGCGCCGATTCCGACCCCGACGATGGCCGACTCGGTGAGGGGGGTGTCGATCACCCGCTCCTCCCCGAACTCGTCGACCAGCCCCTGGGTGGCCCGGAAGACCCCGCCCCGCTTGCCCACGTCCTCCCCCAGGATGAAGACGTTCGGGTCCCGGCGCATCTCCGCCCGGAGGGTCTCCCGCACCGCCTCGATATACTGCAGCACCGGCATCGGCGATCAGGCCTCCTTGTAGACGTGGCGCATGGCCGTCTCCACCGGCTCGTAGGGCTGGGCCTCGGCATACTCCTGCGCCGCGTCGATCTCCCGGCGGATCTCCGCCTCGAGGGCCTGCTCCCGCTCTTCATCCAGGAGCCCCACCTCGTAGAGGTAGGCCCGGGTCCGGACCAGGGGGTCCCGCTGCCGGGCCCGCTCGATCTCCTCCCGGGGCCGGTAGGTCCGGTCGTCGTCGTCGGAGGAGTGGGGGGTAAGCCGGACGCACTTGGACTCGATCAAGGTGGGCCCCTCCCCCCGCCGGGCCCGGTCCACCGCCTCCCGGAAGGCGGCGTAGACCGCGAGGACGTCGCTGCCGTCCACCACCACCCCGGGCATGCCGTACCCCGGGGCCCGGTCGGCCACGTTCTCACACGCGAGCTGCTTTCGCAGGGGGACGGAGATCGCGTACTCGTTGTTCTGCACGTGGAAGACGCAGGGCAGCTTGTGCACCCCGGCAAAGTTGAGCCCCTCGTGGAAGTCCCCCTGGTTGGAAGAGCCCTCTCCCAGGGAGGTCATGGCCACGACGTCGTGCCCCTTCATCTTTGCGGCCAGGGCCACCCCGACGGCGTGGAGCACCTGGGTGGCCACCGGCGACGAGCCGCTGACGATGTTCCACCGCCGGTGGCCCCAGTGGTGAGCCATCTGCCGGCCGTTGGACGAGGGATCCCCCTGCCGGGCGAAGGCCGCCAGGAAGACCTCCCGGGGGGTCATCCCCATCACCAGGACCTTCCCCAGGTCCCGGTAGTAGGGGGCCAGCCAGTCCTTGCCCCGGATGAGGGCGTAAGCGGCCCCCACCTGGGCCCCCTCCTGCCCCTGGGCAGAGATCACGAAGGGGATCTTGCCGCCCCGCTGCAAGAGCCACAGCCGCTCGTCGATCCGCCGGGTGAGGAGCATATAGCGGTAGATCTCCAGCATCTGCCCGTCGCTGAGCCCCAGCTCCTGGTGCCGGTTCCGGGTCTGGGTCGCCACGGCACTCCCTCCCTTGGCTTACCGATGGGCTACCGATGCTGCCGGCCGTAGGCACAGGCGAGTGCCCACTGCGAGTGCCCACAGGTGGAGCGCCCGCCAGTCAGAGGTGAATCGCCCGCCCCTCCACCGCCAGGGCGGCCTCGCCGAGGATCTCGCTCAGGGTGGGGTGGGGCCAGACCGCCACCGAGACCTCCCAGGCGGTGGCCTGGAGCAGCCGGGCGAGGCCGGCCGCGCCGATGAGGTTCGTCGCCCCGGGGCCGATGATGTGGACCCCCAGCAGGTCGCCGGTGTGCGCGTCCGCCACCACCTTGGCAAAGCCGTCGGGCTCCCCGTGGACCAGGGCCTTGCCGATGGCCCGGAAGGGGAACCGGCCCACCTTCACCTCGTGCCCCCGCTCCCGGGCTTGGGCCTCGGTGAGCCCCACCGAAGCCACCTCCGGCCGGGTGTAGGTGCACCGGGGAATCTCCTCCCGGGGCACCGGGTGAGGCCTCAGCCCCGCCATGGTCTCCACCGCGACGATCCCCTGGTGGGCGGCCACGTGGGCAAGGCCCCCGCCCACCACGTCGCCGATGGCGTAGACCCCCGGCTGGCCGGTGCGGCCGCACTCGTCCACCACGATATAGCCCCGGTCCGTCCGGATCCCGGGGAAGTTTTCCAGGCCGATCCCCTGGGAGTTGGGCTCCCGGCCCACGGCGATGAGGAGCATCTCCGCCTCCGCGGCCTGGGCCTCGCCCCCGGCCTCGTACCGGATCCGGACCCCGGCCGCGCCGGTCTCCACCGCCTCGGGCCGCACCCGGGCGCCGGTGACGATCCGCACCCCCCGCCGGGTGAGGAGCCGCTGGAGTTCTGCCGCGACCTCCTCGTCCTCCTGGGGCAGGATCCGGGGCAGGAGTTCCAGGACCGTCACCTCCGCCCCCAGGTCGCTGTAGAGGGAGGCCCACTCCATGCCAATGGCGCCGCCGCCCAGGATGACGACGCTCCGGGGCAGGGCCGGGTGGGAGAGGGCCTCATCGGTGGTGAAGACCCGCTGCCCATCCACCGGGATGCCCAGGGTCCGGGGCCGGCTGCCGGTGGCGATGAGGATGTGGGTCGCCTCGAGCTTCTCCAGGCCGTCGTCGGTCTGCACCGCGACCCAGCCGTTGGGGGCAAAGATCGAGGGCGGCATCAGGGTCCCGGTCCCCTGAACCACGGTGATGCCGTGCTTCTTGAAAAGCCCCTGCACCCCCTTATGCAGGGCAGCGACGATTCGGTCCTTCCGGGCCAGGGCTCCGGGCCAGTCCACCCCCACCTCCCGGGCGGTGAGGCCATACTCCCGGGCGTGGCGCAGGGTGTGGTAGACCTCCGCGGTGCGCAGGAGCGCCTTGGAGGGGATGCAGCCCCGGTGCAGGCAGGTACCCCCCAGCCGGTTCCGCTCCACCACCGCCACCTTCATCCCCAGTTGGGCCGCCCGGATGGCGGCCACGTAACCCCCGGTGCCGCCGCCCAGTACCAGCAGGTCGTACTCGGACATCCGTGCCTTGCCGCCTCCTCTGGGGCTAAATCCGGCCGAGGGGTGGGCAGGGCCACCCCCACACCGCCGCTGCCCCGCCCCTCCGGGCCACGGGTCACCGGCGCATTTTTTGAGGCAATATACTGACAAATGGGACGAACTGCCGTGCCGCTAGCTGCCAGCGCCACACGCTCCCCCACCGGGGGAACCCAAGCAAGTTCCGTGCCGTTGAGCGACTAGCAGGGGCGACGAGGCTGCGGCGGCCCGCCGCTCTGGGGCCGGCTCCCTCCACTCCACTGGGCCGCCGGCCCCTTCCCGACACCGTTCTTCGCAGCGCTATCTTTGCAAAACCGTGCAGGTTATCTGCACAAATCGGCACGCTCGGTCATGCACGGAGACGCAGAAGCAAAAGGGCCCTTGATCTCCCCACCCGACCTCGCTATGATGGCTACTTGAATTGATAGTTCGGTCAACAGGAAACCTTTGACCGGATGTTACTATTTTTCCTTTGATTGTCAGAACAGACCTACATCCGCGGCAGATGCCCCCACTGCTCCATCTGGGGAACCGACCCGGAGGGCCCGGAGTACGGCGCCTGGAGGTGACCCCGGACAAGCCCGGTGGGGGCGGAATCTGGAGGAGGGCAGCATCCATGCCAGCGCTGCGGCAACGACTGGGACTGATCCTGGGACCTGCGCTCTTCCTGCTGGTCGCCCTGTTCCTTCACCCCCCGGGGATGTCGCCCCAGGCCGCCCTCACCCTGGCGGTCACCCTCTGGATGGCCACCTGGTGGGTGACAGAGCCCGTCCCGCTCTCGGTCACTTCCCTTCTGCCCATCGTCCTCTTCCCGGCCCTGGGGCTGGCCAAGGCCGGTGCCGTGACCGCCAATTACGGCGACCCGGTAATCTTCCTTTTTCTGGGCGGCTTTCTCCTCTCCATCGCCTTTGAGCGGTGGAACCTGCACCGGCGGATCGCCCTGGGCATCATCTCGGTCATCGGGACCAGCCCAAGCCGGTTGCTCCTCGGGTTCCTCTGTGCCACCGCTTTCATCTCCATGTGGATCTCCAACACCGCCACAGCCATGATGATGCTGCCCATCGCCACGGCGGTGGTCCGCCAGGTGACCGACCTCACCGGCCGCCGGCCGGCTCCCGGCAGTGGCGAGGCGGCCTCCCGGCCGGAGGAGGATGGGTCCCGCACCTCGCCGCCGGGTCGACCCGGCGGGGCGGAGCCGGCGCTGAAGACCAACTTCGGTGCCGCCCTGATGCTGAGCGTCGCCTGGGCCTCCTCCATCGGCGGCGTGGGAACCCTCATCGGCACCCCGCCCAACGCGGTCTTCGCCGCCGTGGCCAGCAACACCCTGGGGGTCCAGGTGCGCTTTGTCCAGTGGATGCTCTACGGCGTGCCCCTGGCCGCGTCGGTCCTGCTCCTCGCCTGGGCGCTGCTGCTGTGGCTCTTGCCGCCTGAGATCCGGGAGATCCCCGGGGGCCGGGAGGTGATCCGCCAGCAACTCTCGGACCTGGGGCCGGTCCGCCCCCCGGAGCGGCGGGTGGCCCTGGTCTTTGCCCTGGTCTCCCTCGCCTGGGTGGTGCGCCCCTGGCTGGTGAACCCCTTCCTGCCCCAGGTGGATGACACGGTCATCGCCATCGCCGGCGCGCTCCTGCTCTTCCTCCTCCCCGCCGGCGGCGAGGAGCGGCAGCACCTCCTGGAGGCCGAAGACCTCCGCAAGGTGCCCTGGGGCATTCTCCTCCTCTTCGGCGGGGGCCTCGCGCTGGCGGAGGTCTTCGAGTCCAGCGGCCTCTCCGAGTGGGTGGCCGGCCAGCTGGCCGCCCTGAGGCGCGTAGGCTTCGTGGGGGCGATCCTGGCGGTGGCGACCCTGGTGACCTTCCTCACCGAGTTTACCTCCAACACCGCCATCGCCTCCCTCTTCCTGCCCCTCACCGCCTCCCTGGGCACGGCCCTGGATGTCCCGCCCCTGGCCCTGATGGCCACCGCCTCCATCTCCTCCTCCCTTGGCTTCATGCTGCCGGCCGGGACCCCGCCCAACGCGATCGTCTACGGCAGCGGCCACCTGACCATCGGCCAGATGGTGAAGACCGGTTTCTGGCTCAATCTCATCAGCATCCTGGTCACCACCCTCTTCTCCTCCTTCTGGCTGCCCCGGGTGTGGGGGCTCGGCTAAGCCTCCCCGCGGAGCAGGGGGGCGTCGAGCGCCCCCCTGCCGGTTCCCTGGTCATGTCAATCAACTGCTTCTATGGAATTAAACAAAAATATCGATTACACCGATGGCTCGCCCCGTGGTAGGGTGTAGGTAGAAACCGACGGGGAGGAGCCACGGTGAAGCTGCGGATCGGGATCAACGGCTTTGGCCGCATCGGCCGGATGGTCTGCCGCCAGGCGGTGGGGCATCCGGACCTGGAGGTCGTTGCCATCAACGCCTCCTATCCCGCCGAAACCCTGGCCCACCTGCTGCGGTACGACACCGTCCACGGCCGGTTCGACCTGCCGGTGTCGGCGGAGGCCGACGCCCTGGTGGTGGGAGGCCACCGGATCCGGCTGGTGAGCGACCGGACCCCCGCCAACCTCCCCTGGCGGGAGCTGGGGGTCGACCTGGTGGTGGAGGCCACTGGGAAGTTCCGGGGCGGCGAGGGGGCCCGGGGGCATCTGGCCGCCGGCGCCCGCAAGGTGGTGGTGACCGCCCCAGCCAAGGGGGAGGTCGACGCCACCCTGGTCTACGGGGTCAACCACGAGGCGTACAACCCGGAGCGGCACCACCTGATCAGCGCCGCCTCCTGCACCACCACCGCCCTGGCGCCTCTGGCCAAGGTGCTCCACCGGGAGTTCGGCATCCTCGGGGGGCTGATGACCACGGTCCACGCCTACACCAACGATCAGAACCTGGTGGACAACCCCCACAAGGATCTCCGCCGGGCCCGGGCGGCCACCCTCTCCATCATCCCCACCACCACCGGCGCGGCCCAGGCGGTGGGGCTGGTCCTGCCCGAACTCCAGGGCAAGCTGACCGGCTTTGCCCTCCGGGTACCCACCCCCGACGTCTCCGTGGTGGACCTGACGCTCCGCCTCGCCCGGCCCGCCACCGCCGCCGAGGTCAACGCCGTCCTCCGGGCTGCAGCGGAGGGGGAGATGCGGGGGATCATCGGCTACAGCGAGGAGCCCCTGGTCTCTTCCGATTATATTGGCGACAGCCGCTCCTGTATCGTCGACGGGCTCTCCACCATGGCCGGGCCCGAGGGGCTGGTCAAGGTGGTGGCCTGGTACGACAACGAGTGGGGGTACTCCGCCCGGGTGGTGGACCTCTGCGCCCACATCGCCCGGGTGGGGGTCGCCGGAGCCGTGGCCGCCGGGTAAACCCGGGGCCCGGGCTGCCGGTAACCCCGGGGATCAGGCTGCCGGTAAACCCGAGACCCGGGCCTGGTCGGCCGCCCCATCGGCGGGGCCTCCGGTCAGGCCCGGGCCCTTTCTCAGTACCCCCGCTGCCGGTCTACCAGCCCCACCAGGGGCTCCCCGGCCACGTACCGCCGGTAGTTGTCCATGAAGGCCGCCACCACGTCCTCGGGCAGGCTGACGCCCGCCACGTGGGGGGTGATGGTCACCCGGGGATGCCGCCAGAGGGGGCTTTCTGGCGGCAGGGGCTCGGTGGGGAAGACGTCCAGCACCGCGTGGCGCACCCGGCCACTCTCCAGGGCCCGGAGCAGCGCGTCGTGGTCCAGGATCGCGCCCCGGCCGACGTTGACCAGGATCGCCCCGGGGGGCAGGGCCGAGAGGGCCTTCTCCCCGAAGAGCCCCTCGGTCTCCGGGGTGTGGGGGAGCACCAGGACCAGCACCTGGGCCTGGGCGCAGAAGGCCTCGATCTGGTCCGGGGTGTAGACCGCCTCCGCCAAGGGGTGGGGCTTCCCGGATCGGCTCAGCCCCACCACCCGCATGCCGAAGGCCCGGCCTACCCGGGCGATCTCGGTGCCGATGGCCCCGAGCCCCGCCACCGCCAGGGTCCGCCCCCGGAGGGGTTCGGGGTTGTGCCGCTCCCACCGGGCCTCCGCCTGCTGCCGCCGGTAAGTCTCCAGGTGCTGCCCCAGGGCCAGCAGGTGTGCAAAGACGTACTCCGCCATCAGCGGGCCGAAGGGGCCGACCATGTGGGTCAGCAATACCCCCTCCGGCAGGGGAGCCCGGAGCCACTGCTCCACCCCCGCCCACATGGACTGGATCCACCGGAGCCGGCGGGCGTGGGGCCACGCCTCGTCGGGCAACCGGCCGGCCAGGAGGATATCCGCCTCCCCGATCTGTTCCACCGCTTCCCGGGCGTCCCGGGCGATCCGGATCGGCCCCGGGTATCCCGCCGCCTCCAGCAGCCGCCGATAGGTCTCGGCCTCCCGGGGGTGGTAGACCAACAGGCAGTGCATTCCGGACCCTCCCTTGTACGCAAATCGGGGAGGTGCAGGCTGGACGGCCGCACCTCCCCGTTCGCTCCCAGCGGCGACCAGCCCCATGGCCGGTCGCCCTTTCCGTTCATGCCTCCTGTGGTGGCGGTGGAGGGACTCGAACCCCCGACACAGCGGGTATGAGCCGCTTGCTCTACCAGCTGAGCTACACCGCCATCCGGAACCTTTTCCGGCTTTGCCTTGCTGCCGCCGGCACCCAGGGGCGCGTCGGTCGACGCCCTACCGGCCGCTGGCAGCAACTAATTGTACCACCCTCGACGATTCCGATCAACGGGGTTCCCCCAGTACGTGGTCGACGGAGTTCCCTCCGTACGTGGCCGAGCCGGCGCAGGGCGTACCGGACCCGCGGCGAGCCCGCTGCCGGTCCATGGGATCCGGGCCGCCCTGCGCCGGGAGCCCTTCCTTCACCCGTTCGCCGCTGCGGGAGCCGGTCCGCCCCGCACCGGCAACCCTCCCTTCACCTGTTCGCCGCTGGCGCCGGGCCAGTCCGCCGTGATCCGGGCATCGGGTTGCGGGGGAAGAGGGGAGCCCCCCGGCGGATCGCCGTCCCGGGCGGCAGGCCGCCCCACGCGACAGCCTCCTCCCAGGGCTGGGTGCGGACCCCCGTCGGGTCCAGCCCCAGCTGGTCCCAGATCTTCTCCGGCGTCTCCACCAGGAAGGGGGTCAGGGCGACCGCCAGGATCCGCTGGGCCTCCGCCAGGTTGTAGAGCACCGTGGCCAGCCGGTCCGCCTGGGCCGGGTCCCGGGCCAGGGCCCAGGGCGCCTGCTCATCGATATACTTGTTCGCCCGGGCCACCGCCTTCCACAGGGAGGCGAGGGCGTCGGAGATCTCCAGCCGGTCCATCGCCGCGGTCATCCCCGCCAGGGCCTCGGCCACCGCGGCCTGGAGGATCCCGTCGTCCACGGCGGGGACCGGCGCGGGCACCCGGCCGCCGGCAAACTTGTTGATCATCTGGGTGGTGCGGCTCAGGAGGTTGCCCAGGTCGTTGGCCAGGTCCACGTTGGTGCGGAGGATCAGCTGCTCCTCGGTGTAGGTGCCGTCGGCCCCGAAGGGCACCTCCCGGAGGAGGTAGTACCGGACCGCGTCCACCCCGTAGCGCCGGATCAGCTCCCGGGGGTCCACCACGTTGCCCCGGGACTTGCTCATCTTCTCCCCGGCCTTGCCGTACAGCAGCCAGCCGTGGCCGAAGACCTTCTTGGGCAGCGGCAGCCCCAGGGCCAGGAGGATGATGGGCCAGATGATCGCATGGAACCGGACGATCTCCTTGCCCATCAGGTGCACGTCCGCGGGCCAGAATTTCCGGAAGAGGGTGTCGTCCTCGGTCCCGTACCCCAGGGCCGAGATATAGTTGGAGAGGGCGTCGAGCCAGACGTAGATGGTGTGCTTGGGGTCAAAGGGCACCGGGATGCCCCACTTGACGGTGGTCCGGGTGACGGCGAGGTCCTCCAGCCCCTGCTTGATGAAGTTGGTCATCTCGTTCCGCCGGGACTCGGGCTGGATGAAGTCCGGGTGCTCCTCGATATACCGGAGGAGCTGATCCTCGTACTTGGAGAGCCGGAACTTGTAGCTCTCCTCCCGGGTCAGCTCTACCGGCCGGCCGCAGTCGGGGCAGAGCCGCCCCTCCTTCAGCTTGGACTCCAGCCAGAAGGTCTCGCAGGGGGTGCAGTACCAGCCCACGTACTCGGACTTGTAGATGTCCCCCTGCTCGTAGAGCCGGGTGAAGATGGCCTGGACCACCTTCTCATGCCGGGGCTCGGAGGTGCGGATGAAGTCGTCGCAGGAGATGTGGAGTTCCCGCCACAGCTCCCGGATGCCAGCGACAATCCCGTCCACGAACTCCTTCGGGGTCTTGCCGGCCTCCGCCGCCCTGCGCTCGATCCTCTGGCCGTGCTCGTCGGTGCCGGTCAGGAACCAGGTCTCGTACCCCCGCTGTCGGTAGTACCGGGCCAGGGCGTCGGCCGCCACCGTGGTGTAGGCGTGACCGAGGTGCAGGTTGTCGCTCGGGTAATAGATCGGGGTGGTGATATAGAACCGCTCCCCCATCGGGTTCCCCTCCCGTCCTCCATCGTGGGCAAGAGCCTCGTGGGCAAGGGCCGGAAAAAACCACAAAGCCCCCGTCCCGGTCAGGGACGGGGGCAAGACGCTCCCGTGGTACCACCCTGGTTCGCTCCCGCCTCGCGGCGGGAAGCCTCGGCGGGTACGCAGGCCGCAGCGGGCCCTCAATACCCTGGCCCTGGTAACGGAGGCCACCCGTCCTGGCCTACACAGCCCGCCCCCGTCCCCGCGCCGCTGCGGGGCAAGTCCGGAGCAGAGCCTTCGACCGGAAGCTCCGGGGCCATCTTCACGCCGCTTGGCACCGCCGGGCTCGCACCCTCCCCGGCTCGCTGGGGCACCTCCTGGCGCTACTCCTCCCCGTCATCGCCTGTTGTGAGGAATTGTAGCGAGGGAAAAGGCCGGTGTCAAGAGTTGACAGTCGATTCGAAAGTGTAGGTTCCGCAAGCCCCCCAGGAACCGGGGATCGGGCACCAGCACCTCCGGCAGCGTACCATACACCAGGACCCTGCCCAGGAACGGGAGGGAAAGGGATGCGTCTGCCGCCCAGCACTCCACCGGGTGTCCCCTGGCCCCGGCGGCCCCGGTACCCGTTCACGCCTCCCCTCTGCCGGATCGGCACCGTGGTGCCGGCTCCCGAGGTTGGGATCCCCCTCCCGGGCACCCACCGGCTGCTCGGCTCGAGCGGTCAGGTGGTGGCCACCCTCTTCAGCCACACCGTCAACCTCAACCGGCTGTCAGGCCGTCCCGCGGTGGTCTGCGGCCTGGATGCCGGGGTGGTGGAAGGGGTACAGTCCATCGACGTCCGCTTCGCCCGGCCCCTTTTCCGGGGTCCGGCTCCCCTGCCCCGCCCCTTCGACTAAACCCACCCCTTCTTCGACTAGACCCACCCGTTCAACGAAGCCTGCCCCTTCGAAAATGAGGCGGAGCAATAGCATGCGCCGCACTCCCCGCAGGGAGTGCGGCGCCTTAGCCGCCTACCCCTGGGCCGCGGCCTGCCGGCCGGCTGAAGGAACCCTCCACACCCAGGTAGAGGAGGATGCTGCCCAGGGCCTGGGCGGCGTAGAAGGCCGCCACCCCGCCAAATCGGCCGGCCAGGCCGCCCGCGGAGAAGAAGACCGTCCCCAGGGCGATGAGCAGCACCGGGTGGCGCCGGGTGAGCCACCAGGACCACAGGGCGCCGAGGAAGATCACCGTGGCCCCGACGCTGCTGGTGAGGACAAAGGGAGCCTTGACCCCCTCCGGTGCCCGGGTGGCGATCTCCCCGACCTGCCCGAGAACCGCTGGATCCACCGGGAAGGTGGCCGCTGCCCCGGCCAGCCAGAGGACCAGCACCGCCAGGATCGCCAGGGCTGCGTTCGCTATCCACCTCACCGCGGCCCCGCCCCGGCCTTCGGCCGCCGGGCGGCCGAGCAAGGCGGCGCTGCCCATCCCCAACAGCCCCACGAGGCCGGCGGCGCTGAACCAGTAGAGCCGGAAGGCCAGGGGATGCCACTGGCCCATCGCCCGGGCAACGAAGTCCGCCCCCGCCGCCACCGCGGCGAAAGCCAGCCCCAGGGCGTAGAAGAGGGAGTGCAGCGACCGGCGCTGCCCGTACCGCTTCCCCAGGCGCCAGGCCAGTACCAGCGAAAGCAGAGCCGTCACCGCCGATGCAACCAAAGCCATGGCCCTCTGCCTCCTCGTCCGTGCCCCTCAGTCCGTGGTCTGCCTCCTCGTCCGCACTCCGAAAACCTTTCATCTCTAGATTGGTTATAACCCAAATTTCCACCTGGGGCCAGGGTGTGTTTGATCAACAGAAGGTGAGCCAAGTGATCCCTTAAAAGTGAGCCA
>JAKKUO010000017.1 GCA_021890795.1 Bacillota bacterium | reverse complement strand
GTTCGCCGCGCCCTGGGCCCTCCTGGCCCTGGTCCCGGCCCTGGCCCTGGTATGGGCCATCCGCCGACCCTGGTGGCAGGCGGCCCGGCGGGCCGGCCCCGGGACCCGGCGGCGGGAGGGGCGGATCCTCGCCCGGCGGGCCTTGTGGGTGAGCCTTCTCATCCTGGCCCTGGCGGGCCCCACCCTGGTCCGGCCGGTGCGCCGGCAGGCGGTGGTCCTGGTGGTGGACGGCTCCGCCAGCACCGCGGGGGTCCGGGACCGGACTGAGGCCTGGGTTCGGGAGGCCCTGGCGGCCCTGCCGAAGGGGGATCGGGCCGGGGTGGTGGTGGCCGCGGACGGGGCCCGGGTGGAGGAGCCCCCGGGTCCGGCGCCGGTCTTCGGCCGGCTCGCGGTCCGGATCCCCCAGGGGGCGAGCGACCTGGCCGCGGGGCTGCAGCTGGCCGGGGCGATCCTCCCGGAGGGTTACGCCGGCCGGGTGGTGGTGCTGACCGACGGCCGGAGCAACCGGGGGGACCCGGAGGCCGTCGCCCGGACCCTGGCCGCCCGGGGGATCCCGGTGGACGTGGTGCCCCTCGGCCCGGAGGCGGCGGCCGACGCCCGGCTCACGGCGGTCTCCCTGCCGGAGTTGGCCTACGCCGGGGAGGAGTCGACCCTCACGACCCGGATCGAGACCGACGGGCCCCTGGCCGCCCGGCTCCGGGTCTATCGGGACGGGGCCCTGGTGGCGGAGCGGCCCCTCAGCCTGGGTCCCGGGGACTGGACGGTGACGGTGCCGGTGGAGGCCGGCCCGCCGGGGCTCCACCGGTACGAGGTGAGCCTCGACCCCGACGCCCCCGGCGGCGACAGCATCCCCCTCAACAACCGGCTGGGGGCGGTGCAGCGGGTGGAGGGGCCGCCCCGGGTGCTGATCCTGACCCCGGACCCCGGGGCCGTCCAGCCCCTGGCCGCGGCCCTGGCCGCGGGGGCGGCGGAGGTGGAGGTCCGGACGCCGGACCGGGCGCCGGCGGACCTCGCCGGCTGGGCCGCCTACCACGCGGTGGTGCTGGCGGACCTGCCGGCCCGGGCTCTCCCCCCGGCGGCCCAGGAGCAGCTGGAGGCCTACGTCCGGGACCTGGGCCGGGGGCTGGTGATGACCGGCGGCCCCCGGAGCTTCGGCCTCGGCGGCTGGGAAGGGACCCCGGTGGAGCGGGCCCTGCCGGTCTACATGGACCTCCGGGGCCGGGGGCGGCTGCCCACCGTCGCCCTGGCGGTGGTGATCGACAAGTCCGGGTCGATGGGGGAAGGCGCCGGCGCCGCGGACAAGATGGGGCTGGCGAAGGAGGCCGCGGTCCGGAGCGTCGGCCTCCTCCGGCCCCGGGACCAGGTGGCGGTCATCGCCTTTGACAGCGTGGCCCAGGTGGTGGTCCCCCTCCGGGAGGTTAGGGACGGGGCCGGGCTCCGGGAGGCCATCGGCCGCATCTACGCCGGCGGCGGCACCGAGATCTACCCGGCCCTCCGGGCGGCCTACTTTACCCTGGCCGGGGCGGAGGCGGACCTCAGGCACGTTATCCTCCTCACCGACGGCCGGTCGGGGAGCAGCGGCGACTACGGCGCCCTCACCCGGCAGATGCAGGAGGCCGGGATCACCCTCTCCACCGTCGCGGTGGGCGCCGACGCGGACACCCTGCTCCTGGAGGCCCTGGCCCAGGCCGGGGGCGGCCGGTACTACTTCACCGAGAGCCCCGGGGCCATCCCGGAGATCTTCACCCGGGAGACGAGCCTCATCGCCCGGAGCCTGGCAGTGAACCTCCGGTTCCACCCGGCCGCCGCGGCGCCGAGCCCTCTTCTCCGGGGACTCACCCACGTGCCGCCCCTGGAGGGATATGTGGCCGCCACCCCGAAGGAGCGGGCGGAGGTGGCCCTGGTCTCCCCGGAGGGGGACCCGGTGCTGGCGGCCTGGCAGTACGGGGCCGGCCGGGCGGTGGCCTGGACCAGCGACCTCGGCGGCCGGTGGGCCGGGGCCTGGGCCCGGAGCCCCGCCTTCGCCACCCTCTGGGGCAACGTCCTGGGCTGGGTGCTTCCGGGCGCCCGGTCCGGCAGCCTCCAGGTCCAGGCCGCGGTAGCGGCCGACGGCAGTGTCACCCTCACCGCGGAGACCCCGGGGGACTGGACGGTGACCCCGGTCCGGGCGACGGTGGTGGGGCCCGACGGCCAGGGGCAGGAGGTGGAGCTTCCGCCCGCGGGCCCCGGGGCCTACCGGTCCCGGCTGACGGGGCTCGCCCCGGGGGCCTACGTGGCCACCATCACCCGGGAGCTGCCGGGGGAGGCTTCCCAGCGGGCGGAGGTCGCCTGGGTCACCCCCTACCCGGCGGAGTACCGGGCGATGGGGGTCGACCGGACCGCCCTGGAGCGCCTGGCCGCGGCGGGAAAGGGGCGGGTGCTCACCGACCCCCGGGAGGCGATGGCCGGGCCGGTGGCGCCGGTCCGGGCCCGGGTGCCCCTGGCGCCCTTTCTCCTGGTCCTGGCGGGCCTTACCTGGCCCCTGGAGATTGCCGGCCGCCGGCTGGTCCTGACCGGGGAGGATTGGGGCCGGGCCCTGGCCTGGGTCCGGCGGCGGCTGCCCTGGGCCCGGCCGGGCCGGGCGGCCCAAGCGGAGGGGGCCCTGGGGCCGGGGGCGGCAGCGGCGGCGCCGGGGCTCGGCCGGCTCCAGGCGGCCCGGGAGCGGGTGCGCAGGCGGCAAGGGCTCCTGGGGGAGGGGCCCCGGGGTGAAGGGGCCGGAGCCCCCGCGACGGGCCTGTCCCCGGAGGCCGACCGGCCTTTCCCCGAGAGGCGTGCGGCTGGCCCGGAGGAGCCCGCGGCGGGAACGGGACCGGCTCCTTCGGGAACGGAGCCGGCTCCGCCCGCAGCCGCCGGGACCGCCGCCGATGGCGGCACCCCGGCCCCGTTGGCCACGGCCCAAAGGCTCCTCGCCGCCAAGCGGCGGGTGCAGCACCGGGGCAGCGGGCGGTGAGCCTGCACCACTTTTTCCTGGCGCTCCGGCGGCAGGGATTCGCAGCCCCGGGGTCGAACCATGCGGGGACGACTTCGAGGGAGGCGACTGCCCTGCAGGTCGCAATCGTCACAGATGCCACGGCCAGCCTGCCCCCCGCCTGGATCCGGGACTGGAAGGTGACGGTGCTGCCGGTGCCGGTCCAGTTCGGCCAAGAGACCTTCCTGGACGGGGTGGACCCGGTGGAGGCGTTCTACCGGCGGATCGAGGCTGGCGAGCGCCCGACCACCTCCACTCCGGCGCCGGGGGCGTTCCTCGAGCGGTACAAGGCCCTCGCGGCGGCCGGGGCCCGGGCCATCATCTCCATCCACGTCATGGCCAGCAAGTCCGCGGTGTTCCAGAGCGCCCGGATGGCCGGGGAGATGCTCCCCGAGGTGCCGGTCTACCCGGTGGACTCGGGGAGCGTCACCATGGGCCTGGGGCTTCTGGTCCGGGCCGCGGCCCGGTGGGCCCGGGCCGGACTCTCCGCCCGGGAGATCGCCCAGCGGCTCCACGCCGCAGCGGAGCGGGTGCGGGTCCTGGTCGCCATCCCGGACCTCACCTTCCTGCGCCGGAGCGGCCGGGTCTCCCTGGGCCAGGCCCTGGTGGCGGGGCTGCTCTCGGTAAAGCCCCTCCTGGAGGTGCACCGGGGCGCGATCGAGGTGGTGGATCGGGTGCGAGCCTGGCCCCGGGCCCTGGACCGGCTGGTGGAGCGGGTGCAGGAGCGGCTCGCCCGGGGGGTGGGGGAACTGGCGGTGGTCCACACCGCGACCCCGGCGGTGGCGGAGGACCTGGCCCGGCGCCTCGCGGGCTTGTTCCCGGCCCTGGCGGAAGGGATCCTGGTGACCGAGGCGGGGGCGGGCCTTGCTAGCCACGTGGGGCCGGGCGCCGTGGCGGTCTGCCTGCTGGAGCCGCCGGCAGCCGGCTGAAGCGATGGTTTCGACGTCCCCGGTTCCCGACCCGGGAGCCTGGCACCGGTGCCCCAGGACTTCTGGGCCCCGTGCCCTCCGGGCCCCGGGGACGCGGCGTCAGGAGGGAGATACCGGGTGCGAATCCGACGGGTGGCCCTGGAACTGGACGGGACGGACCTGGCTGAGCTTCTTGCCGCTTGCCCCCTGCCCGAACGGGTGGCAGGGATCCGGCTCTGGCCGGAGGACGGCCGGCTCCGGGTTGAGGTGGACTACCGGCTGGCCGGCCTGCAGGTGCCGGTGGAACTCGCCCTGACCGTGGCCGATGTCCGGCCGGACCGGCTGGAGCTGGCAGCGGGGATGAAACTCGGGGTACCGGTGCCGGGCCCCGTGGCCCGGGAGGTGCTGGCCTATCTGGTCCGCAGCACCGGCCTTGCCTTTGTCCGGGCGGAGGGGGACCGGGTGGTGGTGGACCTGGCCGCCCTGGGGGAGAGCCTCCAGGTCCGGTTCGCCCTGGAGTCGGTCCGGTTTACCGCCGGCGGGGTGGAGGTGGCCCTGCGGGACCTGACCCTGGGGGACGCCCTGGGGGCTGCCGATCCCGGGCCGGCGGCGGAGGCCCCGGAGGTGGAGTTGGTCCTACCGCTCCCCAGCCCGGAGCCCTCGCCCCCGCCGGAGTACGGCGACTTCTACTACCGGCTGCGGCAGAAAGTGCAGAGCTGGGCCGAGGCCCAGGTGCCGCCCCGGTACCGGGGGCTCGTCCCCTGGCTCCTGCTCCTGCCGGACCTCTTTGCCATGTTGGTGCGGCTGATGGGCGACCCCCGGGTTCCCGCGGGGGCCAAGGTGCGGCTGGGGATCGCCATCGCCTACGTCATCAGCCCCATCGACCTGGTCCCGGACTTCCTGCCTTTGGTGGGAGTGGGGGACGACCTGGCCCTTCTGATCCTCGCCCTGGCGGACCTGGTGGAGGAGGCGCCCCCGGAGGCCCTCCGGGAACACTGGTCCGGCCAGGGGGATGTCATCGCCCTGATTCGGGACGGCGCCCGGTGGGTGCGGCGGTTCTTCAGCGCCGAGCTCATCACCCGGCTCCGGCGCCGGCTCAGCCGTTGAGGGGAGGCTTTGCTGCCGCTGCTCTGCTGCCACTACAGGAAAGAAGCCACGATAAGGTAAGCAGCAACCCCGGGCCGGTGGGCCCGGGGTTCTGACATTGGGGTCACGGACGCTATGGATGTTCAGATGCCGAAGCCGCCGAAGCCGCCGAACCCGCCGAATCCGCCGAAGCCGCCGAAGCCGCCGGGGTAGGCGGCGATCCCCGGGATCCCGGCGGTGGTGGGGTAGGCCGAGGGCACCGTGGCCACGGTGGTCACCGGCACCGCGTACTCGTAGACCCGATAGACAGTGGCGTTCGCCGCCGGATAGGCCACCCCGCCCGGGGCGATGAACAGGTCGTCGGCCCCGGCCTGGGCGCCGATGAACGGCGAGACCACCGAAGTGGCGATGCCGGAGGCGTCCGGGGCGAACCCGAGACCGCCGAAACCGCCAAACAGCACGATGAACACACTCCCTTCCGCGACCCCTGGCCCGACCCAGGATGGGAGCCGCAAGTCCCTCGGTCCATCATACCCGGCGGCTTCTCCGGGTGACACAACCGATGGCAGGTGCGGAAGCGGTGGTAGAGGGGAGGGGTCAAAGGGGCGCCCCAGAGGGGGCGCCCCCGATCGTCATCGGTGGCGCTCGGTGGGCCGGAGGTCGGTGCGCCCCTTAGCCCCGTTGGACAGGACCTCTGAACGGGCGGGAGATCCGGCCGCGGCTGCAGGTTCCTTCGCTGGAGAAGAGGCCTCGGCGTGGGCGGATCACCCGCCGCCGACGGGCCGGCGGCGGTGGGGCCACCTGCGGCTCGAAGTTGAAGGTGGTGGTGATCCCGGCGGTCCGGGTCTGAATGGAAAAGGCGTCGACGCAGCCCCGAAAGACGTCGGTAGGGCTGCCAAAGCCTTGCACCACCCGGATGCCGCCGCCTCCGTCGTCGCTGTTGACGATCCGGGCGCCGGGAGCGTTCTGCAGGTACTGGGAGAGGGGACCCACGTCGGTGCCGGGCTGGAGTCCGCCGATCCCGTTGAGGGACCACCAGCCCCCGACCAGCGCGTTCCAGCCCTGCCAGGTGTTCCGAACAGGAGGGCCCTGGTCCGGCAGGTTGGGGTTCCCGGAGGCAGGGGTCTGGTAGGCGGGTTCGAAGAAGAGCAGGTCGTCGACCTCGCCGTCGCCGTCCAGGTCGATCTGCAGGATGATATAGGGCCACTGCTGGCCGTTGTTGACCTCGCCGTAGGTCCAGTACCGCAGGTCCGTCAAGTCCCGGAGCAGGGGGCCGTCAAAGGTCGTGAGCCGCATCTCTGCGCTCAGGTCTCCGCTGTTCCCCGTGAAGAGGCAGACGCTGCCGTTGCCGATGGGCGAAACCCCCGGCCCGGCCTGGAAGGTGACGCTGCCGCCGGGGGAGGTTACCGAAGCCTGCCAGCCCGCCTCGCCACTCTGGTCGACGGTGACGAGCACGTCGTCCCGTCGGGTCTCCGAACCGTTCGGCATCGTCCGTCACCTCATCCGGCTTGGCGTTTCCTCCGGCTGGGAGATGCGTGGACAAGGGGGGGCCGCCGTCATCCTATGCCGGACAACCGGCCCCGGTGTGCCAGAGGAGGGGTTGCGGCCGGATGCTACCTGCAGAAGACCTGCCGCCAGGCCCGCGTCAGGAGGGCCAGGGCCTGGCCGAGGGCCGCCCCCGCCCGATCCCCGGCCAGCGTCTCCACGAGCCACCATGCCGTGCCCAGGAGCGCACCGGCCCAGGGGCCGCCGCGGGCTCCCCCCAGGGCGACAAAGCCCAGGAGGAGGGCGGCCGGTGTCAGGGAAAGGAGGAACAGTTCGCCGGCCGATGGGAGGTAGGGGGCCAGGGGTGGAGCCTCCGGCGGGAGCCTTTCGGCGATGTGACGGAGGGTGGCGCTGGTGATCCCTGCGGCCCCCGCAGCCACGGCGAGGAAGGCGGCAGCCGCCACCAGGGACTTGCTCGCGACGACCTGGCCGCCGGTCACCGGCCAGGCCCGGAGGGCCGGCCGGTGGGGCGCCTCCGCGTCGGCCCAGAGGGCGGCGCCTGCCGCCAGGGCCAGGAGGGGTAGGAACCGTCGGTGAAACTCCCGGAAGCCGTCGGCCAGATGGAGGGGCGAGAGGCGGCCATCCCAGTACAGGAGGAGGAGCAGCACCGGCAGTGTGCCCAGGCCCGCGCCGGTCAGGAAGACGGCCGGGTGGCGGAGGAAAGGCAGATGCCACCTCAGGAGCCGGGCCCACCGGTCCATCCGGCTCCCTTCCAGGGCTACCGCCGCCAGGGCGATGAGGGTCAGGCCCGCGGCCAGGGTCCGGCCGGTGACCGCGGCGAGGCCGTGGGCGGTGTCGCCGGTCATGGCAAAGAGATTCAGGGCTCCCCCCAGGAATCGATCCGCCCAGGCTCCGGGGGCCATGTTGTTCCCTATCCAGAGGAGGACCCCGCTGGCCACCCCGGCCCAGGGCGCTCCGGCCGCCCCGGCCACAAAGACCAGGCCGAGGAGAAGGGTGCCCACCGCCAGGGGGCGGCTAAAGAGCAGGGGAAAGGTGAACGGGGGGGTGCCTTCGGACAGGAGGGTGGCCGGGGCGCCCGTCGCCCAGATGTAGAGGGGCGGGAGGCCCCACCCGGCCAGCAAACAGAGGAGGGCGAAGCAGCCCAGGAGGGCGCTGGCTTTGGCCAGAGCGGCTCCCGCCCGGCCCGCGGGCCAGGAGAGGAGGAGGGGCCGATGGGGCGGCTCACCGTCCCCCCAGGCCACCGGGCCGGCCACCAGGATCCAGAGGGGGAGCCACCGCTCGTCGAAGTCGAGGAGCTGATTGTACAGGCTCCCGGTCTGCATCCGGGCATGCCATGCCGCCAGCACCGGCGGCAGGGCGACGAGGGCGGCGGTGGCGGCCAGGACCGGCGGGCGCCGGAGCCAGACCCCCTGGGCGGCGACCAACCGGGTGAGGCAGCGGAGCCAGACCCCCTGGGCGGCCGTCAGGCGCCCAAGGCACCGGAGCCTCATGGCCATTCGTCGTCCGAGTTCCGGGAGTCTACGGAGCACCGGACGCACCCCCGTCGAGGAAGGCGAAGTCCGCCGGGGTGAGGGGCCGCACCCGGGCGGCGGCGAAAAGGGCGTGGAGCTGACGCTTCTGCTCCAGCACTGGGGTCCGGGCGGCCCAGGCTTCCACCCGCTGCCGGACGTCGCTCCCGGGCCCATCGCCTGGGTCCGGGGCCTCCCCGAAGGCTTCGGCCGCGGCCCTGTCCACCACGAGGCCCACTACCCCGTTGTAGAGGGACCAGGCGTCCCAGGCAGCGGCGGCCTCAGCCTCGTCGTCCGACGAGAGGGCCGCCCAGCGTGTGGCCGATGGCCATTCCAGGAGGAGCCACCGCCGGAGGCCGTCGACGAGCTGTTCCCGGGCGGGGGCGGCCTGGAAGACCGGTCCGAGGTGTTCCGTCCCCAGGATGTGGGGGTCCGGGAGGGAGTGGGGCGCAACGGCGAGGGACTCCAGCCCGGTCCAGTCCAGGATTGCGGTGAGGAGCCGGTGCAGGTCCGCGGCCGCCGCCTCCCAGGTGTCGAGTTCCTCCGCCGGGACCAGGTAGGTGAGGCGGCCCCGGTCCTGGATGTGCCAGTCTCCGCCCAGGAGGCTCACCCGGTTCCGCCGGGCGGCGAGCCGCCAGGTGGTGCCGCCGCCGGGGGCGGGGCCAAGGGCGGTGAAGCCCGCCAGGGCCCGGATGCCGGGAGGTGTGTGGACGGTCACGGTGAAATCGGGGGTGGCGTCGTTAAAGGGCCGGGTCCGGTCCATCAGGGCCCGATAGACCAGGGAGGTGAGGGCCATCTCGGAGGTGAGCCGGTGCTCCCCCGGGACCGGGTACCAGCCCCAGGTGGCGGGGACGACCACCATCCCCGCGTTCGCCAGGGCCACCGGCGTCTCATAGGGGGCGAGGCGCCAGTCCGCGATCCGCCCCCGGTAGGTCATGGCGATCCGCAAGGGCTGGTCGGAGGATGCCGGCTCCGGCAGCCGGACGACGACCACGTCGCCCTGCTGCCAGAAGCCGCGGGCGCCCGGCGACGGGTCGCCCCCGCCGGGCGAGGCACCCTGGGCGGCGACGCCGGTCTGGGCCGGCACCGGGCGGCCGTTCACCGCCACGGTCTCGACCCGGAAGACCCGGCGCAGGGTGAGCCGGATTTCCTCGGTCGCTGCCCGGGGGAGGAGTTCCACCTCCGCCCGGAGGGTGGCCTCGGGGGCCCGGCGCAGGTCCGCCTCGATCTCGTACCGGAGGGGGGTGACGGGGGGCGCGCCGGTCGGTGCCGTCGCACCGGACGGCTCCGGGGGCTCGGCCTGCGGGGTCCCGGCGGGACTCGAGGAGCCGTCGGTGCCAGCGTCATCGGGGCCCAGCCGCAGTTCGGGCTTGACCGCCTCGCCGTAGGCTGCCAGGGCCGCCTGGTAGGCGGCCACCCGGGCCTGCTCGTGGGCCAAGAAGGGCGCTGCCGCAGCCAGGGCGCCGGCCAGGGCCAGGGCGCCGAGGAGGCCGGACCGGGAGGGCCGCGCCTCCCGCCGGCGGTGGCGGAGGAGGGCCAGGGCCAGGAGGACCGCCGGGCTCCCGAGGGCCCAGAAGGCCCGGTGGGTCCAGAACAGCGCCTGATGGGGCCGGAGCCCGAAGGCCTCGCTGTAGGGCTGCCAGCGGAGGTCGGGGAGCGGATACCAGGTGCCCAGGTCCGGGGTGGCGAGGAGGGCATGGGGCCACTGCAGGGTCCCGATTACCACCCCTGGGGCCACCACCGCGAACATCCGGTAGAGGACCAGGGCGACGAGGCCCCCGGTGCCCGGGACTAGGGCCGCGGCCACCTGGCCGAGGGCCTGGGCGCCCAGGAGGGAGGCCAGCAGGTCCGCAGCGATGATGCCCACGTCCCGGAGGGCCGGACCTATCCAGGACAGGCCCTCTGCCGCCGGTGCGGCCCCGCCGTGGGAGGCGAGGGCGTGGACGGCGGCCGGGACGGCCAGGGCGAGCCAGGCCGCGAGGGTGACGGTCCCCAGGGCCAGGGAGCGGGCCAGATGCCACTGCCAGGCGGCCAGGGGCCAGGCCAGGAAGACCTCCTCCCCGCGGGTGCGCCGGTCCCGCTGGGCCTCCCAGGCGGAGTAAACGCTGAGCAGAGTGCCCAGCAGGGGGAGCAGGAAGGCCGTCTGACGATGCCGGACCAGGGCCGGAGCCCACCAGCCCGCAGGCCCATGGGCTCCGCCGGTCAGGTACGGAGCGCCACCGGCCAGCAGCCCGGCCGCGAGGACCAGCAGCCAGGGCAGGGGCGAGCGCCAGGTTCGGCGCACCTCGTAGGCCAGCATCACCGGAAATGGGTGGGGGGTGCGGCTTTCCACCCGGACCGAGGGGGTGCGGTTTCCCGCCCGAACCGAGGGCGTGCGGGTGACCAGTTCCCTCACCGTCGGTCCCCCCTCTCGGCAGGGGCGGCGGACCGGATGACGACCAGGTAGCCGTCCTCCGGGGTCGGCGGCACCGGCCGGGCGGCGGGGTCGGGGCGCTTCGGGGCGATGACCCGGGTGAGCACCTGCCCGTCGGCCCACTGCTCCGAGACTACGGTAGCGCCCGGGGGAGGCGGGGCGCCCACCGGCCGCTCCATGACCCAGACCCACCCTTCCGCCAGGGCGGCCAGCTCCCCCAGGGTGCCGGTGAACCGGACCTGCCCCCGGTGGAGCACCACCACCCGGTCCGCCACCTGGTCCAGGTCCGCCACCACGTGGGTGGAGAAGAGGGTGACCCGCCCTGGCCGGCGCCGGGTGAGAAGGTGCCGGAACCGGGTCCGCTGTTCAGGGTCGAGGCCGGCGGTGGGCTCGTCGACGACCACCAGGTCCGGGTCCCCCAGGAGGGCCTGGGCGATGCCGAGGCGCTGGTGCATCCCGCCGGAGTAGGTCCGGATCGGCCGGTCCGCCGCCTCGGCCAGGCCCACTGCCTCCAGGAGCGCCTCGGCCTCCGCGGCCGGGGCGCCCTTCATGGCGGCCGCGTACTGGAGGTACTCCCGACCGGTGAGGTTGCCGGGGAGGCCGAACTGCTGGGGAAGGTAACCCAGCCGCTCCCGGACCGGATGCTGGTCCCGGGGCAGCACCCAGGGGCCGATCCGGACCCGCCCGGCCTGGGGCGGAAGCAGGGTCGCCAGCACCTTCATCAGGGTGGACTTGCCGGCGCCGTTGGGGCCGAGAAGGCCGGTCACCCCCTCCGTGAGGTGCAGGCTGACCCCGGCCAGGGCCAGGTGGCGGCCGTACCGCACCGTAAGGTCCTCCACTGCGATCTCCATCGGGACGCCTCCTCTGCTCTGGCGGCTGCGGGGTTTGACCGCAGGCTTTTCACAGAGAGAAGACGGAGAAGGCGGCAGCCGGTTCACTCCGGCCGCCGCCCCTCCATCTATCCCGGCCGCCCCTCGCCCGGCGGTCCGTCCAGCCGCAGCCGTCCACCGTCCAGCCAGACCGTCGCGGTGGCGAGGTCGTCCAGCCGGTCATCGTGGGTCGCCACGACCGCATAGACGGCCCTCCCGGACCGGGCCGCCTGAAGGTAGCCGGTCAGCTCTCGGCGCAGGGTCACCATCCCGGGGGCGTCGAGTCCCTGGGACGGCTCGTCCAGGACCCAGAGGTCCGGCGCCGCCAACTGGCTCTGGGCCAGGAGCCAGCGGCGAAGCTCCCCCGCGGAGAGTTCCCGGAGCCGCCGCTTCCGGACCGGCCATAGCTCCCATCGGGCCAGGAGGGCCGCCACCGCCTCCCCCGGCGCCCCCCGCAGGGCCGCCAGGTATTCGAGGCCCCCTTCCACGGTGAGGGAGAGGTCCAGGCGGCCGTCCTGGGGCACGTAGCCGATCCGGGTCCGGAGCCGGGGCAGGTGCCAGGGTCCCATGTCCCCCCAGGGGCCGCATTCCGGCCACGGGTACCGGACCTGCCCCCGGTCGGGGACGAGGAGGGTGGCCAGAACCCGGAGGAGGGTCGACTTCCCGGCCCCGGCCGGGCCCCGAACAAGAGTGACCCCGGGCGGGATCCGGAGGGTGAGGTCCTGGAGGGCCCGCCGGGGCGGCCGGCCGGGGTAGACGACGGTCAGGCTTTCCACTGCGATCACGGCCGTTCCCCTGCCCCATCGATCTTCGGCGCGTCCCTGCCCCATCGATCACGGCCGCTCCCCTGCTCCACTGAACATGGCTGCTCCGCTGCCCCGGCGGTCATGGACGACCGCCTGCCCCGCCGGCCCGCTGGAAGGCCGTGCTCCGAGCGATGCCGGGGTCCCCGGACCCGGCCGCCCAGACCATCAGTGCCAGGGAGAGGGCCAGGGCCACCGCCTGCGGCAAGGCCTCCCCGAGGGTGGCCGGCACCGCGAAGAGATCCCACCGGGGGGCCCGGGCGCCCAGGACCCCCAGGCCCAGCCAGAGGAGGAGGGAGGCGGCCACCGCGCCCAGGGTGCCCAGCCGGAGGGCCCACACCAGGGCCCAGCCCACCGCGAGGAGCAGCGGGGCGGTGCGTGCGAGGAGCACCAGCGCCGCCGGGGCCGCCGCTGCCCCCGGCGGATGGGGGCTAAGGAGCCCCGCGACCCCGGTGCCCAGGAGGGCCGCCACCGTGGCCACCCCGGCTCGGGCCAGGAGCCGGGCGGACCGGGAGAAGGGGGAGAGGGCCTCGAGGTCCGCCCACACCCCCTGGGCGGAGGGCAAGAGCGTGAAGAGGCCGACCGCTGCCCCGAGCCCGGGCGCGACCAGGACCAGGGCGTCCCGGGACCGGGCCAGGAGGTGAGACCAGGCAGCCCCCGCGCCTGGTTCGCCAGGGGGCAGCGCCAGGAGCGCGGCCACATACCGGTTGACCAGCACCGCCGCTGCCAGCAGCAGTGCCTCCACGGCCAGGAAGGAGAGGGGCAGGTACCGGGCCTCGGCCCAGAGGAGCCGGAGGAGGGCTGCCAGCCCCGGGGCTGGCCGGGGAGGGCTCGCTGCTGCCGCCACCGCCGCTGCACCGGCCGTCCCCTCTGCTGCAGCGGCCGCCCCCGCCGCGCCGGCGTGCCCGGCCTCCGGCGGCGCCAGGGCTTCGACCAGGGCAGGGACCAGGTCCGGGGGCACCGGCGGTGGGTCGGCTTCGGCCAAGAGCCGGGCGAAGGCCGCGACGGCCTCCGGGTCCGGTGGCTCCTCGCGGCTGAGCCGCGCCCCCTCCTGCAGGTCCGCACAGAAAGCCTCCAGCCACCTGGGATCCCAATCCGCCCTACCGCCCATGGTGACTTCCCTCCCTGTCGGGTCCGGCCCCCAGCGGCCCCTCCCGCCACGGTGCGAGTTCCTGTTCCAGCCGCCGGTAGGCCCGGTACAGCCGGGACTTCACCGTCCCCTGGGGGATGCCCACCACCTCGGCGATCTGTTCCACGGAGAGGGCCTCGTAGTAACGCAGGACCAGGACCTCCTGCAGCGGCAGCGGCAGGTTGCGAATCGCCCGGCGGACCGCATCCCGGCGCATCTGGTCGATGACCGCCTGGGGCAGGGCGTCCGCGGCCCCCGAAAAGCCCACGGGCTCGCCCCAGGGGCCGGCAGCACCATCACCGCCGGCCTCCGGCCACGCGGCCAGGAGATTCCGGGTCCGGCCCGCCCGGCGGTACTCATCCCGGAGCAGGTTGGTGGCGATGCGGTAGAGCCAGGCCGCCAGGTCCCGGGGCTCCGTACCCCTCCGGATGGCCTCCAGGGCCCGGAGGAGGCTCTCCTGGGTGAGGTCCGCCGCCGTCTCCGGGCTGGCCACCCGGCGGGCCACGTAGCGGTAGATCCGGGGCCCCCAGACCTCGGCGAACCGGGTCAGAGCCTTCCGGTCGCTGGCCCGGAGCCCAGCGATCCACTCCGAAGTCTCCCAGGCCGTAGGCTGGGCCCTGGCCGGCGGGTCCTCCCCGGGGGCGGAAGCCTCTTCTCGGAGCCACGGGGTGGGCCCGCCCCACCGTACCGCTTCATTCCAGAATACCACTGGGCACCGACCGCCTCCTGAGCGTCCATCCTTTGCGGAGCCAAAAGCACTCTAACTAAGAAGACGCCCCGGCAACGATCCGGTTCACGGGTCAGGCGGTAACACCGGCGACGACGCAGCGCAGGCCGGCGGCAGCGCCGGCCTGCGCCTGGGTGGAGGCTCCGGAGGCGGTGGTCAGGCGGCCCGCTCGCCCCCCTGCTGACCGAGGTCGGTGCGGGGGCTGCCCAGGACAAAGCTCAGGAGGATCGCGGCCAGGAAGGGTGCCCCGGCCAGGACCACGTTCATGGCGCCGCCGGTGCCGGCCTGGAGGCCCGCATCGCCGAACTTGCCCCCGGCGCCCACGGAGAGGGCCAGGCAGAGGGCCCAGCCGGCGAGGGTCGCCACCGCGCAGAGCCACGCGGCGACGCTGGCGGTGGGCTGGTTGCCCACTTCCTCGGGCTCCATCAACTCGGTCCAGATGAGGCCCCAGCGCTTCACCCGGCGGTAAAGCAGCCGGAGGACGATCCAGCCGACGGCGCCGGGCAGGATCACGTTGTTCATGGCGATGAGGAGCCCCAGCACCGTGAAGGGGAAGAGCCCGAGGAGTTCCAGCCCCCAGGCGATGGCAAAGGCGCAGGCGATCCCGGAGACCGCGGTGACGATGATGAACTCCAGCACCTGCCGGCGGTTCGCCATGGCGGGCTCCTGGTGGGCGGAGAGGGGGCCGAGGCGGCCCCACAGCATGTAGGGCATGGCCCCCAGGAAGAAGTTTCCGAGGAACCCGAAGGCGCTGCCGGGGCCAAAGGTGCCAAAGAGATCGCCGATCAGGTTGCCGATGGCGATGCCCCAGGCGGCTGCCGGGCCGAAGAGGAGGGAGGCGACCGGCGGGAGCACCTGGGCGATGCGCAACTCGGTGATGCCCGGGACGATGGGGATCGCCTTGAAGGGGATCAGCACGGCGGCGTAGACCGCAGCCACCAGCACCGTCAGCACGATCATCCGGGTATGCCGCCACATGGTGAAGAGCTCACGCACGACCCGAACACCCCTTTCGACTCCAGATGTGGATTACCCGGCACCTCCCGCCGCGCCTGACCAGGCTGGCGGGGGAACCCCTCCGGCCCCTGCCCCGGCTACCGGTGGAGCCCCGGGATCTCCCCCCAGCCGGTGAGGCGGATCAGGAGGAAGCCGAGGAACATCAGCGCCGCCACCGCCACCGCCGCCCAGTCCCCGGGCCCCATCCGCAGCTCCAGGTAGTAGGTGCGCCGGGGGCGGGCCCCGAACCCCTTGGACTCCAGGGCCATGGCCAGACGGTTGGCGGACCGGATGGCGCCGGCGAAGATGGGCACCACCAGGGGGATGTGCTTCCGCATCCGCTCCAGGAGGTGGCCTGACTCCACGTCCAGCCCCCGGGACTTCTGAGCCTGGATGATGGTCGCCCCGGTGCCGACAAAGGTCGGCACCAGCCGCAGCGCGGTGGAGAAGGCGAAGGCCACGGGGTAGGGCAGGCCGAGGCGAATCAGCCCGGCGGCGAGCTCCTCGTTCTTGGTGGTGGCCAGGAAGACCACGCTGCCGGCGATGGTCGCCACCAGCTTCAGCCCGGTGCCCAGGCCGTAGAGGAGGGACTCCACCGTCACCGGGCCGAGGAGAGGGGTGGTGCCCCGGGCGAGGAGCGCCCAGGCGACGGTGGAGAACCCGCCGATGGTGAGGAGGATGGTCCGCACCCGCCGGAGGGCCGGCCACGCCCCGGCCACCTGGGCGGCGGCCAGCACCAGGCCGAGGAGCGCCCCCGGTACCAGGGGATGCTCGGCGGCCACCGCCAGGAAGATGAGGCCCACCACCAGGAGCATCTTCGGCCGGGGATCCAGCCGGTGCAGGGGCGAGTTCCCCTCGACGTACAGGTAGACGTCCACGGCGCTTCACCCCTTCCGGAGGGCGTGGAGGCACTCCTCCAGGCTGAGGAGGGTACCGCCGAGGCGGCCGGTGATCCGGACCAGTTGCGGGGGTTTGAGGCTGGCGGCGGTCAGTTCCTCCTCCCGGGCCAGTACCTCCCGGGTCGGCCCGTCCATCCAGATCCGGCCGTCCCGCATGACCACCGTGCGGTGGGCGTACTCGGCCACCACCCACATGGTGTGGGTGACGCAGAGGATGGTGTGTCCCTGTTCGTTGAGCCGCCGCACCAGTTCCATCATCTGCCGCTGTTCCCGGTAGTCGAGGCCCGTGGTGGGCTCGTCGAGGATGATCACCTCAGGCCGGGTGGCCAGGACCGAGGCCACCGCCACCCGCTGCCGCTCGCCCCGGGTCATGGCGAAGGGGTCTTCCTCTTCCCGGCCGGTGAGCCCCACCGCCGCCAGGGCCTCTTCTACCCGGGCCTGGACCTCCGGCTCCGGCAGGCCGTGGTTCCGGGGGCCAAAGGCCACCTCGTCGTAGACCGTCTCCGCGAAGATCTGGTGGTCCGGGTTCTGGAAGACGTATCCGACCCTCCGGCCGAGCTGCAGCACCGACTGGCCGGCGGTGGGCACCCCCGCCACCCGCACCTCGCCCCCGGTGGGCTGCAGAAGCCCGTTGAGGTGCTTCACCAGGGTGGTCTTGCCCGAGCCGTTCTGCCCCACCAGGGCCACGAACTCCCCCCGGCGGATGGTGAGGTTCACCCCCTGCAGGGCTGCGACCCCGTTGGGGTAGCGGTGCTCGAGGTCCCGCACCTCGATGACCGGCTCGCCGAGGGCCGCGGCCCGGCGGCGGTCCCGCTCCCGGAGTTCTACCAGGGCGGCGGGGTCGACCCGGTACCCGGCCTCGCGCAGGACCTCCACGGCCTCCTCCACGGTGAGGGCCGGCGGCAGGCCCAGCCGGGCGGTGATCTGGGCCGCCCCCAGGGGCTGGACGCCAAGCTCCTCCAGCCAGTCTGCCCGGGTCAGGACCTCCCGGGGGGTCCCCTGGGCGACCACCCGCCCCTCGTGGAGCACCACCACCCGGTCGGCGGCGGCTGCCTCCTCGGTCTCGTGCTCGGCGATCACCAGGGTGAGCCCCCGCTCCCGGAGGCGCCGGGCCACCGCGAAGACCGCCTCCTTCCCCAGGGGGTCGAGGTCGGTGGTGGGCTCGTCCATCACCAGGATCCGGGGCTCCATGCTGAGGACCGAGGCGATGGCCAGCCGCTGCTTCTGCCCGCCGGAGAGGGTGGCGGGCTCCCGGTGCTCGAGGCCGGTAAGGCCCACGGTGGCCAGGCACTCCCGCACCCGGCGCCGGATCTCCGCCGGGTCCACCCCGAAGTTCTCCGGGGCAAAGGCCACCTCGAGTTCCACGTTGGTGGAGAAGAGCTGGCTCTCAAAGTCCTGGAAGACCAGGCCGACCTTCTCCGCCAGGGCGCTGACCTTCCGGCCTGCAGCCGGCTCCCCCAGGATGGTGACGCTCCCTTCCAGCCGGCCCCGGAGGAACTGGGGCACGAGACCGTTCAGGATGTAGCAGAGGGTGGACTTGCCTGCGCCGCTGGGCCCTACCAGCACCACGAACTCGCCGGGGGCAACGGTGAGGTCCACCCCGTCCAGGGCGGGGCGGGCAGCCCCCCGGTAGGTGAAGCGGACGCCCCGCAGGTCGATGGCGGTGGACAAGGCTGCGTTGCCTCCTCCGATGGGGAATCAGGGAAATTCGAGTTCACCAATTCGTCTCGGGAACAAGAAAATCCTGTCCACTTGGAACTTAGGCTGGCTTGGAGTTGTGCCGGTCCGCCGGCGGCCGGCGCAACAGCACCGGGGCCGGTTCATGGGAAGGACCGTGGAAGGAGAAGCCCCGGGCAGGCCGTAAGGGCCTGCCCGGGGCGGCTGGGGCGCCGCCGCTGGATCCCGTCCCAACGGCTACTGGGTCACATCCCACTCGTGGGTGTTCCAGGTGAGCCCCTGGGGACCGGGCTTCACCCCGGTCACCCGCTTGTTCACCACCACCAGGGCCTTGGGCGCGTAGAGGGGAATGAGCGGCAGGTCCTCGATGAAGACCTTCTGGGCCTCGGTGTAGATCCGCATCCGCTCTTCAAAGTCTGCGGTGTTCTTCCCCTGGAGCAGCAGCTCGTCGAGCCGCGGGTTGTAGTACTTCTTGTTGTCGTTCTCGGCCCCGGGGAGGCGGCGGTAGTTGTACGCGCCCTTGGCCGAGACCTGGCTGGAGAAGTCGGGGTCAAAAGTGGCGCTGAAGCCCACCAGGGAGATCTCCCACTCGCCCCGCTGGGCCATGGCCTGCCGGGTGGGGAAGTCCACCTTCTGAACCCGGACCTTTACCCCCACCGCCTGGAGGTTGGCCTGGATGATGTCCGCGGACTGCTCCCGGACGGTGTTGCCCGTGGGGGTCAGCAGCACGATCTCCCGGTTAAAGTCCCAGCCCGCCTCCTGGAGGAGCTGCTTGGCCTTCTCGGGGTTGTACTCCAGCTCTTTCTGCAGTTCGGGCCGGTAGTACTTGTTGGCGCTGTTCAGGGGCGTGTTGAGGACCTCCCCCTGCCCCTTGAGGAGCCGGTCGACGATCAGCTGCCGGTTGATCGCGTGGGCAAAGGCCCGCCGGACCCGGGGGTCCGAGAGGTGGGGCTGCGCGGCGTTCACATCCAGGTACTGGTAGGACGGCGCCACGTAGGTGGCCGGGGTGAGGTGGGGCATCGCGGCGACCTTCTCCCAGTCCTCCACCGGCACCTCGCCGATGCCGGCGCCGCCGGTCATGTCGATCTCGCCCTTCTCCAGCGCGGCCGCGATGGTGGCCCGGGGGACGATGCGGACGAAGATCTTGTCCAGCTTGGGCTCGCCCAGCCAGTAGTCCGGGTTCTTCTCCAGCTCCACGTACTGGTCGGTGACGTAGCGGACGAACTTGAAGGGGCCGCCGGTCACCTTGGGCTCCATCGACCAGGGCTCCCGGTCAATCTCCGCCGGGTTCTGCACCTGGTCCAGCAGGACCTTGGGCACGATGAAGACGTTGACGCCGAGTTTCTCCAGGAAGGCGTCAGGGTCCACCGGCCCCTTGGTGGTGAACTCGATGGTGTGGTCGTCCACCACCCGGATGCCCGAGACCTTCCCCTCCGGCGCGGTGCCGTTCTCATCCAGCCCGGCGATGGTGTCGATCAGGGACCGCCGGGTGGTCTTGGTCTCCGGCCGGGCGATCATGCTGACGGTGGCCGCCACGTCGTGGGCGGTGATGGGGGTGCCGTCGGTCCACCGGGCGTTCTTATTAAGGTAGAAAGTGAATTTCGTCTTGTCGTCGGAGACGGTCCACTTCTCCGCCAGCCGCCCCTCGAACTCCAGCTTGTCGTTCATCTCCAGCAGGGTGGGGTAGAGCATCCGGATGATCAGGTAGGTGTAGGTGGTGTCGTAGGAGATCGGGTTGAAGGTGTTGGGGCTGGACCAGATGCCGATGGTGACCTGCTTCGAGCCCCCGGGCTGGGTCGGGGCCTCGCTGCGGGCCTGATCACCCTGAGGCGGCGTCCCCTGGGCATCGCCCGAGCGGCCGCCGCCACAGCCGGTCAGCGCCACCGCTGCGGCAAGGATCCAGGCCGCAAGCCGACGGAAACCACGCTTCACCATGGAACCCCCTCGCTCTCTTGCTCTGGTTCATCTCGCCGGGCCGGCCGGCGGGAGGGCCAGGCCCCCGGTGGGAGGGCCAAGCCCCGGACTTTCCGGGCTCCGGTCATCGCCGGAGCCGCGGGTCCAGGGCGTCCCGCAGGCCGTCGCCGACAAAGTTGATGGCCAGCACGGAGATGAAGATCATCAGCCCGGGCGGCAGCCACATCCAGGGCTTTTCCTCCAGCACCGTCAGGGACTGGGCGGCGATGAGCATGTTGCCCCAGGAGGCCTGGGGCGGCTGCACGCCAAGGCCGAGGAAGCTGAGCGCGGCCTCCACCAGGATCGCCTGGGCGGTGCCGAAGGTAGCGGCCACCAGGATCGGGCCTGAGGCGTTGGGCAGGATGTGCCGGAAGATGATCCGGCTGTCCCGGGCTCCCAGGGCCCGGGCGGCCTGGGTGAACTCCCGCTCCCGGAGGGTGAGGAACTCCCCCCGAACCAGCCGGGCCACCGGCGGCCAGCCCAGGAGGCCCAGGACCAGGATGACGTTCCAGAAGCTCGGCCCCACCACCGCGGTGACCACCAGGATCAGCATCAGGGTGGGGAAGGAGAGGACCACGTCGGCCAGGCGCATGATGACCATGTCCACCCAGCCGCCGAAGTACCCCGCGAGGGCCCCGAGGATGACGCCGATGGTGACGTAGATGGCCACCGAGCCGACGCCGACGGAGAGGGAGATGCGGGTGGCGTCGATCAGCCGGCTGAGGTTGTCCCGGCCGACGGGGTCCAGCCCCAGGGGGTGGCCGGGGCTGGGGGCGTCGGTGGTCACATCGGCGATGATCGCGTTGGGGTCGTGGGGCGCGATCTGCCGGCCGAAGAGCGCCAGGACGGCAAGGGCCGCCAGGATCACCAGCCCCATCACTGCCAGCCGGTGGCGCAGGAACCGTCGGATCACCTGCCGGGCCCCGGTGGCATCGTCCGGTCGCCCGGGGGTCTCCGGTTCCGCCTCCCGCCGGGCCAGAGGCAGGGCCAGGAGCATTGTTGGATCACCTACCTTGCGGAGTTGTCCATCGTCGGTCACGAGTAGCGGATGCGGGGATCGACCAGGGCGTAGAGCAGGTCGGTGAGCAGTTGCCCCGCCAGCACCATGAGGGCTGTGAGGAGGTTCAGGGCCATGATCACCGGGTAGTCCCGCTGGGAGATGGCCTCGATGGTCAGGCGGCCCATCCCCGGCCAGCCGAAGACCGACTCGGTGATCACCGCCCCGCCGATGAGGGTGGGCAGCTCCAGGCCGAGGAGGGTGACCACCGGGATCAGGGCGTTCCGCAGGGCGTGCTTGTAGATCACCGCCCGGCGGGAGAGCCCCTTGGCCCAGGCGGTGCGGATGAAGTCCTGACGGGTCACCTCCAACATGGCGGAGCGGACGAAGCGCATGGTCCGCCCCATGCCGGTGGTGCTCAGGACCACCGCGGGCAGGACCAGGTGATGCAGCCGGTCAAGCCATCCCCCCGGGCCGCCCAGGGTGGCGGAACCGCCCGTCGGGAACAGGTCGAGCTTCAGGGAGAAGACGTAGATCATCGCCAGCCCGAGGAAGAAGGTAGGGATCGAATTGCCGGCGAGGGCGAAGAAGCTGGTCAGGTAGTCGATCCACGAGTACTGGCGGGTGGCGGCGATGACCCCCACGGGGATGGCCACCAGGTAGGTCAGGAGGAAGGCGGACAGGGTAAGGGAGAGGGTGGGGCCGACCCGTTCAGCAATCCGCTCGGCCACCGGCCGACCCGTCAGGTACGAGTAGCCGAGGTTCCCCCGGGCCAGCTCTCCGAGCCACTTGGCGTAGCGGACCGGCCAGGGCTTGTCGAGCCCCAGGCGGATGCGCATCTGCTCGATGTCGTGCGCGCTCATGTTGGGGTCGATGAGCAGGTCCACCGGATCCCCCGGGGCCAGGGAGATGATTGCGTAGGAGAGGAGGGTGACCCCCAGGAGCACGGGGAGTGCGACCAGCAGCCGCCGTACGAGGTAGCGTAGCAAGGGAAGCCGTTCCCCCTTCCCGAGTCCTCCGGTTTGAGGCGATAATAGTTCCGCTGGAATGCCGCGGTCTGGTTCCCGGGTCAGGTGCGGCGGCAGCCGTACCGTCCCGGCCGGGGAATCGTGGCAATCCATCGGCAAGCGGAATTCCTGGTTATTCATTAATGCTATCGGTATTCCTGGGATGATGCAATAGGATCGTTTGCGACAAAGTTCGACAAGAGGTGCGCCGGTTTTCCGGTGCGCCAATTTCTGTCCTGGCCGTTCTTCTGGAGGGAAGGCCCATGCCCTATCGGATTCGGGAGAACTTTCCCGTCTGGGGTGAGCACGACGAGGAGACCCTGCGGCAACTGGTGACCTGCGCCCGGGCCGGCAGCGCGCCCGCCGCGGCCCTGATGGCCGACGGCCACAAGGGCTACAGCCAGCCCATCGGCGGGGTGGTGGCCTACGAGCGGTACATCAGCCCGTCGGGGGTCGGCTTTGACATCGCCTGCGGCAACAAGGCCGTCCGCACCAACCTCACCTGGGGGGAGATCCGCCGGGACCTGCCCCGGATCATGGATGCCATCTTCAACACCGTCTCCTTCGGCATCGGCCGGCGCAACCCGCAGCCGGTGGACCATCCCCTCTTCGACGACCCCACCTGGCGGGAAGTGAAGCACCTGCAAGAATTGAAACCCCTCGCCTATGAGCAACTGGGCACCGTCGGCGGGGGCAACCATTACGTCGACCTGCTGGTGGAGGTGGACCGGGACCGGTGGGCCCTGGAACCGGGGCCCGACCGGGCAGACCAGCCGGCCGGGGTGAGGGTGGAGGAGATCCCGGACAGCGCCCCGGTTTGGGTGGCGGTCCACTTCGGCAGCCGGGGCTTTGGCTACAAGGTGGCCTCGGGCTTTCTCAACCTGGCCTCCGGAAAGCCCTTTGACGGGACCTTCCGGGAGCCGGGGATGGATATGCCCCCCACCCTGATCCCGGTAAGCAGCGAACTCGGCCAGGCGTACATCGCTGCCATGAACCTGGCCGGCCGGTACGCCTACGCGGGCCGGGACTACGTGGTGGACCAGGTCCTGGGCATCCTGGGTGCCCGGGCGACCTTTACCGTCCATAACCACCACAACTTCGCCTGGCTCGAGGAGCACGGGGGGCGGAAGCTCTGGGTGATCCGGAAGGGTGCCACGCCCCTCTGGCCCGGCCAACTTGGGTTTGTGGGCGGGTCGATGGGGGACATGGCGGTGGTCATCCGGGGGGTGGAGAGCCCGGAGTCCGCGGCCGCCCTCTACAGCACCATCCACGGCTCCGGCCGGGTGATGAGCCGCACCCAGGCGGCGGGCAAGTGGAAGCGGGTGGGCGGCCGGCGAGTGCGGGTGGGGGGCGTGGTGGACATGGACCAGGTGCGCCGCCAACTCAAGGCCCGGGGGATCGAACTCCGGGGCGGCGGCGCCGACGAGGCGCCGGTGGTCTACCGGCCCCTCCGGGAGGTGCTCCGGTACCACGCCCCCACCTTTGAGGTGCTTCACGTCCTCCGGCCCGTGGGGGTGGCCATGGCGCCGCCGGAGGAGTACGACCCGTACCAGGACTAGCTCGGGCGGGAAGCCGCGGGCAGGAAGGTGACCGGCGCGACGGGGCCCCCGGCCTCCCTGATCGGGAGGCCGGGGGCCCGAGCAGTGTGTCTGGGCTCACCGGCTACGGCGGGCCGGTGTCGCCAGGGCCTTGGCTGGCCTACGGCTTCCCGGAGCCGCCGCCCTTTCCGCCGCCACCGTCCCCATGGCCCGGCGGTGCGAACCGCTTCACCGTTGTGATGGCCATGGTGGACTCCACGCCCCACTGGTCGACCGCCACCAGGCCGTAGGTGTTGTCCACCGAGGTGTCGGCACCGTGGTCAACCCAGGTCTTCTTGTTGGCGGGCAGCCGTTCCAGCTCCACCCAGCCGCCGTCGGGGTCCATCCGGTAGACGATGTAGCCGCCGAGGTCCGGCTCGGTGTTCTTCTGCCAGGAGAGATTGACCACAGCGGCGCTGGCCTTGCCGGAGAAGTCCTGGGGCTGTGCCGGCGCTGCGCTCGGGTGGGCCTTCACGGAGGCAGGCTGTGCGCTCCGGACGCCCGCCCGGCTCTGCGCGTACACGTGGTACTCGTACTCCACTTCGTTCTGGAGGCCCGAATCGGTGTAGGCGAGCTGGTCTTCCTCTCCCTGGGGCACCGCCCCGACGAGGGTGGGGGTCCCGGCGCCCGGGTCCGTACGGTAGATGAGGTACTCCGCCGTGTCGGCAGACGGGCTCCGGTCCCAGGTGAGCTGCACAGCCCCATCGAGGTTTCTGGCGCGCAGGTTGCTCGGCGGCGCCGGGGCAGCCTCAGAGAAGGTGAAGACCTGGTGTTGGTCTTCCGGTCGGTTCTCCAGGTAGACCAGCAGCAGGGGGTCGGTGGTGCCATTCCACTCCAGGAGTTGCGGCTCATCCGGCGCGACCTCAAGGTCCGGCAAAGGCGTCCGGGTCACAGAGGCATTCACCTCGACGGGGGGTGCGGTGTCTGCAGCCACCCCGCCCTCGTGGATGGTGAGGGCCGTGGCCCGGAAGGGCTGGCCGGGGCGGAGCCCGACGGCGTCCATCGGGGCGGTCAGGACGGTGACCCGCGCGTTGTACCAGGTGGGGCGGGGGGTGTAGTAGTAAGCCGTGGCGTCACCGGTGGCAAAGTCGTAGACGAAGGTCGCCGGTGCATTCGCACCGCCCAGGTGCCGGAGGTTGTAGGTGAAGAGGGCGTAATCCGGAGCGCCGTCCAGGTCGATGTCCAGGTGGACCTCCTTGCCCACGGTTTCGTCCGCGGTCCAGGGGGCCTCGGTGACCACCGCGAACTCCACCAGGTCCTCGCCAGACCCCGGGTCCCGGCTCGCCCGGACGCCCACATACCGGATGTCCACCGCCTCGTATCCCCGCAGATCCGGGTCGGCCTCGTCGGCGGTGACGAAGTGGAAGGGCAGGGCGTACCCGGCGACGGGCGAGGTGTTCGTCAGCTCCACCTGAGCCGGGCCCTCGTCAGGGTCCGAGATGGAACGGACAGCACCCTCCACCTGCGCCGCCGCCTCGGGGAAGGCGGTGAAGCCCACCACCAGGTCTTCGCCCTCGCCGCCCCGCTCGGTGAGGCGGATCCAGCCGCCCACCTCCACGAAGGGCTGGTTCCACTGGTTGGGCAGTTGGGTGGGGTCAAAGGTGAGGGTGAGGTCAACAGTGGTTTCGCCATTTGCGGGGACGGTCACCCTGGTCCGGGAGAGCTGCGCCCGGACGCCGTGGGCGTTACCGTTGAAGGCGACCTCCAGGGCAAAGGTCCGGGCCGTGTCGCTCTTGTTCCGGACGGTCACGGTGCGGGTGATGCTGGTGGGGCCTGGAACGGGAACGTAGCCGAAGGAGACGCCGCCGGGCAGGGCCAGCACCGTCGCCCTGGCGGCCTTGTCCACCTGGATGCGGCCGGTGCCCTGCAGGGTGAGGGGGTACGGGCTGCCGCTCCGGTCCCTCGCAGGCGTGGCGGTGTTCTGCAGCACCGCCTTGATCTCTTCCACTGACCAGTCGGGATGGAGCTGCCGCAGGAGGGCCGCGGCGCCGGCCACGTGGGGAGCGGCCATGGAGGTCCCGCTCATCAGCACCCCCTCGGTGCCCTTTCCGACCGCAGCGGACCGGATCTCAAACCCGGGGGCCGCCAGGTCCGGCTTGAAGCTGCTCCGGGCCCCGCCCGGACCCCGGGAGGTGAAGTCCGCCAGGGTGTCGGCGAGGTCGGGCCGGCGGATGGAGAACGCGGCGGAAAGGGTGACCTGGACCGTCTGGCCGCCGGCGATGGCCTCCCGGAGGGTCTGCCCCGAGGCCTTTGCGATCATGACGGCCGGAATCTCGAAGCCGTCCGGATCCCCGCCCATGGTGATGGGATCGCCGTCGACGTTGTTGACCACCACCACCGCCAGGGCGCCCTTCTGCTGGGCGTTACGGACCTTGTCCACGAAGGGGCAGACGCCCCGGTCAATCAGGGCGATGGCTCCGGCCGGATCGCTCTGGAAGTCCTCCGGTGCGCAGCCCGCGCCGCCGGTGTCGACCAGGGTTCCGGTCACATCCCCCGTCTCCGCCAGGGGCGGCGTGAAGGTCGCTTCGACGGCTTCGAAGAGGGTCTCGTTCCCATCCGGGTATGTCGCCTTGATGGCGCCCCGGACGATGCCGTCGTCCACCGCCGCCGCCACGCTGATGGCCCCCGGCGCCACCGCGGGGGAGCCGGTGATGTAAGGCACGTTGCCGCTGTTCCCTGCGGAGGCGACCACGATGATCCCGAGTTCGGTCGCCGCCTGGGCGACCTCCGCCTCGATCTCCTCGCCGAAGGGGGAGCCCAGGGACATGTTGATGACGTCCACGTGGTCACTCAGGTCGCCGTCGCCGTTGGGGTCCATGGCCATCTCGATCGCGGCGGTGGTCATGGTGGTGCTGCCTTCCCGGCCGAAGACCTTGTAAGCGTAAAGGAGCACCCCAGGGGCCACGCCCGGCCCAATCTTACCGGGCACTCCGACGCCGCCGATGGTGGCCGCGACGTGGGTGCCGTGGCCGTGGACGTCCAGGGGGTCCGGGTCGGGCCGGGGAATCCGCCGGTCGGGGTCGTCCGAGCCGGCGTCGTAGTCGTCGCCGACCAGGTCGTAACCCCCCACCACCTTGGCCGTGGGGAAGGTGCCGGGCTCCACCATGTCGGGGTTGTCGTTCCGGTAGTCGTCAGGGTTTCCGGACCCCCCAAGGGCCGCGTGGTAATAGTCGATGCCGGTGTCGATGACCGCGACCCGGATGCCTTCGCCCGTGACCGGGACCCCGTCCTGGTCCACGAGGTCCCAGACCTTGTCCGCCCCGATGAAGGGGACGCTGGTCTCGTTATTCAAGGTGACCGGCCGGGCCGGGTAGATGCCGGCTACCTCCGGGTGCTCCGCCAGCTTGGGCAGGGCGGCCGCCGGCACCTGCACCTGGACGGCGTTCAGGGCGTTCTTGAACCGAAAAACCTCCTTGCCGCCCAGGGCCGCCACCTGGCCGAGGACCTGGTTCTGGACCTGTTCCAGCCTGGCCCGGTGCTCTTTCTGCTCCAGTGCCGAGAGGGCCCGGCCCTGGCGCAGGGAGCGGGCGTAGACCCGGGCCAGGGGCTCGTGGCGCAGTTTGACCAGAACCTCCACCCGGTGCTGGCTGAGGGACGGCGGGGCGACGCTGGCTTCCACCGGTCCGGAGACGGGGACCGGCTCCAGCCGACCACCTGCCCTGGCTTCCGCCGCCGCAGCCCCTGGCGGCAGGGCGGCGCCGAGGACCAGTGCGGCCGCGACGATCCAGTGGCACCGAAACCTGAATCGCAAAAAGATCCCCCCTCTGTCGCTTGTGGGCTACCCGACCGGTGGCTTGTCCCCTGTTCAGGTGAGTCGAGGCAAAGTTGTCGGCGATGAATTCTCCAAGAGAACTGTTTTGTCGGTAAAGTCTATCCATCATTATACAGAATCACGTATTGGCTGCAAGTATCCAATCTGGGAAGATAAGTTTAAATAGAAAGGACGACTGGTAGGAAGTACGCCGGGGCGCCGGGGAACGGGCCTGACGGGCCCTGGTCCTGGACCCCTGGATGGTCGGGAAGTGGCTCGCCCAAGGGCTGCTGAGTGAGGTGGCCCCGGAGCCCCCCACCCCGGAGTGGCCCGGGAAGAGGGTGCCGCCGGGGGCGGGGAAGGCCCGGGACGCCGCACCGGGGCCGGGACCTGTTTCGGGGGAGGTGACCGCCGGGGAACCCACGGGACCGGGGCCCGGACCCCGGCAGCGCGCGCCCCACCGGCCGGAGGAGGGGGACCTGCACCTATACCGGGGGCGGTGGCGGGGAGGCGGGGGACGAGGACACCTGGGACGACGGGTGTGGAGCTGGGGCCGGCGGAAGCACCGCCTGGACGCCGGCCAGGCCAGTGTTCCCGGGGGCACTGGACAGAGGAAGGAACTGAATGTACCGTAGTGAAATCAAGCGTATGGGGGGTGGAACTCGCACTGGGCGGATGGGCGTTGGCGCACTGGGCCGATGGGTATTGGCTCCTTGGCCACTAGCGGAGTCTGGCCGCGACGGTGTGCTGACTGGTGCCGGTACACGTGTAATGGGTGCCGGGGAGTGGCCGGAGGTAGAGCTTGACGCTCTTGCCCGAGTGGCTTGCCCAAAGGCTGCTTGGACTGGAGGCCAGTTGTGCCGCTGGGTGGTCTGGTGGGTCAAGAGGTACACCCCTTGTGTATTGTCAGTGTCGTCAGCGGCTGTTATCAGTAACTATCGCTTTCTTTCTTTCACATGCATGTGATATCGCCCGTTTTGACACTTGAACTGGGGTTTTGGCTGATGGATGCCGATGCAGAGCCGGTTTGGGAAGTGTCGTCCCCACGCGTGTGGGGGTGAACCGGGGAGGCGGCAGGGTGCCACTCGACTGGACACGTCGTCCCCACGCGTGTGGGGGTGAACCGGCCGCCGGCGCCGGGAGTGGGTCCTGGACCTGGTCGTCCCCACGCGTGTGGGGGTGAACCGTTCGACAAGAGCACCGGCCACAAGCACACGGGGTCGTCCCCACGCGTGTGGGGGTGAACCGGCCGAGGCGGCCGGTCTCCTGGAGACGTGGAAGTCGTCCCCACGCGTGTGGGGGTGAACCGGAGAAGCTCCCCGGCGTGATTGACGCCGGGGAAGTCGTCCCCACGCGTGTGGGGGTGAACCGACCTGCCCCGATTGCTTGGGGGTCGGGGGCGGGTCGTCCCCACGCGTGTGGGGGTGAACCGCTTGGGGCCGCCTTCGCCCGGCCGATTATTAAGTCGTCCCCACGCGTGTGGGGGTGAACCGAAGGCGGAGTACGATGCGTTCATCGCCCAGATCGTCGTCCCCACGCGTGTGGGGGTGAACCGTACCGATTGGCGACGATGAGTTTGCTGCCATAGTCGTCCCCACGCGTGTGGGGGTGAACCGGACTCAAGCAGCGGCCGGTAATCCCAGACGCCATCGTCCCCACGCGTGTGGGGGTGAACCGGAGGCCATCCGGCGTTCAGACGTGCCGTTCCGGTCGTCCCCACGCGTGTGGGGGTGAACCGGCCGGGGAGCAGCGACTGCTGCCGCTCGAGGCGTCGTCCCCACGCGTGTGGGGGTGAACCGTACACCACCGAGGAGCTCCTGGCGGAACTCCGGTCGTCCCCACGCGTGTGGGGGTGAACCGTGGCTTCAGGCCAGCGCCGACACCATCGACCGGTCGTCCCCACGCGTGTGGGGGTGAACCGAAGCGCCCAGCAAACTCGGTCGCGGCCAGCCCGTCGTCCCCACGCGTGTGGGGGTGAACCGGCAGCGCCAGCAGTCAGCCGGACTGATTACGAGTCGTCCCCACGCGTGTGGGGGTGAACCGATCCGGCGGGTGCGGACCAGGGACGCCCTGATGTCGTCCCCACGCGTGTGGGGGTGAACCGCTCACCGAGGAGAACGTGATGCGGCGGCTTGCGTCGCCCCCACGCGTGTGGGGGTGAACCGTTTGCCTCCGGCGGACGGCCGGGGGTGTTGTAGTCGTCCCCACGCGTGTGGGGGTGAACCGCAGGTCCTCGCCGTAACCGTGGATGTCGTGCCGTCGTCCCCACGCGTGTGGGGGTGAACCGTTAATGGCCTGCCGCCTCTCATCAAGAGGCTCGTCGTCCCCACGCGTGTGGGGGTGAACCGCATAGCCGTGCGGATGTTCGGCGTGACCTGCAGTCGTCCCCACGCGTGTGGGGGTGAACCGGGAACGCTCCTCCTCGTGGAGGAGCAGAATCCGTCGTCCCCACGCGTGTGGGGGTGAACCGACCGGGCCGACCGTATCCCAGTTATCCCGGAGGTCGTCCCCACGCGTGTGGGGGTGAACCGTTGCCGCCTCCCCGTTGTTAAGTGACACCGCAGTCGTCCCCACGTGTGTGCGGGTGAACCGGAGTTGGGCCACGTCCCGCCGCATCCCTGGCTGTCGTCCCCACGCGTGTGGGGGTGAACCGGTGTTCCCCATGCCTGGGGAGGAGCTGGCCCGGTCGTCCCCACGCGTGTGGGGGTGAACCGCGCCGCTGGCTCTGTAGGCGTCGTACCGGGCCGTCGTCTCCACGCGTGTGGGGGTGAACCATGGCCGGTGCGGGTCGTGGCCCGGGCCATTCAGTCGTCCCCACGCGTGTGGGGGTGAACCGCTTAGACACGTACTGCGGATCAGTAGCCCAACGTCGTCCCCACGCGTGTGGGGGTGAACTGACCCCGGCGTGGCGAACAAGCTGAACGTCACGGTCGTCCCCACGCTTGTGGGGGGTGAACCGTCGACGGAGGCGGCCGGCGTCGGATTCTACCTGTCGTCCCCACCCCTGTGTGGGTGGGAGTGAGGGCCATACAGCACCGCCAAGCTCCTCATCAAGGCAGTTGCCGTTCCTGCGTACTGGGGGGCGAATCTCGAGCTAGGGATGGCTAGGGGGTTCCAGTTGCCCACTCGAGAGTCTTCCCGCAGTCAAAGTAACGGAGAGGAGTTGCTTGCTTTCGCAGAGAAGTACTTCTTCTAGAACAAAACAACATCACCGTATTGCCTGTTGAGCACGTCAGGAGGGGGTGTGGGTATGAACCGGCCGCTCATGGCGCGGTTGCAACTCATCGATGCTGCCCGCATCCGCAGCGGCCGTTTTCCAAATGCCCGGACCCTGGCCCAGGAGCTAGAAGTGAGCGTCAGGACGGTTCAACGGGATCTGGAACTGCTTCGGGACCAGTTAGGCGCTCCCCTGGCCTACGACCCCCGCAGGCGTGGCTACTACTACACCCGCACCGATTTCGTACTTCCGGCCCCGCCCGTGAGCCCCATGGAGGTGGCTGCCCTACAGACAGCGGCGCACCTCCTGCGGCTCGTGGCGGGGTCCGCATTTGAAGGGCTGGTGCGAGGGTTTATTGACCGCCTGGTAGCCTCCATGCCGGAGGCTGTCACCGTGGATCCCCAGGGCCAGGGGGACCTGAGTTTCGGCCTCCCAGCCATCCGGGGGGACGAGGCGCACGTCACAGCCGCCCTGGAAATCCTCCAGGAAGCCCTCGTCTCCCGGCAGACCGTGGCGGTCCACTATTACTCGGCTTACCGGGATGCCTGGCGGCATCGGTACATCGACCCGTACCATCTGCACTACCGGGGCGGTGCGTGGTATGTCATCGGCCGCTGCCACTGGCGGCGGCGGATCCTTGTCTTCGCCGTGGACCGGATGCGGGACCTGCGCCTGACCGGTCGCCGGTTCACTGTACAGCCCCGCTTCTCCGCTCGGAAGTTCCTGGAGACCGCCTGGGAACTCCACGGAGGTGACCCGGTGGAGGTGCAGATCCGGTTCCGGCCGCCGGCCGCCCGGTACATCCGGGAGCGCCGCTGGCACCCGAGCCAGGAACTGCAGGAGGGTCCGGAAGGATCCCTTGTGCTCAAGCTGAAGGTTGCGGGACTCGCCGAGGTGGCCCGGTGGCTACTTCAGTTCGGCAGCAGTGCCGAGGTGCTGGCGCCGGCGGCCCTGCGGGAGATGGTGGTTGAAGAGATTCGCAGAATGGCTGCGGTTTACAGCAGTTCGGCCGCTACTTCTCCCACCCCTCGGGCAATCCGGTGAACCGAACACAGGCGCGCGTCAGTATTTGTACCTTCAAGTGACTTACGATGAGGGTACATCGGACTTGTCTGGAGGCAGCGCCGTGTACCAGGTGGTCCGCAGTGTCGACCCGCTCTCGCTCCCAGCCTGGTGTTCCGCGGTAGTTGGCCCATCCCCGGTCTACCTGGATATCGAGACCACCGGTCTCGATCCGTTCCGGGCTCGGGTGATCGCAGTGGGGCTTCTCTACGCAGGCCCGAGGGGTGGAGCGCTGGAGCAGTGGTTTGCCGAAAGCCCGGCGGAAGAGGGGCAGCTCCTCCGGTCCGTGGCGGCCCGGGTGCGCCGCTTCAGCGGGGTTGTCACCTTCAACGGAGCGCAGTTTGACCTGCCCTTCCTGCGGATCCGGGCTGCTCGCCACGGGTTTGATGTGGTCTTCACTTCCGCACGTGGATCTCTTGCCGGAGGTGCGCCGGCACCTCGCCGGGCTTGGGCCCTTGCCCGACTGCCGCTTGCAGACGGTACTGGGTTGCGTGGGCATCCCCCTCGAGAAGCCGAGTCGTGGCGGCGCCGTGCCCGGGGTCTACCGGCGATGGCTCCGGAGCCGGGATCCGGCGGACCGGGAGTGGATCTTGGCGCACAACGCTCAGGACCTGGTAGGGTTGCCGGCCCTGGCGACAGAGTTGGGACACATATCAAGGGAGCGGCCGGCACTGACAGCCCGCCAGCGAGTGGGCGCAACCGGCCCGCAGGGGAGCACTGGGACGGGAGGCTCGGGCGATGAAGGACCTGCACATCCTTCCTAAGGTCCGGGACAGCTGGAGTTACCTGTATGTGGAACACTGCCGGATCGACCGGCAGGATAACGCCATTGTCCTCCACGACGCCCGGGGCAGTGTTCCTGTCCCCTGTGCCAGCCTGATGGTCCTCCTGCTGGGGCCCGGCACGACCATCACCCATGCCGCGGTCGCCGCTCTGGCGGAGAACGGTTGCCTGGCCATCTGGTGTGGGGAGCAAGGCGTCCGGTTCTACGCGCAGGGACTGGGCGAGACCCGGAGCGCCGCCAACCTGCTTCACCAGGCGCGGCTGTGGGCGGATCCGGTCCTGCACATGCAGGTGGTCCGGCGGATGTACGAGGTCCGGTTCCGGGAACCGCTGTCTCCTACTTTGACGCTCCGGCAACTCCGGGGACTGGAGGGCGCCCGGGTACGAGAGGCCTATGCCAGGGCCAGCAAGGAGACCGGGATTCCGTGGCAAGGCCGCTCGTACAACCGGAAATCGTGGAAGAAGTCCGACCCGGTAAACCGGGCCCTCTCCGCGGCCAACAGCTGCCTCTACGGGATCTGCCACGCAGCGATTGTCTCCGCCGGGTACTCACCGGCGCTTGGCTTCATCCACACCGGCAAAATGCTTTCCTTCGTCTACGACGTGGCGGACCTGTACAAGACCGAGATCACCATCCCGGTGGCCTTCCGGGAGACGGCCAAGGGTACGGAGGATCTGGAGACCCGGGTTCGGCGCGCCTGCCGGGACATCTTTGCCGAGACCCGGCTCCTGGCCCGGATCATTCCGGACATCCAGCGGATTCTGGGCACCCCCCAGGAGGAGGAGCCCGGCGACTACGACATCGACGACGCCCTGCCGGGCGGGCTGTGGGATCCGGAAACCGGCCCGGTGTGGGGCGGCCGCAACTTTGGCCAGGAGGGGGACACCAGCCATGGTGGTCCTGGTGCTTGAACGGGTTCCGGCCAGTCTTCGGGGGGAGCTCACCCGCTGGATGCTCGAACCCAGGACAGGGGTCTTCGTAGGCACCGTGTCCGCTGCCGTGCGGGACCGGCTGTGGGACAAGGTCTGCCAGGGGCTGCGGGACGGCGGTTCCATCCTGATCCACACCGCGGCCAACGAGCAGGGATTTGTGATCCGCACCTGGGGGGAGACCAGCCGGGTGGTGGAGGAGTTTGAAGGACTGTGTCTCATTCGGGTGCCTCGCCGGGAGGAGGAAAGCGAGACCCCTCATTCGCCGGAGGAGAGTGGCGGATTCGTGTGACTTGGTGTGGATGCGAGGGTCGGAGGAATTGGAAGCTATTTCACATCATTCTCGGTTTGGCCGAGTTGTAGAGAGAACAACCCTTTTACATACTTGGAACCGAACCCGTAGTGAATGGCTCCCCCGTCACCTGGGGGGTGGACCGGGTTGGTCTCTGACACGGGAACTCTCCCCACCATAGTGGGGGTGCTGGAGGCAGACACGTCATCTTCTCCTGGGTGGGGTTCGAATGGGCGGGGTCCTGACGCAACCCATCTGGCGTCTTATCTGGGCGAAGAGCAGCCCGTTTCACCCGCTTTTCTGCCACCTTGTCGACGCCGGGCACGTGGCCCGGGCCCTGATCACCGGACCCGTTTTCCGGCCGGTGGTGGAGCGTTTCGCCGAGGCCGCGGGCTGTTCCCCGGCGGTGGCCGAGGGGTGGCTCCCCTACCTGGTGGCTCTCCACGACCTCGGCAAATGCAGTGGCCTCTTCCAGGCCAAGGTCTCGGAGTTAGCCGAACCGCTCCGGGCGGCGGGGCTCTTCCTTTACCCGGAGCCAGGCTTCCGGCACGAAGTCCTCACCTTTACCTGGCTCCTTGACCATCTAATCGACGACTGCCACTGGAACGAGGAGTCCGCCCGCACGGTGGCATCGGCCCTGCGGGGGCACCACGGCGACCTGGGGGCGGAAACGGAGGCCGAAGAGCCGGAGGAGATGGCCTTCCAGTGGGATGCGCTGCGGCGGGAACTGGTGCAGGCGGTGCGGCAGGTTTTCCAGCCGCCCCCCTGGCAGCCGGTCTTCCGCCACCACAGCGCGGCCGGACTCCTCCTGGCCGGCCTGACGGTGCTGGCGGACTGGCTGGCCTCGAATGAGGAGCTGTTTCCTCTGCGGTGGCGCGGCGAGTCCTGGGAGGACTACATCGCCCGGAGCCAGGAGGTGGCTCAGGCCGCCGTGGCCCGGGTGGGGCTCTCCGGCCCTCTCCCGTGGCAGCCCCAGCCCCCCTTCGCCGCCATCTGGCCCCGGCTGGCCTCGCCCCGGCCGGCCCAGCGGCTGGCGGAGCGGCTGGTGCAGGAGGGCATGCGGCCCGGGTTGGCCATCGTTGAGGATCAGATGGGCGGCGGCAAGTCCGAGGCGGCCCTCTATCTGGCGGCGGCCTGGCTCGGCGAGGGCGCCGCGGGCGGCCTCTACATGGCGATGCCCACAGCGGCCACCAGCAACCAGATGTTCGGCCGGATCCGGGACTGGCTGAGGCAACATCACCCGGAGGCCGCAGTCGGGGTCCAACTGGTCCACGGCACGAGCTGGCTGGTGGACGCCGCCATCCCGTCCGCGGTGCCCGAGATCCATGGGGCAGACGAGGCCGGGCTTCAGAGCTTTGACTGGTTCCTGCCCCGCAAGCGCAGCCTTCTTGCTCCCTATGGCGTCGGAACCATTGACCAGGCGCTCCGGAGCGTCCAGCACGTTGCCCACGGTTTCCTGCGCCTCTTCGCCCTGGCGGGCAAGGTGCTGATCGTTGACGAGGTCCATGCCTACGACCCGTACATGAACCGGATCCTGACCCTGCTCCTCCGGTGGTGCGGGGTGCTCCGGGTGCCGGTGATCCTCCTCTCCGCCACCTTACCAGCGGCCCGCCGGGCCGCTCTGGCGGCTGCCTACGCCCCCGGGGCGCAACTGCCGGACCGATCAGGGGATGCCGCACCGTACCCGCTCCTCACCCTGGTGGACCCGGAGGGAACGGTCCGGGAACTGGGACCGGACATCATCCCCTTCGGCGACGGTGCAGGGGACTCAGCCACCCTGGAGCGGAAGGTCCGGTCGATTACCGTCCGGCACCATTTCGGCCTCCTGGACGACCCGGAGGGGGTGGCTCAGTGCGTGGCGACCCGGGCCCGGGAGGGGGGCTGCATCGCCGTCATCGCGAACACCGTGGATTCGGCCCAGCGCATCTATCAGGCCCTGGAGCGGCTGTTGCCCCGGGATGGCCCGGAGGCGGTGGAACTCCTGCTCTTCCACGCCCGGTTTCCGGCCTGGCGCCGGCAGGAAATTGAAGAGGCGGTGCTGGAGCGGTTTGACGCCCGCTCGACCCTGCCGGAAGGGGATCCCAGGCGGACAGTCCGTCCAGCCCGGGCGGTGCTCATAGCGACTCAGGTCATCGAGCAGAGTCTGGACCTTGACTTCGACGAGATGTACACCGAAGCGGCCCCCATCGACCTCCTGCTGCAGCGAGCCGGACGGCTCCACCGCCATTTCCGCCCCGAGCGGGTCGGGCCGGCCACCTTCCATATCTTCTGGCCCAGTCCGGAGAATCTCGACTTCGGCCCTACGAAAAACGTCTATCACCCGTACATCCTGCTGCGGACCCTGCAGGCCCTTGCCGGTGCAGGGGACAGCATGGAGATTCGCCTCCCGGACCAGATCCGGGCCCTCATCGAGGCGGTCTACTCCGAAGACCCGCTTCCCCAGGCGGACCTACCGGTGGCGGCCGAAGTCCTCCGGAGAGCCAGAGAAGACTGGCATGAACGGATCCGGAAAGAGGCGGACGAGGCCCTCCGGTACCTGGTGCCGGAACCCGACCCTTCCCTCTTCTGCCTGGCGGCGAAGAGCACCGAACGGCTCTGGGATGAGGCGGACGAGGGCGCGGACCGGTACCTGGCAGCAAAGACCCGGCTGGGTGACTACACCGTCCGGGTGCTCCTGGCGGAGGGGGACGCCTTCGCCGCAGAACTGGCCGGCCGCCGGCCGCCCCGCCGGGAGGTGCTCCAGGCGATGCACCTCCAGATGGTCAGCATTCCTGCCTGGTGGCTGAGCGGGGTGGAGCCGGAGCCGGGTTTCCAGCCCGTGGTCCCGGCCCCGGGGTGGCTACCCGGCGTGCGGGTGCTCCGGGTCCAGGGAGGCCTCTGGCGGGGGCGGTCTTCCGAAGGCAGGCCGGTGGTCATCGAGAACCACCCGGTGTACGGCCTTGTGTACCACAGAGAGGAGGGGTGAACGGGGGTGGCGAGGTTCAACGTCCTCTACGAACGCTGGATTCCGGTGGAGGACCAGACGGGCCGGGTTGAGGAACTGAGCCTTCTGGAGGTCCTGGAGCGGGCGGAGAATCCCCGGGTGACGGGGAGCGGCAGACCCGCCCTGGTGGCCATCAACGACCCGGCTCCACCCATCCAGTTCGGCCTTTACCGGCTCCTCATCGCCTTTATCCAGGACGCCCTCCCGGTGCGGACGGTGACCGACCTGACCAACCTTTACAAGCAGGGCCGGTTTGACATGGCGGCCGTGGAGCGGTACGTGGCGAAGGTGGGGGAACAGCGGTTCGACCTCTTTGATCCCGAATGGCCCTTCCTCCAGTCCCCGCCCGGGCCGGATGACGCCAAGAGCACGGTCTCCGTCGCAAACCTCTTCTTCCACCTGCCCACCGGCACCAACGTGATTCACTTCCACCATGCCTACGAGGACGGGCAGGCCATCGCCCCGGCCGTGTGCGCCCGGGCCCTCACGGCGATAGCCCCCTTCATGACCGCTGGCGGCCGGGGCTATTCCCCCTCGGTCAACGGTTCACCGCCCTGGTACGTCCTGGTCCGGGGCGAGACCCTGTTTGAAACGCTGCTGCTCAACTGCTGCGTGATGCCCCTGGGGCTGCCCGGTGACACGCCGGTGGCCTGGCGGTCCCGGGAACCGGTGGTCCCGGGCCAGGAGCGCCCCTGCCGCTCCCTGGGCGAGGGGTTTACCTGGCAGCCCCGGCGGGTCCGGCTCATCCCGGGGGAGGGCGGGCGGTGCACCTACTCCGGGGTCGAGTCCCCCGTGCTGGTCCGGGAGATTGTCTATGGCCCCGGATACAAGCACGCGGAGGGCGACGGCTGGATCGACCCGAATGTGGCCTACGTCGAGTCGGACCGGCGCCAGCCCCTCCGCCCCCGGGAGGACCGGGAGCTATGGCGGGATATCGGCCCTCTCATGCTCCTCCGGAAGGAGGACTACCGGACGGAGGACGGCCGGATCAGCTATTCCCGCCCCCTCGTGGTGACCCAGGTCCGGCGCCTCAAAGAGGAACGCCGCATCCCCAGGACGACCCACGAGGTCGTGGAAGTGTACGGGATGCGGGTGGACAAGGCCAAGGTCTTTGAGTGGCAGTGCGAGCGACTGGCCCTGCCAGAGGCGGTGGCGGCCCTGCCGGACGCTGGCCGCCAGGTGCAGCGGGCCCTCGAGACCGCCGAGCGCCTGGCCGGTGGCCTCCGGTCCGCGCTCAAGCTGGCGTACCCGAGGGGCGGCAAGAGCAATCAGCGGGCCTTTGAACGGCTGATCCAGACCGCGGTGGCGGCGTACTGGGCCGAACTCCACGATGAGTTCCGTACCTTTTACATTCCCGCTCTCGCGGCCCTGGACCCGGGGGATCTGGACGCCCGGGCCCGTCTGGCGGCCCAGTGGCTGGATCGGGCTCAGGCGGCGGGCAGCCGGGCCCTGGAGCTGGCCCTGGATTCCCTGGACAGCGATGCCGACGCCCTGGCCCGGCAGGTTCAGGCCCGGCAGCACTTCCACCGGGTGGTGGCCGGCCTGCGGGGCGAGGGTGCAGGGAAGGAACGGAGACGAGGTGAGAGGAGGCAGCGGAGAGGATGAGCGAACGGCCCTGGCAGGAGGCCCGGCGGCAGGCAGAGCGGTTTGTGGAGCGTCTCCAGGCGCTGGGTCGGGGCGAACTGGCCGTCCTCCGGCGGAGCGCCGGTGAGCGGCTGGCCACGGCCCGGAACGCCCTCGGGCTCTTCTACCGGCTCCTGCCCCCAGAGCCTCAGTTCCCGGAAGAGACCTTCTTCCTGGTGGCCACCTTGTTCCCCCTCAACGGCCACAAGCCGGTTGACGGCGATTTTGGCCGCACCATGGCCGTCCTTCGGCAGCGGACCAATCGGGAGGGTCTGGACAGCCGGATGCGGATCCTCCTGGAGGCTGATTACGACCGCCGGCGGGGAACCGGCGAACTCCCCTACCGGCTGCGCCAGGCCGTGAAGCTCGCGGCCAGCCAGCAGGTGGGGGTCGACTGGGTGCAGCTTCTCCTGGACCTCAACTGGTGGGGGCACCCCGACCGGATCGTCCAGAAGCGGTGGGCCCGCAGTTACTTCCACGGCGATGCGGCGAGCCAGGAGCCGCAGGCCGTAGCGGCAGAGGGAGGTCAGTGAGGGATGCTGATTGAGATCCACATGCTGCAGAACCATGCCCCGGCCAACCTGAACCGGGACGACACCGGCAGCCCGAAAGACTGCATCTTCGGTGGTGTGCGGCGGGCACGGATCTCCAGCCAGTGCCTGAAGCGCACCATCCGCCGTTCGCCCATCTTTGCTGCAGAGCTTGGGATCGAACTTGGAGTGCGCACCCGGCAACTGCCGGAGCTGGTGCGCAAGCGGCTGGTGGAACGGGGGATCCCCGAAGAGATTGCTGCCATCGTGGCCCAGAAGGCCTCCGGCTTTGGCAACAAGGAGGGCAGGGAGCAGCAGGCCGGTGAGACGGCCCAGGTGATGTTCCTTTCCCCCGCGGACATCGAGGCGGTGGTGGATTCCCTCTTTGAGGTGGCGCAGGGTCTCTCTTCTCCGGATGAGGCGAAGAAGGTTTCGCCAAAGGATATTGAACGGAGCATCGGCCGCAAGGGGTGGCGGCCCATCACGCCGGATATCGCGCTCTTTGGCCGGATGATCACCTCCGAGGCCTTCCGGGATGTGGAGGCCTCGGTGCAGGTGGCTCACGCCATCTCCACCCACAAGATGGAACACGAGTTCGACTACTTTACCGCGGTGGACGATCTCCTCCGGCCCCAGGAAGCCGAGGACGAGCGGGGCGCGGGCATGATCGGCGATGTGGAGTTCAACTCCGCTTGCTACTACAAGTACTTCTCCATCGACTTCGACGGCCTGGTGGATAACCTCGCCGGGCCGGCGCCGGAGCCGGGGGCTACGCCGGAGGAGCAGGAGCGCTATGCGGCGGCGCGCCGGGAGGCCGAGGCCGTGGCCCGGCGGACGGTGCTGGCGTTCCTGAAGGCCGCGGTTTTCACCACCCCCAGCGGCAAGCAGAATAGCTTCGCCGCCCACCAGCTTCCGGATGCCATTCTGGTGGAAGTTCGGCCGTACCCGACCCCGGTGAGCTACGCTAACGCCTTTGTCAAGCCGGTGCCGGTGAGCACGAACTGGGGCGATGAAGACCAGGGCGGCCGGAGCCGGGACCTTGTGGAGCAGTCCATCCTGCAGCTGAAAGAGCACGTGGAGAAGCTCACCCGGAAGTTCAGCCTGCAAAGCATCGCCCGGCTGTGGTTCACCACCCGGGATGTGGAGGTGGCCGGCACCACCTTCTGCGATACCCTGGACGACCTCACCGGGCAGTTGGCAGCGGTCCTGGAGGAGAGGGCCCGACATGGGTAAGTTATTGCTCCTGCTGCGGCTGGAGGGTCCGCTCCAGTCCTGGGGCCTCCGTTCCCGGTGGGATGTTCGGGACACGGGGGAGGAGCCTTCGAAGTCGGGTATCGTCGGGCTGCTGGGCTGCGCCCTTGGCTACCCCGTTGGAGACCCCCGCCTGGAGGAACTGGATGCCCAACTCCGGATGGGTGTCCGGGTGGAGCATCCGGGTACTCGGCTCGTGGATTTCCAGACCATTACCGGGGTTCTGCCCATCGCGTCCGGGGGCGTGAGGGGGAGCCCTGACGATCCGGCGACGGTGATCTCCCCCCGTTCGTACCTGCAGGACGCAGCCTTTCTGGTCGTGCTGGACGGTCCCGATGAGGTGCTGCGCCGGTGCGCCGCTGCCCTGGCGGCGCCCCGCTGGCCTCTTTACCTGGGCCGGAAGTCGTGCATCCCCACCCGTCCTGTGCTGGAGGGGCTGACAGACGCCTACGACTCCATCGAGGAAGCCCTGGAACGGCACCCGTGGGACTGGGGCGGCCGGCAGACCCTCAAGGAACCTCCTTCGACCCTGCGGATTGTCGTGGAAGATCCCGCCGGTGAGGCCATCCGGCCAGACCGGATTCGGGTCAACCCGGCCCGGATGTACGCCAACCGGACGGTCCGGGTCGGTCACGTGCCCTTTCCCGGGGAGGCGCCCCAAGGAGAGGGGGGAGCCACTGCATGTACCTGAGCCGGCTGCGGCTGAACCCCCAGAGCCGTGAGGTACAGCGGGACCTGGCCGACTGCCACGAGATGCACCGCACCATCATGCGGGCCTTCCCGGAGGTCGGCCCCTCCGCCCGGGCCGCCTGTGGGGTGCTCTACCGGGTGGAACCCCACCGGGGATACGGTCCGGTGATGGTGCTGGTGCAGTCCCGGGTGCAGCCCGACTGGAGCCGCCTGCCTGAGGGATACCTGCTTCCTGGCCCCCTGGGGTGCGCCGTGAAAGACATCAGCGGCCTCCTGGAGGCCATCCGCCCGGGACTCTGGCTCCGGTTTCGGCTCCTGGCCAACGCCACCCGGAAAATCCGCAGCGAGAACCCCAACGGCCGGCGGGTGCCGCTGCGGAAGGAGGAGGCGGCGGTGGCGTGGCTCCGGCGCAAGGCCGAGGCTGCGGGGTTTGAGTTGACCGAGCTCTCCTCGGTGCAGAACCTGGCAGACGTCCGGGTACTGGGCGGCAGCGCCTTCCGTGTCGAGGGCCGCCATCCCGCCGGGCGGATCACCCTGGAGGGAGTTTTATTCGAAGGGCGCCTCCGGGTCGTGGACGCCGACCGCTTCCGGGAAGCCCTCGTGACCGGGATCGGGCCGGCCAAGGCGTATGGATTCGGCCTCCTGTCGGTGGGGCCGGTTTAGGCGGAGGAGGATGTGGTGTGGCCGGGGGTAGGGGACGTCCCTGCCCCCGGTCAGGCCTGTCCTTACCGCTGGTGTCAGGCATGTGGTCCATCTA
>JAKKUO010000059.1 GCA_021890795.1 Bacillota bacterium | reverse complement strand
CCGCATGTCCGGTGGTGTGAGAGGACGGGGGTTAGCCACCCCCTCCTACTCGATCTGCCCCATCCCCACCGCTTCCGGCCCACGCCGAACCTTTCTGCCCGATGGAACCCCGCCGGGTGGCGGATCGTTATAACAAGTAAGACAACCCTGGGGGAGGTAGGCCGATGCGCAGCCGCTGGATCGCAGCCCTCGGCCTTGTGCTGGCGGCAACCCTGGCCGCCGGCTGTCTCCGCAAGTCCGATCCGCCCGCCACCGGCGAGGTCCAGGACCCCTCCGGCCAGCCGGGGGATCCTTCGGGCCAGAACGGAACCGGCGGCGGACCCGAGGGAGCCGGACCGGGCGGGGCCGGCCCGGGACCCGCGCCGCCCCCGGTGCAAACCTACCTTCGGCAGGGGCTCCGGTCCCCCGACGGCCTGTGGCTTGCGGCCCTGGTGCCGCCCGAGGCCGGCCCGGAGGCCGCCGGCCTCTGGGTGGCCGCCGGCACCGGCTCCCAGCAGCCGGTCCGCATCGCCCAGGCGGTCTCCTACCAGTCCGGCGGCCCCATCTGGACCCCCCGGGGGGAACTGGTCTTCCCAGGCGAGGACGGCTGGCGCATCGCCACGCCGCCGGACTGGCGGCACCAGCCCTTCCTCCCGCAGCTCCTCGCCGGCCGGGAGGTCCTTCTCCGGGCGGACGCTTTCTCGCCGGACGGCAGCCAGTTCGTCTACACTGTGGTGGAGAACGGCCGGAAGGAGGTCTGGCTGGCCTCCACCGCCGGGCAGAACCTCCGGCACCTGGGCACCGACGTGGTGGCCAACTGGGTGGAGGGCACCCTGGTGGTGGGGCCGGAGTGGAAATAGGCCCGGCGTGGAAAGAGGCACCGCCCCGCACCATCCCGGAGTCCCGGGCCCGGGGAGGGCCCCTGTTGCATCTCGACCCGGTCCGTGCTATACTCCACCCCAAAGATCGCCCTGCCCGAGGACGGGGAGAGTAGGCACCCCCCTGGTTCCAGAGAGCCGGCGGCCGGTGCGAGCCGGTGCCAGGGCTGCCGATCCGCCCCTGAGGGTCCCGGGGATGACCCGGGCGGGCCCGGCCCGATACAGCCGGAGCGAGGGGGTTGCGCCTCCTGGGCGCGGCCAACCAGGGTGGCACCGCGGAAGTGACCTTCCGCCCCTGGCCCGCCGGCCACCGCGGCCGGCGCGCTGGGGGCGGTTTGCTTTTCTGCCCCACACCAGTCCTCAGCGGGAGGGTGGATGCCGTGCTGCGGGAAAAGACGCTGCTCTTTCTCCCCGGGCCGACCCCGGTCCCGCCTCGGATCCAGGCGGCGATGGCGATGCCCATGGTGAATCACCGGGGCCCGGAGTTCTCCGCCCTCCACGGGGAGATCGCGCGGGGGCTTCAGGCCCTGTTCCGGACCCGGGAGGAGGTCTACGTGCTGCCGGGGTCCGGCAGCGGGGGCTTTGAGGCGGCCCTGGTGAACTTCGTCCCGGCCGGGGCCCGGGTGCTGGCGGTGAGCATCGGCGACTTCGGCGACCGGTGGGCCCGGGCGGCCGCGGCCCTGGGCTACCGGGTGGAGCGGCTGGAGTTTCCCCCTGGCACCGCCGCCGACCCCGAGGCGCTCCGGGAGCGGCTGCGGGCGGACACCGGCCGGGAGATCCGGGCGGTCCTGATCACCCACAACGAGACCTCCACCGGGGTCACCAACCCGCTGGCGGAGTTGGCCGCGGTGGTCCGGGAGCACGGGGCCCTGGTGCTGGTGGACTCCGTCAGCGGCCTGGGGGCCATGCCCCTGGAGATGGACGCCTGGGGGCTGGACGTGGTCTTCACCGGTGCCCAGAAGGCGCTGATGCTTCCCCCGGGGCTCACCATCATTGCCGCCTCGGCCCGGGCTTGGGCGGCGGCCGAGGAGGTGGATCAGCCCCGGTACTTCTTCGACCTCCGCCCCTACCGTCGGGGCCACCGGGACCACAGCGTTCCCTACACCCCGGCCCTCTCCCTCCTCTACGGCCTCCGGGAGTCCCTGCGGATGATCGAGGAGCAGGGGGGTGTGGAGGCGGCCTGGGCCCGGCACCGGCTTCTGGGGGCCATGTGCCGGGCGGGGGTGAAGGCCCTGGGGCTGGAGCTTCTCTGCCGGGACGAGCGGTACGCCTCCGGATCGGTGACCGCGGTGAAGGTTCCGCCGGGGGTTGACCCCAACGGGCTGCGCCGGGTGGCCCGGGAGGAGTTCGGGGCGGTCCTCGCCCCGGGGCAGGGAAAGCTCAAGGACGCGATCTTCCGCATCGGCCACCTGGGCTACGCCACCCCCCACGACGTCATCGCGGCGGTGGCGGCGGTGGAGATGGCCCTGGTCCGGCTGGGCCATCCCGTCCCCCTGGGGCGGGGGGTGGCCGCGGCCCAAACGGTCTGGCTGGACCATCTGGCAGCGGAGAAGGGGGACCGGACATGATGCGGGTGCTGGTCACCGAGCCCATCGCGGAGCAGGGCCTGGCGATCCTCCGGGAAGTGGCGGAGGTGGATCTGCGCCGGCTGACGCCGGCCGAACTCCTGGAGGCGATTCCGGCTTACGATGCCCTCATCGTCCGGTCGGAGACCCGGGTGACCGCGGAGGTCCTCCGCCGGGGCACCCGGCTGAAGGTGGTGGGCCGGGCGGGGGTGGGGGTGGACAACATCGACGTGGCCACCGCCACGGAGCTGGGTATCGCGGTGGTCAACGTCCCCGGCGGAAACACCATCAGCGCCGCGGAGCACACCTTCGCCCTGATGCTGGCCCTGGTCCGGAACCTCCCCCAGGCCATGGCGGCCCTCCAGGCCGGCCGCTGGGAGCGCCAGGCCTTCCAGGGGGTGGAACTCCACGGCAAGACCCTGGGGATCATCGGCCTGGGCCGCATCGGTTACGAGGTGGCGGTCCGGGCCCGGGCCTTTGGCATGCGGGTCCTGGCCTACGACCCCTACGTCAGCCCCGCCCGGGCAGAGGCCATCGGGGCCCGGCTGGTGGACCTGCCGGAACTGCTCCGGGAGTCCGACATCGTCACCATCCACGCGGCCAAGACCCCGGAGACGGCCCGGCTCATCGGGGCCCGGGAGATCGAAATGATGAAGCCCGGGGCCCGGATCATCAACTGCGCCCGGGGCGGCATGGTGGACGAAGAGGCCCTCTACGTAGCCCTCCGGACCGGGCGGCTGGCGGGCGCGGCCCTGGACGTCTTCAGCACCGAGCCCGTCACTGACCATCCCCTCTTCCGGCTGCCGAACGTGGTGGTGACTCCGCACCTGGCGGCCTCCACCCGGGAGGCCCAGGAGTTCAGCGGGGTGCAGATCGCCCGGCAGGTGGCCCGGGTGCTCCGGGGGGAGCTGGTCCCCGAGGCGGTCAACCTGCCGCCGGTGCCGCCGGACGCCGCGGGGGAGGTGGTCCGGTACCTGCCCCTGGCGGAAGCCCTCGGGGCCTTCCTGGGCCAGGCCTTCGCCTTCCCGGCGGGGGAGGTGGAGGTCCATTACCAGGGGCCCCTGGCGGAGACGGCTGTCCAGCTCCTCACCCACACGGTGCTCAAGGGGTTCCTTGCCCGCCGGACCGAGGAGCCCGTGAACTACATCAACGCCCCTCAGGTGGCCCGTCGGCTGGGGATCGGGGTGCGGGAGGCCCGGCAGACCGTGGGCGGCGGCGCCCCCGACAGCCGGATCACCGTCCGGCTCCGGGGAGCTGCCCCTGGGGTCCGCAGCGTCACCGGGACCCTCACCCCCGAAGGGCGGGTCCGGCTCCTGGAGGTGAACGGCCTGCCCCTGGATCTGGTGCCCGGCCGGTACCAGGTGGTCACCCGCCACCACGACCGGCCGGGGATGCTGGGCCAGTTCGGCACCATCCTGGGGGCTGCCGGGGTGAACATCGCCGGCCTTGCCCTGGGCCGGGAGCGCCGGGCCGGGGAGGCGGTGGCGGTCTTCCTGGTGGACGAGCCGCCGGCGCCGGAGGTGCTGGCCCGGCTGGCCGGGGTGGACGGGGTGCTGGAGGCCCGGCTGGTGGTGCTGCCCCTGGGGGAGGAGCACCCGTAGTCCCGGTGCCCCCGTAGCTCCGGTGCCCCCGGGGGCCCCCGGCCTTGGGGCCGGCCCCCCACCCGGCCCCAGGGCCCTTCGCCAGGGGCTCCGCCAGTGGCAGGGATCCCTTCCGCTGGGTTACAATAGCAGGCGGTGATGAAGGAGGGTGATCAAGGTGGCGGCTCCACATCAGGCAGAGATCGGCATCTTCGGCGGCTCGGGGTTCTACAGCTTTCTCCCCAACGTGGAAGAGGTCTGGGTCGAGACGCCCTACGGCCCGCCCAGCGACCGGATCGCCCTGGCGGAGATCGCGGGGAAGCGGGTGGCGTTCCTGCCCCGGCACGGCAAGGACCACCGGTTCCCCCCGCACAAGATCAACTACCGGGCCAACCTCTGGGCGATGAAGACCCTGGGGGTGAAGCGCATCATCGGCCCGGCGGCCTGCGGCAGCCTCCAGCCCCACATCAAGCCCGGGGAGTTTGTCATCCTGGACCAGCTGGTGGACCGGACCTGGGGGCGCGCGGACACCTTCTTCGAAGGGCCGGTGGTCCGGCACCCCAGCATCGCGGACCCCTACTGCCCTGAACTCCGCCGGCTGGCCATCCAGGCGGCCCGGGAGGTGGGGGTGACGGTCCACGAGCAGGGGACCATGGTGGTGATCCAGGGCCCCCGGTACGCCACCCGGGCGGAGAGCCGCTGGTACAGCCAGAACGGCTGGCACACCATCGGCATGACCCAGTACCCGGAGGTGCCCCTGGCCCGGGAGCTGAACATGTGCTACGTCGGCATCGGCCTGGTGACGGACTACGACTGCGGCCTGGAAGGCCGGCCGGAGATCCCGCCGGTCACCCACGACGAGGTGATCCGGGTCTTCAACGCCAACGTGGACAACCTGAAGCGGTTGCTGCTGCGGCTGATCGAGCTGATCCCGCCGGAGCGGACCGGTTGCCGCTGCGGCGAGACCATCAAGGAGTAGAGAGGGCCATGCGTACCATCGAGCTGGAGCCCGGCCTGGTCCGGCTGGTGGACCAGCGCCGCCTGCCTCTGGAGTTTGCGGTCCTCGAATGCCGGGACTACCGCCAGGTGGCCGAGGCCATCCGGACCCTGGCGGTCCGGGGCGCCCCGGCCATCGGGGTGGCCGCGGCCGCGGGGCTGGCCCTGGCGGCCCGGGCGGCGGCCGACCGCCCGGCGCCGGAGTTCTGGGCAGCCCTCGAGGCGGCGGCCCGGGAGCTGAAGGCGACCCGGCCCACCGCGGTCAACCTCTTCTGGGCGGTGGACCGTGCCATGGGGGTGGCCCGGGAGCGCCAGGCCCAGGGGGCCGTGCCGGCGGAGGTCGCCGAGGCCCTCTACCAGCATGCGGTCCGGCTGGCGGAGGAGGACGTGGCCGTCAACCGGAGGATGGCGGAGATCGGCCAGGAGCTGATCCGGGACGGGGACGGGGTGCTCACCCACTGCAACACCGGCAGCCTCGCTACCGTCGACTGGGGCACCGCCCTGGGGGTGATCCGGGCGGCCCACGAGCGGGGCAAGCGGATCCACCTCTACATCGACGAGACCCGGCCGGTGCTCCAGGGAGCCCGGCTGACCGCCTGGGAGGCCCTCCGGTACGGCATCCCCGCCACCTTGATCACCGACAACATGGCCGGCCACTTCATGCGCCTGGGGAAGATCCAGATCTGCTTTGTCGGCGCCGACCGGATCGCCGCCAACGGCGACACGGCCAACAAGATCGGCACGTACACCGTGGCGGTGCTGGCCCGAGAGCACGGGATCCCCTTCTACGTCGTGGCCCCCACCTCCACTGTGGACCTCTCCATCCCCAGCGGGGATCACATCCCCATTGAGGAGCGCAACCCGGAGGAGGTCACCCACATCGCCGGGGTGCGGGTGGCCCCCGAGGGGATCCGGGTGGCCAACCCTGCCTTCGACGTCACCCCGGCCCGGTACATCACCGGGATCATCACGGAGAAGGGGATCATCTATCCGCCTTTTGAGGTCGGCCTGCGGCGGGCACTGGCAGGAGGTGACGGTTAGGTGCTGGACCTGAAGCTGATCCGCAGCAATCCGGACCTGGTCAAGGAAGCAGCGGCCAAGAAGCGGGTCGAGGTGGACATCGACCGGATCCTCGCCCTGGACGCGGAGCGCCGGAGCACCCTCACCGAGGTGGAGCAGCTCAAGGCCCGGCGCAACCAGGCCTCCGCGGAGGTGGCCCGGCTGAAGCGGGACGGCCAGGACCCCAGCCACATCATCGCCGAGATGAGCCAGGTTGGGGACCGGATCAAGGCCCTGGACGAGCGGGTTCGGCAGATCGAGGCGGAGCTGGAAGAGCTTCTCCTTCAGGTGCCCAACATCCCCGACCCCGACGTGCCGGTGGGGGAGGATGAGTCCGGCAACGTCGAGGTGAAGCGCTGGGGCACTCCCCGGACCTTTGACTTCACCCCCCGCCCCCACTGGGAGATCGGCACGGCCCTGGACGGCCTGGACTTCGAGCGGGCGGCCAAGGTGGCCGGTTCCCGGTTTGTCATCATGAAGGGCGGCATCAGCCGGCTGCACCGGGCCCTGGTGGCCTGGTTCATCGACGAGGCCGTGGCCAAGGGCTACCGGGAGGTGCAGCCGGGGGTGGTGGTCAACACCGCCAGCTACTACGGCAGCGGCCAGTTCCCCAAGTTCCGGGAGGACGTCTTCAGCCTGGCCGGGACGGACTACCACCTCTCCAGCACCGCAGAGGTCCCCCTGGTGAACATGCACCGGGACGAAATCCTCCCCGCCGAAGCCCTGCCCATCAAGTACGTGGGCTTCTCCGGCTGCTTCCGGGCTGAGGCCGGGGCCGCCGGCCGGGACACCCGGGGGCTGGTGCGGATGCACTACTTCGAGAAGGTGGAGCTGGTCCAGTTCACCCGGCCGGAGGACTCCGACGCCGCCCTGGAGGAGATGACCCGCCACGCGGAGGAGCTGCTGGAGAAGCTGAACATCCCCTACCGGCGGGTCCTGATGTGCACCGGCGACCTGGGCTTCACCCAGGCGAAGAAGTACGACGTGGAGCTGTGGCTGCCGAGCTACGGCCGGTACGTGGAGGTGGCCTCCTGCTCCAACTGCCGGGACTTCCAGGCCCGGCGGGCCTCCATCCGGTTCCGGCCGCACCCGAAGGCCAAGCCGGAGTTTGTCCACACCCTCAACGCCTCGGGGCTGGCCCTCCCCCGGACAGTGGCGGCGATCCTGGAGAACTACCAGAACGCCGACGGCAGCATTACGGTTCCGGAGGTGCTCCGGCCCTACATGGGCGGCATCGACCGGATCACCAACTGACAGGGGGCGGACCGGCCCCCCGGGCCTCTTGCCACCGCCCGGGTCCCCGTTTAGACTGAACAATGGATAGGGCGGACGGGCGGGAAGCGTTCCTGCCCGGAGGCCCGCAGCCGGAGAGGTGCCGGAGTGGTTGAACGGAGCGGTCTTGAAAACCGCAGTGGGCCTCCGTGCCCACCGTGGGTTCGAATCCCACCCTCTCCGCCAGAGCGCAGCCGACGCGGCGCTGGTGTCCCTGCCACCAGCGCCTGCCCTGTTTTTGGGGCGGCGCCGGGGCCCTTTGGAGTTGCCGCCGGACCCGGGTTGTCACCGGGGAAGGGTCGTGGTATGATAAAAGCCGCGGCAGCAGACGCTGCCGGATCTTCATCCGCGCCCGTAGCTCAGGTGGATAGAGCAGCGGTTTCCTAAACCGCTGGCCGGGGGTTCGAGTCCCTCCGGGCGCACCAGATGGCAGACGGGGCTGCGGGCATGGCCGCGGCCCTTCTGCTTTGGGTAACCCGGAGGCTAGCGGCCGGTGCCGGACAGGGAGGGAGACCGGTTGGCGGAGCGCCAGGGCGAAGTCCAGGCCGAGCCGGCCGCGGTAGAACAGCACCTGCGGTTCATGGCGGAAGCCCTTGAGGAAGCCCGGAAGGCGGCCCAGATCGGCGAGGTCCCCATCGGCGCCGTTGTGGTCCGGGACGGGGTGATCATCGCCCGGGCCCACAACCTGCGGGAGAACCTGAAGGACCCTACGGCCCACGCGGAGATCCTGGCGGTCCGCCAGGCCGCGGAGCGGCTCGGGGACTGGCGCCTGGTGGGCTGCACCCTCTATGTCACCATCGAGCCCTGCCCCATGTGCGCCGGGGCCCTGGTTCAGGCCCGGATCGACCACCTGGTGTACGGCGCCCGGGACCCCAAAGCCTGGGCGGATCGGAACCTCCTGGAGATCGTCCAGAACCCGGGCCTCAACCACCGGATGCAGGTCACCGGCGGGGTGATGGCCGAGGAAGCGGCCGCCATCATACGCGCCTTTTTCCGGGCCCAGCGGGGTTGCCCGCCTCCTCCCGATAGCCTATAATAGCCTTTGCAGCAATTCCCCACCCCCGGCAGCGGTGGGGGACGGCAACCTGCGGAGAGGTGCCGGAGTGGTTGAACGGGGCGGTCTCGAAAACCGTTGTGGGTCTTACGGCCCACCGTGGGTTCGAATCCCACCCTCTCCGCCAACTGAACAGTTTGGCCGTGCTAGACGGGGAGGTAGCGGTGCCCTGTACCCGCAATCCGCTGTAGCGGGGTCGATGCCTGCCCGCGGCTTCTCCCTGTGGGGCCAGGACGGCGTAAGCAGCGATGAGGGCTGGGTCCCGCGCAGCGGGAGCCCGTGAACCCGGACAGGCCCGGAAGGGAGCATCCGTAAGCGGTTACTCCCGGGTGCCGCGGGGGCGCCTGGTCCGAGCCGGCTGCGCCGATACCGCCCGGAGGGAGCTGTCAACGGCAGGTGCACGGCCAAAGCTTTCGGTTCCGACCCGGATCCCTATCGGATCCGGGTTTTCGTATGCCCTGGACGGCTTCCCGGCCACCGCCGGCCCCAGCGGCAGAACCCGACAGGGAAAAGCCGGGTCGTCCCAGAAATGCTCTAGATGCTGGGCCACCTGGCCGGCTCCGGATGGAGAGGGCCGGGTGGCGGATTGGGAGGAGGGACGCGCCATGGCCCGCCTGGCTCTGTACCGGGAAGAGCGCCCCCGCACCTTTGCCGAAGTGGTGGGGCAGGAGCATGTCACCCGGACCCTTCGCAACGCCCTGGCGCAGAACCGGTTCACCCACGCCTACCTCTTCTGCGGTCCCCGGGGAACCGGCAAGACCTCCTGTGCCCGCATCCTGGCCAAGGCGGTCAATTGCCTCCATCCCCGGCAGGGTGAGCCCTGCAACCAGTGCCGCAGCTGTGAACTCATCCAGTCCGGCCAGTCCATGGACGTCATCGAGATCGACGCGGCCTCCAACCGGGGCATCGACGAGATCCGGGACCTGCGGGACAAGGTCAAGTTCGCGCCTACGGACCTCCGCTACAAGGTCTACATCATCGACGAAGTGCACATGCTGACGGAGCCGGCCTTCAACGCCCTGTTGAAGACCCTGGAGGAGCCGCCGGCCCACGTCATCTTCGTGCTCGCCACCACCGAGGTGCACAAGGTGCCGGTAACCATCCGGTCCCGGTGCCAGCGGTACGATTTCCACCGGCTCAGCACCCGGCAGATCGCTGAGCGCCTGGCGGAGGTCTCGGCCCGCCACGGCTTCCAGGTGACCGAAGAGGCCCTCTACGCGATCGCCCGGCAGGCGGAGGGCGGGATGCGGGATGCCCTCAGCCTCCTGGACCAGGTGGTGGCCTACGCGGAGGAGGGGCGGACCATCACCCTGGAGGACGCCCTGGCGGTCCTCGGCGCGGCCTCCCTGGACCGGTTCCTCGCCCTGGACGAGGCGATCCGGAACCGGGACCCCGGACAGGCTCTCCTGGTCCTGGACCAGCTGGTCCGGGAGGGCAAGGACCTGCGGCAATTGGTCCGGGACCTGATGTCCCACTTCCGGGACCTGCTCCTGCTCCAGGTCCCCGGGGGAGAAGCCCTCCTGGACCTGCCGGAGGAGACCCTTGCCCAGCTCCGCCAGGTAGCGGCGGGGTTTGACTCCCAGTACCTGCTCTGGGCGGTGAAGTTCCTCGCCGGGGTGGAGAACGACCTGCGCCTGACCACCAACCCCAGGCTGGTAGTAGAGGTCGGGCTGATCCGCCTCTGCTCCACCCCGCCCGCGGCTTCCGGGGCTCCCTCCGCCTCTGCTGGCGGTGAGTGGGTCCCCCCGGCGCCCCAGGCCCCCGGCCCCGGGCGGGAACGCCGGGGCGCCCCGGCCCAGGCCGCTGCCGCGCCGGGCCCCGGGAGCCCAGCGGGGCGGGCCGGCACCCAGGAGAGCGGCCACCGGCCCCAGGGCCCTGAGGCCGGGGCCCGATCCGGGGCTGCCGCCCAGGCGCCTGGGCCGGTATCGCCGGAGCTGGCCGCGATGCAGCAGGCCTGGCCCCGGGTGGTAGAATTCTTCCGGAACCAGCCCAAGGCCAAGTCCATGGCGCCCCTGGTGGCCCAGGCCACACCGGTGCGGCTCGAGGGGCGCACCCTGGTCCTGGGCTTTCCTCCCACCCCCGAGGGTCGTACCGCCCGGGACCTGGTCCACCGGCGCACCAAGTGGGTGGAGGCGGCCCTGAACCGCCTCGGGCTGCCGGAGTACCTGGTGACCACCACCATCCTCGAGCCCGGGGAGACGGCGGAGCCCGCCGGCGGTCTGGACCTGGTGAACCTGATCCGGCAGCGGGTGGGCCCCGGTGTGCCCGTGGAAGTGAAGGAGGACGAATAGATGTTTCCTGGCGGTATGAACAACATGATGAAGCAGGTGCAGAAGCTGCAGAAGCAGCTTCTGGAGACCCAGGAGCGCATCGCCGAAATGACCGTCGAGGCCAGCGCCGGCGGCGGCGCCGTCAAGGTCGTGGTGTCGGGGAGGAAGGAGCTGAAGTCCATCGCCATCGCCCCGGAGGTGGTGGACCCCAACGACGTGGAGATGCTCCAGGACCTGATCGTTGCGGCGGTCAACGAGGGCATGAAGAAGGCCGAGGAGATGGCGGAGGCCGAGATGAAGAAGCTTCTTCCCGGCGGCATGCCCAAGATCCCCGGCCTGTTCGGTTAGGAGCCGACGTAGGCAGCCATGCTGTACCCGGAACCCATCGCCCGGCTCATTGAGGAACTGACCAAGCTGCCGGGGGTCGGCCCCAAGAGCGCCCAACGCCTGGCCTTCTACCTGTTGAATGCCCCCGGGGAGGATGTGGAGCGGCTCCTGGGCGCGATTCAGACCGCCCGGGAGCGCATCCGCTACTGCTCCGTCTGCTTTACCCTGACCGACACCGATCCCTGCGCCATCTGTGCCAACCCGGACCGGGACCACGGCACCATCTGCGTGGTGGAGGAGCCCCGGGACGTCATCGCGATGGAGAAGACCCGGGAGTACCGGGGGGTCTACCACGTTCTCCACGGCACCATCAACCCGATGGAGGGTATCGGCCCGGAGGAGCTCCGGGTCCGGGAGTTGCTCCAGCGGCTGGCCAACCCGGGCATCCGGGAGGTGATCCTCTGTACCAACCCCACCACCGAGGGGGAGGCCACGGCGATCTACCTGGCCCGGGTCATCAAGCCCCTTGGGATCAAGGTGACCCGGATCGCCCGGGGCCTGCCGGTGGGCGGGGACCTGGAGTACGCCGACGAGGTGACCCTGGCCAAGGCCCTGGAAGGCCGCCGGGAGATATGAGGGCATTCGGACTAACGCCGGCAACCCCTGGACAGACTGATGGGCGGGAATCCCAGATTCCGCCGCCGCATAGACTGGTGCGGAAACCGGCGACGGCTGCGGCGGGGCAGGGGAGGGGTTTCGATGCCCATCCACTTGGCTCGGATCTGGCAGTGGGGTCATCACCTCGCCGTCCGCCTGGCGGGGCGGGACCCGGCCGGGGGGCCGGAGGGGTTGCCGGCGGTGGGAGGGCGGAGCCGTCCGGACCCGGAGGAGCAGGAACTGGTGGACGCGGCCCAGGCCGCCCTCCGGGAGTGGCAGACGGCCCAGGCCCGGTTCCAGGAAGTGAACGGGGTCCAGGACCCGGACCTGGTGGATCACGTCATCTATCAGCTGGAGGCGGCCGAACGGAAGTACGTGTACTTGCTGCGGAAGGTGCAGGAGATCCGGGGGCAGCAGCCCCGGCAAGTCTAGGTTGGCGGGAGGGGGCGGGCGGTGGAGACCGGATGGCTGGTCTGGGGGGCCCTGGTGCTGGCCGGGGCTGTGTTGCTGCGGTGGTTGGTGGAGCCCCTCCGGTACCTAGGCTTGCTGGCCGGCCGTATGGCCCTGGGGTACCTGTGCCTCTGGGCGCTGAACCTGGTGGGGTTGGCTGCCGGGTTCCACCTGCCCCTCAACCCCGTCACTGGGCTTGTGGTAGGGGTTTTGGGCCTCCCGGGCCTGGCGACGGTCTACCTTCTCCACCGCCTTTACTCGTGACGTGCCCGCTCCGGGGAGGCCGGGCTGCCCTTTGACAGGGGACGAGCCGGCAGGCTACAATACTGCGGTGACCGACGCATCAAATCCGTCAGCGCGATGACCGGGAGGAGTAGGCGGCTGTCCAGAGCCCCAGCGAGCCGGCGGCGGGTGCAAGCCGGTGCCTGGCGCTGCTGAAGAGCCCCGGGAGCCCCAGGGCGAACGGCCGGCGGAATCCCCCGGCCCAGTAGTCCGGGCGGAGACTCCCCCGTTACGGGAGCAGAGCGGGGCCACGGCTGTGGCCCAAGCAGGGTGGTACCGCGGGATTGACTCCCGTCCCTTCGGGGGCGGGAGTTTGTTCTTTCAGGCAAGTTCGCTCTTTCCGGGATGTCGGGGAGGTTGTTCCAGATGAGCCAGATGCGACTCCGCTTTGCCCCCTCGCCCACCGGGCCGATCCACGTGGGCAACGCCCACACCATGCTCTTCAACTGGCTCTGGGCCCGGAGCCAGGGCGGCACCTTTATCCTGCGGTTCGAGGATACCGACCAGGAGCGCTCCCGGCCGGAGTGGGAAGAGGTCATCATCAACGAGATGAAGTGGCTGGGCCTGGACTGGGACGAAGGGCCCGACATCGGCGGTCCCTACGGCCCGTACCGGCAGATGGGCCGGCTGCACCTCTACCAGGAGTACCTGGAGAAGCTGAAGGCCGTAGGGGCGGTCTATCCCTGCTACTGCACCCCGGAGGAGTTGGCGGCTGAGCGGGCAGAGGCGGACCGGAAGAAGGTGGCCTACAAGTACAGCCGGCGCTGCCTGCGCCTCACGGAGGAGGAGAAGGCCCGGCTGGAAGCCGAGGGTCGGCGCCCGGCCTGGCGGCTGAAGGTGCCCGACGGGGAGGTCATCACCTACCACGACATGATCCGGGGGGAGATCTCCTTCCCCACCGACTCCATCAGCGACCCGATCCTGGTCCGGTCCAACGGGATCCCCACGTACAACTTCACCGTGGTGGTGGACGACATCACCATGAAGATCACCGACGTGGTGCGGGGGGAGGGGCACATCTCCAACACCCCGGTCCAGATCCTGATCTACCGGGCCCTGGGGGTGGAGCCGCCCCGGTTCGCCCACGTCTCCCACTTGCTGAACACCGAGCGGGGGAAGATCTCCAAGCGCAAGGGGGAGATGTCGGTCACCAGCCTCCGGGAGAAGGGCATCCTCGGGGAGGCGCTCTTTAACTACCTGGCCCTCCTGGGCTGGACCCCGAAGGGGGAGGGCCGGGAGATCCTGAGCAAGGAAGAGATCATCAAGGAGTTCAACATTTACGACGTGAACAAAGCGGCCGCGGTCTTCGACGAGGAAAAGCTGGAGTGGATGAACGGCGTCTACCTCCGGCGCAAGAGCCGGGAGGAGTTCGCGGAGCTGGCCTTGCCCTTTGTGGTCCAGGCCGGGCTGATCACCGAGGAGGAGGCCCGGGCCCGCTGGGATTGGTTTGTGGAGCTGATGGCCCAGGTCCAGGAGCGGGTACGGGTCCTGAGCGAAGTGCCCGGGCTGGTGGACTTCTTCCTCAAGGACGAGATCGAGTACGACGAGAAGGCGGTGGCGAAGTTCCTCACCGAAGCGATCCGGCCCTTCTTCCGCCGGCTGGCGGACCGGCTGGAGGAGGTGGAGTGGACCGTCCCGGCCATCGAGGAATGCACCCGGGGGCTGATGGCGGAGATGGAGCTACAGCCCAAGCAGGCGATGCAGCCCATCCGGGTGGCGGTGACCGGCCGCACCGCCAGCCCGCCCCTTTTCGACACCCTCTACCTCCTCGGCCGGGAGCGGGCGGTCGCCCGGCTGCGCCGGTGGTGCTAACCTGAGGGTCACCGGGTGGTACCTGGCCAGGGCCTCGGGGCCCGAGAGGTCCCGGGGCCCTGGCCGTCCCTCGGGCAGCTTCCGTGCTGCGCTGCGTCGCCCCGACGGTACCGGCTGCAGGAAGCGCCCGGGGCCCGCCGGTCAGAAGAATGGGATGGTTGCGTAACCAACAAGAAGGCTTGCCAGGTGGCCGGGACTGTGGTATTGTGATACCTGTCGCCCCGGGGCATGGGCTCGGAGCACGGGCCCGGCGGGAGCACCGGGGTCCCGGGGATCCGCAAACCGGGTGGTTGACAGGTTCCCCGGGAAGTGATATGATGCCGAAGTGTCGGCGGCGCACCGAGCGCCGCAGCTTCCGGTCCTTGAGAACTGAACAGTGTGAGCGAGCGAGGCCTGCGTGCCGTAT
>JAKKUO010000016.1 GCA_021890795.1 Bacillota bacterium | reverse complement strand
CCGGCGGAATACAACTTATTATGCAGACTTGCCAAGGCCGCGATAATTCCTGGCTGCGCCTTCGCCGGGTCTACAGGGGAGGAATCGCCGCCATGTTCGTCTGCAGCGGTTGCCAGCAGCACGCCCGGGATGAGGATCTGCGGTTCACCCTCCTGCACCACTCCCGGGCCAACCACCCGAGCAAGGAACTCTTCTTCCGGCGCTTCGATTCCCGGGACTGCCTGGTTCAGTTCCTGGACCGGCTGGAGCGCCATGCGGATCGGTACATCCTCACCGACCTGACCGGCCCAGAGCCCGTGGAGTATGGGCCGGCGCTGCCCCGGGAGCTCAAGGAACGGCTGATGGCCGCATCCCAGCAGCGGTAGGCAAGCCCAGCAGCGGTGGACAAGGAAAGCCGCCCGGACCCATCCGGGCGGCGTTTTCGTCTGCACCCTCCAGCGGGCGCCCGGCGCGGCGCCCCGGGTCCAGGAGGATCACCGCTGCTTCTCCTGCTGCTTCTGCCGGGCGGCTTCTACGATCTCCTTCACCTTCTCCCGGCCCAGGAGGTGGACAAAGCCGCCGATCCGGGGCCCGCTGTCCGCGCCCAGCAGCACGCCGTACAGCAGCTTGAAGTACTCCCGGGCCGGGATGCCGTGGGCCTTGGCGATCTCGAAGACTCCGCTCTGGATCCGGTCCGGCTCGGTCTCCCGGTCGATGAGGGCCAGGAACTCATCCACCAGCGCCCACTGCTCCGGGGTGAGATCCGGCACCTGCCGGGTGGGGAGGATGAAATCCTCATAGTAGTTCCGGGCCTTTTCCAACAGCTCCCGGACGTACGGCCAGTTCTCCCCAATCCGGGCGTTGCCGAAGGTCCGCTCCAGGTAGGGCCGCAGGAGGTCCGGGTCGGTGATGCCGATCGCGCTCATCAGGTTGATCAGGTCCGAGTACCGGAGGCCCCCCAGGTCCGGCCGCTCCCCGTGGTAGTAGACGAACCGGTACTGGGGATCCGCCGGGTCGAGGGTGAGCACCTCGTCCATGTACCGGATGACGGTCTCCGGCCCCAGGTTCTTCTGCTGCCGGGGGTTCTTGAACATCAGGAGGTTGACCGCGTCCTGGGTGCCCCACCGGTGGAAGTTCTCCAGGGTGATCCCCTCGCCGACGGACTTGGAGATCTTCCGGCCCTCCTCGGTGAGGAACATCTCGTAGAACATCTGCACCGGCGGGGTACCGCCGAGGATCTTCACGATCTCGCTAGAGATCTTCGCCGAGTCGATCAGGTCCTTCCCGTACATCTCGTAGTTGACCGGGAAGTAGTACCACCGGGCCGCCCAGTCGATCTTCCACCCCAGCTTGCCCTTGCCCCCCAGGGCGTCCTGCTCCCCGGTATGGCCGCAACCCCGGATCCCCCGGAACTCGCCGGTGCAGGAGTAGCGGACCCGGGTGGTCTCCGGATCCCACTCGTGGACCACCGTGGTGTTGACCCGGCCGCAGTTCTCGCAGGCCGGCTGCCAGAAGAACCAGTTGACCCGGTTCTCCTCCCGCATGGTGGGCAGCATCAGGTCCAGGATCTGCTGCCCGTGCCGGAAGATCCGCTTGATGACCTCATCGAAGTGGCCGCCGTTGTACATATCCGAAGAGGCGACGAACCGGTACGGGATGCCCGTCTGATCGAGCATCCGGACCAGTTCCCGGTTCATGTGAGCCGAGTAGGACGGGCAGCACCCGTAGGGGTCGGGAATCCGGGAGACGGGCTTGCCCAGGTGCTCCGCCAGCCAGGGGGCGTCGATGTTCTTGGGGATCTTCCGGAGACCGTCCATGTCGTCGGAAAAGACGATGATCTCCGCCTGCTTCCCCAGTTCTTTCAGCCCCATGGCCACATAGTAGGTGCGCACCACCTCGCCGACGGTACCCATGTGGGGGTGACCGGAAGGCCCAAAGCCGGTCTCCAGGATGTACGTCTGCTGGTCGGGCCACCGCTCTGCGATGCGTCGCGCCTCCTGCTGCGGCCAAAGCATGGGGCTGCTCATCTTCCTGCCTCCTACGCCGGAATTGGCTACTGGTAAGTATACGGAAGCCTTCCGGGGGTTTCAAGCAAGCAGAGCTGCTTCTGCGGCGAGATCGCCCGATCCGTTGGCCGGCCCGGGGCACCACCTGAAGGGGTACCCCTGAGTTCCGGCACCTCCTACGCTCCGGCAGAACAGATCCCTACGTTCCGGCAGCACAGACCCGGGCGCTGGTCTCCCGGTCTCCTGGCCCGGGCCCCGGAGTGCTCTCCGCCTGGGCGCTGGCCCCCAACGCCCAGGCCAGGGCCGCGGCCAGGTCCCGGCGCCAATAGCTCATGGTGTGGCCCGCCGGCCGCTCCCCGCCCCCAACGGCAAAGCCCCGGTCGGAAAGCCGGCGGGCCAGGTCCGCCGCGTAGGCCCTGACGTCGACGCCGAAGACGTTTCCCTCGTACCGCCCCCAGGTCAGCCAGATCCGCTGGCCTCCCGGCCGGGCGCAGCCGATGGCCTCCTCCAGCACCGGGCTCAGGGCCGTGGGGGACTGGAGCACCGCCCAGGCAAAGCGGTCGGGGTGCCCGAGCACCACCTCCAGCATCGCCGCGGCTCCGGCGGAAAACCCGAGGAGCCCGTGGAGCCCCGGCGAGACCGGGAGCCGCCGGGAGAGGTCCGGGAGAAGCTCCTCCACCACAAACCGGGGCCACGCCCCCGGCCGCACCCCGGGTACCAGCTCCACCAGCCGCAACACCGGGCTCTCCGGCGGCTGGATCCCCACCACCACCAGGGGCGGGATCTGCCCTGCGGCCGCCAACCCGGCGGCCACCCCGGGCAGCCGGCCCTCCTCCAGGTAAGCGGGGCCGTCCGCGGCGAGAAGCACCGGGCACCGGCGGGCCCCGGTGCATTCCGGGGGGATCCAGGCCTCTATCCGGACCGGGCGGCCCAGGACCTGGCTTGTCAGGGTCCAGCGCTCCCGGCGCGCCCCCGCGGGCAGAGCCGGCGGCTCCTCGCCCGGCGCCTGGGGCCCCAGATAGACGCTCCAGAGGACGCCCAGGGCACGGCTGCGCCGGGGGTTGGCGGGGTCGGGCTGCCGCTGGCCGTCCACCAGCAACCGGTATTGAAAGACCGCATCGGCGGGAACCGGCAAGGAACCGGCCCACAGGTCCGTGCCGGGCAGCCGGCTGAGGGCCAGGGGCTGCCAGCGGGTCACTTCACTGCTGACCGCCACCTGCCGGGCCTCGCCCCAATAGAAAAAATAAAGCCGGTCGCCCTCGGGCCAGGGGGTTCCCTTCCGCCGGACCCGCTCCCACCACTCCCGGGCCAACTCCTGGCGTTGGGCCGGATCGGCGGCCAGCATGGCCTGGAGGGCATCGGCCCACCGGTCCGGCAGCGGCCCGGGGCGGAGGGTGGCGGCGCCGGGCAGGCGGGCTCCCGGACCGGGGCCGGTCCCCCGGGCCCGGCCTCCGGCCGGTGCGGCCTCCCTGGGCTCCGGCCGGGGCTCCCGTCCCGGTCCCTGGAATACGAACAGGCAGACCGTGGTGAGTAGCCACACGGCCAGCCGGCCCGGCCACCGCCGCCGGGAGCTGGTTCCGGACCCGGTCCGCACCACCCCCACCTCCCCGGGGGTAGGATGCGCCAGGCCCGCCGCCGCCCATCCCGGGCGTACGAGGTTCGCCCACGCCGGGCGCAGGAGGGTCTCAAGCGCGCAACAGGTCGTCCCGGCGGATGGGACCCACCGCGGCCAGGGCCTGGGGCCCGGCCAGAAGCCGCCCAGCCATCGCCTGGACGTCCGCGGCGGTGACGGCCTCGATCCGGGCTACCACCTGCTCCGGCGGCACGGTCCGACCCAGGAGGGTCAGCTGCTCCCCCATCCGGTGCATCCGCTCGGGGACCGACTCCAGCCCGAGGAGGAGGCTGCTCTTCAGCTGCGCCCGGGCCCGCTCCAGCTCCTCCTCGCTGACCGGTTCCCGGGCCAGCCGCTCCAACTCCACCCGGATCAGCGCCAGGGCCCGGGCCGCGGCTTCCGTCCGGACCGCCGCGTAGACCCCCATGACCCCGGTGTGCCGATAGGCCTCCTGGAAGGAGTAGACGCTGTAGGCCAGCGCCTCCTCTTCCCGGATCCGCTGGAAGAGCCGGGAGGAGTTGCCCCCGCCCAGGATGGTGCCCAGGACCATGCCGGAGTAGAGGGCCGGATCCCCGAGGCCGGGACCCGGTCCGCCCAGCACCAGATGGACCTGGTCGATGGGCCGGCGCCGGACCCTCAGGCCGGAGCGGGGAACCGGAGGACCTGGCTGGGGTCGGGAGCGGCTGCCCTGCCAGCCCCCTAGCACCCGGGCCACCTGCTCCCGGGCCGCACCGGGGTCCACCGCGCCGACCAGGCAGACCACCGCGTTGTCGGGGGTGTACAGCTCTTGCCGCAGGGCCACCAGCCGCTGCAAGGAAAGGCCGGCAACGCTCCGCCGGGTGCCGGTGATGGGCCGCCCCAGGGGGTGGGAACCCCACAGGAGCTGGTCGAAGTCCGCCATCACCCGCTGCTCCGCGGCGTCGTCGTCCCCCTTGATCTCCTCCAGGATCACCTGCCGCTCCCGCTCCACGTCGCTGGGGTCCAGCCGGCTCTCCAGGAGCATCTCCGCCAAGAGTTCCAGGGCCTCGACCCAGTACTCCGCCAGGACCCAAGCGTAGTACGTCGTGGTCTCCCGGCCGGTGACCGCGTTCACCTCGCCGCCGATGCGGTCCATCCAGGCTGCGAGCTCCCGGCCGTTGCGCCGGAGGGTGCCCTTAAAAAGCATGTGCTCCAGGAAATGTGCGGCGCCGGCTTCCCCCCGGCGCTCATCGTTGGCCCCGGCGCCAATCCAGATCCCCACTGCCACCGACCGGGCGTGGGCGATGGGTTCAACGGCCACCCGCAAACCGTTGGCCAAGGTAAAAAGCTCGTAGTTCTGCATGGGCCCATGATAGCAGACCAGCCGGGCGAAGGAACACCCCTCTGCCGCGGCCGGCCCTTCTTCTACCCCAATGGTGTTTTCCACCGCCGATTGCGGAATGGTGGATTACGGCAGTACTTCGAGGATCTGATACCGGATCGGACCCGCCGGCGCCTCGACGGTCACCACGGCGCCGGCCTTCTGCCCCAGGATCGCCTTGCCGACCGGGGATTCGGTGGAGATCTTCCGCTCCGCGGGGTTGGCCTCCACGGAGCTTACAATGGTGTACTCCTCGACGTCGCCGTATTCCAGATCCTTGAGGCGGACCCGGCTCCCCAGCCGGACGACGCCGTCCCCCTGGGCGCCGGCCTCATCCTGGGGGATCACCCGGGCCAGCCGGAGGGTCTTCTCCAGCTGGGCGATCCGCCCCTCGACAAAGGCCTGCTCATTCCGGGCATCATCGTATTCCGAATTCTCGCTGAGGTCGCCCAGGGCCCGCGCTTCCTTGAGCCGCTGAGCTACCTCCTTGCGCTTGACGTTCTTCAGATAGTCCAGCTCCTCCTGGAGCTTGCGCAGGCCCTCAGGAGAGAGAAAGATCTCCTTTTCCTCCAATCTCGTCTCGCCCCTTAACCCTTGGCGTCATTCCGAGAGTCGACGCAACGGAAACGGGCGGGGCATGGCCCCGTCCATCTATCCATGTTATACAACGCTGGTCGTCCCATGTCCAACCCCGCCTGGCGGGCGGGGGTTCCGGGCCCGCCCCCTCACCCCCGGCGCGCGATGCCGCCGACCTAGGAGCCGGCCTGGCCGGGGATCGGAGGCCAGAGCCAGCGGGCCCCCGGAATCGATCTAGAATTGTAGCATAGGGAATGCCCGGCGGACAGAGTCCGCCGGGCATTCCTACCCTGGCAGAGGAGTCAACCCTGGGGTCCCCGGCCCGCCAGTTGGGATTCTGCCAGGGCGATGAGCTTCCGGACCATGTTCCCACCAACGGCGCCGTTGACCTTGGAAGGCAGATCGCCCCGGTACCCGGTGTAGTTGGGAATGCCCAACTCCGCGGCGGTCTCGTACTTGAGGCGGTCCAGGGCCGCGCCGGCCTGGGGCATCACCTTCCGGTTCTTCCGCGGCATCCGCTGTTCACCTCCCGGGGAGAGGCTGTCTACAGGATGCCCCGGTCCCGAACCCGGCGATGCCAGCGAAGGTCTCCCAGGGACCCCGACCCCCGGGCCCCATCCCTGGAGCCCTACCCCCAGCCGAGGGGCTCCTCCGCCTCCGGCACCCCCTCCTCCGGGACCCCCGCCGGCTCCGGGGCCCAGACGGCTTCCACCGGCGCCGCCGGCGGTGGTGCAGACTCCGCCCTGCCGGCCTGGGGCGGAGACCCCAGCCCGGGCCCACGGGCGCCCCGGCGAACCCATTGCCAGGTCAGAGCACCGAGGAACGCGAGGCCCGCGTAACCGACCGCGGGGTAGAGGATCCGCACCAGCCGGCCAAACCCCGCCAGGCTGGCCAGGAACGCCGCCAGGGTCGCCCCGAGGACAAAAGGCCGGAACCGGGCCGGCTCGGGGCCTACGGTCCGGACGGCCAGGCCGTAGAGGTTGCCCACCGCGGTGGTGTAGACCTCCGCCCAGAGGATGAGGCTGTAGAAGACCTGCAGCGCCGGTGACCAGAGCCGGGTGAGGTAGAGCATGGGCACCTCGAAGGCCGCGGTCCCGGGCAGCCCCGCCAGGAGCCCGAGGTCAATCGCCAGGGCGGCGGTTCCGAGGGCCAGGCCGCCCAGGAGCCCTCCCAGCGCCAGGGTCGGAGCGTCTTCCTGGCTCCCGCCCAGGGGCGCGAGCACCCCCACCGCCAGCACCAGGTTGTACGAGGCGTAGAGCAAGGCGCTCACGGCCCAGTGGCTGGCAGCCGCCTGGTCCGGCCGGAACCAGTCGAGGTTCCGGGCCGGCAGGCCGAAGTGCCAGAGGCTGGCCCCGCTGACGGCCAGCACCGACACCAGCAGCACGGGCGCCACGAAGGCGATGGACCGCACCACCCCCCGCAGCCCCGACAGCACCGTCGCGGCGGTCAGGACCGCCATGAGCAGCGAGCCGACCAGACGGGGCAGCTGCAGCTGCTCGGCGAATACGGCCCCCGCGCCCGCGAACATCACCGCGGTCGCGGCAAAGAAGAAGAAGGTGATGACCGCGTCGATCCCGCGGCCGAGCCACGGACCGGCCGCGGCCCAGACCACCTGGAGATGGGACCGGGCCCGCTCCCGGCTGGCGATCCCCAAGATCTGGATGCCGAACAGAACAAACAGGGCCGTGGCCAGCAGCAGCCCCACCAGCCCCCAGCGGCCAAAGTGGGTGAAGAACCGGGCCACCTCCTGGCCGGAGGCAAACCCCGCCCCGACCACCGTGCCCACGTAGGCCGCCCCGATTCCCAGGGCCGCCCACCGTCCCCCAGATCCCTCCTGCCGTGCCAGGGCGATCCCCCCTGCGGCTCCGTCTCCGCCCTTACAGTCTGCCCCGCCGGCCCCGGGTTGGACTCCGGCTCCGATCCCGGCAGACCTGGCGGCAGGTGCCCAGTCTCCGCCGGAGCCCCGTCCCGGCAGGCCTGGCGCGGAGGCCCGGCTTCATCCGGCACCCGGCCTGGCCCGCCTGGAGGGAACCAGGGCCTGCCATGGCGAATGATGGAAACGAAAAATCCCCGGGGCGGCCCCTTCGGAGGATGGCTGCCCAGGCGGAGAGGCAGGAGGGCAGTGGGATGCGGGTCAGCCACAGCAGCGGCAACCTCTGGCCAGAGGGCGCAGGCGCCGGGCTGCGCCCCCAGCCGGGGCCACACTCTCCGGCCCCGGGGAGCGTCCCCGCCGGCCCATGGCCGGGAAGGGCGGCCGCCGAACCGCCTCCGGTACAGGTGGCCGCCGGGCCGGCCCCACCGGCGGTCTTGACCGGCGGGGCCGACCCGGTGCTGGACCTGGCGAGCCGGGCCCTGATGGCCTACCGCTTGCCCGTGGCCCCGGAGCTGGTGGACCGGGTGGCCCGGCTGGTCCGGAGCTGGCAGGGCGCCGAGCCCCCTGCCGCGGTGGCCTCAGCCGCCGCCTGGCTCCTTCGGGCCGGCCAGCCCCTCACCCGGCCCGCGGTGGCCCGGCTGCTGGCCCTGGCCCGGACGCCGGAGGCCTGGTCCCTCCAGGCCCGGCTGGCCCACCTGGCCCAGGCCCTGGAGGCGGCGGCCTCTGCGGCCGCCTCGAGCGGCGACACCTCCCGGGCTGAGGCCCTCGTGAACCTGGCCCGGGCCCTTCGGACCTGGCCCGCTGCCCCGGAGCACGGCCCGGCTCTCCCCCTCCCGGCCCTCCTGGACGCGGTGCGCCGGCAGCTGGCCGCCCGACCGGACCCGCTCCGGCCGGAAGCGACCCGGGGGCCGGGGACCGGGCCGGACGCCGGCTCACCCCGGCCGGAAGCCACCCCGGAACCGATGACCGGGCCGGGCGCCGGCCCGCCCCACCGAGAAGCCACCCGGGAGCCGGCGGGCGCGCCCGGCGCCGACCCACCCCGCCCGGCGACTTCCGGCGCCCGCCAGGGCCCCGTCCCGGCCGGGGTCGCCGCGGCCCTGGAGGAGGTCTCCGGGTTCCTCGAGGTGCTCCGGAGCCAGGCCAGCACCCACCGCCCGGCGGACCCCGAAGGCTGGATGGTCTGGCCCCTGCCGCTGCCCTGGCCGGGGGAGCCGGAGCCCCGGGAGGTCCTCCTCCGGTACCGGCGGGCACCCCGGCCGCCCGCCACAGGGGACGGCGATGAGGTGGAACTCCACCTCTCCCCGCCCCACCTCGGTCCCCTGGCGATCCGCGTGCGCCGGACGGGCGGTGCGGTGGCGGTGACCGTCACCGCCGCGGAGCCCGCGTCCGCCGCCGCCCTCGCCGCCGCCCTCCCCGACCTGCGGATCGCACTGGAAGGCCGGCGGCTGCGGGTGGGAGAGCTCGCAGCCCGGGCCGGTGCCGTCGCCCCGCCGGCCCTCCTCCGGCCCCCGGAGCCCCGGTGGCCGGCCGGGCTGGACCGCCGGGCGTAAAGGGAAGCGATGCCCTGACCGGCCGGTAGGCACAGAGCGCCGTGTCCCGCGAGGCTCTCCCTGCGAGAGGAGGATGGACCGTGGCGAACCGAAAGGGGGGCCGGCCCCCGGCCCGTCACCCGGAACCGGAGCCCCGCTCCGCCCAGGAGCGGAAGACGCCGAAGGCCGCCGCCCTCCGGTACGACCCGGGCCAGGGGGCACCGGAGATCGTCGCGGCGGGATCCGGGGAGATCGCCGAGCGCATCGTCGCCACCGCCCGGCAGCACGGGGTGCCCATCCGAGAGCAGCCGGACCTGGCCGCCGCGCTGGTGGCCCTCGGGGTGGGGGTGCAGATCCCGCCCTCCCTCTACGCCGCGGTGGCAGAGGTCCTGGCCTGGGTGGCTGCGGTGGACCGGGAGCGGGCCCGGAAGTGGCAGGGGTGAGGCGGCCGCGCGCAGGGCCCCGGGACCCATCGGTCCCGGGGCCCTCTTCCTTTGGTCAGGAACCGGACGCGCCCTGGGCCCGGACCTCAGAACCACGCCGGCCGGATCTGCCGGATGGCCTCGTAGACCACCACCGCCACCGCGCTGCTCAGGTTGAGGGACCGCCGGCCCGGGAGCATCGGGATCCGCAGGTCCTGCCCCGGGTAGGCTGCCAACAGCTCCTCCGGCAGCCCCCGGCTCTCCGGTCCGAAGACCAGGGCGTCGCCCTCCCGGAAGTCCGCGTCCACGTACCGCCGGCTCCCCCGGGTCGAGGTGAGCCAGAGGCGCAGGTCCGGATACGCCTCCCGGAAGGCCTCCCAGGAGGCGTGCTCGTGCACCTCCACCAGGTGCCAGTAGTCCATCCCCGCCCGGCGGAGGTGCCGGTCCGTCAGGTAGAACCCCAGGGGGTGGATGAGATGCAGCACCGCCCCCACCGCGGCGCAGGTCCGGGCGATGTTGCCGGTGTTCTGCGGGATCTCAGGCTGGTAGAGCACCACGTGCAGGGGCATGGGCATCACCGACGGCTCCTCATGCCCCGGTTGCCGGCGCAGCGGTCTCGCCGGGCTCCCCGGCCGCCGGCCCCGGGGGCATGTACTTCCGGAACCAACGGAGGATGTGGTGGAACCGGTCCACCCGGAGCACCGGCGGGCCGGAGCGGGTCAGCTCGTGGTTGCTCCGGGGATGGCGCACCAGCTCCACCTCCCGCCCCAGCATCTTCAGGGCCAGGTAGAGCTGCTCCGCCTGCTCCATCGGGCAGCGGAGGTCGTGCTCGCTGTGGCAGATGAGAAGGGGCGTGCGGATCGCCGGGGCGTACTTGAGGGGCGACCGGTCCCAGAGGGTCTCGAGGTCCTTCCAGAGGGCCAGTTCCTCCACCTGGTGCTCCCCCTGGCTGAACCAGGGGCCGATGTCTGAGACCCCCCAGAAGCTGATCCAGTTGCTGATGCTCCGATGGGTCACCGCCGCGGCGAACCGGTCGGTGTGGCCGATGATCCAGTTGGTCATGAACCCGCCGTAGGAGCCGCCGGTCACCCCCAGCCGGGCCGGATCGACCCAACCCAGGGTGAGGGCGTGGTCCACCGCGTCCATCAGGTCCTGGTAGTCCCGGCCGCCGTAATCCCCCTGGCAGGCCCGGGCGAACTCCTGGCCGTAGGAAGTGGAGCCCCGGGGGTTGATGAAGAGCACCCCGTACCCCGCCGCCGCCAGCACCTGAAACTCCTGGTAGAAGGCGTGGCCGTAGCAGGTGTGGGGCCCGCCGTGGATCTCCAGGACCAGGGGATACCGCTCCCCGGGGCGCCAGCCCACGGGCTTCATGATCCAGCCGTGGAGGGGCTGGCCGTCCCGGGCGGTGAAGTGGAGCTCCTCCACCTCCGGCCACTCGATCTCCGCCCGCAGGGCGGCGTTCAGGTCCGTCAGCCGCCGCTCCGCGCCGGCCTCCAGGTCGTAGAGGTAGATGTCGCCGGGGTTTTCCATCTCCGCCACCGCCAGGGCCGCCCGCCGGCAGCCCCGGTCCAGGGTGAAGCCGTAGATGTCCCGGCTCCCGGCCACCAGCCGCTCCACCGCCCCGGTCTCGGTCCGGACCCGGAAGAGGTGGGTGGCGCCCCGGTCGGAGGCGTGGAAGTAGACGTACTGCCCGTCGGGGCTCCAGTGGAGCCCGCCGGTGACGCTGCCCCGGAGGTCAGAGCCGACGGTATCCCCCACCCCCTGGTCCCAGCCGGCGGTGAGGCAGACCGGGGAACCGGGCTGGCCCGGCGCGGGGAAGAGCCAGACCCGGGGCAGGGTCGCGGTGGTGTACTCGTTCTTGTGACCCACCGCTGCGATCCACCGGCCGTCGGGGGAGAAGGCCGGGCTGAAGAAGATCCCGTCGCTGGCCGTCACCTTGACCGGCGCCGAGAGCTTCGCCCCGGTGCCCGGCACCGGGAAGACCCAGATGTCATGGACCCGGAGGTGCTCCCGCTCCGGCTCCCGCATCGCCTCCACCGCGATCAGGGTCCCGTCCGGCGACCAGGCCGGGTGGCTGTGGTCGAACTCCCCCCCGGTAACCGGCACCGGCCGGGGGCGCTCCCCTTCCGGCCCCGGCGGCACCGCCACCACCCAGACCTGCCGGTACCGGCCCGAATGGAGGCCGGTGAGGTCAAACTTGTACCGGATCCGGGTGAAGACCCGGGCCTGGTCCTTGGCCCGGCGCTCCTCGGCCTTCCGGTCCTCCGGGGTCCGGGGCTGGACCGCCGCCTCCGGCGGCTCCGCCGGGTCCACCTCCGCGGTGAAGGCGAGGTACCGGCCGTCCGGGGACCAGACCGGGTCGCCGGCGCCGTAGCGCATGGTGGTCAGCTGCCAGGCCTCGCCCCCGTCCCGGTCGATGATCCAGATCTGCCGGTCCGCCTCCTGGCCCTTGCCGATGGTTCGGACAAAGGCCAGCCGGCGGCCGTCGGGGGACCACCGGGGCTGGGCGTCCCGCACCGGCCCGGCGGTAAAGCGCCGGGGCGGCTCCGCGCCGTCAGCGCGCACCAGCCAGATCTCGGACCGGTACTCCCGATCCTCCCCCTCCACCGCGCTGCGGACAAAGGCCACCCACTCGCCGTCCGGCGAGATCTGGGGATCCTCACAGAGCACAAACCGGTAGAGATCCTCCGGCACCAGCCGGCGCCGGCTTGGCTGAGCCGTCATGGTACCCCCTCCACCCGTGGCTGAGCTGGTCCTCCTGGTCTTCTGCCTGTCCCATCCGCCGGAGCAGAAGGACGCCTGTCCCGTCCGCTGAGCAGAGGCCGCTGGCCCCCGACCCTGCCGGGCGGGCTAGCCGCCGCTCAAGGCGAGCTTACCGTCCTGCACCCGCACCTCCCCCGGGATCCCCCAGAAGGCCAGGGCCTGCCGGACCGCCTCCAGGTCCTCGGGTCCGGCCCCGGAGAGGTCCGCCTCCTTCCGGCTCCCCACCACCACAGTGAGGACCCGGTGCCAGCCGGCCCCCGACCGCCGGTAGAGCCGGTAGGTATTGGGGGGATCGTCCCAGAACCCGTTGCGGATCACTCGCCACTCGCCGACGATAACCGACCGCTCCAGCCGGGACCGTTTCAGCGCCTCTTTCAGATCCGATGCCATGTCGCCGCGACCTCCCTCGTCCGCCAGGGCCCCTGTCAAGGTGTTATGGTTTTTCACCTTTTATTAGAATGCCATGTGCGGTTCGGTTTGGGTAGTTGCCGCCGCCCCAGGCTGGCGGGGGTGGCGCCGGCGCAGGCGCGGCACCCCGCCCCCCAACGGGACCCGGGGCCCCGGGGAGGGATCTTCCCCTTGATCGCCAATTTGGGAGGTGGCCAAGAATGCGGACATCCGCATGAGCGTCAGAAGGCAGGCACAGGCTCACCGATGGGAGGGATGCGGTTGTTCGGCCCTATCCGCAAGGTCACCGTCAGCGCTGCCATTGCGGAGCGGATCCGGAACGAGATCGCCACAGGCAAGCTCAAACCCGGTGACCGGCTGCCGCCGGAGCGGGAACTGGCGCGCCAGCTGGGGGTCAGCCGGATCTCCCTGCGGGAGGCGATCCAATCCCTCGTGGCCCTCGGGCTCCTCGAGGTCCGGCCCGGGGCCGGGACCTTCGTCAAGCGCACCACCGCCGGATACCTGGACCCGGCCCTGGTGGACCTGGCCAACTGGCAGAGCCTGGCGGAACTGATGGAGGCGCGGCTCGTCCTGGAGATGGAGCTGGCGGGCCTCGCCGCCCGGCGGGCCACGCCGGAGGAGCTGGAGGCGATCCGGGCCGCCATGGAGCGATACGAAGCGGCCTGCCACCGCGGCAGCGGCACCGTGGAGGCGGACCTGGAGTTCCACAGCGCCCTGGGCCGGGCGGCCCACAACTCGGTGCTGCTCCGGATGTACGAGACCACCTCGGACCTGACCCGCCGTCTCCGGGAGCGGACCGCCGCGGTTCCCGGCGCGGCAGAGGAGTCCATGGTCGCCCACCGGCGTATCTTCGAGCGGATCCAGGCCCGGGACGCCGCCGGTGCCCGCCGGGAGATGCGCCGCCACCTGGAGGTGGTCACCCGGCACCTGCAGGCGGCCTTCGCCCAGGGCTGGCGGTCGCCGTAAGGGGACCAGAGTACCGCGGCAAACCGCAAAAGCCAGAAGAAATCAGCAGGAAATTGCCTTCGAGTATCGAAAACGTGGTCTTACCATCTGTCCATCTGGCCGGAGTTCGGGGCGTTCCGGCGCCTGGCCGGAGCCCCCGCAACTCCGGCCACAGAAACATCCCGGGAGGGTGATGAGGTCATGTTCCGTTGGAAGCGCCGCGGCCTCTGGGCAGCCGGCCTGGTCCTCGCCCTGGCCCTGGCCGGCTGCGGCGGCGGCAGCGCCGGCCCCACGTCCACCGGGCCGGGCCCGGGGGGCCAGGGCGCCCAGGCCCCCGGGGCTCCTGCCGCCTCCGGGGACGTCACCCTGACGGTGGCCCTGAGCGCCGACCCGCCCAAGCTCGACCCCCACCTCTCCACCGCGGCGGTGGACCGGCTCGTCATGAACAACATCTACGACAAGCTGGTGGACCTCGATGAGAACTTGAAGGTTGTGCCGGAGCTGGCCACCGAATGGCAGATCTCCCCGGACGGCACGGTCTACACCTTCAAGCTCCGGCAGGGAGTGAAGTTCCACGACGGCACCGAGTTCAACGCGGAGGTCGTCAAGTTCAACTTCGACCGGATGCTCGACCCGGCCCTCAACTCCCCCCGCCGGAACGAGATCAGCATGGTGAAGGAGGTCCGGGTGGTCGACCCCTACACCGTCGAGATCCACCTCAAAAACCCCTTCACCCCCTTCCTGGGCATCCTGACGGATCGGGCCGGCATGATGGTCTCGCCGGCGGCGGTGCAGCAGTACGGCGACCTTCTGGAGCACCCCGTCGGCACCGGACCCTTCAAGTTCGCGTCCCGGACCAAGGGCGACAGCATCACCCTGGTGCGGAACGAGGACTACTGGCAGGAAGGCCTGCCGAAGGCCAGCAAGGTGGTCTACAAGGTCATCACCGACGGGAACGTCGCGGTGGCCAACCTGCAGAGCGGCACCGTCGACATCCTGGAGACCCGGACCATCCCCGACAAGCTCCTGCCGCAACTCCGGCAGAACCCGAATCTGACCGTCAGCGTCACCCCCGGCCTGGGCCACATGGGCATCTGGCTGAACGTCACCCAGCCGCCCTTCGACAACAAGTGGCTGCGCAAGGCGGTGGACGCCGCCATCGACCGGGAGACCCTGGTGCGGGTCGTCTTCGGCGAGGCCGCCACCCCGGCGGGCAGCCCCTTCCCGCCCGCCGACCCGTACCACGACGGCTACCTCCCGAAGCGAGACCTCAGCAAGGCCCGGGAGTACCTGGCCCGGGGCGGCAAGCCGGACGGCTTCTCCTTCACCCTCTCCATCGGCACCGGTCCGGAGCCCGAGCAGGTGGCCACGGTCATCCAGTCGATGCTGGCTGAGGTCGGCATCCAGGTGAACATCCAGAAGCTGGAGTTCGGCAAGCTGCTGGACGACCTGGACAACCTGCGGCACCAGGCCGGCCTGCTGGGGTGGAGCGGCCGGGCGGAGGCGGACCAGAACATCTACGACTTCCACTACACGAACGGCGGGGTGAACCAGTCCGGCTACTCCAACCCGGAGCTGGACCAGCTCCTGGACCGTTCCCGGGTGGTCACCGGCGAGGAGCGGAAGGAGGTCTTCCGGCAGGTGATGGCGATCCTGCGGGAGGACGTGCCCTACGTCTACCTCTACTACCCGGCCAACAAGCTGGCCTATCGGAACAACGTGGTGGGGCTGGTGAACCACCCGGACGGCATGATCCGGCTGGAGAACGTGACCAAGCGCTAGCAGTCTGGCGGCATGGGGCCGGGCGGTTCCGGCCCGGCCCCTCCCCTCATCCCATCCCCCTATCCCCCGTCCTGGGAGGCTCCCCCCATGGCACGCTTTCTCATCCGGCGCCTCTTGCTCACCATCCCCCTGATCCTGCTGGTCTCGGTCATCACCTTCGCCCTCCTGCGGGTGCTGCCGGGGGACCCCGCCCGCACCATCCTCGGCCCTGAGGCGCCCCCCGAAGCGGTGGCTGCCCTCCGGGAGCGGCTCGGGCTCAACCGGCCCCTCCACCAGCAGTACCTGAGCTGGGCCGGCGCTGCCCTGCGGGGGGATCTGGGGGAGTCCCTGGTGGACGGGACCCCGGTCACCCGCCTCATCGCCCAGCGCCTGCCGGCCACCCTGGAACTGGCGGTCCTCACCTTCCTGGTCTCGAGCCTGATCGCCGTCCCCCTGGGGATCGCCGCTGCCGTCGGCCGGGGCCGGTGGCCCGATTTCTTCTGCTCCGCCCTGGCCCTGGCCGGCCTCTCCGTCCCTCACTTCTGGCTGGGGATGCTCTTCATCCTCCTCTTCGCCGTCCGGCTCCAGTGGCTGCCCGCCTCGGGCTACGTGCCCTTCGCCGAGGACCCGGTCCAGAACCTCAAGGCGATGCTGATGCCCGCGGTGGCCACCGGGCTCCGGGAGGCCGGGGTGGTGGCCCGGTTCCTGCGCTCGAGCCTCCTGGAGGTGCTCCGGGCCGACTTCATCCGGACGGCCCGGGCCAAGGGGCTGGCGGAGCGGGTGGTGATCTTCCGGCACGCGGTCCGCAACGCCCTGATCCCGGTGGTCACCGCCAGCGGGCTGCAGGTCGCGGGGCTGCTGGGGGGCCTGGTGATCACCGAGACCATCTTCATCATCCCGGGCTTCGGGCGGCTCATCGTCGACGGCATCTTCACCCGGGACCTGACGGTGGTGCAGGGGTCCGTCCTGGTGGTGGCCCTGATGGTCATCGCCGTCAACCTGGTGGTGGACCTGCTCTACGCCCTCCTCGATCCCCGCATCGGCCTGGGAGGTGAGAGCTGATGCTGGCCGAGAGCTGGCGGCGTTTTCGCCGGAGCCGCTCCGGGGTCTTCGGCCTGGCGGTGGTGGCCGCCCTCGTGCTGATCGCCCTCCTGGCCCCCTGGCTCACCCCCTACGACCCGCTGGAGAACGACTACGCCGCGGTGATGCAGCCGCCCAGCCGGGCCCACCCCCTGGGCACCGACAACTTCGGCCGGGACGTGCTCGCCCGGACCCTCTACGGGGCCCGGCTCTCCCTCCGGGCCGGAGTCACCTCGGTGGCCGTCGCCCTGGCCCTGGGGCTGCCCATCGGCCTCGTCAGCGGGTACTTCCGGGGCTTCTGGGATGAATACGTGATCATGCGGGTGGTCGACGCCCTGCAGGCCTTCCCCTTCCTGATCCTGGCCCTGGCGGTGACCGCGGCCCTGGGCCAGGGGCTGAACCAGGCGATGATCGCCATCGGGATCGGGTTTACCCCGGGTTTCATCCGGATCGTCCGCAGCGCGGTGCTGGAGGTCCGTTCCCGGGAGTTCGTCCAGGCGGCCCGGTCCCTCGGCGCCGGCGACGGCCGGATCCTCCTGCGCCACGTCCTGCCCAACGCCCTCGGCCCCATCATCGTCCAGACCACCCTCTCCGTCGCCGCGGCGATCATCGCCGAGGCCGGCCTCAGCTACCTGGGGCTGGGCGCCCAGCCGCCGGAGCCCAGTTGGGGTTCGGACCTCCGGGCCGCCCAGGGGTTCCTCACCCTGGCGCCGTGGATGGCCATCTGGCCGGGCCTCGCCATCTTCCTTTCCGTCCTGGGCTTCAACATGCTGGGGGACGGGCTCCGGGACGCCCTCGACCCGCGCCTCCGGGGCGACTGAGCCGAGGGGCGGCAGCCTTTGGGGGCGACCGAGGCGAGGGGTAGCGGCCTCCGGCGGCGAATCCGGGCAGTGAATCCGCACACCGAGTCCTGCCCGAGGCCCAACGGGTGCCCGGCAGCAAGGAGGTTGTTCTGCGTGCAGCTTTGGCAGCTCTTCCTCGCCTTCTTCCGGGCCAACATGCTGGGCTACGGGGGCGGCCCCAGCATCGTCCCCCTCTACGAGGCCGAGGTGGTGGACCACTACGGCTGGATGACCCGGGAGGAGTTCGGCCAGGCCCTGGCCCTGGGCAACGCCCTGCCCGGCCCCATCGCCACCAAGCTGGGGGCCTACGTGGGCTACAAGGTGGCCGGGTGGGCCGGGGCCCTGGTGGCCCTGGCCGCGACCACCCTCCCCACCGCGGTGATGCTCATTGCCCTGGGCGCGGCCCTGACCCGGTTCAAGGACCACCCCTTCGTCCGGGGGATGATCCGGGGCGTCCAGCCGGTGGTCTTCGTCATGCTGGCGATGATGGCCGCGGACTTCGTCCCCCACGCCTTCGGCCGGGGGGCGGTGAGCTTTGCCCTGGCCGCGGGCTTTTTCCTGGCCGTGAACTACCTCGGGATCCACCCCTCCTGGGGGGTACTGGCCGCAATGGTGTTGGGAGGTCTGTTCCTGCGATGACCATGGCTTCGTACGCTCTTCACCCGGGCCGGACCCTGGCCATGGGCACCGCCGGCATGGTGGCCACCGGCCACGCCCTGGCCACCGCCGCCGGCCTCCGGGTGCTGATGGAGGGCGGCAACGCGGTGGACGCCGCCCTGACCGCCGCCGCGGTCACCTGGGTGACGATGCCGATGATGTGCGGCCCCGGCGGCGACGCCTTCATCCTCATCCACGACGCCCGGGCCGGCCGGGTGACCGCCATCGGCGGCAGCGGCCCGGTGGGCGCCCGGGCGACGGTGGACTACCTGCGCAGCCTGGGTTACCGGAAGTTCATGCCCACCGAGGGCCCCCTCTCGGTAGCGGTGCCGGGCGCGGTGGCCGCCTTTGAGGAGGCGATGCGCCGGTTCGGCACCCGGGGCTGGGAGGAGATCCTCGCCCCGGCGATCCGGTACGCGGAGGAGGGCCACCCGGTCCACCAGGTCACCGCCACCCACTTCGCCGAGCACCGGGAGAAGCTGGCCCGGTACCCGGAGACCGCGGCCATCTACCTCCCCGGCAACCGGCCGCCCCGGGCCGGGGAGATCTTGCGGCAGCCGGACCTGGGCCGGTCCCTCCGGATCCTGGCCCGCAAGGGGGCGGAGGCCTTCTACCGGGGCGAACTGGCCGCGGCCATCGCCCAGGTGACCGAGCGGGAGGGGCTCTTCGGGGCAGAGGACCTGGCCCGGTACTGGTGCGACGTCTATGAGCCCCTGCGGATCCGGTACCGGGAGTACGAGATCTTCCAGTTCCGGCCGCCCTCCCAGGGGATGATCCACCTCCAGGCGATGAAGATCGCCGAGGGCTACGACCTCCGGGCGATGGGCCCCTCCGCCCAGGCCCATCACCTGCTGATCGAGGCCAAGAAGCTCGCGGTCCGGGACCGGCTCCGGTACGCGGGCGACCCGAACTTCGTCGACGTCCCCCTGGACTGGCTCCTCTCCGACGAGCACGCGGCGGAGCTGCGCCGGGAGATCGACCCCGACCGGGCCCGGCCCACCCCCAACCCCTATGCGGACGGGGAGACCACCTACCTGTGCGCCGTCGACCGGGACGGCAACGCCGTCTCCCTCATCCACTCCCTCTCCAACGCCTTCGGCTCCGGGGTGGTGGCGCCGGGCACGGGGATCCTCCTCAACAACCGGGCGGGCCGGGGGTTTGTCATCGACCCGGACCACCCCAACGGCATCGCCCCGGGGAAGCGGACCATGCACACCCTGAACGCCTACCTGGTCCACCGGGATGGCCGGCTCTACCTGGTGGGCGGCACCCCCGGCGGCGACGGCCAGCCCCAGTGGAACCTCCAGGTGCTGGTCGCCCTCCTGGACTGGGGGCTGGACCCCCAGCAGGCGGTGGAGATGCCCCGGTGGACCCACGGCCCCTCCACCGACCCCGCCCTGTCCGACCGGCCCGAGGCGCTGCTCCTCGAGGACCGCTTCCCGCCGGAGGTGGTCACGGGGCTCCGGGACCGGGGGCACCCGGTCCAGGTGATCGGCCCCTGGGCCAGCGGCGGCTCCGCCCAGGTGATTCGGGTGAACTGGGAGCAGGGGGTCCTGGAGGGCGGCAGCGACCCCCGGGACGACGGCTTTGCCATGGGGTTCTAGTACCTCCGTGGCAGATCCCGGCAGTCTGTCCACGGACCTATGGTACCTTCGTCACGGCCTCCGTCCGGTCAACCGGTCCGACGCCCTAGGGCGCCGGACCGGTTTTGCCTTGTCCGGGGCGGCTTGTGAGATCCGTCACCAACCCGGCCGGGCTCCCTGCCTATCCTGGGAAGCGAAAACCTGCCCTGACAGGGAGGGATGAGCATGCGACCCGAGACGGGCAACTCCGGCCGGTGGAAGTGGGGGCTGGCCGTCACCCTGGTCCTCAGCCTCCTGGTGCTCCTCGTGGCCGGGCTGCAGACGTACCGTAAGGCCCCGCCCCTGCCCGAGCGGGTGGTGGACCCCCAGGGCAACGTGCTGGCCACCCGGGAGAGCATCCTGGCCGGCCAGCAGGCCTTCCTGGGCTACGGCCTGATGCAATACGGCTCGATCCTGGGCCACGGGTCGTACAAGGGCCCGGACTTCACCGCCGAAGCCCTGCACCTCACCGCCCGGTTCATGCAGGATTACTACGCCCAGGAGCGCTTCGGGCGCCCCTTTGCCGAGCTTGAGGACGAACAGCGGGCCGCCGTCGCCGAGCAGGTCCGCCAGGAGCTGACGGCGAACCGCTACGACCCGGCCACCGGCACCCTGACCCTCACCGCCGGCCAGGCAGCGGCCCTGGAGCGGCTTGTCGACTACTACCACGAGGCGTTCGAACAGGGTGCGGCCGACGGCACCCTGCCCCCGGGCCTGGTGCCCGCCACGGCGCCGGACGGCAGCCGGCCCCGGGAGGCCCTGGCCCACTACTTCTTCTGGACCGGGTGGCTGAGCGCCGCCCGCCGTCCCGGTGAGGTTTACTCCTACACCAACAACTGGCCGTACGATCCGGAGGCGGGGAATACCGTCACCGCCGGTTCGGTGGTCTGGAGCGCGGTCAGCGTGGCCATCTTCATCCTGGGGCTGGCGGTAGTCCTTTACCTCCAGCACCGCTACCAGCTGGAGATGGAGCCCGTGGAGCGCATCCCCCAGGTGGAGCTGCCCCAGACCATCACCCCGACCCAGCGGGCGACCGGCCTCTACCTCCTGGTGGTGGTGGCGCTCTTCCTGCTCCAGTCCCTGATGGGCGGCTACATGGCCCACCAGTACTCCGCCCCGGACTTCTGGGGGCTGGACCTGAACCCGATCCTGCCCTTCAGCGTCGCCCGGTCCTGGCACGTGCAGCTGGCCATCTTCTGGATCGCCACCGCCTGGGTGGCCACCGGCCTCTACCTGGCCCCCCAGATCAGCGGCGAGGAGCCCCGGGGACAGCACCGGCTGGCGTACCTCTTGCTGGGGGCCCTGGCGGTGGTGGTGGTCGGCTCCCTGGCCGGCCAGTGGCTGGGGGTCATGGGGAAGCTGAACCCCCAGTACAACTGGCTCCTGGGCCAGCAGGGCTGGGAGTACCTGGAGCTGGGTCGCATCTGGCAGCTCCTGCTGACCGGCGGGCTCGTTGTCTGGCTGGCCCTGGTCTACCGGGGGCTTCGGAAGGGGCTGGCCCGGGAGGGAGACCGGGGCGGGCTCACCCACCTGCTCCTGTACAGCAGCATCGGCATCGTCATGTTCTACATGGCCGGGCTGATGATCCGGCCCGACAGCCACGTCACCATCGCCGACTACTGGCGCTGGTGGGTGATCCACCTCTGGGTCGAGGGCTTCTTTGAGGTCTTCACCGTGGTGGTGATCGCCAACCTGCTCACCGGCATGGGGCTCGTTCGCCGGGAGAGCGTCCTCCGGGCCGTCTACTTCCAGCTGATCCTGCTCCTGGCCAGCGGCGTGGTCGGCACCGGCCACCACTACTACTTCACCGGCGGGCCGGAGCTGTGGCTGGCCCTGGGCAGCGTCTTCAGCGCGATGGAGGTCATTCCCCTCACCCTGCTGATCCTGGAGGCCCACGGCCAGTACCGGCTGCTGGAGCAGGCCGGCAGGAGCTTCCCCTACAAGGGCACCTTCCGGTTCCTCATCGCGGTGGCCCTGTGGAACCTCTTCGGCGCCGGCATCCTGGGCTTCCTGATCAACCTGCCCGCGGTCAACTACTTCGAGCACGGCACCTGGCTCACCCCCACCCACGGCCACGCGGCCCTTGCCGGGGTCTACGGCTTCCTGGCCGTTGCCCTGCTGCTCTACGTGCTCCGGAACATCGTCCGGCCCGAGGCCTGGTCCGAGCGGCTGGTGAACCTCTCCTTCTGGGGCCTGAACATCGGCCTGATGGGGATGATCCTCATCACCCTCCTGCCGGTGGGCTTCCTGCAGCTGCAGCAGGCCATCGAAGGCGGCTACTGGACCGCCCGGCTGCCGGAGTTCTACACCCGGCCGGAGGTGCGGCTGCTCCTCTGGCTCCGGATTGTGCCGGACTCCATCTTCATCGCCCTGGGCATCCTGCCTCTGCTGCTCCTGGTAGTCCGGGGGCTCCGGCACCTGCGCCCGGTGGCCCTGCCCGGGGAGCAGCCCTCCGAAGCTGCCCCGGCCCGGGCGGCCGGACACCGGGGCTAGGCCGTCGCCACGCCCCGCTGCCCGCGTGCGGGGCAGCCGGCACAGCCGCCTCCCTCAGCACTCGCCGCCCCCTGCCAAATGGCAGGGGGCGGTTTTCATTCCCCGGCCAAGGTGGACGGACATTCGGGATCGTAGATTATCCAGAAAGTATTCCATTTGCATGAAAATCAATGAACTTTTCCGCCGTGGGTTGACATCTGACAACCTGTATATCTATCATTAAAGTTGTCGGTTGTCACCAAGAGGCAGTGGGACCCCCGGGCCGGCCGCGCCGGCTCGCCTTCTTTGGGGTCGAGATGTGAACGGAAATTCGATCGAAAAGGAGGGGTCCAGCAGGGTGATCCGCTTCGAAGAGGTGACCAAGGAATACCCCGACGGCACCCGGGCGGTGAAGAACCTCAACCTGGAGATCCGCAAGGGGGAGTTTGTCTGCCTGATCGGCCCCAGCGGCTGCGGCAAGACCACCACCCTGAAGATGGTCAACCGGCTGGTGGAGCCCACCCGGGGCACCATCTACGTGGACGGCCAGGACATCATGAAGGTCGACCCGGTCCAGCTCCGGCGCCGGATCGGCTACGTGATCCAGCAGATCGGCCTCTTCCCCCACATGACCATCGAGGAGAACATCACCCTCGTGCCCCGGTTGCTGGGCTGGGACAAGGAGCGGTGCCGGCGCCGGGTGGAGGAACTGCTGCCCCTGGTGGGCCTCGACCCGGACCAGTACCGGCACCGGTACCCCCGGGAGCTCTCCGGCGGCCAGCAGCAGCGGGTGGGGGTGCTCCGGGCTCTGGCGGCGGAGCCGGACCTGATCCTGATGGATGAGCCCTTCGGCGCCCTGGACCCCATCACCCGGGAAGCCCTCCAGGACGAGCTGAAAAAGCTCCAGTCCAAGCTCCACAAGACCATCCTCTTCGTCACCCACGACATGGACGAGGCCCTGAAGCTGGCGGACCGGATCGTCCTCATGAAGGACGGAGAGGTCGTCCAGGACGGGTCGCCGGAAGACCTCCTCCGCCACCCCGCCAACGACTTCGTCGCGGCCTTCATCGGCCGGGAGCGGATGGCCGCAGCGGTGGGGGCCACCCCGGTGGAGGAGCTGATGATCCGCCGGCCGGTCACCGCCGGACCCAACAAGGGACTGGCGGAAGCCGTCCAGCTCATGCGGCAGAAGCGGGTCGACTCGGTGGTGGTGGTGGACGAGGAGAACCGGCTCCTGGGGGTGGTGACGGCTCGAGAGATCCAGCAGCACCGGGACCGGGCCCGGACCCTGGGGGAGATCATGTCCGGGGAGCCGGCCTGCGTTGAGGTGGGGGCACCGGTCACCGAGGCCCTGCAGCGGATGTTCGTGGAGCGCCTGGACCACCTGCCGGTGGTGGACCGGGAGCGCCGGCTGGTGGGGCTCATCACCCGCACCACCCTGGTGGACCTCCTCTCCCGGGAGGGCTGGCCAAACGGCAGTACGGGCGGCAGCAGCCAGGGGGTATCGGCATGAACGAGTGGGAGCGGGTGCTGCGGGTGCTGAGCGACCCGGCGGTCCACCGGGCCGTCTGGGTCCAGACCGGGCAGCACATCTACCTCTCGGTGGTGCCGGTCCTGGCCGCGACCCTGGTGGCGGTTCCCCTGGGGATCGTCCTCACCCGGGCCCGGCGGCTGGCGGAGCCGGTGATGAACCTGGTCGGTGTCCTGCAGACCCTGCCCAGCCTGGCCCTGCTGGCCTTCATGATCCCGCTGCTGGGTATCGGCCGGCTGCCGGCGATGGCCGCCCTCTTCCTCTACGCCCTGCTGCCGATCCTCCGGAACACCTACACCGGCCTGCGGGCTGTGGATCCTGCCCTGATCGAGGCCGGCCGGGGCATGGGGATGACCTCGTGGCAGCTCCTCTTCCTGGTGGAACTGCCCCTGGCCTTCCGGGTGATCATGAGCGGCATCCGGGTCGCGACGGTGCTCATCATCGGCTGGGCCACCCTGGCGGCTTACGTGGGCGCCGGCGGCCTGGGGGATCTGATCCTGACCGGGTTTGCCACGGTCTCCGCCGGCCACATCATCGCCGGCGGCGTCCCCGTCACCCTCCTGGCCATCCTGGCTGACTGGGCTCTCGGCCGGCTGGAGCGGGCGGTGACGCCCCGGGGCATCCGGGTCTGAAGCGGCAAGTACAGGTCTGACGTGGCACAGACGGGTCGGAAGCCGCACACCCGGGTCTGAAGCCGCACGGGGGGTGAAAGACAAGTGGCGGCGTTTCTCTCGGAATTCGGCTCGTACCTGGTGTCCAACGCCGACCGGCTCCTGGAACTGACCGTCGAGCACCTCCAGCTCTCCCTGGCCGCGGTCGGCTTCGGCCTCCTGGTGGGGATCCCCGTGGGGGTGCTGATGGCCCGGTTCCGGCGGCTGGTGGGTCCGGTGCTCTGGGTGACGAGCGCCCTGCAGACGGTGCCGGCCCTGGCCCTGGCGGGGTTTCTCATGATCCTCTTCGGCCTGGGGCGGGGGACGGGCATCGCGGTGCTCTTCTGCTATACCCTGATGCCCATCCTCCGGGCCACCTACACGGGCATCACCAGCGTCGACCCGGCGCTGGTGGAGGCCGCCCGGGGTATGGGCATGACCCGTTGGCAGATCCTACGGATGGTGCAGCTCCCCCTGGCCCTCTCGGTGCTGCTGGTGGGGGTGCGGGTGGCCACGGTCATCGCCATTGGTACCGCGACCATCCTCTCCCTGATCGGCGCCGGGGGACTGGGCCAGGAGATCTTTGCCGGCATCCGCCGGGTGAGCGACGTCCGGATCCTGGCCGGCGCCGTGCCGGCCGCGCTCCTGGCGGTGCTGGCCGATGCAGGGATCAGCTGGCTGGAGCGGCGGCTCACCTCCCCCGGCCTCCGGGTGGAGCGGAGCGCTGCGCAATCCTGAACGAGGAGGTTGGCAGAGAGTGCGGAGACTGGCACTTCTCGCCGCGGCCACCCTGGCCGCAGCGGTGGCTCTCGCCGGCTGCGGCGGCTCGTCTGGCGGCGGCAACCGGGCGATCGTGGTGGGTTCGAAGAACTTCACAGAGAACATCATTCTGGGCGAGATGATCGCCCAGTTGATCGAGGCTAAGACCGACTACCGGGTGGAACGGAAGCTGAGCCTCGGCGGCACCGACGTCACCTTCAAGGGCCTGCGCAATGGCGACCTGGACGTGTATGTGGAGTACGACGGCACCGCCTACGCCTTCCACCTCGGGATCACCGATCCCATCGCCGACCCGGCCCAGGTCTACGACCTGGTGAACGAGCGCATGCAGAAGGAGCTGGGCATGAAGTTCACCCAGCCCTTCGGCCTCAACAACACGTACACCCTGGCCATGCCGGCGGAGCTGGCCCAGCAGCATGGCATCCGGACCTACTCCGACCTGGCCAGGGTCGCGGACCAGTTCATCCTCGGGGTGGAGCACGAGTTCCTCAACCGGGAGCATGACGGCTATCCCGGCCTGGAGAAGGCCTACGGGTTCCGGTTCAAGCAGGTCGTCCCGATGGAGACCGGCCTCAAGTACAAGGCCATCGAACAGGGCGAGGTCCAGGTGATCAACGCCTTTGCTACCGACGGCATGCTGAAGAAGTTCAACCTGGTCATCCTGGAGGACGACAAGGGCTTCTTCCCGCCCTACAACGCCGCTCCCCTGGTCCGGCTGGAGACCCTGGAGCAGTTCCCGGAGCTGGAAGAGGTGCTGAACCTCCTGGGCGGCCAGATCTCCGACGAGGAGATGCGGGAGCTGAACTACCTGGTGGACGAGGAGGGCCGGTCGGAGGCGGAAGTGGCCCGGGAGTTCCTCCGGCAGAAGGGGCTCATCGACTGAAGAAAGGGCTCATCCACGCGACCGGCCCACCTCACTCCTCCTCTTCCACCCAGACGTCGAACTCCACCCCCGCCACCCGGATGCGGAGGTGCCGGGGACCGGCCGGGGAACCTTCCGGGGATCCCGGCCCGGCGGCGCCGGCCGGGTCGGCGGCTGGGGCAGCGCCCGGCACCACGGCGGCGGAAAGCTGCAGGGGATCCACCGGGAGCATGCCGGCGAAGCTGACCAGGGGCTGCTGCAGGAGGTAGCGCCGGACCTGGGCCAGCCGCCGGCGCTCCGCCCAGGCCAGGGCGTGGGCCTCGGCCAGGTCTACCTCCTGGAACCGGATCCGGCCGCCGGGGGGTAGCTGGCCCGCCGCCACCGCATCCTGCCGGATCACCACCCCGATCTTGGCGTACCCGCCCAGGGTCTGCCGGTTCCGGAGGAGGAGGAAGGGCCGCCCGGAGGCCGGCACCTGGATCGCTCCCAGGGGATTTCCCTCGGAGACGATGTCCGCCCCGTCCCGGTGGTCCAGGGAAGGCCCCGCCAGTTCCAGGGCCTGCCGGTTGGACCGGGGGCCAACGTGGAACTCGCCGGTGAGCAGCCGCTCCACCGCCTCCGGGGTGAACCGGTCCGCCTGGGGGCCCATCACCACCCGGAGCCGGAGTTCCGGCGGGTAGTCGGGGATCCCGTCCGGGGGCAGCCGCCGGCCGGCCAGGTCCGCGGGAGGCAGGATGGGCAGGCCTACCGGCAGCCAGTCTCCGGCCTGCAGGGGCCGGCCCAGGGGACCCAGCCCCGCGAAGAGGTCCTCGGAGCGGCTGCCCAGCACCGGTGGCACATCGATCCCGCCGGCGACGCAGAGGTAAGTCCGGCAGCCCCGGACCGCAGGTCCGACCCGCAGCCGGTCGCCGGGGCCCGCCAGGACTGCGGTCCACCCGGGCACCGGCCGGGGCGATCCGCCGCCGGCGGGAATCAGCTCCGCCGGGGCCGAGGCCCCGGTGAGGCAGAAGGCCACCGGGCCGGTGAACTCCACCTCCAGCCCCGTCAGGGTAACCTCCAGCCCCGCGGCCCGGGACCGGTTCCCCAGGATCCAGTTGCCCACCCGAAGCGCCCAGTCGTCCACCGCACCGGCCACCGGCACCCCGTAGGCCTGGTAGCCCCGTCGGCCCAGATCCTGGACCGTGGTCATCAGCCCGGGGCTGAGGATCCGCAGCCCCACCCCCGAGCCCCGGATCCCGGGGCGGACCGGCTCCGGCTGGGCCGCGGCGAGGCGCTGGAAGGCCGCCGGGTCCACCGGGACAAACCGCACCTCGTCCCCGGGCCTCAGGAGGAAGGGTTCCTCCCGCCAGGGGTCAAAGAGCCGTAGGGGCGTCCGGCCGATGAGCCGCCAGCCCCCCGGGGTCTCCGCGGGGTAGATCCCCGTCTGGTCCCCGGCGATCCCGACGCTTCCCGCCGGCACCCGGGGCCGGGGATCCGGCAGCCGGGGGACCCGGAGGGCCGGGTCCAGGCTGCCCAGGTAGGGAAAGCCCGGGCTGAAGCCGAGGCAGTAGACCCGGTACCGGCCCGCCGCGTGCCGGCGGATCACTTCTTCGGGGCTGAGGCCCGTCTGCTCGGCTACCCAGGGCAGGTCCGGGCCGGCCTCGCCGCCGTAGAGCACCGGGATCTCCACGACCCGACCGGTGGCTTCCCCATCCTCCCCCGCCCCCGCCGCCTCCTCGATCAGCCGCAGCAGGTCAGCCCAGCGGAGCCGGAGGGGGTCGTATTCCACCAGCAGGCTGTCGTAACCCGGCACCACCTCCCGCACCGCAGGGTGCCGCCGTTGCCCCAGCGCGGCCGCCAGCCGGTGGACCCGCCGGTTGACCTCCGGATCCACCCCCTCCCCGAGCCGCACCAGCGCCGCCTGATCCCCACAGGGCAGGACCTTTGGCCACGGTTGCATGCTCTCACCCCAGCAAGCACTCTCGCCCGGAGGTGGGCCGGGACCCCTCCGGACCATCCGGGGCCGGGCCGGATGGCCGGCACAGGCAGAAACACCGGCCCCCTGGCACAAAGACAGGCGTCCTGGCAGGATCTTTCCCAAGACTGGCAGGGATTCCTGCCGGGGGCGGGCTGCAGACGGAGAAAGGCCCCGCACCCGAGGTGCGGGGCCGCTGGGAGGGAGGAGGGGTCCAGTAGCACTGTGCGGAAGGAGTCTTGCGGAAGGGTTTCCTGCGGAAGGGGTCCCTGCATTAAACATAGCCATTGGTTCTCGACCCGGACCACCGGCTGCGGTCCCGATTCCACCGGGACCCAGGTCCCAATCCGTCCTGGGCCTCCCCCCGCGCACCGCCGCGGAGAGGGAGGCCTTCCGTGGTAGAGGAGTCCTGAGGCCCTCACCCCAGCCCGTACATCTGGGTCCGGTACTCTTCCACCATCCGGTGGGCGGAGAACCGGTCCTGGGCCATGGCGATGCTCTCCCGCATCATCGCCACCCAGGTCGGCCGCCGGTGGTAGAAGGTCGGGATCACCTCGTCCAGCAGCACCCGGTGGAGGGCCTCCGCGTCCCGGGCCGCCTGGTCCGGCCCCGGGGAGCCGTCGCCGAACCCCCAGCCGTTGACCCCGTGCACGCAGGCCTCGGCCCACCAGCCGTCCAGGATCGACAGGTTCAGAACGCCGTTCATCGCCGCCTTCATCCCCGAAGTGCCGCTGGCCTCCAGGGGCCGCTGGGGGTTATTGAGCCACAGGTCGCAGCCCCGGGTCAGAATCCGGCCGAGCCCCAGGCTGTAGTTCTCCAGGAAGACCATCTGCTCGGGGTACCGCCGGGCCCACTCCACCAGCCGGGTCACCATGGCCTTCCCGGCCTCGTCCAGGGGGTGGGCCTTGCCGGCGAAGACCAGTTGCACCAGCCCCTCGCGCAGCAGCGCCTCGGCCCGGTCCGGGTCGTAGAAAAAGAGGTCCGGCCGCTTGTAGGGCGCCGCCCGCCGGGCAAAGCCGACGGTCAGGACCTCCGGCCGGAGCCAGTGGCCCGTCCGGCGGCCCACCTCCTGCAGCAGCTCCGCCTTGCAGGCCATGTGCGCGGCCCAGAGGTCGCCCCCCGCCGCCATGGCCGCCCGGATCCGGGGGTCCTGGAAGACCCCGGGGTGGACCCCGTTGGTGATGTGGATGATGGGTGCGGCCCCCTCCACCCCGGCCCACATCTGCCGGGCGGTTTCGCCGTGAAGCGCGGAGACCCCGTTGGCAATCCGGGCGAGCCTGAGCCCCGCCACCGTCATCCCGAAGGGATCCCCGCCGATGGCGGCCATCTGCTGCCGGCTGAGCCCGGCGGACGCTCCCACGGCCTCCAGGAGTTCCAGCCGGTGGACCTCATTTCCCGCGGGCACCGGGGTGTGGGTGGTGAAGACCACCCGGCTCCGGACCGCGGCCAGGGCCTCGGCGAAGGTGCGCCCTTCTGCCAGTTGCTCCCGGATCAGCTCCACGCCGGCCAGCACCGCGTGCCCTTCATTAAAATGGTAGACCTGGGGAGCGAGCCCCAGGGCCCGCAGGAGCCGGACCCCGCCAACCCCGAGCACCGTCTCCTGGAGCACCCGGTCCTCCGCCGTGCCCCCGTAGAGCCGGTCGGTGATCCGACGGTCCGGGTAGGCGTTCTCCGGCAGGTTGGTGTCCAGGAGGTAGAGGGGCGCGTTGCCGAAGGCCTCGGTGTACCAGGCCCGCACCGCCACCTCCCGCCCCCGGAGCCGGAGCCGGACCCGGATTCCGGTGTCCGTCAGCCGGTCGGTGGGCACGGGCGGGTAGACGTCCAGGGGCCGGCCGTCCTCCCCGATCACCTGGTGGGTATATCCCTGGCGCCAGAGGATGCCGATGCCCACCAGGGGCAGGCCGAGGTCCCGGGCGGCCCGGAGGTGGTCGCCGGCCAGGACCCCCAGGCCGCCGGCGTAGATGGGCAGGGCATCGTCCAACCCATACTCCATGCAGAAGTACGCTACCTGCGCCGGGGGCCTGTCCACGGCCGTCCCTCCCATTCTTCCGGCCGCCGCAGCGGCTCCGGCCACCGCAGGAATCCCGCCCCGGCTCTCCCGGAGGTCCGGGGCTTCTTCTTCCCTGGGCCCTGGCAGCGGCCTGGCACCAACCTAAGGATGGCCCGGCGGCCACCGCCCCATGCAGCGGCAGGAGTCCTGCGCCACCCCGGCGAAAAAGGCATGGCCGCCGCCCCCTGCCGGCACACTATCGCCGTCTGACAACGGCTCCGGCCGGCGAGAACCCGGGTCCGGCACTGCCCCGCAGCCGGGGGCCAGCGCCGCCGGCCAGAGCCGCCATCCTTCGGCGCAGGAGGTGCGGCAATGCCCCGCAAGCAGCCCTTCCAGGACCCAACCCCGGCCCGGGCCATGGCGGGCAAGTCCCCGCTCCGGGACCCGGCCCACCGGAGGCTGGTGGAGGCCGAGAAGAAGGAGCAGCAGAACCCGCTGAAGACCATGCCCAACCGGCTGACCAGCCCCGGCAAGGGAGACCCGGCCGCGGATCCCGAGGCCTACGCCGATCTGGCCACCGGGGAGTGGGATCGCTTCGAGCCCTGAGGTGAGACCGTGACCGCGGAAGAGGTGCGAGCCCTTCTCCGCCAGGCCGGGGAGGAGATCACCGACGACCAGGGGCGGGTCATCGGCTACGTCCGGGTGCCCGCCCGGTTCAAGGTGAACCGCCCCTACCTGGCCGGCGGCGGTTTTCTGATCGTCGAGCGGGACGAGGAGACGGGAGCGTACGTCGGCATCGAGTTCGACGCCCTCTGGGACAAGAAACGCCGGCGGTACTACCCCGCCGGCTATTCAGAGCGGGTCTTCACCGCCCCGGACCTGGAAAGTGCGGTGCAGGCAGTGCTGGCCTACCTGGCAGAGGATCCCCCGGCCGGGGACCCCAGGGGCGGCGGCGGAACGGCCGGCACCCCTTGAGGATCCCGCCCCCTGAAGGTCCCGGCTGCGCCTAGGCCCCCGTCTGGCGGGACGCCTGGTGCTGGAACCCGGAGAGGTTCTCCAGGGCCGCCAGCAGCGCCAGGTTGGCCGCCTCGTTGGTCCCGATGGCCTTGAGATCCGCCGGTGTGGGCAGGATGCGGCCGGGGGGCAGGGCCCACTCGCCCCCGACATCCACCCCCACCACCCGCCGAGCCCGGAGGAGACCGGTGACCCAGGCCAGGAGGTCCTGGAGCCGCAGTTCCCCGCTGCCCCAGGTGGTGACCGCGTCCGCCGGGTGAAGGACGTCCTTGTCCACGGACAGGTAGACAAAGGGCGTTGGCACCGCCTGGTCAAGCCACCGGTCCAGGGGCTCCGGAGGCCGCCGGTGGGATACCCGCCAGAGCCGGGGATGGGCCGGGTGCTCCCGGTCCCCGGCGGTGCCGTCCCCGGGCGACCGGCCCCCGCCTCCGCCACCGGGAAGACCTTCCCCCTCCGGGCCGCCGATCCAGAGGACCCGCTGGACCCACGGGAGGGCCAGGGCGTGGCGCACCCAGTTGCCGCAGGTGACCAGCCCGTCCCCCCCGGGGTCGCAGTCGTGGTGCCGGTCGAAGAGGACCAGGGTCAGGGGGACCCGCAGGGTCCGGAGCCGGGCGTAGGTGACGTAGTGGTACTCGCCGGCCCCCCAGAAGACCAGGGGCACCTCCCGGTACCGGGCCAGGGCCGCTTCCAGCGCGGCCAGGGCCTCCGGGGCGGCGCAGCACCAGGTTCCGGGGGTCCCGGAGAAATCCAGCCACTGGTGGGGGAAAGAGAGAAGCCGGGGTTGCCGTGCGACCGTGCCGTCCAGGTTGACCACCACGAACCGCGGCGCGGATGGCAACGCAAGGCTCACCCCTTCCGCCGGTCCGGAAGCCGCCCGCCGATCAGAGGTTGCCGCTCACTTGGTCGAGCCTCTCCACCTCCTCAGGGGTCAGCCGCCAGCCCAGGGCGCCGGCGTTCTCCCGGGCCTGACGGGCATCCTTGGCCCCGGGAATGGGCACCGCGCCCTTGCAGATCAGCCAGTTCAGGGCCACCTGGGCCGGGGTCTTGCCGCCGTGGGCTTCGCCAATGGACTGGAGCAACCGGAGGAGGGGGGCGATGGCCCGCAGGCGCCGCCGGCCGTACCGGAGACCCCGGAGCCCGGGGGGCGGATTCTCGGGGCTGTATTTCCCCGTCAGGAGCCCCTGGGCGAGGGGGCTGTACGCGATGAGGGTGATGCCCAGCTCCTGACAGGTGGCCAACACCCCGTTCTGCTCCGGCTTCCGGTGGAGGAGGCTGTACTCCACCTGGACGGAAGCCAAGGGGATGCCCCGGCGGGCCAGAACCCGATGGGCCCGGCGGATGAAGAGCCGGTCCCCCCAGCGCTGCCCGCCGGCCCTGAGCAGCCCGCCCGCTGGCGGCCCGTCCGCCCCGTCGGGCGGCTCCCTTTACCCTGGGACCGAATCCGTTTTCATTCTCATTGTAAGGGAGGCAGGGAAAAGGCCCAGGGCCACCGGGGGAGCAGCAGGTCTGGGAACAAGGGGGCCGGGGATCGAGAAAAAGAGGAGCCGGGCCCTGCCGCCCCGAATCCACTTCCCGGAGGCGACCAGCGATGGAGCAGATTGCGTCGGTTCAGGACTTTGACCAGTTCCTGTCCCGGCATCCCCGGGCCGTGGTCAAGTTCTACACCACCTGGTGCCCGGACTGCCGCCGCATCGAGGGTACCTATGCCGAGTACGCGGCGGCCAACGCCCACCGGGCCGCCTTTGCTGAGGTCAACGCCGAGGCAGTGCCGGACCTGGCTCAGCGCTTTGATATCCGGGGCGTCCCGACCTTCCTGGTTTTTGACCGGGGCCAGGTGGTGGCCAGGCTTCACAGCCGGGATGCCAAGACCCCCCAGCAGGTGCTGGACTTCCTGAACGAGGCGCTAAGCCAGCCGGCCGCACCCTGAAAGAGACGGGGAGAGGCACCAAAACGGGGAGGGGCACCAGCCCCTCCCCGTTTCGTGTTTCGTCTCGGCACTTTCCCCTGGCCGGCGGCGCCGCCCGCCGCCCGGGCGGCTCCTCCCCCACCGCCGGCCTTACTCCACGATCACCTGCAGCGCGCCCTCCCGGACCTTGGCCTCGGTGCGGTCCCGGGTCACCTCCAGGTCCACCACGGCCCGGCCCACTCGCAGGTTTTGGACCCGCATCCAGCCGATGCTGGCTGGCAGCCGGGGCCGCAGCCGCAGGGTGCCCCGGGGCGCGTCGGGCTCCAGCCCCAGGATCGCCTGGGTGAGCATGAAGGGCGTCGCCGCTGCCCACGCCTGGGGCGAGCAGGCGACCGGGTACTGCACCGGTTCGCCCTCGCTGGCCGGGTGGCCGCAGAAGAGTTCCGGCAGCCGGTTGTACGGGAAGTAGTTGGCCACCTTGAAGAGGGCCTCGGCCAGCCGGGCGGCGTACTCGTCGAAGCCGGCCCGCTTCAGCCCCAGGGCGATGATCGCGTTGTCGTGGGGCCAGACCGACCCGTTGTGGTAGCTCATCGGGTTGTAGGTCGTTTCCCCCTCGGCCAGGGTCCGGACGCCCCAACCGGAGAAGAGCCGGTCGCTCATCAGCAGGTCGGCTACCGCCCGCCGGTGCTCCGGTGGGACGATCCCAGACCAGAGGCAGTGCCCCGGATTGGAGGAGACGGTCCCCACCTGCCGCTTCTCCCGGTCCAGGGCGATGGCGTAGAACTGCCGGTCCGGCATCCAGAAGGCCTGGGCAAACCGGGCCTGAAGGGCATCGGCCCGGGCCTCCAGCTCCGCGGCCAGCGCGGCGAGGTCGTCGCCGTAACCCGCCGCGGCGAGGTCCCGCAGCAGCGGGGCGAGCTTGCGGTAGGCGTCGTAGACGTAACCCTGTACCTCGGAGACGGCCATGGGAGCGCTCGCCAGCTCGCCGCTCCGGTGGGCCATGGAGTCGTGGGAATCCTTCCACGACTGGACCTTCAGGCCCTGGGGATCGCTCTGGTACTCCACAAAGCCGTCGCCGTCCAGGTCGCCGTACTTGTGGATCCACTCGAGGGCCGCCTTGATCTGGGGCAGCAGGCTGGCCGCCAGCTCCAGGTCGCCGGTCCAGCGGTAGGTCTCCCCGACCAGTACCAGGAAGAGCGGGGTGGCGTCCACGGTGCCGTAATACCGGCCATAGGGAATCTCACCGAGGTTCGCCATCTCGCCGGACCGCATCTCGTGGAGGATCTTGCCGGGCTCCTCCAGCCGGGCCGGATTCACCTCCCGCCCCTGCAGAGCCGCGAGGGTCTTGAGGGTGCCCACGGCCAGGGAGGGGTTGAGCATCAGGGTCTGCAGCGCGGTGATGACGCTGTCCCGGCCGAAAGGCACGGCAAACCACGGGATACCGGCCACGGTCATGGGCCCATAGCCGAGGTCCGTGAGCAGGGCCCGGAGGTCCAGCCGGCTCCGCTCCAGGGTGCGGTTGACCAGAGGATTGTCGGTCTCCACCACTGCGGTCTGCTGGAGCCACTCCGCGTAGGACCGCTGCAGCCGCTCCAGGGCTTCGTTGAAGGACCGGATCTCCGGGAACCCACCGTCCCGCTCGGGAGCCACCGCCAGGGAGAGTTGAGCCCGCTGGCCCGCGGCGAGGGAGAGGGTCCAGACCGCCCGCCGGCCGTCCATCTCCGCCGGCGGCGTCTGGGCCACCACCAGGGTCCGGCGCACCTGGTGGTCCAGACCCCGGTAACCGAGGATCACCCGGTCGGTACCCACCTCCGGCGGCAGGTCAACCCCCCGGGCGGGCCGGACCATCCCCCGGGCCTCGAAGAGGTCCCGGAAGTCGGCGCCGAACCGGAGCTCAACCTGGACGTTTACCGGCCGGGTGCCGTACTGGATCAGTTCGATCTGCTCGTAGAGCACCCCCTGATCGATCACCCGCCGGCGCTGGATGCCGAGGGAGGTGAGGGGATCCGGGTCCCCGGGGCTCGGCTCAATCTTCCGCCCCAGGTAATAGAACCGCATCTGGAGATTCTCTGCGGCGGAGGCGGAGAGCAGGTGTGCCGGCTCCCCGCTCACCCGCAGTTCGAGCTGGCTCAGGTAGCGGGTATCACGGAAGTAGAGGCCCTGTGCGCTGCTGCCGCCGACGACATCGCCGTTGTCGCTGCAAACCAGGAATAGGTCAGCTTCCTTCAGTGCAAGTTCAGGCATACGAAGGTCTCCTCCAGGTGCCGTCTCTACCACTCGCTGGGCCCCGCAGGAAGTCCGGACCACCAGTTCCGGCGGGAGAAGCCGGTGCTCGCCCGGCTGGGCCTCTCCCCGGAGGCGGGACACCAGCAGCCGCACCGCCTCCGCCCCCAGTTCGAAGGTGGGCTGCCGGACGGTGGTCAGGGGGGGAATGGCAAACTCCGCAATCGGGCTGTCGTCAAATCCAACCACAGCTACGTCCTGGGGCACCCGCAGCCCGGCGGCCGCGAGGGCCTGCTTGGCCCCGATGGCCATGGCGTCGCAGGCGGCAAAGACCGCGGTGGGCGGCGAGGGCAGGGCCAGGAGCCGCTCCATGCACCGGAAGCCGGAGCGTTCCGTCAGGTCTCCCTCCACCAGGAGGTCCGGATCCACCGGCACCCCGGCCTCCCGGAGGGCGGTCAGGTGCCCCTGGTACCGGTGACGGGCGAAGACCAGCCGCCGATCCGCGCCGATGTACCCGATGCGCCGGTGACCCAGGGCCAGGAGGTGTCGGGTGGCCAGCATCGCCCCCAGTTCGTTGTCCAGGTCGACCCACAGGACCTCCGGGTGCTCCAAGGACCGGCCAAAGAGGACGAAGGGAAAGTTCGCGGTCAGGAGGTAGTCGATGCGGGGGTCCCGCACCTCAACCTCCATCAGGATGACGCCGTCTGCCCGGCGGTCCTTGACCAGCTCCTCCAGGGCGGCCAGCCCCGGCCGGCCGGGAACCAGCAGGAGGCTGTAGCCGGCCTGGGCAGCGGCCTCCGACACGCCGGATATGAATCGGAAGAGAAAGGGGTCGCTCACCGATCGGGCCGTGGGAAGCAGGAGGGCCAGCGTATCGGTCTTGCGGTTGGCCAACCCCCGGGCAAGGCGGTTCGGCCGGTAGTCCAGCGCCGCGATGGCCTGGAGCACCCGCTCCCGCGTCTCGGCGGAGATGGCCGGACTGCCGTTGAGGACGTAGGAGACGGTTGCCACCGACACCCCCGCGGCCCGGGCCACGTCCCGGATGGTCGGCCGCGCCAATCACGTCACCTCCAAAGCCACCGGCTCCCGATCCAGGGTGAACCGCACCTCCGCCCCGGCGGAGGTGGCCCGGCCCACCATCCGGATGGCCTGTCCTGCAGGGGCCTGGACGGTCACCTGCCAGGGGGCACCGGAGATAAGCGCCACCTCGTACCGGCCGTCCCGGAAGTAGAAGCTGAACCGGCTGTCCCCGATGGCCACTTCCTCCCAGGCAAAGGGCTCCCAGTCCGCCGGGAGGTTGGGCCAGCTGAGGCACAGCTCCCGGGTGGCGGCGTGGGGGCGAATCCCCAGCATGACCACCAGGGGCCAGAAGAGGCCATAGCCAGTCCACGCCTGGACAAAGCAGCCGTAATCCGGCGACATCTCGCTGGGAGAACCCGGGGTGCGCAGGTGCAGGGTCCGGGCGATGCGGAGCATCCATTCCCGGGCCGCCTGGGCCCGGCCGTACATCGCCTCGGCCACCGCTTGGACCCCGGTGTTGATGGTCATGATGTGGTCCCGGTAGAGGCCCGAGAGGAAGAGGCCGTGGTGGCCGCAGAACTCCGGTCCCCCCATGCGCCCCAGGGCCAGGAGGGCGTACTCCCGGGGCGCCACCCCCGCCTCCAGGGGGGTGTTGATGATCCAGTTCTTGAGGAGCCACCCCGTCTCGTGGTCAGGCGGCAGCCGCCGGGCCCGCTCCTGGAGTTCGCGCAGGTGGAGCACCGCGTGGTGCCGGCCGGTGCGGATCGCTTCCGCCTCCCACTGGGCGAGGCGAGGCAGCATCTCGGCCGGGGTGGCCAGGAGGTCGGCGTACAGCCCCTCCTCCGGCAACCAGAACCGGGTGTTGATCGCCTCTTTCACCGCTGCGGCGAGCTCCCGGCACCGGCGTGCGAAGGCCGGGTCTTCTCCGACCTCCGGCGCCAGTTCCGCCAGGGCCGCCAGCGCCTCGTAGGTGTAGACCGCCGTGTCGAGCAGCTTCAAGTCAAGTCCATCAATCTCAATGATCCCATAGCCCCGGGCAAGGCAATCGCCGCTGGCTCGTTCTTGGAGCAACCAGGCGAGAACGCCCTGCTTGCAAATCGGAAAGATCCGCCGCAGAAACTCACGGTCGCCCGCCCAGCGAAAAACGTGGTAAACCGCCTTCACAAAGTGAGGGGTCTCCTGGGCGTTGCCGGGGTGGAAGACCGCGCCGTTGGTCACCACCTCGTGGATGATCCGGCCGTTGCCGTTGGTCGCCTGGGAGACCCGGGCGAGAAGCTCCAGGGTCTCCATCGCCAGCCGGTGTTGCTCCTGACCCAGGGGCAGAAGCCCCAGAAGTGCGTAGCTGCTGTCGGTGCCGAACCACCACGGGTACTCCGGCAGCCCGGCCCCGAGCCCCCGGCCCTGGCCCGGGACCTCCCGGACCAGCTGGTCGTAGTTGAACTTCACCCACCGAAAGGCCTCCATCAGGTCCGGGTCCGGGACCAGGACCCGGCCGCCCCGGTCGATCTCCTCGTACCGCCGGAGCTTGGCCGCGTAGAGCGCGTCCGCCCGCTGCCGGAGGGTGGCCAGGACCTCCACCGCCTCCTCCCGGCTCCGGTCCGAACCGGCGACGTAGTACCGGACCTCCGCCGGCTCCCCGGGCCGGACCGGGATCCGGCGCTCCAGCCGGATCCCCGTCCCCCGGCCGCCGGTGGGGTGTGGCCCCCGGCAGTGGGGTCCCACCTCCCCCGCCACCGGGCTGTCGCTCCCCACCACCACCCACCAGGGGTTGGCCCGGTCCCGGACCACCGCCGCCTGCAGCTCCTCGTCGAAGGCGCCCTCGTCCGGGGCGTCGATCATCCCCGTCCGCTCCCCCAGCCAGACCGGCCGCAGGTCGGTGTGGGCCACCAGGGCCACGGTCAGCTCCCGGGGCGCAGCGGCCTCAAAGCGGTAGCTCACCACCAGGCCGGGAAGGCCGTCCGGGACCCACTGGCGCCGGGTGACCGTCAGCCCGTCGAGGTGGAAGGTATGCTCGTTGAAGAAGGGGCCTTGGGTGAAGCGGCTTGCCCGGGGCAGCCAGCAGCCGTCCACCTGGAGCCAGAAGCCGTCCAACAGTTTGATTGGGTGGGCCCAGAGCCCACCCATCTCCCCGGGAACGTGCTCTCCCATGTCCGGAAAGTCGCCGTCCTGGGTGCCGATGAGGTACGCCCGGTCGCCAGCCGCCACGTAGGGATCGCCCAGCCGGTGGCTCTTGGTCAGCACCGGCGGCTGCCAACTTGACATCAAGGTCCCTCCAGCCCTACCCCTTCATCCCGCTGATGGTGATCCCGCGGATGAACCAGCGGTTGAAGATGAGGTAGACGATGATAATCGGAATGGTAAGGAACATCGAGCCTGCCATCACCTGGTTCCAGAAGCTGTAGTGCTCATTCTTGAAGACCTGGAGCCCAACGGTCAGGGTGTACATCTCCCGGCTGCGGGCCACCAGGTTGGGCCAGACGAAGTTGTTCCACTCCTCCATGAAGTTGAAGATCACCTGGGCCGCCAGGGCCGGCCGGCTGAGGGGTAGGACCACCCGCCAGAAGATCCCGAACCGGGAGAGGCCGTCGATCCGGGCTGCCTCTTCCAGTTCCTTCGGGATGGTCAGGAAAAACTGCCGCATCAGGAAGACGCCGAACGCGGTGGTCAGGGAGGGGACAATCATCCCCTCGTACCGGTTCAGCCACCCGAGGTGGTGGACGATGAGGTACCGGGGGACCAGGATGACGATGTTCGGGATCATCATCGACGAGATGATGAACCAGAACCAGAACTCCCGTCCGGGGAACTCGATCCGGGCCAGGGCATACCCCGCCAGGGAATTGAAGAAGGCCTTCCCAACGGTAGTGCAGACGGTGACGATCAAGCTGTTCAGGAACCAGCGGCCGAAGTCACCGTGCTCCAGCAGGTAGCGGAAGTTGTCCAGGGTGGGCTCCGGGGGGATGCCCCAGTTCTGGAGCAGCAGGTCCACGTGGTGGGTCTTGGTCAGGGCGGTGGAGACCGACCAGAGAAACGGGGTAATGGTGATCAGGGCGTACAGGCTGAGGATCAGGAAAACCACGGCCCGGACGGTCCGGTTTTTGCTCAGTTCCATACCTCAGTACTGCACCTCCTGGCCGAACCATTTCCGCTGGATGATCGACAGGACCAGGATCAGGAGGAAGAGCAGGACCGACAGGGCCGAGGCGTAACCCATGCGGAAATAGCCGCCGAACGCGTTCTTGTAGATGTAGAGCATGACCGTCATGGTGGCGTCCGCCGGGCCACCCTGGCCGTTGGTCATCAGGTAGGGCTGGTCAAAGAGCTGCAGGGTGCCGATCACGGACATCATGCTGACGAACAGGGTGACCGGGCGGAGGAGGGGCAGGGTGATGTACCACAGCCGCTGCCAGTAGGTGGCCCCGTCCACCTTGGCCGCCTCGTAGTACTCCTCCGGGATGTCGTTGAGGCCGGCGGTGAAGATCACCATGTACTGGCCCGCGGTGGTCCAGATGTTCATCGCCATGATAGCCGGCAAGGCGGTGCGGACGTCCTCCATCCAGTTGTGGGGAGGGATGCCGAACCATCCCAGGACGTGGTTCAGGAGACCGGTGGTGGAGTAGATGTACAGGAACATGTGGGAGATGACGACCGAAGAGGTGACCGTGGGGATGAAGTAGGCCACCCGGAAGAAGTTCTGGAACCGGGTGCCGGAGGTCACCCCCAGGGCGAGGAGAAAGGCCAGCACCATCTGGGTGGGCACGACCACCGCTGCGTAGTAGATGACGTTCTTCACGGCCTTTCTGAAGACCGGATCCTGAAAGGCCTCCAGGTAGTTCCCCAACCCGACGAAACGGCTGTTCTGGGGGGCTAGGATATCGTAGTCAAAAAAACTCAGGTAGATCGCGTAGAACACCGGAGCGAAGACGAAGATGCCCAGGATCATCAGGGTGGGCACCAGGAAGACGTAGGCGGTGACGATGTCCTGGACCTTCTGGCTCCGCAGCCGCCTCAGCACCGGCATCCCTCCTCCGACAGGCAAAAAGGGGGCCGGCCTCGGGTGCCGGCCCCCCGTTGGGGATTACTGCTGCTTGATTACCTGCTCGAACTTGGCCTGAACCTTGTCGAGCTCGGTCTTGGGGTCAGCCCCGTTCAGGATCATGTTCTCCAGCGCCTTGGCGAACTCGTCCACGTACGGCGCATGGTTGGCGGTGTACTGGAAGGGGATGGCGTAGGCGACGCCGGCGATGAGGGCCTGCCGGTCGGGCTTGTCGGCGAAGAAGGGATCCTTGGCCACGGACTTCCGGGAGGGCAGCTCCAGGCCAAGCTGGATCATCTGCCGCTGGGCCTCTTCGCTGGTCAGGTAGTTCACCAGCTTGAAGGCCTCCGCCGGGTGCTTGGAGTCCTTGGAGACCGCGTAGGCGACGGTGAAGACGAAGTTCGACCGGCCCTTCGGCCCCTCAGGCAGCTCCACCACGCCGTACTTGAGGTCGGGCGCCTTCTCCTGCAGGAAGGGGATCATCCAGTGGCCCTCGATGGCCATGGCCGCCCGCCCCTTGGCGAAGGCGTCGCCAGCCCACTCGGCACCCAGGGCCTTCGGGGTGTCCGCAACCTTGTGCTTGGTCACGAGACCGACGTAGAACTCAGCCGCCTGCACCGCCTCGGGGCTGTTGAAGTAGGCTTCGGTCTTGTCCTCGTTGAAGAGCTTGCCGCCCGCCATGTAGATGAAGGGCACAAACCGGGCGTGGTCCGGGGTAATGACGATGCCCTTCACGTCGCCCTTGGTCAGAGCCTTGGCGGTCTCCACCAGTTCGTCCCAGGTCTTGGGCGGCTGCAGCCCGGCCTGCTCAAACATCTCCACGTTGTAGAAGAGGCCGAGGGTGCTGTACCCCTTGGGCAGGCCGTAGGTCTTGCCGTTCATCTGGAAGCCCCGGAGGAGGGACTCCTCGAAGTCCGAGAGGTCCACCCCTTCGGCCTGGATGTACTCATCGAGCGGAATGGCCAGCCCCTTGTTGATCCAGTCGGGGGCCCACAGCACGTCCATGTAGAAGACGTCCGCCATGGTCCCCGCGACGGCGTCCGCCTGGAGCTTCTTGTCGTAGTCGGCGTTAACCGGCTCGTAACTGACCTCGATGTTCGGGTACTTCGCCCGGAAGCCGTCCAGGAGCGTCTCCAGGATCTTGGTCTCCGCCGGCGACGAGGCCCACCCGGTCAGCCGGATGGTCACCTTCTCCTGGCCGGAGCTCTGGGACCCGGTCTGCTCCTGCGACTGCGTCTGCTCCGTGCCGCTCTCCTGCTTGGAGCCACACCCGGCCAGGGTCGCGGCCGCCACGACCAAAGCCGCGAAGAGTGCTGCCAGTTTCCTGCGCATCGGGTTCTCCTCCTTCCAGAGGGTCTGGGCAGGGGTGCTCGCCATTCCCGGCGCTCAACCGGTCCAACCCCCGCCGGAGCAAGGCTACCCGGATCCGGCCTAGCCCCCTGGGCGCGACGGAAGGACCGGGCGGCCCGAACCGGCCCCCCACCCGCCGAACGACCGCACGGTTGTTGAACCGGTTAAATGCACCATGGATATATTCATCCCGGGTCTGGTCGACTCCTCCCGGCCGGGAGCCGGAATCTGAATCCACTTTTCTCCGACAGTGCGGGCCGGTCCGTACCCCGGGTCCGCAGCAAAGACAAAGAAGAGAAGTGAAAAACCGGGCAGCCGGTGCGGGCCGGCTGCCCGGTTCTCCAGGGTTCACTCCGTCCGCGGCGTCTCCTGAGACCGCTCGGGCACCAGAAGCGAGGCCAGGATCGAGATCAGCACCACGCCCAAGACGATGGCGAGGGAAGTCGCGGGCTTTACGTGCCAGTGGAAGAGGGTGCCGATCATCTTCACGCCGATGAAGGCCAGGACCACCGACAGCCCCAGCTTCAGGTAGCGGAACCGGTGGACGATGCCCGCGAGGAGGAAGTAGAGCGCCCGCAGCCCCAGGATGGCGAAGATGTTGGAGGTGAGGACGATGAACGGGTCCTGGCTCACGCCGATGACCGCGGGGATGCTGTCGACGGCGAAGACCAGGTCCGTCGTCTCCACGATGACGATGGCCACGCCCAGGGTGGTCAGCATCCACCGGCCGTCCCGGCGGGTGAGGATCCGGTTCCCATCCAGCCCGGGGTAGATGGGCGCCACCCGGGCGAGCCACTTATAGACGGGACTCTCCTGGATGGACCCCTCCTCCCCGCCCCGGAGCATCTTGAAGGACGTGAACAGGAGGAAGGCGCCGAAGAGCGGCAGGACCCAGTCGAACCGCTCCACCAGCCCCGCCGCCACGGTGATCAGAATCGTCCGCATGGTGACGGCGCCGATCACGCCCCAGGCCAAGGCCCGGTGCTGGAGGCCCCCCCGAAGGCCAAAGAAGGTGAAGATCATGTTGATGACAAAGATGTTGTCGACGCTCAGGGCCTTCTCCAGGGTGTACCCGGAGATATACTCCATCCACTTCTCGGCCCCGTAATGCCACCAGACGTAGCCGCTGAAGACCAGGGCCACGACCACCCAGCCCAGGGACATCCAGGCCGCTTCCTTCAGGCCGATTTCGTGGTCATCCTTGTGCAGGACCCCCAGGTCCAGCCAGGTGGCAAAGGCGACGAAGGCATAGAACCCGATGAGTTCCAGCCAATGCGATCCCAACATGGTGCCAAGCTCCTCTCCTCTGTGACAGGATGGGCCGGAGGGGGAGACCGGAGCTCGCCTGGCCCCCTCCGGGGCGTGGCTGGTCCACGCCAACGCGAGAAGGGACACAGCAAGACCGGTTCCCGCGGAACCAAGGTCTCGCCGTGTCCCCCGAGGCTTGCTTCGGGCGGACGATGCAACCGGGGGCCGCGCCCGTCATGACCGGCTGCATCACCTGATTGCTCAGGCAGGCTACTCCCCTTGTGGTCCAAAAGGTGACAGGAACAGGATAGGAGATGGGGCGCCCCGATGTCAAGGGGTGGCCCACGCCCTGT
>JAKKUO010000002.1 GCA_021890795.1 Bacillota bacterium | reverse complement strand
AAGCACGCGGCCCGGGCACCGGCCCGGGCCGCTTCCCTTTTTCCTATTCGCCCCCGCCCCGGGCCCGTTCTCCCCTGCCCCGGGCCAGGTTGAGGAACACCCCGTCCAGCCCGCCGCCCTCGCCGTACTCCCGCCGCAGCTCCGCCGGGGTGCCCGTGGCCACCATAGAAGCGCCACCCGGTCGCAGCCCACGGCCACGTCCAGGTAAGAGGTGGTCACCAGCACCGCCCTGCCTGCCCGGGCCTCCTCTCGCAGGAGCTGCCAGAACTCGGCCCGGGCCACCGGGTCGACCCCGGTGGTCGGCTCGTCGAGGACCAGGACCGGCGGCCGGTGGAGGAGCGCACAGGCCAAGGCCAGTTTCTGCCGCATGCCCCCCGACAGGGCCCCCGCCAGCCGGTCCCGGAAGGGCAGGAGCCCCACCCACTCCAGGAGCCGGGTCCCCTCCGCCTCCACGTCCCGGGTCGCCATGCCGTAAAGGCGGCCGAAGAAGGCCAGGTTCTCCCAGACGGTCAGGTCCGGGTAGAGGCTGAACCGGGCGGCCAGGTACCCTACCCGCCCCCGGGGGTCGGGGACCACCCGCCCGGCGGTGGGCGCCAGCACCCCGGCGGCCAGCCGGGCCAGGGTGGTCTTCCCCGCCCCGTCCGGCCCTACGAGGACCACCACCTCCCCGGGGAAGACCGCCAGGTCGACCCCCTCCACCGCCCGCACAGGGCCGAAACTCCGGGAAACCCCCTGCAGATGGATCGCAGGCACGGGCCACCACTTGGACCAGGCTCGGGCTGGCGTCGTACCCGAACAGCGAGGCGAGGAGCCGGCCCACAAGGGTGGAGTCGCTCAGCAGCTCGTAGGTATCCCAGACGTGGGGGATGACCGGGGGCACCAGCCCGACCTCGCCATGGGCAGGGGCCCCGCCCGGTGGATGGGCGGGGCCCCTACCGCAGGAGAGGCGGTGCTCGTTGACCCCGGCCTGCCGCCCCTCCCCCGCGCTCTAGCCTCGCCAGGGCGCACCCGGCTGAAACCGGGGATCCAGGTAGTCCGCCGGCCGGGAGGAGTGCAGCCGCACCACCGATCGCCCCGCCGCCCCGGTCTGCACCTCCAGGAACCGGCCTTCACCCAGAGCCACCATCTCCACCGCACCCATGCCCCCGCCGGCGGCCGCCGGGTACGCCGGGCCGCTGCCGGGTACCCCCGTGCCGTACGGCAGCGGCCCGGATACCCAGGCTCCCTCCAAGACGACCGAGAGGGGCATCACCGTGTGCAGGACGCTCATCTGCTCGCCCCCTTTCCATCCGGCCGGCGCCAGCCTTGGAAAGCCTCCCTGCAGGGCGCCGGGCGCCCCGCCCGGATTCCCTCCGTCCTGCCGCCCATCCTCCGCCGCGGCACCGCCCGTCAGGGGAGGTAGCCCATAGGCCCCGGCGCCATCTCCTCGGGCGCTGCTCCGGCCGGCGGTACCCCTCCGGCCGGGGACGCTCCGGCCCCGGGCTGGGTTCCCGGACTGACCCCGGCCCACGCCCTGGGCCCGGCCCGGAGGGGCACATCTCCCGCTGCCGACCGCTCACCCGCAGGGAAGGCACCCGGGGCCGGCCCGGCCGCGGCGGGACCGGCGCCGGCTCCCATCCCCAGGGGGCGCGGCAGGGAGCCGCCGGTGCTGGGGCCGGCGCCCGCCGCCCCCCGGAACCCCGCCGCGAGGGAAAGGTCGGGGGCCCCGGCGGAGCCCCGGGGGCCGACCGCCCCCGGCGCTCCCGCAATCACCACCGGCACCTCGTCCCCTCCCGGCGGCACCGGCACCGCCTGGGCCGCCAGCGCCTGCCCCTCCTCGACCGTCGCCGGCAGCCGACCCTCCCGCCGGGCCTCGATCAGCTCGTTGAGCTTCTGGAGCGCTTCCTTCAGGCCCCCCACCGCGCTGATCAGCCCGTACCGCACCGCATCCTTGCCCACCACTACCGATCCCACGTCCCGGGCCAGTTCGCCGGTGTTGTACATCAGTTGCCGGAGCCGCTCCTCGGTACACCGGCTGTGGGCGATGATGAACCGGTTGATCCGCTCCTGCATCTTGTCCAGGTACTCGTAGGTCTGTGGCACCCCGATGACCAGCCCGGTCAGCCGGATGGGGTGGATGGTCATGGTGGCCGTGGAGGCGATGAAGCTGTAGCTGGTGGAGACCGCGATGGGCAGCCCGATGGAATGCCCCCCGCCCAGCACCAGACTGACCGATGGCTTGGAGAGGCTGGCGATCATCTCGGCGATGGCCAGGCCGGCTTCCACGTCGCCGCCGACGGTGTTGAGCACCACCAGGAGCCCCTCGATCCGGGGGTCCTGCTCCACTGCCACGAGCTGAGGAATCACGTGCTCGTACTTGGTGGTCTTGTTCTGGGGCGGCAGCGCCAGGTGCCCCTCGATCTGCCCCACCACCGTCAAGAGGTGGATGTTGGGCGCCGGCGCGGGGAGGGCGTTGGTGCCCATGGCCTCGATGTTCTCCAGTTGCGGGTTGGTCCGGGGCACCCCCGCCTCGCCCCCGTCCTCACCGCCCGCCTCCTGCCGGGGTGCGGGGACGGGCAGGGTGCCCGGCGGCAGCGAGGCCGGCGGGGCGGGGACCTCCACCCCCGGCCGGACCGGTTCCGCACCGGCGGAGGAACGGAACCCGGTCTGCGAGGTCAGGGGTGTGCCGTGGGGGACGAAGGGGGTGCCGTCGGCAATCGTCATGGGCGCATGCCTCCTCAGGCCCGTCTTTCCCTTCTAGTATCCTCTCCCGGGCCAGCGGCATCCCTCTCCGACCGCCAACGGACGTTTCGGCAGGCCACAACCGGCCGCATCGCGCCATCAGGCCGGAGGGGTCCGGTCCCCTCCGGCCTGAGGCCGCCATGCCAAGCTCGATGTGCCCCTGCGCCGGCTCGCTCACACTTCCATGATAATCGGCAGGATCATCGGCCGCCGGCGGGTCTTGTCGTACAGGTACTTGCTGAGCACGTCCCGGACGTTGCTCTTCAGCACCGCCCACTCGGTGGTGCCCCGGCCCAGGGCGTCGAGGAGGACCTGCTTCACCTTCTCCCGGGCCTCCTCCATGAGCTTTTCGGACTCCCGGACGTAGACGAATCCCCGGCTGACGATGTCCGGGCCCCCGAGGATGACGCCGGTCTCCTTCTCCAGGGCCACCACCACGATCAGGATGCCGTCCTGGCTGAGCTGCTTCCGGTCCCGGAGGACGATGTTGCCCACGTCCCCCACGCCCAGCCCGTCCACCAGCACCTGGCCGCTGGTCACCTTGCCGGCGATGGTGGCGGAGTTCCGGGTGAACTCAAAGACCGTGCCGTTCTCCCCGATGAGGATGTTCTCACTGGGGATGCCGCAGGCCTGGGCCAGCCGGCTGTGGTGGACCAGCATCCGGTACTCCCCGTGAACCGGGACAAAGAATTTCGGCCGCACCAGGTTGATCATCAGCTTCATCTCTTCCTGGCTGGCGTGGCCGGAGGCGTGCACCCCCGCCTCGGGGCCGTAGACCACCTCGGCTCCCCGCCGGTACAGGTTGTTGATGGTGCGGGCCACGCTCTTCTCGTTGCCCGGGATGGGGTTGGCCGCCAGGACCACCAGGTCCCCGGGCTGGATCTCCACCCCCTTGTGCTCGTTGGTGGAGATCCGGGTGAGGGCCGACATCGGCTCTCCCTGGCTGCCGGTAGTGAGGATGACCTGCTGGTGGGCCGGGTAGCGCCGCAGCTCGTCCAGGCCGACCAGGACCTTCCCCGGGTCCCGGAGGTAGCCGAGCTTGAGGGCCACCTCGACGGTATTCTCCATGCTGCGGCCCACCACCGCCACCTTTTTCTTCCATCGGGCAGCGGAGTCGAGGGCCTGCTGCAGCCGGTGGACGTTGGAAGCGAAGGTGGCCATCAGGATCCGGCCCCGGGCATTCCGGAAGATCTCGTCGATCCGGGTGCCCACCACCCGCTCCGACGGGGTGTAGCCGGGACGCTCGGCGTTGGTGGAGTCAGCGAGCAGCACCAGAACGCCCTGCTCGCCGAGCTCCGACAACCGCCGGTAGTCCGCGAACTCCCCGTCCACCGGGGTCTGGTCAAACTTGTAGTCCCCGGTGTGCACCACGGTCCCCACCGGGGTCCGGATGGCCAGGGCACAGGCGTCGGGAATCGAGTGGGTGATCCGGATGAACTCGACGGTGAAGGCGCCGATCTTTACCGTCTCCCCCGCCCGGACCCACCGGGAGCCCTGAGGGAGCTTCATGCCGGCTTCCTGCAGCTTGCCCTCGATCAGCCCCATGGTCAACCGGGTGCCGTAGATGGGGACCTGCAGTTGCCGGAGCAGATAGGGGATGCCGCCGATGTGGTCTTCGTGGCCGTGGGTGACCACCAGGGCCCGGACCTTCTGCCGATTTTCCACCAGGTAGGTGAAGTCCGGGATGACGATGTCCACCCCGAGCATCTCCTCATCGGGGAAGGAGAGCCCGCAGTCGATCACCAGGATCTCATCCTGGTACTGAAGCACCGTACAGTTCTTGCCAATCTCCCCAAGTCCACCCAGGGGAATGACTTGAAGCTTTCCTTGTCGTACCCGTCCGCGCGCCAACCGTAAGCCTCCTTCTTGCAGTTGACAGCACAAACCCACCCGCCCCATCCGGCGCGGGTGAGCCAGAGCATGCCGATCCGGCCAGCCCACGGCCATCGTGGCCGCGCCCGTCCCGGCTGCCGGCGCGCATGCCCTGCAGTGCGGCACCCTGGCCTTTTTCCTACCCGGCCGGCGCCGCTCCCCACCGGGATTATCCAGGGTGCCGATGATGCTGCCGACCCCACGTAGTCAGTTGGATTATAGCAAAACCGGGCCCCCGGAACAAGGGAACAGGAACACCGGTCCCAGGCAAACCAAGAAAAAGGACAGCACCCCGCCGGGAGGCGCTGTCCCTCCAGGGGCTAGAACCCCCCGTCCCGGATGATGGGCCTCGACTGGGTCACTGGTGCATGTCGATGAGCAGACGGACCAGGTGAGGGTCGAGCTGGCTGCCCGCCATCTCCTGCAGGATCGCCAGGGCCTGCCAGTGGCCGTGGGCCCGCCGGTACACCCGGTCCGAGGTGAGGGCATCGTACACGTCGGCCACCGCCAGGATCCGGGCCAGCAGGGGAATCTCCTCGCCCCGAAGGCCGTCCGGGTAACCGGTGCCATCCCAGCGCTCGTGGTGGTGCCGGATTGCTGCCAACCCCTCTTCCTCCAGGCCGAAGGGGCGGAGCATCTCCGCGCCGACCACCGGATGAACCCGGATCCGCTCCCACTCCCGGGGCGTCAAGGGGCCGGGCTTGGCCAGGATCTGGGCATCCACCGCCACCTTGCCCAGGTCGTGGAGCCGGCCGGCGTACCGGAGCAGACGGATCTCCCGGGGGGTAAGGCCCAGGGCCTCCCCCAGCAGCACCGCCAGGGCGGCCACCCGCTCGCAGTGGTTCCGGATGTACGGGTCCACCGTCTCCAGCTCATCGGTCATGTCCAGCACCGCGGTGAGGAAGTCCAGGCCCGGCACCGGTAACTGGGGCGCCGGCGGCAGCCGGCCAGCCCGGCGCTGGAGCACCTGCTGCAGGGCGTCCACCACCCGCTGCCACTCCGGCACTCGGCCCAACTGGGAGAAGTAGGCCGCGGCCCGGTTGAGGTAGCGGAGGGCCAGGTGGACCTCCCCCCGGTCGGCGAAGATCCGGCCGAAGAGCTCCGACAGCTTGGCGACCTCCTCCTTGTCCAGGGTGGCCACATCCGCCAGCAGGGCCTCCAGGGCCCGGGCCGCGCACCGGAGGGCGCCGTCCAGGTCGCCCTCCTGGTGAGAGAGGCGGCCGAGTTCGGTCAGGATGTACCCCAGGGGCGGAGGGGCGAAGCGGCCCGCGCTCCGAACCCGGGCCATGCCCTCAGCAAGGGCCAGAGCTTCCTCCAGGGCGGACCGGGCCCTACTCAGCTCCCCCAGTTCCAGGTGGGCGATCCCCAGGTTGGTCAGGGAAGCCACCACCCCCTGGGGGTCTCCCAGGCGCCGGTAGTGCTCCAGGGCCTCTGCGGCCGCCTCCCTCATCCCCGTCCAGTCCTGCTCTCGGGCCAGGGCTGCGCTCCGGTTGAGCAGGGCCGCCGCTGCCAGGTCCGGGCTCCCCAACGCCTCCGCCAGCCGCACCGCCTCCTCCGCGACCTGGCGGGCTTCCCCGTCAGCCCCCAGCCAGTGCAGGGAGACAAATCGGTTGAGATGGTACCGGATCCGCTGCCGGGGGTCCAGGGCGGGGCTGTCCAGGTACGGTTCCGCCCGGCGCAGCCAGCCCAGGGCGGTGCCGTGCTCTCCCCGGAGCTGCTCGGCAGAAGCCAGGGCGTTCAGGGCTGACACCACCTGGTTGGGGTCCCCCTCGGGCTCCACGGCCCACAGCCACTCCTCGAAGTGGCAGGCTGCGGCCACCAGCAGGCCCCGCTCAAGCAGCCGGAGCCCCTGTTCCCGGCATCGCTCCGCCCACTGGCGGCTTTGTGAATGGGCCAGTACCCCCCTGGTCAGGCTGGCCAACCTTCCGACACCTCCCCGTCGGAACCGACCGGAACCCCGGGCGACCAACCCGGCCCCGGGCAGCAAAGAAAGTACCCGCCGCCTGGGCATGCCCGGGCGACGGGCGCGCAGTGGCCCGGCACCTCCCGGCAGCCAGACGACCATGGCGGGCCGGCCGGCCCGCTGTAGGCTCTTGGCTTTGCGCCCCCGGCTTTCGCCGGGTTTGCCCTTGTCGGGAGACCTTGGTGCAACGATGTCAGCAGGAACCTACACCTATGTCAACAGGGACCTTGGAACGCCGGTCGTTGCGTGTCACTAACAAATCCTCTTGCAAAACATTAAACCGCACTTTCGCTCAAGATGCAAGTAGTTTGTGGTGAGCAATATGGGGAAACCAAAAAAACAGGGGCCCGGTGCACCAGGGCCCCCTCACGCTCCCAGCAATCCTCCTGATTCTCCTGGTAAGCCTCCTCACGCTCCCAGCAAGCCCGCCGCGGCCAGCACCCGGCGGAGTTCCTCCCGCTCTTCCGCCGTGGCCTCCACCAGGGGGAGCCGCAGGCCGCCGACGGGAAAGCCCACCAGTTCCAGGGCTGCCTTCACCAGGATCGGGTTGGTGGTCCGGAACAGCCCCTTGAAGAGGGGCAGCAGTTCCCGGTGGATCCGGGCTGCCTCCGCGACGTCGCCCCGGATGTAGGCGTCGATCATCCGGCGCATCTGGGGAGAGACCAGGTGGCTGGCGACGCTCACCACCCCCGCCGCGCCCTGGGCCATCATCGGCAAGGTGGCGGCGTCGTCGCCGGAGTAGACCGCAAACCCCTCCGGGGCCTGGGCCAGAACCGGCCCTACCTGGTCGGCCACACACTCCTTGAGGGCGACCACGTTCGGGCAGTCTCGGGCCAGCCGGGCCACCGTCGCCGGGGCGAGGTTCACCGCCGTGCGGCTGGGGACGTTGTAGAGCATCACCGGCAGCCGGGTCGCCTCGGCGATGGCCCGGAAGTGCCGGTAGAGCCCCTCCTGGGGCGGCCGGTTGTAATAAGGGGTCACCAGCAGAATGCCGTGCACCCCGGTGGCTTCCGCCTCCCGGGTGAGGGCGATGGAGTCCTGGGTGTTGTTGGTGCCGGTTCCGGCGATGACCCGCACCCGGTCCCCCACCTCCGCGACCACCTCGGCGAAGAGCCGCAGCTTCTCCTCCCGGGTGAGGGTGGGGGATTCGCCGGTGGTGCCGGCGACCACCAGGGCGTCGTTGCCCTGGTCCGCCAGCCGCCGGGCCAGCTCCCGGGCCCGGGGGTAATCGACGCTGCCGTCCGGGGCCAGGGGCGTGACCATCGCGGTGATCAACCGGCCAAAGGGCGGCATCCTCTCACCTCCTGTGGGGGGTTCTCGGATCCTGTGGGCTGCTATCTGGGTGGATACCCCGGTGCCGGCGGACGGAACCGCCCCGGCGGCACCGCCTAGCGCGGGGGCGCGGCCTGCGGGCGGCCGCCGTCACCGGCCGCCGGCCTGCCCGAGGCCAAAGCCGGTATGGAGCGCCCGCACCGCGGCCGCCAGGTCTTCCTCCCGGACCAGGCAGGAGATGGTGACGTGAGAGTCCGCGGTCTGGAGGATGGTCACCCCGGCCCGGGTCAGGGACTCCACCACCGTAGCCATCACCCCCGGACGGCCCCGCATCCCCGCGCCCACCACCGAGACCTTGGCGCAACCGGTGCGGATCCGGGGGGAGAGCCCCAGGTCCCGCAGGAGGGCCCGGGCCCGATCCGCCTGCCCCTGGTCGACGCAGAAGACCTGCCAGCCGGGGGAGAGGTTAATGAGGTCGATGGAGATTCCCGCCTCCGCCAGCCGGCGCAGGGCCTCCTGGCTCCGGCCGTCCTCCGGCGCTGCCTCGAGTTGCACCTGGGCCAAGTGGGGTACGTAGGTGACACCGGTCACCGGTCCCTGGGGACGCCGGGCCGCCAGCTCCAGGCCGGCCGCCTCCGGGGCATAAGTGACCAGGGTACCCGGGGCGTCGGAGAAGGTGGACCGGATGCGGAGTGGCACCTGGCTCTGCATCGCCAGTTCCACCGCGCGGGGGTGGACCACCCGCGCGCCGGCGTGGGCCATCTGGGCGGCCTCGTCGTAGGTGGCCACCGGCAGGGGCCAGGCCTCGGGCAGAACCCGGGGGTCGGCGGTCATGAGGCCGTCCACATCGGTGTAGATCTCACAGCTCTCCGCTCGCAGCGCCCCGGCCAGGGCCGCCGCGGTGGTGTCGGACCCGCCCCGGCCGAGGGTGGTGAAGTCGCCCTCAGGCCCCTCCCCCTGAAAGCCGGCCACCACCGGCACCATGCCCTGCTCGAGCAAGCCCAGCAGGGGCCGGGGGTCCACCCCACGGATCGCCGCCTCTCCGTACCGGCCGTCGGTCCGGATCCCCGCCTGGCCCCCGGTGAGGGCCCGGGCCGGGATCCCCCGGCCCACCAGCACGCCGGTCACCACCGCCGCGCTGATCAGCTCCCCGCAGGCCATCAGGAGGTCCCGCTCCCGGGCCGGAAGCTCCGGGCTGTGCTCCCGGGCAAAGTCCAGCAGCGTGTCGGTGGCATAGGGGTCCCCCCGGCGGCCCATCGCGGAGACCACCACCACCGGCCGCAGCCCCTCCCCCAGGGCTGCCTCCACCCGGGCCGAGAGCCGGAGCCGCCCCTCTGGGGTCGCGATGGACGTGCCGCCGAACTTCTGGACGATCACCCGCACGGGGCCCCCTCCTTATGCCCGGGGTTTGCCCCCCGGCTCGCTACCGGAGCCCTTCCCGGATCAGGAACTCCGCGATCTGGATCGCGTTGGTGGCCGCGCCCTTGCGGAGGTTGTCGCTCACCACCCAGAGCCAGAGGCCGGTGGGGGAGGAGAGGTCCTCCCGGATCCGGCCGACGAAGACCTCGTCCCGCCCTGCAGCCATGAGCGGGTCGGGGTAGGCCAGGGCCGCGGGGTCGTCCACCACCACCACCCCGGGCATCCGGGCCAGGACCTCCCGGGCCTGGGCCGCGGTCAGCTTCTCCTCGGTCTCCACCAGCACCGCCTCGGAGTGGCCGGTGAAGACCGGCACCCGGACCGCGGTGGCCGCGATGGGCAGGTCCGGCAGGCCCAGGATCTTCCGGGTCTCCAGGGTGAGCTTCATCTCCTCCCGGGTGTAGCCGTTCTCCTGGAAGCTGTCGCAGTGGGGCAGGACGTTGAAGGCGATGGGCCGGGGATAGACCTGGGGCTCCGGGTCCTCCCCCGCCAGTACCCGGGGCGCCTGCCGCCGCAGCTCCTCCACCGCTTCCTTGCCGGTGCCGGAGACAGCCTGGTAAGTGCTGACCACCACTCGCCTCAGCCCCGCGGCGTCGTGAAGGGCCTTGAGGGGCAGAACCAGCTGGATGGTGGAGCAGTTGGGGCTGGCGATGATCCCCCGGTGCTGCCGGATCGCGTCGGGGTTCACCTCCGGCACCGCCAGGGGCACCTCGGGGTGCATCCGCCAGTAGGAGGACTTGTCGATCACCACCGCACCCCGGCGCACCGCCTCTGGCGCCAGCTCCCGGCTGGCCTCGTTGGAGGCGGCAAAAAAGGCGATGTCGACCCCGGCGAAGGCGTCAGGGGTCGCCTCCTCGATGACCAGTTCCTGCCCCCGGAAGGTGACGGTCTGGCCGGCGCTCCGGGCGGTGGCCAGGATCCGGAGCTTACCGACGGGGAAGTTGCGCTCCTCCAACAGGCGGAGGAGCGTCTGTCCGACCAGACCGGAGGCGCCGAGAATGGCGACGTTCTTCATCCCTGCTTCAACCCTCTCTCTCCCGCTGCGCCCCTGGAGGACGGGCCCTATGGGCTGATCTGGGGCGGGCCCAGGAGCAGGGGTTGGAGTTGGTGCCCCTCGAGGGCGGCAGCGATGGTGGGCACAAGGTACTCCTCGATCCGGGCATCCACGGAGGTGGGCTTGGTCACCGGATTGTCCTGGCCGAAGGGGACGAAGTAGACCCCCTTGGCCGCCAGGAGGATGCCCAGGTTCTTCGCGTTCAGCCCCAGGATATCGTTGGAGGTGATGGCCAGGACCACAGGCCGGCCGTTGCGCAGGGTGGCCTTGACGGCCATGCAGACGGGGCTGTCGTTGATGGCGTTGGCGAGGCGGGCCAGGGTGTTGCCGGTACAGGGGCAGACCACGGTGCAGTCCACCTCCCGCCGGGGGCCGAAGGGCTCCACCTCGGGGATGGTGGTCAGCGGCTCCCGGCCGGAAATGGCCCGGGCCTGCTCGATCCAGTCTTCTGGCTTGCCAAACCGGGTGGCGGTGGTTTTGAGGCTATGGGAAAGGACCGGGATCACCTCGGCGCCTGCGGCCACCACCTGGGCCATGGCCCGCAGCGCCCGGTCCATGTTGCAGTGGGAGGCGGCCATCGCAAAGGCGATGCGCCGGTTCTCCAGCACCCCCATCCGCGTCACGCCCCCTCCCGGGGCTCCCCCGGGGGAGCCCCTTCCAGGCAGCGGACCACCAGCTGGGCGAGGATGCGGCCGGCGGTGACCGGCGCCACCTTGCCCGGCAGCCCCGGGGCCAGGTCCGCGCGGATCCCGAGCTCCCGGGCCGCGGCCCAGTCCACGCCTCCGGGGGCGGAGGCAAGGTCGACAATCACAGCGTGCCGGGGCAGGACCCCGAGCCGCTCCCGGGTCAGCACCAGGGCCGGCACCGTGTTGAAGACGAAGTCCGCGGACCGGAGCCCCTCCTCCAGCCGGTCCCAGGGCAGGGGGCGGAGCCCCAGGGCCCAGGCCCGGGCCAGGTCCGCTTCCTTCCGGGCTGCCCCGGCCACCCGGGCGCCGAGCCCACGGAGCATCCGGGCCAGGACCAGCCCGGTCCGGCCGAGCCCGAGGACCACCACCTCACTGTCGAAGAGGCAGAGGGGCGAAGCGGCCATGGCCATCTGAATCGCCCCCTCCGCGGAGGGGACCGCGTTGGCCAGGGCGAAGTCGTCCCGGTCCCGGTACTCCACCAGCCGCAGGTGCCGCTCCCGGGCCTCTTGCTGCAGCCAGTCCGGAGCCAGGCCGGTCAGCACCAGGCTCCCCGGCGGCAGCCGGTCCAGGTCCCTCGGTTGGAGCAGGAGTGGCCCGGCCCCGGGCTCTGTGTACACCCATCCGTCCTCGGCCACCCCCTGGACCGGCAGGAGCACAGCTCCGGCCCCCGCCAGGGCCGCACCGGGGTCCCGAAAGACCTCCGCCCCCGGCGGGGCCGCGCCGCAGGGCAACCCCGCCGCCCGGACCCGGGCCCCCAGGGCCGCCAGCTCCGCCGCCGCCACCGGCATCCGGGCGTCGCCGCCCAGGACCGCCACCGCCGTGCCCCTGACCCCCATCCCCATCCCCCCGGCGTCCGCTGCCTCACCGCCAGCATATGGCGGGGGCCCGGGGGCGGCGCCTGTCCGGGCTCAGCGGGTGAGCTGCTCCAGGTCAAAGGCCACTTCACCGGGGTGGGCCAGGACCCACCGGCAGGCCAGGAGCACACCGGGGACGTAGCACTCCCGGGAGGTGGCGTCGTGCCGGATGGTCAGCACCTGCCCGGGCCCGCCGAAGATCACCTCCTGGTGGGCCACCAGCCCCGGCAGCCGCACCGAGTGGATCGGCACCGGCGGCCCCTGGAGATCCCCCTGGGCCGCTTCCAGCCGGGCCCGGGTCCTAAGAGCCGTGCCCGAGGGCGCGTCCCGCTTGGTGTGGTGGTGCATCTCCACGATCTCTACGTGGGGAAAGTACTTCCGGGCCTCCGCCGCGAATTTCATCATCAGCATCGCCCCGATGGCGAAGTTCGCGATGAACGCGGCCCCCACGCCGGCTTCCCGGCAGGCCCGGGCGTACCCCGCCAGCTCCTCCTGGGTAAAGCCCGTGGTCCCCACCACCAGGGCCAACCGTTTTCGCAGGGCCTCGGGGAAAAGAGAACGGAAGGCCTCAGCGCTGGAGAAGTCCACCAGGACCCGGGCCTCGGCGGCTTCCGGCCGGGAGAGGGCCGAGGGCAGGTCCGGCGCCACCGGCACCCCCACCGGACCGGACTCGAGCCCCAGGGCCTCGCCGATGTCCCGGCCGGCGGCGGAGCGGGCGATGGCGCCCACCAGCCGGAACCCCGGCTCCCGGAGCACGGCCCGCACCACCTCCCGGCCCACCTTGCCCGTGGCACCGGCGATCACGACCGGGATCTCCTGCACAGCTGAACACCTCAACCTCTGCCGTTTCCGTTGTGGCGTATGCCGGGTCGCGGCAACCCGCAACGCGTGCGCCGCCGCTTCCTAGGTCCGTTGCGACAAAGATACACGCCGCCCGCCGGGGTTGTCAATCGGCCCGGCGCACCGCTGCGGCGGCAGATTCCGCGCCAGGGGGCCGTCACCCCGGCAGGCGGCCCGGCGTCAGTACGTCTCCCGGAGAGCGACGTGCACCTGGAGTTCGCCGAACTTGGTGTAGAGCGGGATCACCAGCCGCTTAATGTTCAGGGTGGAGATGCTGGTGCCCTTCCCCACCACCACCGAGGGCGGGGCGATCTTGCAGGGGTAGCCGGCCCGCTCCAGGTCGCCGCTGGCCAGCCCGGTGATCACGTTGCCCAACTCCGCGATGGCGCTCTCCGCCATGGCGTCGAAGACCGGGATCGCCTCGCCGGTCATGGCACCGACGATTCCCTTGGCGGTCCGCTCCGACATCCCGTACAGGACCAGCCCCTGGGCCCGGCCCACCACGCCGATGAGGACCGTCACCTCGTCCGAGACCAGGGGGGAATCCTCCAGGGTGACCTGGCCCTTGGTCACCTCGGTCCGGGTCTCGGTCTGCAGAACCCGGTAGGCCGCCGAGACGAAGGGATTGACAAACTCCGCCTTCATCCGCCTGCTACCTGCCTTTCGTGCTCCCTGCTCCCACCCCAGCCCCTGCCGGCTCACCCGGTATCGCCCGGTAGAAGAAGGGGGCGATGGGGGCAAAGCCCAGCTCCCGCGCCCGCAGGAGACTCTCGGTTCCGCCGACGAAGAGCACGCCCCCCGGCTTCAGGGCGGCGCGAAACCGGCGGTAGAGCTGGTCCTTGGCCTCTTCCGAGAAATAGATCACCACGTTGCGGCACAGGATGAGGTCGCACCCTTCGGGGAAGGGATCGGCCAGCAGGTTCATGGCCCAGAAGCGGACCCGCCGGCGGATGGCCGGGATCACCTGCCACCCGTCGCCGGTGGGCACGAAGTACCGCCGGCGCCGTTCCGGGTCCACCTCTTTCATCTCCCGCTCCGAATAGACCCCGAGCCGGGCCTGGGCCAGGGCCCGCTCGTCGATGTCCGTCGCCAGGATCTCCGCCCGGCTGGCCGCCCCCAGTTCATCGAGGATGATGGCCACCGAGTAAGGCTCCGCCCCGGTGGAGCAGCCGGCGCTCCAGATCCGCACCCGGGGCGACCGGGCCAGGAGGTCGGGGAGGATGCTCTCTTTCAGCTCCCGGAACTTGTCCGGGTTCCGGAAGAATTCCGTGACGTTGATGGTAAGAAAATCCCGGAATTCCTGCACCCGCCGGCTCTCTTCCCGGAGCATCCGGCTGTACCGGACCAGGTCGGGCACGCCGACCCGCCGGAGCAGGGCCTGGAGCCGCCGCTCGAGCTGCGTGCCCTTGTACAGGTCCAAGTCGATGCCCGTCAGTTCCAGGACCGTGCGCCGGAAGACCGGATAGCCGGGGAGGTTCACGAGGGCCTCACCCCTTCCCGGGCGATGGCCTCGCCCCGGGCGTACCGGACGATGGCGGCAGCCACCTCGTGGATGGGCAGCACCGCATCGGCCAGCCCCATGGTCACCACCGCCCGGGGCATCCCGTAGACCACGCAGGTCGAGGCGTCCTCCGCCACACAGAGGCCGCCGGCTTTCTTCACCGCCAGGGCGCCCCGGGCGCCGTCGTACCCCATGCCGGTGAGGATGGCCGCCAGGACCCGGCCGCCGTACTCCCGCACCGCGGACTCCAGGGTCGGGTCCACCGCCGGCCGGACCCCGTGGACCGGCGGGCTCTGGTCCAGCCGGACCCGGCCGCCGGGACCCACCAGCATGTGATACCCGCCGGGGGCCACCAGGGCCTGGCCAGGGAGGATCGGGTCCCCCTCCTCCGCCTCCTTGACCGCGATGGCCGAGATCTCGTTCAGCCGCTCGGCCAGGGAGCGGGTGAAGCCCGGGGGCATGTGCTGGACCACCAGGATCCCCACCGGCAGGTCCGCCGGCAGCCGGGGCAAGACCTGGTGCAGGGCCCCGGGGCCGCCGGTGGAGCAGCCGATGACCACCAGCCGGCTGGCGACCCCCGCCTCCCCCTGGGGCCGGACCCCCGGGGCGCGGATCCGGCGGCCCTCGAGGGGCGGCAGCTCGGCCAGCACCCGCCGGGGCCGGACGGCAGCGCCGGCGGCCGCGCGCACCTTCCGCACCAGTTCGTCCCGGACCTTGTGCATGTCCAGGGAGATGGGCCCCGACGGCTTGGCCACCACATCCACCGCCCCCAGGGCCAGGGCCCGGATGGTGGCCTCCGCCCCGGCGCGGGTATGGCTGGAGACCATCACCACCGGGGTGGGGCACTTCTCCATCAGCTCTTTCAGGGTGCCGTACCCGTCCAGCCGGGGCATCTCGACGTCGAGGGTGATGACGTCCGGCCGGAGCTGGAGCGCCTTCTGCACCCCGTCGACCCCGTCCCGGGCCGTACCGACCACCGCGATCCCCGGGTCGGAAGAGAGCAGCTCCGTCAGGACCTTGCGCATGAACGCCGAGTCATCGATGACCAGTACCCGGACAGGCCGGCTGTCCGGCGGCTCCCGTCGTTCCAAGGGGTCTTCCGCACCCCCCTCCTGCCCCGGTGGTCTTCTCAGGAAGTGAACTTCCGCACCGTGGCCAGGATCTTCTCGGGCTCAAAGGGCTTGACCACAAAGTCCTTGGCGCCGGCCTTGATCGCCTCGATCACCATGGACTGCTGCCCCAGGGCGCTGACCATGACGATCTTGGCGTTCGGGTCGATCCGCTTGATCTCCCGGGTCGCCGTGATCCCGTCCATCACCGGCATGGTGATGTCCATCAGCACCAGATCCGGCCGGCAGGCCTGGTACTTCAGGACCGCCTCCTGGCCGTTCTCCGCCTCCTCTACCTCGTAGCCGTGTTCGGTCAGGAGCTTTGCCGACCGCATCCGCATGAAGGCGGCATCGTCGACCAACAGGATCTTGGGCAAGGCCCGTCCCTCCTCACCGTCTCCCTGCTACAGAATCCGTTCGCCCCGGCCCACGGTGGAGACCACCATCTGGCCGGTCCCCGTATAGAAAAGCACGGTCCGGCCGTAGCTCCCGCCGGTGTCCTCCGCCGCCAGGGGGATTCCCGCCCGGCGCAGGGCCTCCTTGACCGCTTCGACGTTCCGGGCCCCGATGTCCAGATGGCTCTCCCCCGGCAGGTGGATCACCCGGGCGCCGCCGGCGATCTTGGCGATAAGCCGGGCCCGCTGGGCTCCCATCCGGAGGAGCTGGGCCACCAGGGCCGGCACCGCGGTGTCGGCGAACTTGCCTTCCACCGGGGCGCCCCGGCTGAGGCTGGAATCCGGCAGCACCACGTGGGCCATCGCCCCCACCCGGGCCACCGGGTCCACCAGCCCGACGCCCACGCAGGAGCCGAGGCCGTAGCAGACCAGGGTCTCACCGTCCCGGCCGGTGCGGATCTCGCCGAGCCCCACGGGAACGGGGTGCACGCGAATGGACTGCAGGCCGCTCATGGAATCGCCTCAAGAGCTGCGACGAGTCTGGCCATCGATTCCTGATCGGGCATCAGCAGCAGGTGACCCTTCACCCCGTTCCGGGGGGCGCCTTCGCCCGATTGGAAATCCGTCTCCACCACCAGTGCCCAATCCCCTCCCAGGTAAAGGTCGGCGACCACGGTCTGGAGGATCGCACCGGCCATGTCTTCCACCACCACCGGGGCGGTCGGCACCACGTTCAGGCCCGTGGCATCCCCCAGCGCGGTGAGGAAGTGGGCGGCGCAGATGTTCCCGGCTTCCGCCAAGGCGCTGCGGGCCATCGGGTCAAGCTCCTGGAGGGTGCCGGGGGGCTGCTGGGCGAGGATCTCCACGAACCGGAGAGCCGCATCCGCTGGCAGGAGCAGCATGACATGGCCCTGCAGGTCCCCCCGGACCCCGACGTAGACCGCCACCACTACCGCCCCGGGCCCCCCGGCGATGCCCGGCACCACCTCCAGGGGCATCAGCGCCACCCGGGGGCTCCCCAGGTCGATGGCTCCGCCCGTCAGGGCGGAGAGGCCGGCCGCAGCCCCTTTGAGGCCGGCCTCGATGATCCGCCGGAGCGCCTGCCACTGATGCTCGCCCAGTTCCATGGCACGGCCCACCGCCCGTCAGGCGATCCGCTCCCGGGCCCGGTGCTGCCCGGCGGCCAGCTCCATCAGCCCCGCGACGTCCAGGATCAGGGCGACGGAGCCGTCCCCCATCAGGGTCGCGCCGGCGATGCCGGGTACCTCGCCGATGTACTGGCCCAGGGACTTGATCACCACGTCCCCCTCGCCGAGCAGCCCGTCCACCACGATGCCGGCCTGCCGGCCGAAGAGGTTGACGATCACCACGAAAATCCGGTCCTGGGCTCCGGCGCCCCCCGGGGACGCCGTCCCGGTCTTCCGAGCCGGCATCTCCCCGGCCGCCCCGGCGGTCCCATCCCCAGGCTCCAGGCCGAAGACCTCCTCCAGCCGGATCAGGGGCACCACCGCGCCCCGGTTGACCACCACGTCCCGGCCCCGGACGGTCTGCACCTCCGACCGGCTGAACCGGAGGGTCTCGGTGACGGAGTTCAGGGGCACGGCGTAGACGCAGCCCCGGTGCTCCACGAGGAGCGCCCGGATGATGGCCAGGGTGAGGGGCAGTTTGATCCGGAACTCGGTGCCCTGGCCGGGCTGGGACCGGACCTCCACCGCGCCGTTCAGCTTCTCGATGTTCTTGTGCACTACATCGAGGCCGACCCCCCGGCCGGAGATCTCGCTCACTTTCTCCGCGGTGGAAAAGCCCGGGGAGAAGATCAGCCGGATCGCCTCGTCGTCGCTGAGGCGGGCCACCTGCTCCTGGCTGAGGATCCCCTTTTTCACCGCGGCCGCCCGGATCTTGTCCGGGTCGATCCCCCGGCCGTCGTCCCGAACGGTGATGATGATGTGGTTCTCCTGGTGGGCCGCCTCCAGGAGCACCGTGCCCTGCCGGGGCTTGCCAGCCCGGACCCGCTCCTCCGGGTGCTCGATGCCGTGGTCGACGGCGTTGCGCAGGAGGTGCATGAGGGGATCGCCGATCTCCTCGATGACCGACCGGTCGAGTTCCGTCTCCTCGCCCCGGATGACGAAGTTGATCTCCTTGCCAAACTGCTGGGCCAGGTCCCGGACCATCCGGGGGAACTTCTTGAAGAGGTTCTCCACCGGCAGCATCCGGGCCCGCATGATCTCCTCCTGGAGTTCGGCGGTGACCCGGCCGATGTGGGCAGCCGCGGCCTGGAGCTCCCGGAGCTGGTCATCCCCCTCCCGTTCCGCCTCCAGCCGGGTCAGCACCTGAACCAGCCGGGTCCGGTCGATGACCAGCTCCCCCACCAGGTCCATCAGCCGGTCCAGCACCTCCACGTCCACCCGCACCGTCCGGGACCCCTTGAGCCGGGACCGGCCGCCGGCGGCCTCCCGGACCGCCTCCCCCGGGGCCCGGGCGCCGGACTGGACGCCACCCCGGCCTTCAGGGCCGGCGCCGGGGAGCGCGGAAACCTGCCCGCCCGCCGGAGCGAACCCGTCGTGAGCCGGAACCTCCCCGGCCGCCGCCGGGGCTCCCGCTGCCTCCCGGGTCCCGGCGGGAGCGGGGGCTTCACCCCCGGCCCCCAGGGCCGGGGCCAGGGGCTCCAGGGCCCCGAGGCTTACCTCCGGCACCTCCGCCAGGGCGGCGCGCACCTCTTCCAGAGGCCGGTCGGCGAGGAAGACCACCGAGAGGGTCTCCCCCACCCGGTCCTGTTCGATCTCCTCCTGGGTCGGCCAGGAGCGGACCACCTCGCCCAGCTCCCCCAGGGCGAGGAGGGCCTGGAAGTACCGCACCCCGGGCATCGGCGCCGTCGGGTCGGCGGCCAACTGGATCCACAGGGGGCTCCGGCCCTCCCGGATCCCCGCCCGCAGCCGCTCGATGCCGGCCGGGTCCAGGTCCCGGAGGGCGGGGTGGTCGCCGGCCGGGGCGGCGGGAGCGCCGGAGCCCGCCCCGGAGCCGGCTCCGCCCCCGGCAGGGGTCGCCTCTCCCGGGCCGCCGGCTGCCGCCAGGGCCGCCAGCACCTGGCCCGTGTCCACCCCCGCCGGCTCCCCGGTGGCGATCTCATCCTTGAAGGCCTTCAGCACGTCGAGACAAGCGAAGAGGGCGTCGACGATCCCGGTGCTGACCGCCAGCTGCCCCTTGCGGATCCGGTCCAGCAGGTTCTCCATCCCATGGGTGACCTCGGCCATGGGCCGGTGCCCCAGGGTGGCCGAGGATCCCTTCAGGGTGTGGGCAGCCCGGAAGAGTTCCCGCAGCGCCTCGGCATCCTGGGGATCCCGCTCCAGCCGCAGGATCTCCTCTTCCATGATCTGGATCAGTTCCTCTGCCTCGTCCAGAAAGACCCGGATATCCTCCGGCGAAGCGTCAAACTCCAGCGGCATGGCGACCCCCCTCGATCCGGGACTTGCGGTCTTCTCGGGCCAGCACCGCCCCCAGGTCCAAAAGGATGATCAGCCGCTCCCCCATCCGGGCCACCCCCCGGACGAAGTCCCCGTCCCGGCGCACCATCACCGGGGAGGGGGGCTCGATGCTGCCCACCGGCACCCGCACCACCTCCGAGACCCCGTCGACCACCATCCCGACGGTGCCGAGTTCCCCCTCCAGCACCGCGATGCGGCTCGCACCGGTCAGGGGGGCCGGGGGCTGGCCCAGGCGCCGGCGCAGGTCGATCACCGGGATCACCCGGCCCCGGAGGTTGGTCACCCCCAGCAGGTACGCCGGGGTCCGGGGGACGGGGGTGATCCGGTACTCCTGGGCCCGCACCACTTCCCGGACCGCCTGGATCTCCGCGCCGTAGAGCTCATCCCCCAGTTGGAAGACCACCAGCTGGACCTCCTCCTGGGCCGCCCCCAGGGTCCTCGGAGGGCTCTGGGCCGGCTGCTGGGCCGGACCGTGGACCGGAACTGACTGAGCCACCTCTACATCTCCCCTTGTCCGGTCTCCTGGCTCTGGGCCATCGCCGCCTGGCCTTCCCCGACCACCCGCTCCAGGTCCACCAGGACCACCAGGTCGTCCCCGCGGTGGAAGACCCCGACCACCAGCGGGTCGTCGGGATTTCGGAAGGCCGGCGCCACCGGCTGGAGGGCCCCGTCGGCCAGGGTGAGGACCTCCGTGACCGCATCCACCACCACGCCGGCCACCTGCCCGGCGATCTCCACCACCAGGATCCGGGACTGGGCATCGGGCACGGACCGGGTCCGTCCGAAGCGCCGGCTCAGGTCCACCACGGGGATTACCTCGCCCCGGAGGCTGAGGACACCTTCCACGTGGGGTGGACTCCCCGGCAGGGGCATGGGCCGGGTCCAGGCCACCACTTCCCGGACCTGGCCGATGGGTACGGCGTAGAACCCCTCGCCGACCCGGAAGACCACCACCTGTTCCGCCAAGGCCACCTGTCACCCCCGCTGCGGCGGGCCGGACCGGCGGACTCCCTGGGCCGCCGGCCGCGCCGCTCGCGATCTCTGGCAGTCATTCCACATCTCTGGCAGTCATTCCACACAAGAGATGGAAAGTCCTTCTATAGAACTTTACCAATTAAAAAGATACCCCCTCGCCGGGGCAACAATCAACCTGCTTAACATAACTATAGCGAAACCGTTGGGAAATAAAAAAGAGGGAGCAGGTCAACGGACACCGGTGTGCCCGAAACCGCCTGCTCCTCGCTCTGTCCGGGTGATCTCCAGGGTCGGCACCAGTTCTGCCTGCACCACCCGGCTGAAGACCAGCTGGGCGATGCGGTCGCCCCGGTGAACGGTGAAGGGCTCCCGGCCGAGGTTGACCAGGATGACCCCGACCTCTCCCCGGTAGTCGGCGTCGATGGTCCCCGGGCTGTTCAGGCAGGTCACCCCGTGCCGGAGGGCGAGGCCGCTCCGGGGGCGCACCTGGGCCTCGATCCCCGGGGGCAGCTCCAGGATCAGCCCCGTCGGGATCAGGGCCCGATCCCCCGGGGCGAGGACCACCGGCTCGGTCACCGCGGCCGGCAGGTCCATCCCCGCCGCCTGGGGGGTCATGTACCGGGGCAGGGGCAGGTCCTCGGTGCCTGGGCAGCGGTAGACCCGGATCCGTACCCGCTCCACCGGCGGTCACCTCAGCGCCGGGGGCCGGGCCGGGAGCCGCCGTGGCCGCCGGTCCGGGCCCGGTTATCCGGCCTGGGCCCGCCGGGCCGGTGACCGCCGCCGGGCCCGCCACCGGGACGGCTCGCGCCGGGCCTGGGACCGGCGGGGGCGCCCCGGGGCGGCTCCTGCTTCTTGCCGGGCGGCAGCTCGCCGCGCTTTTCCCGCTCGGCCTTCAGCACCGCCTTCCGGGAGAGGTTGATCCGGCCCTGGGAGTCGATCTCGGTCACCATGACGGTGACCTCGTCCCCGACCTTGACCACGTCCTCAACCCGGGCCACCCGCTCCTCGGCCAGTTCGCTGATGTGGATCAGCCCTTCCTTGCCGGGGAGGATCTCGACAAAGGCGCCGAAGGTCATCAGCCGGGTGACCTTGCCGGTGTAGATGCTGCCCGGCTCGGGGTCCTTGACCAGCATCTCGATCATCCGCCGGGCCTTCTCACCGGCCTCCTGGTTCACCGAGGCGATGTGGACCGTGCCGTCGTCCTCGATGTCGATCTCGATCTTCCGGTCGCCCACGGAGCACTCCTGGATGATCTTGTGGATCATCTTGCCGCCGGGGCCGATGACGTCCCGGATCTTCTCCGGGTTGATCTTCATGGTGATGATCCGGGGCGCCCACGGGGAGAGCTCCTTCCGGGGCTCCGGGATCACCTTCTCCATCTCATCCAGGATGTAGAGCCGGGCCTGCCGGGCCTGGGCCAGGGCCTTCTCGAAGACCTCCCGGGTGGTACCGGAGATCTTCATGTCCATCTGCAGGGCGGTGATGCCCAGCCGGGTGCCTGCGACCTTGAAGTCCATGTCCCCCAGGGCGTCCTCGATCCCCTGGATGTCCGTCAGCACCTCGTACTGGCCGTCAGGCCCCTCCACCAGGCCCATGGCGATGCCGGCCACCGGCCGCTTGATGGGCACACCGGCGTCCATCAGCGCCAGGGTCGAACCGCAGGTGGAGGCCATGGAGGTGGAGCCGTTGGACTCCAGGACCTCGGAGACGACCCGGATGGTGTAGGGGAACTCATCCTCCGAGGGCAACACCGGCTCCAAGGCCCGCTCCGCCAGGGCCCCGTGGCCGATCTCCCGGCGGCCGGGCCCCCGCATCGGCCGGACCTCGCCCACGGAGTAAGGCGGGAAGTTGTAGTGGTGCATGTACCGCCGGAACTCTTCCAGCGTCAGATCATCGAGCCGCAGCACATCGGAGACGGTCCCCAGGGTGCAGACCGAGAGCACCTGGGTCTGGCCCCGCTGGAAGAGGCCGCTGCCGTGGGTCCGGGGCAGCACCCCTACCTCGATGTGGAGCGGCCGGATCTCCTCAGGCCGCCGCCCGTCGGGCCGGATCCGGTGCTTGAGAATCGCCTCCCGGACCTGCTCCTTGAGGATGTTCTTCAGCACCACCGCGATGTTCTTGGCCTCGTCGGGGAACTGGTCGGCCAGGACCGCCTGGACCTCCTCCCCGACCTTGGCCAGGGCCTCTTCCCGGGCCTGCTTGTCCGGGTTCTCCATCAGGGCCTGGCGGATGGGCTCGGTGGCCAGCTCCCGCACCGCCTGCTCGAGCTCCGGGCTGGGCAGGAAGAGGGGGAACTCCCGCTTGGGCTTGCCCACCTCTGCCCGCATCTGCTCGATGAGCTTCACAACCTCGCGGCAGACGTCGAAGCCGAAGAAGATCCCGTCGAGGATGATCTCCTCCGGAACCTCCTTGGCCCCGGCCTCCACCATCAGCACGGCCTTATCGGTGGCCGCCACCACCAGGTGCATGTCGCTCCGCTCGGCCTGCTCGGCGGTGGGGTTGATGACAAACTGGCCGTCCACCCGGCCCACGATGCAGGCGCCGATGGGGCCGTTCCACGGGATGTCGGAGATGTGCAGGGCCGCGGAGGCCCCGATAATGGAGCAGAGTTCCGGCGCGCAGTCGGGGTCGACGGAGAGGACCGTGGCCACCACCTGCACGTCGTTCCGGAAGCCCTCGGGGAAGAGGGGACGGATGGGCCGGTCCGTCAGCCGGGCGTTGAGGATCGCCTTGGTGGTGGGCTTACCCTCCCGGCGGAACCAGTTGCCCGGGATCTTGCCCACCGCATAGAGCCGCTCCTCGTAGTCCACAACGAGGGGGAAGAAGTCGATACCTTCCCGGGGCGTCGCCGAGCAGGTGGCCGTGACCAGCACCACGGTGTCGCCGTACTGGACCCGCACGGCCCCGTTGGCCTGCTTGGCCAGCTTCCCGGTCTCGAGGATCAGTTCCCGGCCCCCCAGCGTCATGCGGAATTGTTTGGGTTCCACTCTGTTCCTCCTCCTGCGCCACGCCCTACGTGGCTGCCCGATAGGTCCTCTTTGCTAACCCTGATTTCTTCCACACGCGGGATATTGTTTCCTCCGCCCGGAAGGGAGTTACACCCCCCTTTGCGGAGGAAAACGCGGCAGCAGGGATCCGCTGCAAGGCAGGGGGCAAGAAGAAGAGGAACCAGGGTTCCCTGGTCCCTCTCGTGTGCTACCTGCGGATCCCGAGCTTCTCAATCAGCGCGTTGTACCGCTCCCGGTCGATCCGCTTCAGGTACTCCAAGAGCCGCCGCCGGCGACCGATCATCTTGAACAGACCCCGCCGGCTGTGGTGGTCCTTGGGATGGGCCTGCAGGTGCTCGGTCAGCTGGTTGATCCGCTCGGTCAGGATCGCGATCTGGACCTCCGGCGAGCCGGTGTCGGTCTCGTGCCGCCGGTGCTGGGCGATGATCGACTGTTTCAGTTCCGGAGTGAGCGCCATCGGGGTAACCTCCTCCTGAAAGTAGCCCATCGCCTTCGTCCCAGCCCGTCGCCGGAGTCCGCGACCGGGCCGAGGTGAAGGTTCACAGGGCAGCAGCCCTTCCCCGGGCATGCCGGAGAAAAGTGTACCACAAGCCCGTCGGGCTGTAAACGGCCCAGTCCCCCTATCCTTCGCGGGAGCCCTGGAGGCTGCCGCGGGAGTCCGAGCCGCCTCCGCCGGCGACCCCGGCGCCTTGGCCGGCGTCCTGGCCGCCTCCGCTGGCGACCTGGACGGCTTGGCCGGTGACCGGGGCGCCCTGGCTGGCGAACTGGGCGGCCACCCTCGCCGGCAACGGCAGGTCCACCGCGGCGTACAGCGCCGCCACCTCCTCCGGGGTCAGCTCCCGGATGGCCCCGGGGGGCAGGGTGGGGTCCAGGGTGAGGGGACCCATCCGCTCCCGCCGGAGGTAGAGGACCTGCCGCCCCCGGACCCGAAACATCCGCCGCACCTGGTGGTACTTCCCCTCCACCACCGTCACCCGGGCTTCCTCCGGCCCGGGCCCCGGGGTGAGGACCGCCGGCAGGCACGGCGTACCATCCTCCAGGACGAGGCCCGCGGCAAAGGCCGCTACGTCCTCGGGCCCCACCGGGCCGTCCAGCCGGGCGTAGTAGGTCCGCTCAACGTGCCACCGGGGGGCGATGAGCCGGTGGGTCAGCTTCCCGTCGGTGGTGAGGAGGAGAAGCCCCTCGGTGTCCTTGTCCAGCCGGCCCACGGGGTGCAGCTCCGGCCGGCGCAGGGGCTCCGGGACCAGGTCAAGGACCGTCCGGTGCCGGGGGTCCCGGGTGGCGGTGATCACCCCCGCGGGCTTGTGGAGCAAGAGGTACAGGTGCTGCCGGATCTGGACGGGGACGCCGTCCACCTCGATCCGGACCGACAGCGGGTCCACGGCGAGGGTCGGGTCCCGGACCACCCGGCCGTCAACCCGGACCCGGCCGGCCCGGATCCGCTTGCGCACCTGCCGGCGGGTGCCCAGCCCCGCCTCCGCCAGTATCCGGTCCAGCCGCTCCACTGCCTTTCCCCCCTGCTCTCTGGGACTTTGCGCTTGGTCCCACGCCCCGGAGGCCGGATTCCTTCCCCCACGGCGCCCGGCCGGCCTCACCGGACCCGGCCGGGCAGGTAGTCCACCAGGATCGCCCGGCTGGCGGCCGCATCAGCCTCCAGCTGGGCCCGGAGGGCTTCGGGGCCGGGGAAGGCCCGCTCCGGCCGGAGCCGGGCGATGAACTCCACCTGCAGCCGCTGGCCGTAGAGGTCCCCGGAAAAGTCCAGGAGATGGACCTCCACCCGGAGCTCCTCCCCCGCGAAGGTGGGCCGGCGGCCGATGTTGGCCATGCCGCCGTAGATGGGCCCTTCCGCATCGCCGCCGGGCCACCCGGGCGGGGGCAGGTAGTGCCGGTCCGGGGGCAGGACCCGGACCCGGACCGCGTAGACCCCCTCCCCGGGGAGCTGCCGGCCTTCCGCCAGGGCCAGGTTGGCGGTGGGGAAGCCCAGAAGCCGCCCCCGCCGATCCCCGGGGACCACCGTGCCGCTCAGGCTGTAGGGCCGGCCCAGAAGCTCCGCCGCCCGCTCCACCTCCCCGGCGGCCAGCAGGTACCGGACCAGGGTGGAGGAGACGGTCTCGCCCCCCAACCGGAGGGGCGGGCAGACGGTGACGGGCACCCCGTGGCGCCGGCAGAGCTCCCGAAGGGTCTCCGCCGTCCCCTCGCCGCCCCGGCCGAAGGTGAAGTTGAACCCCACCATCACGTGCCGGGCCCGGAGGCCCCGGATCAGCACCTCATCGACAAAGGCCTCCGGCGGGGTGTTGGCCAGCTCCCGGGTGAAAGGCAGGACCAGGTGGACATCCACCCCCAGCGCGGCCAGGGTTTCCGCCCGCTCCGGCACCGTTTGCAGCTGCCGGGGCGCCTCCGTCGGCCGGAGGACCGCCATCGCGTGGGGGTGAAAACCCATCACCACCGCCTGACCCCCTGCCGCCCGGGCGCCGGCCACCAGATTCCGGATGATCGCCTGGTGGCCCCGGTGGACCCCATCCCAGTGGCCGATCGCGACCCAGTTGCCGCCGGGGGACGGCGGCACCGCAGCCGTTGTATGGACCAGTAACATTGGGCCTTCCTCCGTCCCTCGGTCACTCCCCGACCAGCACCTTGAGGAGCCGAACCTCCCCCCGGGTCCCGAGGCTGGCCACGGCCAGGAGTTCCTCCTCCGGGCCCAGGACCGCGAAGGGCCGCCCCGGGTCCGGCGGCGTCCAGCCCCGGGGCAACCGGGGCGCCCGGCCGTGGGCCACCGCCCGGGCCGCCCGGGGGTCCCGGAGGATGAGCCGAGGCAGGTGGGCCAGCGCCCGGGCCGGCGGGACCAGGTACGGTTCGGCCCCGTGGGCGGCCAGCTCCTCCAGGGTGACCGCCGTCTCCAGGGTGAAGGGGCCGGACCCGGTCCGGACCAGGTGGGAGAGGTGGGCCGGCACCCCCAGGGCCGCGCCCAGGTCCGCGGCCAGGGTGCGGATGTACGTCCCCTTGGAACAGACCACGTCCAGCCGGGCCACGGGAAACTCCCCGGGCCGGAAGGCGACCAGGCTGAGCCGGTGGATGGTCACCTGCCGGGGCGCCCGCTCCACCTCCTGCCCCGCCCGGGCTAGCTCGTAGAGCCGCCGACCCCCGACCTTCACCGCGGAGTACATGGGCGGGGTCTGCCAAATCTCCCCCTGGAACCGGGGCAGGACCGCCAAGAGGTCCCCGGCCCGCAGCTCCGGTACCGGCCGGCGCTCGGTCTCGGTCCCGTAGGCATCCAGGGTGTCGGTGGCGATTCCGAAGGTGACCTCCGCCCGGTAGGCCTTCCCCGCCTCCGCGAGGTACTCCGCCAGCCGGGTGGCCCGGCCGAGGCAGACGGGCAGCACCCCGGCGGCCCCGGGGTCCAGGGTGCCGGTGTGGCCCACCCGCCGCTCCCGAAGGAGCCGGCGCAGGTAGGCGACCACGTCGTGGGAGGTCATCCCCGGGGGCTTGAGGACGTTCAGCACACCGTCCATGGCCAGGGGCTGCCGGGGCTCAGCCCGCTCCCTCCCCTGCGGGCTCCACGTCCCCGGCCCCGGCCGGCCGATTCGGGTCCGCAGCCTCCCGCGGCTCCGGACCCGGATCCCCGGCGACCCCGTCCGGGGCAAAGCAGGCCGCCGCGGCCGCGACCACTGCGGCCTCGGCCTCTGCCAGGGTGCCGGCCAGGGTGCAGCCCGCGGCCCGGGGGTGGCCGCCGCCGCCGAACCGCCGGGCCACCTCGCTCACGTCCACCAGCCCCCGGGACCGGAGGTTGACCCGGACCCGGCCGGGTTCCAGCTCCCGGAAGAGCATCCCCACCTCGACCCCCTGGACCGACCGGGCGTAGTTGACCAGCCCGTCCACGTCCTCCGGCTCCGCTCCCGCCTCCGCCAGCATGGCGAGCGGCACCTGCATCGTGGCGATCCGCCCGCCCGCGTGGAGCCGCAGGGTACCCAGGCAGAGGGAGAGAAGCCGGAGCCGGCCGAGGGTCTCGTTTTCGAAGATCGCCTCGGTCACTTGGTACGGCCGTACCCCGGCGGCGATGAGCTCCGCCGCGATCCGATGGGTCTCCGGGGTGGTGGACTCATACCGGAAGCTTCCGGTGTCGGTCACCAGGGAGGTGTAGAGGCAGGTGGCCATTCCGGGGTCGAGGCGGACCCCCAGAGCCTGGATCAGCCGGTAGGTCATCTCCCCCACCGCGGCCGCCTGGTGGTCGATCCAGTTGTAGTCGCCGAAGAGGCTGTTGCTGGCGTGGTGGTCGATGTTCAGGGTGACCCGGCAGCGTTCGAGGAGCGGCTCCGCCGCGCCCACCCGGTGCCGGTCCCCGCAATCCAGGAAGACCCCCAGGTCCCACTCCCCCTGGACCTCGGCCCAGGGCACGAAGAGGCTGTCCCAGCCGGGGAGGAACCGGAAGATCCGGGGCACCGGGTCCACCCCCACGCACCAGGCCTCCTTGCCCAGGCGCCGGAGGGCATGGCAGAGGGCCAGACTGGAGCCGATGGTGTCACCGTCCGGCGAGATGTGTAGAAAGAGCAGGACCCGCCCCGCCTCTGCCAGCATCGCCGCCGCCTCTTTCAGGCCGATGCGCCGCGGCGGGTTCATCCGCCCTGCCCCCCGGTCTGCCCGCCTTCCGAACCGGTGCCCTGCCGGATCTCCTTTAGCAGCGCCGCGATCCGGGCACCGTGCTCAATCCCCTCGTCCAGCACCCACCGGATCTCGGGGATGAACCGGAGCCGGAGCCGCTGGCCCAGCTCCCGGCGGATAAACCCCTGAGCGCTCTCCAGACCCTTCAGGGTGTTCTCCTTGGCCTCCTGGTCGCCCAGGACGCTGACGTGGACCTTCGCGACCCGCAGGTCAGAGGAGAGCTCCACCTTGACGATGGAGACGAAGCCGATCCGCGGGTCCTTCACCTCTTCTTGCAACATCTGGGCCACTTCGTCCCGAATCTGTTCGGCCAGACGCTGCTGCCGCAAGGACGACACCTCCCCGCTGCCGGTCCGCCCCCAGGACTTTCCCTGCCCTCACAGGATCTCGACCTCGGCCCGGCAGACCTCGCCCTCGAAGTGGCTTTCCACGAAAGCCACCACCTTGGCGGCCATCTCCCGGGCGTGGTGGAGGGCCGGGGAGACCAGGGCCATCCCGACCTCGGCCCGCTGCCAGGCGTCCTGGCTCCCCACCTCCGCCGCGGCCACACCGAACCGGGAACGGGCCTTTTCCATGATGCTGCTGACCACGCGCCGCTTCTCCTTGAGGCTGGTCGCGTGGGGAATGCTGAGGTCGAAGTGGATCACCGCCACCACCACGGCGCGCCACCCCCCGGGATACGGGGAAGGCCGGCCCCGGCGGACCGGCCCCCCTGGCCGGGGTTAGGATGCCCCGGCCTTGACCTCCTGCACGGTGAAGACCTCGATGATGTCCCCTTCTTTGATGTCGTTGAAGCCCTCCAGGCCGACACCGCACTCCAGGCCGGTGGCAACCTCCCGGACGTCGTCCTTGAACCGCTTGAGAGAGGCGATCTCGCCTTCCCAGACCACGGTGCCGTCCCGGACCAGCCGGGCCTTGGCGCTGCGGAGCACCTTGCCCTCGGTCACCAGGCAGCCGGCGACGTTGCCCACCTTGGGCACCTTGAAGACCGCCTGCACCCGGGCCTTGCCCAGGAGCACCTCTTCGAACTTGGGCTTCAGCATGCCCTGGATGGCGGCCTTGACGTCGTCGACGGCCTCGTAGATGACCCGGTAGGTCTTGATCTCCACGTTCTGCTGCCGGGCGGCCTGGGCGGCCCGCTCGTCCGGGCGCACGTTGAAGCCGATGATGATCGCCCGGGAGGCCGTGGCGAGCATCACGTCGGACTCGGAGATGGCGCCGACCCCGCCGTGGATGACCCGGACCCGGACCTCCTCGTTGGAGAGCTTCTCCAGGGCCCCCCGGAGAGCCTCCACCGAGCCCATCACGTCGGCCTTGATGATGATGTTGAGGTCCTGAACCTCGCCTTCCTTCACCCGGGCCATCAGATCCTCGAGGGTGACCCGAGCCTGGGACTGCTCCTGCATCCGCCGGGCCAGGGCCCGCTTCTCCGCGATGCTCCGGGCCTGCTTCTCGTCCGGCACCACCCGGAAGACATCGCCGGCCTCGGGGACGGCGTCGAAGCCGACCACCCGCACCGGGGTCGACGGCCCGGCCTTCTTCACCTTCCGGCCCCGGTCGTCGAACATCGCCCGGACCTTGCCCCAGGTGGCGCCGCAGACGAAGGCGTCACCCACCTTGAGGGTACCGGCCTGGACCAGGACCGTGCCCACGGGACCCATGCCCCGGTCCAGCTCGGCCTCGAGGATGGTGCCCCGGGCCTCCTTGTCCGGGTTGGCCTTCAGGTCCTGAAGCTCGGCCACCAGGAGGATGTTCTCCAGCAAGAGGTCCAGGTTGGTCTTCTCCTTGGCGGAGACGGGCACGGCGATGACGTCGCCGCCCCACTCCTCCACCACCAGGCCGTGCTCGGTCAGCTCCGCCTTGACCCGATCCGGATTGGCCTCGGGCTTGTCGATCTTGTTGATGGCCACGATGATGGGGACGTTCGCGGCCTTGGCGTGGTTGATCGCCTCGACGGTCTGGGGCATCACGCCGTCGTCAGCGGCGACCACCAGGACGGCGATGTCCGTCACCTTGGCACCCCGGGCCCGCATCGCGGTGAAGGCCTCGTGGCCGGGGGTGTCCAGGAAGGTGATCTTCTTGCCGCCAACGTCCACCTGGTAGGCGCCGATGTGCTGGGTGATGCCGCCGGCCTCACCCTGGGCCACCCGGGTCTGGCGGATCGCGTCCAGGAGGGTGGTCTTGCCGTGGTCGACGTGGCCCATGACGACGACCACCGGCGGCCGGGGCTTCTTGAGCTCATCCGGCTCGTTGGGATCCTCGATCTGGTCCCAGTCGACCTCCGGCTCGACCTCTTTCACCTTGACGGTGACGCCGAACTCCGCGCCGACGATCTGCGCGGTCTCGACGTCCAGCTCCTGGTTGATGGTCACCAGCATGCCGAGGTTCAGGAGCTTCTTGATCACCTCGGCCGCGGTGATGCCCATCTCATGGGCCAGTTCCTTAACGGTAATCGGCCCTTCGATGGTGATCTCTTGCTTAACCGCCCGCCGCTCCACCGTCGCGGCCTTCGACGGCGGCCGCCGGCCAAACAGCTTCTCCTCTGGCGGACGATCCCGCCGGTCCAGCTCATCGTCGATGACCGGCTTCTCCTTGACCACCTTGGTCTGGCCAGGCCGCTTGGACTCCGGCTTCTGCTCTGCGATCTTGGGGTCGACCTTCGGGATGGCCAAAGGCCGCGGCCGGCCACCGGGCCGCCCGCCAGGCCGGCCACCGCCCTGGGGCCGCGGGCCCCGGTCCCCCCGGGCTGGCGCGCCAGCCGCCGCGGCGGCAGGCCGCTGCCCCTGGCTCCGGTCGCCCCGAGCCCCATCCGCGGCGGGACGAGCCGCTGCCGCCGGCTTCGCCGGCTCGGGAGCCTTCTCGATCCGCTGGGGCGGCGGCGGCGCGGGGGCCACCGCCCGGGGCACGAAGGTCTTCAGCGGCGGCGGCTTGGGGGTCTCCTGAGCGGGCTGGGCCGGAGCCGCCCCGGCCTGCGCCTGGGTCGCGGCAGGCTGCGCCGCCGGCTGCTTGGCCTGGGCCTTCTCCGCCTGGGCGGCAGGCTGCTGCCCGGCCTTGGCCGCCGGAGCCGCCTTCTCAGGCTGCTGCGGCGCGGCCTTGGCTGCCGGGGCCGGCTGCTGCGGCTGGGCTCCCTTGCCCGCCTGGGCCGGCGGCTGGGTCGGCTGCGGGCGCTGGGCGGCAGGGCGGACCTCCGCGGCCGGGCGGACCACCTCGGCAGCAGGCTGCTGCTGCCGGGCTGCCCTCAGGGCCGCGGTGTTGATCTCCGCAGCCGGCCGCTCCTGGAGCCCGCGCCGGCGTTCGGCCCGGGAGGGCTGCCGGGTGGCAGTACCCTCCGCGTCCTTCTGGGCACCCTCACCGAAGTACACATCCAGGAGCGAGGCCCGGGGCGCGTTGGCCTCCCGCACCGGGGGGCGGTTCTCCTCCCGCTTCGCGGTCCGGCCCGTTCCCTTGGACTCCTCGCTTTTGGCCTGGTTCTTGACCTCATCCGTAGCCTTCTGGTCCTTGGCACTCATCTCGGGCAATCACATCCAGAAATTAGAGTTTCGTACGGGCAGGCTCGCCCGAAGGACTTAGAGACCCTGAGGCCGCGTCACCCTTCGCTGCCGCGGGAATCCCCCCGTTCCCGGCGGGTACCGGCCTGGGCTGCCATCTCCAGCGGTTTGACGGCTGCCCGGTCCAGGGCTTCTCGCACCTTCCGGGCCAGTTCGCCGTCGGTCACCGCCAGCACAGCCTTCGGCTCCAGGCCAACCGCCCTGCCCAGTTCCTCACGGTTGCCAACCCGGTAGACCGGGATCCCGCGGTCCCGGGCGAGCGACTGGTGTCGCCGGAGGGCCGAGGCCCCGGCATCTTCCGCCACGATCACCAGCCGGGCCGCGCCTCGGCGCAGGGCCGACTCCACCGCCCAGTGGCCGGCGGCGAGCCGGCCGGCCCGGCGACACAGACCTAACAGAAAACCAACCCCCTGGGGGAGCAACGACCGATTCACCCCACCTGTGGCCGACCGGAGCGGCCGGCGGACCGGATGCCGCCGTCACGGCTGCACGGCTGTCTGTACGGTTACCTTCAGCTGCTCCAGGACCGCCTCGGGGATGGGGTGGCCGAGGTCCCGCTCCAGGCGCTTTCCCTTAATTGCCGCCTGCAGGCACTCCGGACTGCGGCAGATGTAAGCACCCCGGCCTGACTTCTTGCCGGTGGGGTCCACCAGGATCTCACCCTCCGGCGTCCGGACCACCCGCAGGAGTTCCTTCTTCGGTCTCATCTCCTGGCACCCCACGCAGCGGCGCAGGGGGACTTTCTTGGTCTTCGCCACCGCCATCACCTCCTGGTCGCCCCGGCAGCCCCGGCGCGGTTATCCGATGGCGCCGGCCCCTTCCTCCAGGGCCCGGGCCTGGGATTCGCTCTTGATGTCGATCTTCCACCCGGTCAGCTTGGCGGCCAGCCGGGCGTTCTGCCCCTCCCGGCCGATGGCCAGGGAGAGCTGGTGGTCTGGCACCACCACCCGGGCCACCCGGCCGTTCTCTTCGATATCGACCCGGAGGACCTTGGCCGGGGAGAGCGCGTTGGCCACGAAGACCGCCGGGTCGGGATCCCACCGGACGATGTCGATCTTCTCGCCCTGGAGTTCCTTGACGATGTTCTCCACCCGGAGGCCCTTGGGGCCGACGCAAGCGCCCACCGGGTCCACGTTCTCATCCCGGGAGTAGACCGCAGCCTTGGACCGGGAACCGGCTTCCCGGGCGATGGCCTTCAGCTCCACCACCCCGTCGTGGATCTCCGGCACCTCCAGCTCAAAGAGCCGGCGCAGCAGCCCCGGGTGGGTCCGGGAGCAGGTGACCTGGGGGCCCTTGGGGGTGCGGCGGACCTCCACCACGTAGGCCCGGATCCGCTGCCCTTCCACCAGCACCTCGCCGGGGATCTGCTCCTGGGGCGGCAGGATCGCCTCCACACCCTTGCCCACGTCCAGGTAGATGGTGCGGGTGGCCCGGTCCTGCCGGCTCACCTGTGCGCTGATCAGCTCCCCTTCCCGGCTGGAGAACTCCTCGTACATGACCCCCCGTTCGGCCTCCCGGATCCGCTGCACCACCACCTGCTTGGCGGTCTGGGCCGCGATCCGGCCGAACTCCCGATGCTGGACCTCCACCTCAAAGATGTCGCCCAGCTGGATCGTCGGGTTGCTGAGCCGGGCCTCTTCCAGGCTGATCTCCAACCGGGGGTCCTGGACCTTCTCGACGACCGTTTTCTGGGAATAGACCTTGATGTCGCCGGTCTCCCGGTCCACGAGGACCCGCACGTTTTGGCCGCCGAAGTTCCGGCGATAGGCAGAGACCAGTGCCGCCTCGATGGCCTGAAGCAGAATCTCCTTGCCGATGCCCCGCTCCCGTTCAAGATCTTCCAGCGCGCGGAGCAATTCCGCATTCATGGATGCAGACCCTCCCAAACCCGGAGACCGGGTCAGAACTCCACGTACAGGTGAGCTTTGGCCACCTGGTCCCTGGGGATGGCGATCTCCCGCTCCGGCTCCTGGCGGGACGCAGGCAGCCGCAGCCGGACCTGGCCTTCCACCAGCCCGAGGAGTTCTCCCACAAACTCCTTCCGCCCCTCCACCGGGGCGTAGGTGGTCACCCGCACCGTTCGGCCGGCAAACCGGGTAAAGTCCGCATCCCGCTTAAGCGGTCGCTCCAGCCCCGGCGAGGAAACCTCCAGGTAGTAGCTGCCCGGAATCGGATCGAGCCGGTCCAGCTCCGCCTCCACGGAGCGGCTGACGGCCTCGCAGTCGTCGAGGGTGACGCCGCCCTCCCGGTCGATGTACAACCGGAGGAACCGCCGCCCCCCTTCCCGGACCCATTCCACTTCCACCAACTCCAGGCCCATGGCCTCCACGATGGGGCGAGCCAGGTCCTCCACCAAGGTAACGATGCGACTGGACAAACCCTCTCTTCCCATCCTTTCCCCGCCCCGCGCCGAGGGCACCTTGAGCCGCTCCGGATACCTTGCCCAGGACACTGAAAAGAGTGGGCGTGTGACCCACTCCCTGCAGATCGGTCGTCAGGTGACCCGGCCGGGCCGGGCGCCGTCCTCTCCAGCAGCGCTCCGGCCTCTGGAACCGGCCGCGGCATCTCCGTCTCCTACCTAGATATGGCCCAGTGCGGCGAACCGTGACACGGCTTTGTACCTTCGTATAGGATAACACGGCTGCCGCTGGTTGGCAAGGTCACTTTGCGCCGCCAGCCCCGGGGGATCGGAGCAGTTCCGGCAATTCCAGGTGGAGCCGCCGCAGGTGGGGATAGACCCCGTGGAAGCGAGGCTCCCGGAGCAGGGCCTGGAGCCGCTCCCGGGCGCCGGGCAGGCCCAGGGCCACCGCGGCGAAGGCGGCGGCCTCCAGGCAGAGGAGGTCCTCCGGCTGCATCCCGCCGGGCAGAGCGGGGATCCCTTCCTCCAGTGCGGCCTGCTCCGCGTGGGGGTTGCGGTAATCCAGGTCGATCATGGCCAGGAGCCGCTCCGCCATCGCCTGCCGGCCCGACGCCGGCTCCGCCCGGTACCGGGCCACCAGCGGCTCCCAGGGCAGGTGATCCGCGGCCAGGCCCGCGCCGTGGCTCCGCAGGATCCCGAGGATCTCCCGATCCCAGTCCACTTCCCCCGCTCCTTTCCCGGCGTGCTCCGGGGAGCCGTCGCCGGAGCCGTTCATGGCCAACAGGTTCGTCCCCTCACCGGATCCGGGGCCGGAGGACCAGCGGCTCCCCCCGGCCGCCCCCGGTGCCCCCGTTCTCCAGGCTGGCCCAGAGGAGGGTGGCGGTGCCCACCGCGGCGTTGGCCAGCCAGAGGTTGGCCGAGATCCGGTGCCACCGGTCGTACTCGGCCCGCAGGGGGTCCGTGACCGCCACCTCTTCCAGGGGCCGGCCGATCTGATCCCGGATGGCGGCCATCCGCCCCCGGACATAGGTCAGGTTCGCGGCGGCCAGGCCGATCATCACCAGCACCGGGGCCAGCCGCCACAGCCGGGCCGGCCGCTGGCGGCCGGCCATCACCAGCGCAACGAGGATCACCACGCCCAGTCCGATGCCCAGGAGGTCCACCCGGGAAATCGCCTTCCCCGCCACGGTCCCCGCCAGGGTCTGGGAGAGGCCCGGGGTGGAGAAAAGGACCGGAGCGGTGATGGCTCCGAAGCCGAACATACCGCCCAGCCAGAGGGAGAGCCCCAGGATCTCCAGCGCCTTCCACAGCCGCAGCACCGGTCACGCCTCCTTCAGGATCCACCGCTCCACTGCCCGGGCCACCCCGTCCTCCTCGACCCCTGGCGCCACCCAGTCGGCCCGTGCCCGGACCTCCGGCGCCCCGTTGCCCATGGCCACCCCCAGGCCGGCGTACTCCAGCATCTCCAGGTCGTTCAGGCCGTCGCCGATGGCGAGGATCGCTTCCCGGGGAATCCGGAGGGACTCCGCCAGCATCCGCAGCCCCCAGCCCTTGTGGGCCTGGGGGGCGCCCACCTCCAGGTTGTCAGGGCCGGAACTGGTGATGTGCAGCGTCGGCAGGGCCGCGGCCAGCCGGTCCGCCAGCCGGCGGCTGCTCTCCTCATCCAGATCGACGACGAAGATCTTGCACACCGGCTCCCGGGCTTGCCGGGCCCACTGGGGCAGGCTCCGCACCACCCGCACCCGGTTGGTCCGGATCATATACCAGGCGGTCCGGAGGGCGCCCGCCGCCCTGGCCAGGGGCGGGCGCCCGGGATCCCACCACCGGCTGAGGTGCTGGCGGAGCCGGTCGATGAAGACGTGTTCCAGCCCGTAACACTCCACCAGGGCCCCTTCTGCTTCCAGAAGCGCCAGAGCCTGGGCCAGAACCCCACTGGCGATCGGCCGGGCGGCGATGCGGCGGCCGTCGGCACCGAAGACCACCGCACCGTTGCAAGCAGCAAAGGGCACCGGCGCGCCGATCCCCCGGCTGAGCTGCCGGGCGAGGTCCCGGGCCGAACCCACCGGGCGGCCGGTGACGATGGCAACCGTCACCCCCCGGGCGGCCGCCCGGGCCAGGGCGGCCATGTTGGCGGGGCGGATCTGCCCCTGGCGATCCAGCAAGGTGCCGTCCAGGTCGAGAGCCACCAGTCGGTACTGCACCGTCTTCTCCTACCCCAGGGCCAGAATGGGAATCGCGATCAGCGCCAAGGCGAAGGCCGCGGCAAAGAGGAGCATGGACAGGCCGTGGGCCCGGTTGTATCGGACCCGCAGGGGATGCTCCCGGGATAACCCGTCGATGGGCCCGCCGATGGCCTCCTTGATCTCCCGCATCCTTTCCTGCACCAGCATCCGGTTGGCCATGGACAGGGCGATGGCGGCCAGGATCAGGGCCACCGGCAGGGCCCGGAGGGTAAGCGCCGGGCCGGACCGCCCGGCACCGCCGAACCGGAGGGCCGCCGCCAGGAGGGCCACGGCGCCGGTGGGGCCGCCGAGCCGCTGGGCCCGCTCGATGATCTCGCCGGCGATGGCCCCCGCCTGCTCCCGGCTCTCCAGCCGGCGGAAGAGCACCGGCGTGCTGAGGAAGACGCCAAACATGCCGCCCACCCAGAGGGTAAGGGCCACCAGCCCCACCCCGGCCAGGATGGTCTCCAAGCCTACGGCAACCTCCCTCTGTCAAGGGCTTAGCCTGTCCCCATCATACGCCACCCGGGGTCGGGTGACAACCCCAGGCGCTTTGGCCGCCACACGCGGGCGATGTCAGGGCCCGCTGGTGCCGTGGGCGGCCGGCCCCGGGGACGGGGGTTCCTCCGGGTGCGGCGCCGCCGATGCCCCGGGCGCGGCCCCCGGCGCCGGGGCCGGGGCAAACCGCCCTTCTGCTGCGGCCACCCCATACCCCAGGTGGAGGGCATCCCGGGCGGCCTTCTCCAGCGCCGGCCGGAGCCGGGGGGCAAAGGGGTGGCCGGCCTCCTGAAGCCGGGGGAAGGCCGTCGCCGACCGGTCCCAGAACCAGGCCACCAGCTCCGGCGGGGCCTCCGCCCGGCCCCATTCGGCCCGGCGGTAGGCCCGGGGAGCCACCCGGCGGCGGAACTCCGCCAGGTCCCGGACCCGCCGGCCCGCCGCCGGTACTGCCCCCTGGAGCTGGGCCCACGCGGCGTACGCGAGGTACCCTTCCCAGGCAAAGGCGAAGAGCAGGTCCGCCAGAGCCCGCTCCAGGGCCTGGGGGTCCCGGACCTCCGGCTCCCGGAGGGCCACCGCCTGCCGCACCAGCTCCCGGGCCAGGTGTCCCGCGTGCTCCAGGAACAGGCCCCCCGCGCCGGGGGCGGCCTCCTCCACCAGCCGCTGCCGCTCCCGCACCCCGAGGGGCGAGAGGAGGTAGCCCATTCGCCGGGCCAGCTCCCGGTACCGGGGACCCCGGACGGGCTCCCCGGGCTCCGGCCCTCCGGCACCGCCCACCCCGGGCTCCCCGGCCCCGGCCGGGCCGCCCACCTCCCCGGCGGGGCCGGCGCCCGGCTCGGCGGCCGCCTCCTCCTCACCGGGCAGAGGCCACTGCAGGGGCGGCTCCGGCAGCCGTTCCTCCCGGCCACAGCCGGTGCAGACCCGAGAGTACCGCCGGCAGAGGTGCCAGTGCCAGGGGCCGATCTCCACCCGCAGGGACCGGACCCGGAGGAGGTGGCGCCGGTCCCGGCCGCACCCCGGACAGTAGTCCACCCCTGCGTTGTACTCTTCGCTACCCCGTCCCAGGTACAGGGCCACCACCGCACCCCCTTCCCGGGCGGCCGGCATGGCCCGGGGCCGGCCGCCGGTTCCGGACTGAAGGGAAAAGCTTCCGGGCTGCAGGGCGAAGCTTCCGGCCTACAGGGCGAAACTGAGCTGGTTGCCCTCCGGCAGGTCCTTGAGGCAGCCGTGGGCCTGGAGCAGTTCCATCACCGTCTTGTTCAGCCGGGCCCGGTTCCGCAGGTCCTCCACGGACTGGAAGGGCGCCTCCTCCCGGGCCTGGACAATGGCCCGGGCCGCGGCCTCCCCCAGGCCGGGGAGGCTGATGAAGGGGCAGCGCAGGGTCTTGTCCCCTTCGATGGTGAACCGGACCGCATCGGACCGCCACAGGTCCACCGGCAGGAACCGGATGCCCCGGAGCAGCGCCTCCAGGACCACCTCGTATTCCACCAGAGCCTCCTTCTCCTTGGGCGAGGCGTCCTTGCCCTTCTGCTTGATCTGCTCCATGTAGGCCCGGACCGCGGCCTCGCCCTTCACCAGGAGGTCCGCATCCAGCGCCCCCGCGGCCCGGACGGTGAAGTAGGCCGCGTAGAAGAGGGTGGGCATGTACACCTTGAACCAGGCGATCCGCAGGGCGGAGAGGACGTAGGCCGCCGCGTGGGCCTTCGGGAACATGTACTTGATCTGCTTGCAGGACCAGATGTACCAGTCCGGCACCCCCGCGGCCCGCATGGTCTCCTCCATCTCCGGGGTGAGGCCCTTGCCCTTGCGCACCGACTCCATGATCTTGAAGGCCATGGCCGGCTCGATGCCCCAGTACATCAGCCGGAGCATGATGTCGTCCCGGGTGGGGATGACCGTCTGCAGGGTGCAGATGCCCTTCCGGATCAGCTCCTGGGCGTTGTTGGTCCAGACGTCGGTGCCGTGGGAGAGGCCCGAGATCCGGACCAGGTCCGAGAAGGTCCGGGGCATGGTCTCGCAGAGCATCCGGCGGACAAACCCGGTGCCCATCTCCGGGATGGCGATGGAGCCCAGGTCGTACTCCACCTGCCCCTCCTTGAGGCCCAGGACCCGGGCCCCTTCCCCGGGCCGGAAGAGGGCCAGGACCTTCTCGTCGTTCATCGGGATGGAGGTGACGTCCAGCCGGCCATCGGGGAGGAACCGGAGCCCCTTGCGCAGGTGCTCCGGCACCGGGTGCTCCGCGGTCAGGTCCTGGAGCATCCGGAGCATGGTGGGATCGTCGTGGCCGAGGATGTCCAGCTTCAGGAGGGCGTTCTCAAAGCTGTGGTAGTCGAAGTGGGTGGTCCGCCAGCCGGACTCCTTGTCGTCCGCGGGGTACTGGACCGGGGTGACCTCCTCCACCTCGACCCCCACCGGCACCACCACCATGCCGCCGGGGTGCTGGCCGGTGGTGCGCTTGACCCCGGTGAGCCCCCGGGCCAGCCGGTCCACCTCCGCCTCCCGGAGGCGCCGGCCGGTCTCCTCGGCCCAGGTCCGGACCATGCCGTAGGCGGTCTTCTCCGCGATGGTGCCGACGGTGCCGGCCTTGAAGACCTGGCTCGGCCCGCCCAGCAGCTCGATGGAGTACTGCTGGACCTTGCTCTGCACCTCGCCGGAGAAGTTGAGGTCGATGTCCGGCACCTTGTCCCCCTTGAAGCCCATGAAGGTCTCGAAGGGGATGTCCTGGCCTTCCTTCATCAGCTGCTCCCGGCCGCACCGGGGGCAGGGCTTGTCCGGCAGGTCGTACCCCGAACCCACCGAGCCGTCGGCAAACCACTCCACGTAGTGGCAGTCGGGGCAGACGTAGTGGGGCGGCAGGGCGTTCACCTCGGTGATGCCCATGCACCAGGCTACGAAGGAGGAGCCCACCGACCCCCGGGACCCGACCAGATACCCCAGCTCGTGGGACTTCTTCACCAGGAGGTGGGAGATGTAGTAGACCACCGCGTAGCCGTTGCCGATGATCGCGTTCAGTTCCTTCTCGATCCGCTGCTGCACCAGCTCCGGCAGGGGATCGCCGTAGATCTCCTTGGCCCGGCGCCAGGTCATCTCCCGGACCTGCTCCTCCGCCCCCTCCAGCTTCGGGGCGAAGAGCTTGTTGGGCACCGGCTGGACCTTTTCGATCCGCTCCGCGATCCGGTTCGGGTTCTCGATGACGATCTGCCGGGCCACTTCCGGCGGCAGGAACCGGAACTCCGCCAGCATCTCCTCGGTGGTCCGGAAGTAGCAGGGGCCGTCATAGGCCTCCCGCCAGCCGATGCCGTGCTTGAGGATGCTCCGCAGGATCTCCTCGTGGGGGTCGAGGAAGTGGACGTCGCCGGTGGCGACGACGGGCTTGCCGAGCCGCTCCCCCAGGGCGATCACCCGCCGGACCATCTCCTGGAGCTGCTCCTCGGTCACCTGCCCCGCCTGGACCAGAGCCCGGTAGTTGCTGGGGGGCTGCACCTCCAGGAAGTCGTACCAGGCGGCGATCTCGTCCAGCTCCTCGTCGGAGGCGCCCCGGAGGAGGGCCTGCCCCAGCGCGCCCTGGAGGCACGCCGAACCGATGAGGAGCCCCTCCCGGTGCTCCTCCAGGAGGGTCCGGGGCACCCGGGGGGTCCGGTTGAAGTACTCCAGGTGGCTCCGGGAGACCAGCTTGTAGAGGTTCTTCACCCCTGCCTGCCGCTGGACCAGGATGGTGACGTGGTGGGGCTTCAGCTGCTCCACGTTCATGTTGGCCGCCAGCCGGTTCAGGTGGGCCACCTGGGTGACCTCCGGGTGCTCGTGCGCCACCCGGTCAAGGAGCTTCTGCAGGACGAGGGCCGCAGTCCGGGCGTCCGCGTCCGCCCGGTGATGGTTCTCAAGGGGCACCCCCAGCTCCTTGGTCAGCACGTCGAGGCCGAAGCGCCTCAGGTGCGGCAGCACCGACCGGGCCAGCATCAGGGTGTCCAGCACCGGGTTCAGGAGGTCCTCCCCCAGGTACTTCTGCCGGTTGTACCGGAGGAAGCCGTAGTCAAAGGAGGCGTTGTGGGCTACCAGGATCCCGTCGCCGCAGAACTCGAAGAAGGCCCGGAGAGCCTCGGCGGGCTCAGGGGCGTTCTCGAGCATCTCCGGGGTGATCCCGGTGAGCTCCTGCACCTCCCGGGAGAGGGCCTTGGTCGGCCGGACAAAGGACTGGAACCGGTCGACGATCTCCCCGCCCCGGAGCTTGACGGCGCCGAGCTCGATGATGTCGTCGGCGATGGCGTTGAAGCCGGTGGTCTCGATGTCCACCACCACCCACTCCGCGTCCCGGAGGGAAAGGCCCTGGGGCGCCCGGAGGATGACGGGGGTGGCGTCGTCCACCACGTAAGCCTCCATGCCGTAGATGACCCGGAAGTCCTCGGGCACCTCCACGTGGCTGGCGGCGGGAAAGGCCTGGACCACCCCGTGGTCGGTGATGGCCACTGCCTTGTGCCCCCACTCCACCGCCCGCTTGACCACCTTTTCGGGGTCGCAGAGGGCGTCCATCGCGGACATGGTGGTGTGCAGGTGCAGCTCCACCCGCTTCTCCGGCGCGTTGTCCATCCGCCGGGGGCGGGGGACCAGGTTGACGTCGTCGGCCATGAGGCTGAGGTCCCGGGAGAAGCCGTCGTAGGCCAGCCGGCCCCGGACCCGGACGTAGCAGCCTTCTTTGAACTCCGCCGGCAGCTCCGGATCCTTCTGGGGGTCCCGGAAGAACTTGCAGACCAGGGAATCGGTGTAGTCGGTGACGGCAAAGCTCACCAGGACCTTGCCGGTCTTGGTCTCCCGGGTCTCGAGGGAGAAGACCTCCCCCTCGATCACCACCCGTCCGGGCTCCTCCTCGGTCAGCTCCCGGAGCGGCCGGGGGCGCTCCGCCGGGTCGATCCGCCGGCCCCGAACCACCCCCTCGGGCAAGCCCTTGCCGCGGCCGTCCCCGCCGCCCGGGTCACCCTCGGCCCGGGCCGCCTCCTCCGCCTGCTGCTGGACGATGGACTGGTAGAGGCTGAGGGCCTGGTCCTCCTCGGCCTCCTCCGCCTCCGGCCGGGGCTCCTCGTCGTCGAAGAGGTTGTCGGGACCTTCCGCGGGCGCATCAGGCTTTTCAGGCGTTTCCGGCGGAGCCGGCACCAAAAGGGCCACCCGGAGCGGCAGCCCGGTCTCCTTCCGGAAGAGCTCCTCCAGGATCCGGGCCCCGCCGGCCTTCTCCACCACGTCCCGGAGGGCGTCCGCGGCGAACTCCAGCTCCACCCGGTTCTCCACCAACCGGGGGGTGACATCGTCCAGGATGCCGTTCACCCGGGGAAGGAGCGCCTTGGCCTGGGCCCGGACATCGGGCCAGGCCTCCTCCACCAGCTTCTCCGCCGGGACCCCCCAGGGCGGGGCCTTCAGCCGCAGGTCGAGCTGCACCCCCAGCCCCTGGGGCAGCCCCGGCGCCCCGGCCCCGCCGCCCTCGCCGGCCACCTCGGGGAGCAGGGCCCGGAGCAGGGCCGCGCCCAGGGCCTCCCGCTGGGGCAAGGGAACCCGACCCGTGACCTCCAAGCGGATGACGATCTGCTTCGAACGAAGCCGGACCTCCACCCCCAGCAGCCGGGCGCCCTCCAGGGCCCGGGCTGCCTCGGCAGGCAGCGCGGTCCGGTCGATCCGGCTAAGCCAGGGCTGTAGCTCAGGGTGCGACATCCGGGCTACTCCTCTTCCGTCACCTGCAGCACCCCGTCCAGGGTGAGAAGCTCCGCGACCAGTGCCTCCGCGTCCGCCCTGGGGGGGAGCCGCAGGCGAAAGGTGATTTCAACGGTACCCGGGGCGGTGCCGCCCCGGAGGCTGACACTGCGGATGTTCCCCCCGTGCCGGGCGATGACCGAAGCCAGGTCCCCCAGCCGGCCGGGGGTGTCCATCACCTGCACCGTCAGGGTCTGGACCCCGGCGATGCGGATGAACCGCTCCTCCACCTTCCGCAGCACCGTCAGGGTGAGGAGGATCAGGACCGAGGCCGCCGCGGCCTCCAGGTAGAGGCCGCTGCCCACCGCCATCCCCACCGCGGCCACCACCCAGAGGCTGGCCGCGGTGGTGAGGCCCCGGACCGTCACCCCCTCCCGCATGATGGTGCCGGCCCCCAGAAAGCCGATCCCGCTGACGATCTGGGCGGCGATCCGGCCCGGATCCGGATTCCAGGTCTCCGTCCGGTACCGGAGCATGTCCAGGGAGATCTGCATGATCAGGGCCGATCCCACCGCGACCAGGACGTGGGTGCGCAGCCCCGCGGGCCGGCCCGCGCTCTCCCGCTCGAGGCCGATGATCCCGCCCAGGAGGGCCGCAAGGCCCAGGGGAAAGAGAATCCCGATGAACTGGCTGAGGTCAGGGAGTGGCCACACCTCTCAGTGACCCCTTTGCGCGTACTTCAAAATCTCCCAGTACATCTGGATCCGGGCCCTCAGCCCCCGGACCAGCCCCATCTTCTCCTCCTTGGTCCGGTGGGTCATCTCCTCCAGGGGCACCTCGACGACCCGGACGCCGGTCCGGCGGACAAACCGGGTGAGGGCCACCTCGATGCCGAAGCGGCTGAGGTCCGCCGCGGGCTCCTCGGCAAACATCCGCATCAGGATCTCCCGGCGCACCGCGCGCTGGCCCGAAAGGTACGGGGCGAGGACCTGGGCGAGGTCGGTGGCCAGCCGGCCCTCGTCGAAAAGGCCGATGGACATCTCGCACTCGCCCCGGAGCACCGGGAGCACCAGGGAGCGGACGTGAGCCGGGGTGAGGCCGATGAGGTCGGCGTCGAGGAAGAGGATCACGTCGGCCTCCGTCGCCTCCACACCGGTCCTCATCGCCGCGGCCTTGCCCCGGTTCTCCGGGAGGACGATCACCCGGGCGCCCGCGGCCCGGGCCCTCTCCGCGGTGCGGTCGGTGGACCCGTCGGAGACGACCACCACTTCGTCGATCAGGTCCACCCGGCGGGTCGTCGCCACGATCTCCCCGACGGTGGCCTCTTCGTTATACGCGGGAATCACCGCGGCCACCTTCACCGTCCGACGCCCTCCTGAACAAGGGGCCCGGACACCGGGGTCCGGGCCGGGCCGAGGTCTCCTGCCGCCCGGAAAAGGCACCGGTTTCTCATTCCCCGGGACCGGCGGATCTTCCTGCGCCCCGGGGCGTCCGGCATCAGTAGGCCCGGGCGAACCATACCGTATGCCGGGCCGGCTGCCCGCAGACCAGGCACCGGGACATCCGGGCGGGGGGATCGAAGGGGATGTTCCGGGCGGTGGCCTTGGTGGTCTCCTTCACCTTCGCCTCGCAGCCGGCGTCGCCGCACCAGCCGGCCAGGACAAAGCCGGTCTTCTCCTCGAGGATCCGGCTCATCTCGTCCAGGGTCTCGACCTGGTAGCTGTGCTCCTCCCGGAACTGGAGGGCCTTCTTGAACATGTTCTGCTGGATCTCCGCCAGGAGGTTCTGCACCGCCTCCACCAGGCCGTCCTGGGAGAGGGTGAGCTTCTCGCCGGTGTCCCGGCGGGCGGCGACCACCGCGTGGTTCTGCAGGTCCCGGGGCCCCAGCTCCAGCCGCAGGGGCACCCCCCGCATCTCGTACTCGTTGAACTTCCACCCGGGGGTGTACTCCTCCCGGTCGTCGAGCCGGATCCGGATGCCGGCCTCCCGGAGCCGGGCGTAGAGCTCCCGGGCCCGGGCCAGCACCTCCTCCCGGGCCTTGGCCGGGCCGATGGGGATGAGCACCACCTGGGTGGGCGCGACCTTCGGCGGCAGGGCCAGGCCCCGGTCGTCGCCGTGGACCATGACCAGGCAGCCGATAAGCCGGGTGGAGACGCCCCAGGAGGTGGTGTGGACGTACTTCAACTGGTTGTCCCGGTCCAGGAACTTGATGTCAAAGCTCCGGGCGAAGTTGGTGCCCATGTAGTGGGAGGTGCCTGCCTGGACCGCCTTGCCGTCCTTCATCATCGCCTCGATGGAGTAGGTCTCCACCGCGCCCGCGAACTTCTCCGACGGGGTCTTCTGCCCCTTAATCACCGGGATCGCCAGCTCGGTCTCGACGAAGTCCCGGTAGACCTCCAGCATCCGGAGGGTCTCCTCCCGGGCCTCCTCCTCCGTCGCGTGGGCGGTGTGCCCCTCCTGCCAGAGGAACTCGGTGGTGCGCAGGAACGGCAGGGTCCGCTTCTCCCAGCGGAAGACGTTGGCCCACTGGTTGATCAGGATCGGCAGGTCCCGGTAGGACTGGATCCACCGGGCGTACATGTAGCCGATGATGGTCTCGGAGGTGGGCCGCAGCGCCAGCCGCTCCTCCAGCTTCTCCCCGCCCGCCTCCGTCACCCAGGGCAGTTCCGGGTTGAAGCCCTCGACGTGCTCCTTCTCCTTTTCGAAGAAGCTCTCAGGGATCAAGGTCGGGAAGTAGGCGTTCCGGTGGCCGGTCTCCTTGAACCGCCGGTCGAGGGCCTGCTGGCACCGTTCCCAGAGCTCGTAGCCGTCAGGCTTGAAGACGATGCAGCCCCGAACCGGGGCGTAGTCCATCAGGTCCGCCTTCCGGACCACGTCGATGTACCAGCGGGAGAAGTCCTCGGACTGGGGCGTGATCTCCTTGACAACCTCTTTCTCCTCAGCCACCCTGAATGACCTCCCTGACGGTCTGACAAAAACACCTTCCGTCCCGGTCAGGGACGGAAGGCCTGCTTCCGCGGTACCACCCTGATTGACCCCCGCCCGGCGGGAGCCCCCTCAGGCCCGGATAACGGCCGGGTCAGCCGCCCCGCCGGGAGGCCCGCCGGCTCCCGCGGAGAGCGGCGCCGCCCCCGAGGGCGGGGCGAGGCTGGGTGGCGGGCACGGCCGGCGCCGGCCTCTCAGTCCCGGACCTGGCTCCCTGTGCCGCCGTGGCTCCCGCCTGGGTCCTCGCCTGGGTTCGCCGCGCAGCGCGTTGGAGAATCAGGGACAATGTAGCAGACCGCGGCCAGGGCTGTCAACGTGCCGGGGTCGGTCAGCCGACGTACCGCCGGAGAATGCGGTCGACCCCGGTCCCGTATCCCTCGCCGAAGAGGGCGAGGTGGACCAGCAGGTAGTAGAGCTGGTACAGGGGCCGGCGCTCCTCGTACCCCGGGGGCAGGGGGTACTCCGCCTGGTAGGCGGCATAGAACGCCGGGGGAAACCCGCCGAAAAGCTCGGTCATCGCCAGGTCCACCTCCCGGCTACCGTAGAAGGTCGCCGGGTCGATCAGAACCGGCTCCCCCGCCGGCCCCACCATCCAGTTGCCGCCCCAGAGGTCGCCGTGGAGAAGGGCGGGGCCCCCCGCGTCCTCCTCCAGCCACTCCTCCAGCCGCCCCAGGAGCCGCTCGAGCCGCCGGGCCCGCTCGCCGGCGAGGCGCCCCCGGCGGGCAGCGTGATCGGCTTGGGTGGCCAACCGGTGCCGCCAGCAGGAAGGCCAGTCCTGGAACCAGCCGCCGGGCTGGGGCAGGGCGCCGATGAAGCCGTCCTCCCCGAGGCCGAAGGCCGGCCCCCGCACCCGGTGCAGCCGGGCCAGCCCCGTGCCCAGAGCCGCCGCGGCCCGGTCCCGGTCCGCTCCCCGGGGCGGAGGCGGCAGCCACTCCAGGAGGATGAGCGCCGGGTCCTCCTCCCAGCCCCAGACCCGGGGCACCCGGATCGCCCCGGCTTCGGCCAGCAGCCGGAGCCCCCGGGCCTCCGCGGCGAAAAAGCCCCGGGGCGCTCCCTCCCGGTACTTGAGGAAGTACTCTCCCCCCTCGGCCACCACGTGGTAAGCCTGGCTGATGTCGCCGCCGGAGACCGGCCGGAGGGACCGCACCCGCCCGGCCCCGGCCTGGGCCAGCATCCGTTCCAGGGCGGCCCCCACTTTCTCCGGCAGGCTTCCGACCATCCTCCCACCTCCCTACCGCCTGGCGCCCGGGAACCGGCAGGCAGCGGGAAGGCCCCCGGAATCAGGGCCGGGGGCCGCTCCCTGCGCCAGGGCGCAGGAGTTCATCCAGGAACGGGAAGATCGCCTCCTCCCAGACCCGCCGGGCCGGAAGGAAGTGCCCCCGCCCCGGGTAGCATCGGTAGGTACAGGGCTTGCCCAGGGCCCGGAGCCGCTCCGCCAGCCGCCGGGACTGGCTCTCGGGAATCACCTCGTCCCGGTCGCCATGCAGCAGCAGCACCGGGCAGGGGATCCGCTCCGCCCGATAGAGCGCGGACCGCCGCCGGAGGGCCTCCTCCGGGCCCGCCTCCCGTTCCGCGCCCAGTTCCGGCAGGAGCCGCTGCCGGAGCCCTTCCAGTTCCGGGGCCAACAGGTCGTAGGCCCCAGCCTGGAGGACCAGGGCCCGCAGCCCGGGCAGAAGCCCCGCGGTGGCCAGGTTGGCCGCGGCCACCGCCCCCCGGGAGACCCCCCAGAGGCCGATCCGGTCCGGGTCCACCTCCGGCAGGCTCCGAACCCAGGCGTACCCTTCCTGCAAGGCCGCCACCGTCCCGGGGCCGGCGAAGTCGGGCTCTCCCTCCGAACCGCCGAACCCCGGCTGGGAGAGGGCGACCGCGACGTACCCCCGGCGGGCGGCCCACCCGGCCAACCAGGCCAGGGAGGCCGCGTGGGACTCGGAGCCGTGGATGAGGATCAGGGCCGGCGCGCCGCCGGCCCCGGCTGGCCGGGCGACCACCGCCTCCCGGTCCGGCTGCCGGCGAAAGATCACACGCCCGGTGCCCGGGGGCAGGGTAAGGGCCACCCGGGCCACCGCCTCCCGGGGATCCCCTCCGGCGGTCACCCCCCGGACCGCCCACTCCGCGGTGCCGCCGGTGAACCGGCCGAGGCTCAGCCGGGGCGCCACCGCGGTCTCCCCCGGGGCGAGGTCCTGGACGCCGAAGAGTTCCCGGGGGTCCCACTCCTGCCGCCAGACCTCCCGGCCGCCGGGGTCCAGGATCCGGCCCGTCACCCCGGTGATCCGCACCGGCTCAGGGGCGGTGAGGAGCAGCCGGTACCGGTGGGCCCCCTCCTCCTGGGGGCAGGGGTTCGGCCGGATCTGAAGCTCCAAGCCTCACCCCTCCTGGCGGGCAGCCTGCCGAGCGTGCCGCCGCTGGTAGCCCCGGCGCTCCGCCTCCCCGGAGGCCTTGAGCGCGGCGGCCATCTCCTCCACCTTGGCCACCAGGACGTCCACCATCTCGTCCTCGGTCATCTTCCGGACCATCTGGCCGTCCACCACCAGCATGCCCACGCCCTTGCCGCCGAAGAGAGCCACGTCTGCCTCCGCGGCCTCCCCGGGGCCGTTCACGACGCAGCCCATCACCGCGACGTTCAGCGGCACGTCGATGTGCCGGAGCCGCTCCTCCACCTCCCGGGCGATCTTCACCAGGTCGATCTGGACCCGGCCGCAGGAGGGGCAGGCGATGATGTTCACCCCCCGGGTGCGGAGGTTGAGGCTCTTCAGGATCTCCCAGGCGACCTTGACCTCCTCCACCGGGTCCCCCGCGAGGCTGACCCGGATGGTGTCGCCGATGCCGTCGGCCAGCAGCGTCCCGATGCCCACCGCGGACTTGATGGTGCCGGTGAAGGGGGTCCCGGCCTCGGTCACCCCGAGGTGGAGCGGGTAGTCGCACTTTTCGGCCAGCAGCCGGTACGCGTCGATCATCATCCGGACGTCCGAGGCCTTGACGGAGATGACGATATCCCGGAAGTCCATGTCCTCCAGGATGGCGACGTGCCGGAGGGCGGACTCCACCAGCCCCTCCGCGGTGGGGTAGCCGTACTTCTCCAGGATCTCCTCCTCCAGGGAACCGGCGTTGACGCCGATCCGGATGGGAACTCCCCGGGCCCGGGCCTCCCGGACCACCACCGCCACCCGGTCCCGGCCGCCGATGTTCCCGGGGTTGAGCCGCAGCTTGTCAACCCCGGCCTCCAGGGCCTTCAGGGCCAGCCGGTAATCGAAGTGGATGTCCGCCACCAGGGGCATGTCGGTCCCCTTGCGGATCTCCTTCAGGGCCTCCGCGGCCTCCATGTTGGGCACCGCCAGGCGGACCAGATCCGCCCCGGCCTCCTCCAGGGCCCGGATCTGGCGCAGCACCTCCTGGACGTCCCGGGTGTCGCACTTGGTCATGGTCTGGACGGAGATGGGTGCGTCCCCACCGATGGTGAGGTTCCGCACCCGAACAGGCCGAGACTTCCGGCGCTTCACGGCGGTATCTCTCCTCTAGCAACCCACGCCCGGTCAGAACAGGGCCATCAGTTCCTTGTAGGTCAGCGCGGCCATCAGCCCGAGGAGTAGGAGGAAGCCGACGAAGTGGGCCATGTTCTCCCGCTCGGGATTGAGCCGCTGTCCCCGGAGGGCCTCCAGGCTGAGGAAGACCAGCCGGGAGCCGTCCAGGGCCGGGATCGGAAAGAGGTTGAAGAGGCCGATGTTGATGGAAAGGACCGCAGCGAGGCTCACCAGGGTGTCCAGCCCCTGGCGGCTGGCCTCCGCTACCGTCTGAACGATGCCCACCGGGCCGGAAAGCTGGGGCGCCTGCCGGCCGGTGATCATGTCGCCGACGGCCCGCAGGATCCCGCCGGCCACGTGGAGGGTGACGGACACCCCCTGGCCCAGGGCCTCCCCCCACCCCATCCGCCGGTACTCCACCCGGTCGGGATCCGGCATGATGCCCACCCGGTACTGGCCGTCCGCATCCAGCCGGGGTTCGACCGGTATGGTCAGCTGCTGTCCCTGGCGCTCCACGGTGAAGGCCAGGGTCCGGCCGTGGCTTTCCCGGACCGCCTCGGCCAGCTCCACAAAGCTCCGGATCGGCCGGCCGTCAATGGCCACCACCCGGTCGCCGGCCGCGATCCCCGCCGCCGCGGCGGGGGAGCCGGGCAACACCCCGGCCACGTAGCTGAGGGTGACGGGCTGCCCGTGCCACCCGAAAAGCGCCGCCAGCAGTGCCACCGCCAGGATGAAGTTCATCGCCGGGCCGGCGAAGATGATCAGCATCCGCTGCCAGACCGGCTTGGCCGTAAACCCCCGGGGGTCCTCGAGGTCCCCCTCATCCCCGGCCCACCGGACAAAGCCGCCCAGGATCAGGAACAGCCGCAGGGTGTACCGGGTCTCCCCCCGGCGCACCGCCGCCACGGTGGGTCCCAAGCCGATGGCAAACTCGTGGATCCGGACACCGGCAAGCTTGGCCGCCAGGAAGTGGCCCAGTTCGTGGACCAGGATAATGAGCCCGAAGACGGGCACTGCCCACAGCCAGCTGGTCAACGGTGACTCACCTTCCTAGGCGGGAAATGCCTCGGCCACCTGGCGGGCCCAGCGGTCCGCGGCCAGAATCGCCTCCAGGTCCGGCTCGGGAACCGGGGTATGGGCCGCCATCACGCCCTCGACGATCCGGTAGATGCCGGTGAGGGGAATGGCACCGGACAGGAAGCGGCGGACGGCCACCTCGTTGGCGGCGTTGAGCACCGCCGGCATGGTCCCCCCCATTGTAACCGCCGCCCGCGCGTAGTTCAAGGAAGGGAAGGTGACCTCATCCACCGCCTCGAAGGTCAGGCTCCCCAGGGCCACCAAGTCCAGGGAGGGCAGGGGGCCCGGGAGCCGCTCCGGGTAACTGAGGGCGTACTGGATCGGCAGCCGCATGTCCGTCGCCCCGAGCTGGGCCAGGAGCGACCCGTCCTGGAACTCCACCAGGGAGTGGACGATGCTCTGGGGGTGGACCACCACCCCGATCCGGTCGATGGGGATGTCGAAGAGCCACCGGGCCTCGATCATCTCCAGGGCCTTGTTCATCAGGGTGGCCGAGTCAACGGTCACCTTCGGCCCCATCCGCCACCGGGGATGGCGGAGGGCCATCTCCACCGTGGCCCGCTCCAGGTCCGCCCGCTTCCATCCCCGGAAAGGCCCCCCGGAGGCGGTCAGGATCAGCCGGGCCACCCCCTCCCGGGGATGCCCCTGGAGGCACTGGAAGAGGGCGCTGTGCTCCGAGTCCACCGGGATGATGGGCACCCGGTGCCGGGCCGCCTCCCGCATCACCAGCTCCCCCGCGGCCACCAGGGTCTCCTTGTTGGCCAGGAGGATCCGCTTGCCAGCCTGGATCGCAGCCAGGGTAGGCTGAAGCCCCACCGTGCCCACCACCGCGGTCAGCACCGCCTCGGCCCCCGGCGCGGTGGCCACCGCCGCCAGCCCTTCCTCGCCGGTCAGGATCTCGGGCTCAGGCCCGCTGCCGAGCAGCTCCCGGAGCCGCCGGGCCTCCTCCGGCCCGGCGACCGCGACCAACTCCGGCCGGAACCGCCGGACCTGCTCCGCCAGCACCTCCACCCGGCGCCCGGCGGCCAGGGCCACCACCCGGAACCGATCCGGGAAGCGCTGGATGACCTCCAGGGCCTGGGTGCCGATGGAACCGGTGGAACCGAGGATGGCAACGCCTTGCAAGGGCCATCGACTCCTTCATCTCTCATCGTCCGCTGCGGGGAAGATGGGCAGCAAGCCCGACTGGACCATGGCCTTGAGCAGGATCGCCACCAGGGGGCCCAGGACGACCCCAAAGGGGCCGAAGAACTGGAAGCCCAGGTACATGGCAAAGAGGGTGGTCAGGGGGTGCAGACCGGTCTGATCCCCTACCAGCTTGGGCTCCAGCACCTGCCGGATCGCGACCAGCAGCCCGTAGAGGAGCACCAGCTGCATCCCCAGGGCCGGTCTGCCGGTCAGGGCCGCGGCGACCGCCCAGGGCAGGTAGATCGCGCCGGGCCCCACCACCGGCAGGAGGTCCGCGATCCCCACCAGCAGCCCCATGGTCACCGCGTACTCTAGCCCCATCAGGCTGAGGCCGAGGATGCTCAGGAGGGTGGTGAGGGAGATGAGGAAGAGCTGGGCCTTGGCGACCCCCATGGCGGCGGACCAGACCTCGTCCTTCACCCGCCGGACCTTGTCGCCGGTGCCCGGGGGCAGGAGGCCGAGGAGGAACCGGCCGATCTGCCGGCGGTCCCGGCTGATGAAGAAGGTAGCGACCGCGACAATGAGGAGGTTGATCATCAGCCCGGGCAGGCCCGCAAAGGCTTGCAGAGCATGGAGCACCTCCGGCAGGTTCTCGGCCAGGAGGTTCTGGAGCCGGAAAAGGGCGGAGGAGACCAGGTCGGTGACCGAACTGGGCAGGGTCTCGGAGTAGGCACCGATCTCCGCCGCCAGGGATCGGGCCAGGTCCATCGCGAGGGCGTAGTAGTAGGGCAGCTGCATCGCCAGGGCCCTGAGCTCCCGCACCAGCTTGGCCACCGCCAGGGTGGTGACAAACCCCATCCCCCCGGCCAGGACCAGGAGGACCAGCAGGGTGGCCAGCCCCCGGGGAAGCCGGAGCCGCCGGCCGCTGGAGAGCCGGTCCACCACCGGGTTGATCAGCTCCGCCAGCAGGGCGGCCAACACGAAGGGCAGGATGAGGGGCAGTACCCACCGGATGACGGCGTAGCTCCCGAGGAGAAAGAGTGCCAGCCCCAGAACCGCCCTCAGCCAGGAACGCAATCCGGCCACAGGATCACCCTCCGAGGAGGAGCAACGCATAGTAGACCACCGGCACCGTAAAGAGGGCCGAGTCAAACCGGTCCAGTACGCCGCCGTGGCCCGGCAGGAGCTGGCCGGAGTCCTTCACCCCCACGTGGCGCTTGAGCGCCGACTCCGCCAGGTCCCCGACCAGCCCGGCCGCCGCGCCCACCGCACCGAGGGCGGTTCCCAGGGCCGGCAGCCACCGGGAGTCTACCGGTGCCACCCCTGCCAGAAGGGAGGAGGCGCCGAGCGCGCCGGCGAGGGCCGCGAGGATCATCCCCCCCGCTGCGCCGGCCACGGTCTTCCCGGGGCTCAGGTCTGGGGCGAGCTTCCGCCGGCCCAGGGCCCGGCCGACGAAGTAGGCAGAGGTATCCGAGACCCAGGTGATGAGAAAGGCAAAGAGCAGGGGCCGGAGGTCGCCGGGGCGCTCCCGGAGGAGGGGAAAGTGGGCGAAGAGCCAGCCCACGTAGACCACCCCGGCCAGGGTGAGCCCCATGTCCGCCGCGGTGTATCGGCGGTACCCCAGGACCTGGACGGCCAGGATGGCCAGGGCAGCGGCGGTGAGGGTGGCCACCAGCCCCGGCGGCCCCTGCCAGCCGGCGGTGAGGACCAGGGCCGCGGCGAGGGCCGCTCCCAACCCGGCCGGCACCGCCCGGCCCTGGCGCCGCCACATTTGGCTGTACTCCCAGAAACCGATACCGGCCAGAAGGGCCGAAAGGCCTGTGAAGACGGGTCCCCCGGCCCAGAGGGCACCGAGGAAGAGGGGGAGGGTGACCGCAGCGGTCAGGACCCGCAGCCACATGGGCTACCGCCCCCGGGCGGGCACGCCGCCGAAGCGCCGCTCCCGCCGGGCATACTCCGCGAGGGCCTGCTCCAGGTGGCACCGGTCGAACTCCGGCCAGTAGACCGGGGTCACCCAAAGCTCGGCGTAGGCAGCCTGCCAGAGCAGGAAGTTGGAGAGGCGGTACTCGCCGCCGGTCCGGATCACCAGGTCCGGGTCCGGCATGCCGGCGGTGTAGAGGTGGGCGGCGATGGTCTGCTCGTCGATCTGGGACGGGTCCAGCTCCCCGGCCAGGACCCGGGCCAGGATAGCCTTGAAGGCATCGACCAGTTCCGCGTGGCTGCCGTAGTTGAGCGCGAGGTTGAGGATCAGCCGGCGGTTGTGCCGGGTCCTTTCCACCGCCCGCTCCACTTCCCGGCGCTGGAGTTCCGGCAGCTCGGCCACCCGGCCCAGGACCTGGATCCGGACGCCATTGCGGTCCAGCTCGTCGACCTCCTTGCGGCAGTACTCCACCAGGAGGTTCATCAGCGCGTTGACCTCGTCCCGGGGCCGCTTCCAGTTCTCGGTGGAGAAGGCGTAGAGGGTGAGGATCTCAATACCGAGTTCCGGGCAGGCCTTCACCACCCGCCGGATGGCCTCAATACCGGCCCGGTGGCCTGCCACCCGGGGGAGCCCCCGCTCCGTGGCCCAGCGGCCGTTGCCGTCCATGATGATGGCCACGTGGCGGGGGCCGGAACGGCCGCCGGCGGGTGCCTGGGGAGTGCCGGCGGGTACCTGGGCAGCCGGGGAACCGTTGGTGTAGCGGGAATTGGTTTCCGACACGTGTGCTTTCCTCCTGATCCGGGCGGGGATTCGGCCGGACCGGGGTTCCGGCGGCCGCACCCCCGCTGCTCAAAGGCCCCCGCGGGACCGCGGGGGCAGGATGCGCGGCTCAGGTGCTCTCCATGCTGCCGGAGCGGTACTCCGGGTAGGCCAGGATCACCAGCCAGGGGGCGTCCGGGCCGGGGCGGACCCCCACCACCCGCGGCTCCCCCACCCCCTCGCCCCGCCCGGGCGGGCGGGTGACCAGGGTCCGGTAGGGAATGCCCAGGCTCCGGAGCAGCTCCTCGGCTTCCGGCCAGGGCAGGCCTACCAGCGCTCCGGCCGCTGCAGCCGCCTGATCGGAAGTCAAGGGGCTAGACCTCCATGATCTCTTTCTCCTTGGCCGCCAGGATCTGATCGACTTCCTTGATGTACTTGTCGGTCAGCTTCTGGATCTCCTCCTGGCCCCGCTTGGACTCGTCCTCGGTGATGGCCTTGGCCTTCTCCGCCTTCCGGATCTCCTCGTTGGCGTCCCGGCGGATGTTCCGGATGACCACCCGCTCTTCTTCCGCCCGCTTGTGGATCATCTTCACCAGTTCTTTCCGCCGCTCCTCCGTCAGCGGCGGCAGGATCAGCCGGATGACCTTCCCGTCGTTGTTGGGGTTGAGCCCCAGGTCCGAGTTCAGGATCGCCTTCTCGATGGCCTTCATGGTGCTCTTGTCCCAGGGATCGATGACCAGGGTGCGGGCGTCCGGCGCGGTGATGGTGGCCACCTGGCTGATGGGCATCACCGTGCCGTAGGCCTCCACCTGCACCTTGTCAAGCAGGGCAGGCGTCGCCCGGCCCGCCTTGATACCGGCCAGGTCCCGGCGAAAGATCTCGACGGATTTCTTCATCTTCTCCTCAGCCTGCCGGATGGTTTCCCTGACCATTGGGCTCCCCCCTCACGTAGGTCTGGCCGATCTCCTCGCCCCGTACCACCTTGACGATATGGTCCGGTCCCATCATATCAAAAACAATAATCGGAATCCGGTTGTCCATGCACAGGGAGATCGCAGTGGCGTCCATCACCTGGAGCCCCTTGTTCAGAACCTCCAGGTAGGTGACCTCCCGGTACTTCCGGGCTCCGGGGTTCTTCCGGGGGTCGTCGTCGTAGACCCCGTCGGTCCCTTGCTTGCCCATCAGGATGACCTCCGCCTCGATCTCGGCGGCCCGGAGCGCTGCGGCGGTGTCGGTAGAGAAGTAAGGATTGCCGGTGCCGCCGGCGAAGATCACCACCCGACCCTTCTCCAGGTGCCGGATCGCCCGGCGGCGGATGAAGGGCTCCGCGACGGCCCGCATCTCGATGGCGGACAGGACCCGGGTATCCACCCCGTACTTCTCGATCGCGTCCTGCAGCGCCAGAGCATTGATCACCGTTGCGAGCATGCCCATGTAGTCGGCGGTGGCCTGGTCCATCCCCATCTCCTGGCCAATGCGGCCCCGCCAGATGTTCCCGCCCCCGACGACGATGGCCACGTCGACCCCCATCTCCCGGACTTCCTTGATCTGCCGGGCGATGCCGTCGAGGATCCGGGGGTCCAGCACCTGGCCGTCTCCGGCGAGGGCCTCACCGCTCAGCTTGAGGACCACCCGGCGGTAGCGCCGCTCCTGCATCCGGGACCCCTCCTGCCGCTAACTTCGATTCTACGTCTGTTGAGCCGTTCCCTTTCCGCTGTGCGCCGGGCCCGCCCCGGCCGGCAGGGAGCACCGCTGAGGAAAAGGGAGAACACACGGGTGTTCTCCCTTCGCTGACCCTGGCCGGGCTTACTGGCCGGCCATCCGCTTGACCTCTTCGGCGAAATCGTCGGCCTTCTTCTCGATGCCCTCGCCGACCTCGAATCGGGCAAAGCGCACCACCTGGAGTTCGGCCCCGACCTTCTGGCTGTACTCCCTGACCAGGTCGGCGATCTTCTTCTTGTCATCCTTCACCCAGGCCTGCTCCAGGAGCACGTTCTCCCGGAAGAACTTCTCGATCTGGCCCTGGACGATCCGGTCGACGATCTTCTCCGGCTTGCCCTCGTTCAGGGCCTTCTGCCGCTGCACCTGCCGCTCGTGCTCCAGGACCTCCTCCGGAACCTCCTCCCGCCGGAGGTACTGAGGCCGCATGGAAGCGATCTGCAGGCAGAGTTCGTGGGCCAGCTCGTGGACCGCGGGGGCCGAGCTTCCCGCCACCTGCACCAGGACGCCGACCCGGCCGGCGTCGGTGCCGCCGTGGATGTAGTGGTGGACCACACCCTCGCCGTCCACGGCCATCCGGACGAACCGGCGGACCGACTGGTTCTCGCCGATCTTGGCCACCAGGCCCTTGACGAACTCCTCGACGGTGACGCCGTCCCCGCCGGCGTAGGGCTGCTTCAGCAGCGCCTCCAGGTCCGCAGGCGCCTTTTCCGCCACCTGCCGGGCCAGGGTGAGGGCAAAGGTGCGGAACTCCTCGTTCCGGGCCACGAAGTCGGTCTCGCAGTTGACCTCCACCAGGGCCCCGACCTTGCCGTCACCGGAGACATGGGCGGCGATCAGCCCCTCTGCGGCCACCCGGGCCGCCTTCTTGGCCGCGGCGGCCAGGCCCTTCTCCCGCAGGATGTCGATGGCCCGGTTGATGTCGCCGCCAGCCTCCTCCAGGGCCTTCTTGCAGTCCATCATGCCGGCTCCGGTCTTCTCCCGGAGTTCCTTGACCATGGCAGCGGTGATCTCAGCCATGCGACTCCCTCCTTAACGGACAGACCAACGACAGAGGAATGGTTCCCGGCAGGAACGAGCTTCCAAGACTGGTTGGCACGCGAAAGCGGGGCGGGCAGACGCCCCTGACCAGGGGGAGTTTCCCCTGCCCGCCCCGCGGGTATGCAGGCTAAACCTCGGCCGGGGCCTCGTACTCTTCCTCGTCGCCCTCGACGCTCACAGGCTCCTCTTCCGGCGTCTCGTCCTCGGCAGCCGACTCCGCCTCCTCCGCCGGGGCGACGCTGACCCCCTGGCGCCCCTCCAGCACGGCATCGGCGATCTTGCTGGTGATGAGCTTCACGGCCCGGATGGCGTCGTCGTTGCCGGGGATGACGTAGTCGATCTCATCGGGGTCGCAGTTGGTGTCCACGATGGCCACGATGGGGATCCCCAGCTTCCGGGCCTCCGCCACCGCGATCCGCTCCTTGCGCGGGTCGATGATGTAGACCGCGTCGGGGAGGCTCTTCATGCCCCGGATGCCGCCCAGGAACTTCCGCAGCCGCTCCCGCTCGTGGAGGAGCTGGGCCTGCTCCTTCTTGGTCAGGGTGTTCCAGCGCTCGGTGTTCTCGATCTCCTCCAGCTCTTCCAGCCGGGCCAGCCGCTTCTTGATGGTCTCAAAGTTGGTCAGCATGCCGCCCAGCCAGCGCTGGTTGACGTAGAACATGCCGCAGCGCTCGGCCTCTTCCCGGACCGCGTCCTGGGCCTGCTTCTTGGTGCCGACGAAGAGGATCTTGCCGCCGTCGGCCGCCAGCTGCCGGACGAAGTTGTAGGCCACCTCCATCAGGCGGACGGTCTTCTGCAGATCGATAATGTAGATGCCGTTCCGCTCTGTGAAGATGTACTCCTTCATCTTGGGGTTCCAGCGCCGGGTCTGGTGGCCGAAGTGGACGCCGGCCTCGAGGAGCTGCTTCATCGAAATCACAGACATGGGAAGTCTTTCACCTCCGCTCGGTTATCCCCACCCGACCGCTTCCCTCCCGGCCGGGCAGGCCGCCGCCGGCATCATCCGGCCGCGAAACACCCTGCTGCCAGGGTGCACCGCCGCGGCCGTACTCCGGCGTGTGTGATGCACCATCGGTTATCTTACCACAGCGTTCTTGTCCAGGTAAAGGTGAAAGCGCCGGTAAAGCGCCGGTCCGGCTCACCGCCCCCGGACCGTCACCGGGACGGCCCACCAGGGCAGGAGCCGGACCAGCACCCGATACCCCCGGCCCCCGGCGAGGAGCTGGCTTTCCACCAGCCGCCGTGCCTCCCGGCCCGCCAGGGCCGCCACCTCCTCCTGGTCGAGCCCCGCCAGGTAGCTCCGGCCCGCCTCCGCCAGCGCGAGGGTCAGCCGCCGGCGGAGTTCCTCCCGGAGGGCGGGGGGCAGGTCCACCTCCACCGGGCCCACGGGCAGAGGCCCCGCGGTCAGGTGCTGGGCGATCCGGGCCGCCACCAGGTCCGGCAGGTCCTGCCCGGCCGTCTCTAGCACCCGGGGGAGCTGGTCCGCCACCTCGCGGCGGACCGCAGCCTCCACCTGGGCGCCCAGGGCCCGGGCGTCCACTGCGATGGTCACCCCCCGGCTGGAAACCGCCAGGGCGAGGATCAGGCCCCCCAGGGCCACCATCGCCGCCCCCGCGGCAAACCCCCGCCAGAACCCTCCGCTCCGCTGGGCCACGGGGCCACCCCTCCCACCCTCCCAGTATGCCCCCGGCAGGGTGGGTATCACCGGCCGGAAAGCCCCTGGACCAGGGCCACCGCCATTCCCGTGAGGATCAACCCGATGCCCAGGCCGATGGCCAGCCCCGCCCGGAAGAGCCGCCAGGTCACCGCCCATCCCCCTCCCCGGCCGCCCTGAGGTCCGGGGAGCGGTCCCGGTCCTGCGGCGGACCCGCCTCCGGCCCGCGGGAGGCCGTCCCGCCGGGAGCCCGGCGGTCCCCCCGGAGCCCCCGGAGTCCGAGGGCCAGCCGGACCACCCCCCGGGTGAGGCCCAGGCGGGCCGCGATGGCCTCCTCCCCCAGCCCCTGGTCCGCGAGCTCCCCCACCCGGTCCGCCAGGGTCCAGGGGCCCCCGGGGTCCGCTGCCCGCCACTCGGTCTCCGCCTGGGTATGGGCCCCTGGGTCCGCCCCGGGATCTGCTGCCGACCCCTCGGATTCCGCCCGGGCAGGGGTCTCCACGCTGCCCAGGGTCGGCCAGGGATCAGCCTGGCCGAAGGCACCGGCGCGGCCCGCCGGCGGGGAGGGCTCAGCCGGGGCAGGGGCCTCCAGGGCCCCGGTGCCCGGGGCCCCGGTGCCCTTCAGCGGCAGACTGGGCTCCGGGCCGACGGAGGCCTGCCGCAGCGCGGCCAGGCAGGCATCGGCCCGGGCCAGGAGGGCCTCCAGCTCCCCGGTCCGGCGGTCCACCGCCGCCATCGCCTCATCCAGGTCCGCGAGCAGCTCCTCCAGCCGGGCCTCGGCGGCCCTGAGCTCCGGCTCGGTCCGCGCCAGCGCGTCCAGGTACCGGCGGATCTCCCAGAGGCCGTAGAAAAGGAGCCCGGTGCCCAGGAGCAAGATGAGCGCCGCCAGCATCTCCGTCCCTCCTCACCCCGGGGCCTGGGCCGGGCCGTCAGATCCGGATATCCAACCGGGTCCCTTTCCCCGGCTCCCCGGGGGCAGGCGGCCCAGGCTCCGCCGGCTGGCTCCCCCCGGCCGCCGCCCCCTGCCGGGCCTCGCCCCCGGCATCGCCCTGGGCCCCCGACCGCCGCCGGCGGCCGCCCTCCCCCTGTACCCGGCTCCGCTCCCCCGGAGGCACCTCCGACACCGCCTGCTGCCGGCGCTCCACGGCCTGCCGGAATTCTGCCTGAAACAGGTGCTGGGCCGCCTGGGGGCCGGCCTCCCGGTGGGCCGGATGGGTGGTCTCCGGACTCCGGCCCATCGCTCCCTGGAAGTCCACCGGCCTCAATCCGCCCATTGCCACTCCCCCTCTCGGACCGGGCCCTCACACGGGGCCAATCACCACCTCCCGGTCCTCGTTCACGGTGAACCGGACCCGGGAGAGGTTGTCCGTCGCCACGTAGACCGCTCCGCCGATGACCACCCGCACCCCGGGGTAACAGAGGGTCTGGGCCTCCACCCAGGCCTGCCGGACCCCGGACAAAGCCTCCTCCAGCTCCTGGATCCGGGCCGCGAGCTCATCCCGCTTGGCGGTCAGCCAGGCCGGGGCCTCCGCCAGCCGCCGGAGGGCGTCGACCCGCTCCGGGGAGAGGCCCGACAGCCGCTCGGGCTGCCGGAGCAGGGCCAGGGTCTGGAGGGCCCGGCCGAGCTGCTGCTCCACCTCCTGGAGCTCCCTGCGCAGGGCCTCCAGCTCCCGGCGGGTCTGAGGCTGGACCCCCACCGTCACCTCCGTCGGGGTGCCCATGGGGGACCCCAGGAACCGGGCGATCACCGCCTCCCCGGCCAGCACCCGACCGCCGGCGACGGTGCCCCGGCGGCCCAAGGCCTCGACCCGGCCGCCGGCCTCCACCCGGCTGTGGAGGATCCCGTCCTGGACCCAGATGTGGCCGCCGGCGCTGACCTCGCAGTTCTCGATGAACCGGGCCCGGATGTTGCCCCCCGCCCGGACCCGGCCCCTGCCGCCCCCCTGGATCCCGAACCGGACCATCAGGTCCCCGCCGGCCTCCACCACCCCGCAGTCCACCGCTCCCTGGATCTCCACGCTGCCGCCGGCCTTGACCTGGAAGCCGGGAAGGACATTGCCCCGGACCACCACCGAGCCGATGAACTCGATGTTCCCGGTGGAGGGGCCTACGTCTTCCCGGACGGTGAAGACCGGGGTGACCGAGAGGGTCTCCCGGACCCAGCTGGCGTGGCCGTCGACCTGGGCCACCGCCTGCCGCCCGTCCGGGGTCCAGGCCACCCCCTTGCCGAGGCGGACCACCGGCTCCCGGCCGGGGCGGGGCCGGACCTCCTGCCCCAGCACGTTGATCCCAGGAGTCCCGGGGGTGGGCGGGATCCGGGTCAGCAGGACCGTGCCGGCCGCCACGGACCGGACCAGGCCCAGGTCGTAGAGGTCGACGCTGCCGTCGGGGTTGACCCGGGGGCGGCCGCTCACCCGGAGGAGTTCCGGGTGCAGCTCGAGCCGGCCGTCGGTGCCGTGCACCGGGGGCTTGCCCCGGGCCACCACCGCGGTGATCGGCCGCTCCCCCTGGGCCGCCACCGCCCGCTCCACCGCGGCGGGGTCGAGGCCGAAGCAGACCCCGGCCTCCCGAAGCTTCTCCATGGCTTGTTCCACCGTCACCGGCGCCCCGCCCGGTTCGGGACCCTCGACGATGAGATAGGCGGTCATCCGGTCCTCGGCCAGGCGCACCGTCACGGTCCCGGGCCGGGGTGCACCCGGGGCCGGCGGGCTCTGATCCCTGGGCCCCATTCGCACCTGCCCCTCCTCACGGCATGAGGTACTGCTTCTGCCGGGCCAGACGGCCCCGGAGCCGGAGGATCGCCCTGGCGTGCAGCTGGGAGATCCGGGCCACCGAGAGCCCTAAGACCGCGGCGATCTCCGTCGCGGTCAGCCCCTCGTAATAGAAGAGGGTGATGACCAGCCGCTCCTTCTCCGACAGCCGGGAGATGGCCTCGGCCAGGATCTCCCGGCGCTCCTCCGCCAGGGCGGACTCCACCGGGTCCGGCCCGTGGTCGTCCGCCAGCCGGTCCGCCACCGGAGCGGACTCCCCGTCCGGCCCCAGAAAGCTGTCCTCCAGGGAGAGCACCACCGACGCCCCCACCTCCGCCTCCCGCCGGGCCAGCTCTTCGGGGGTAATCCCCAGGGCCGCGGCCAGCTCCGCATCGGTAGGGCTCCGGCCCAGTTCTGCCTCCAGCCGGCCGTAGGCCTCCTCCAGCTCCCGGGCCTTCTGCTTGAGGGCCGGGGCCCAGGTCTCCGCCCGCAGCCCGTCGAGGATGGCGCCCCGGATGCGCCGGGTCGCGTAGGTCTCGAACTTCACGCCCCGGCGGGGGTCGTACCGGTCCACCGCCTCCAAGAGGCCGAACATGCCGTAGCTCTCCAGGTCGGTGAGCTCCACCTGGGGCGGCAGGGCCACCGCCAGCCGACCGGCCAGGTACCGCACCAGGGGCGCATAGGCCAGGATCAGCTCCTCCCGGGCCCGGGGATCCCCCTCTTCCTTGTACCGCCGCCACAGGTCGCTGAGATCCGCCCGTCTCATCTCCGCCCCCCCACCCGCGGTCCCGGTGCAAAGACCCTGCCGGGTCAGGTCAGGCTGCGCCAGAAGCGGCGCAGCCGGTCGAAGAAGAGGCCCACCCCCGGGGTCCCCCGCCCCCCGCCGACGCCGGCGACCCTCGCCGCCAGGGCCCGGAGGGCCCGGGCCGCCGGGGCGTCCGGCGCGGCCAGGACCAGGGGGACCTGCCGGCGCACCGCCCGGCCCACCTGGGGGTCAAAGGGGATGTACCCGGCCACCTCCACGTGGGCGCCGAGGAACCGGAGGACCGCGGCGGCAAAGCGCTCGCCGGTCTCCTCGGCCTCCTGCCGGCTCTGGGCCTGGTTGACCACCAGGGAGATCCGGGCTCCGGGCCGCCGGCGCAGAATCCCCTTGGTGACCGCGTAGGCGTCGGTGAGCGCCGTGGGCTCGGGGGTGGTGACCAGGAGCACCTCGTCCGCGGCCACCGCGAAGGTGAGCACCCCCCGGCCCACCCCGGCGCCGGTGTCGATGAGAAGGAAGTCGTAGGCGCCCTGCAAGGCCTGAAGCTGGTCGAGGAACCGGTGCAGTTCCGGGTCGCTCAGGTCCGCGAGCTCCGCGACCCCCGAGCCGCCGGCGATCAGGTCCACCCCCTCCGGGGCGGTGTAGATCAGCTCCGGAAGGGTCCGCTCCCCCCGGAGCAGATGCCCCAGGTGCCACCGGGGGGTGGTGCCCAGGAGAACGTCGACGTTGGCCAGGCCCAGGTCCGCGTCGAAGATCAGCACCCGGTGGCCCAGTTGCCGGAGGGCGTAGGCGAGGTTGACGCAGAGGTTGCTCTTGCCCACGCCGCCCTTGCCGCTGGTGATGGCCAGCACCCGGGTGACCCGCCCCCGGCCCGGGGGCGCCGGCCCTTGTGACCCGCCCGCCGCCGGCCCCGGGGACCGGATCTCCCCCACCAGCCGGCGCAGGGATTCGGCCTGATCCCTCATGACCGATCCCCCAGGAGGATCCGGCTCAGCCGCTCAGGGCTGGCCACCTCGATGTCATCGGGGACGTTCTGGCCGGTGGTGATGTACGAGAGGGGCCGGCCGGCATGGACCAGGGTGTTGAGGAGGACCCCCGGGGCCGTGGCCTCGTCCAGCTTGGTGAAGAGCAGCTTGTGGAAGCCGATGGGCCGGTAGCTGTCCACCACCGCCCGGGCATCCCGGGTGGAGGCGGTGAGGCTCAGGACCAGGTACCGCTCATCGGGCCGGAGAGCGTCGAGGTAGGCAGCCAGCTCCTCCATCTGCTCCCGGTTCCGGTGGCTGCGGCCGGCGGTGTCCACCAGGATCAGGTCCGCATCCCGATGCCGGTCCAGGGCCCGCGGCACCTCCTCCGGCCGCTCCACCACCTCCAGCGGGAGGCCGATGATCTCGCAGTAGGTCCGGAGCTGCTCCACCGCTGCGATCCGGTAGGTGTCCGCGGTGATGAGCGCCACCTTCAGCCCCCGGCGCAGGGCCCAGAAGGCGGCGAGCTTCGCCAGGGTGGTGGTCTTGCCCACCCCGGTGGGGCCCATCAGGGCCACCACCCGCCGCTCCCCCGGGGCCACCCGGATGGTCTCCGGCACCCCGAGGCACTGGGTCAGCACCTCCTCGGCCAGGTCCAGGACCGGGGTCTCCGGGCTCCGGCGCCACCGGCTCTGGACCCGCCGGCAGATGGAGGTCGCCAGGTCCGGTTCCACCCCGCTCTGGACCAGCCCGGTGTAGACCGGCTGGACCTCCGGCAAGAGCCCCGAGCGGGGCGGGGTCTCCAGCCGCTCCAGCACCTGGGTGAGGAGGCCGTCCATCCGGTCCATCCGGGCCACCAGGTCCGCGAGCTCCCCCGCCGGGGCCGCCGGCCCCCAGGCCTGTGCCCCCGTCTCTCGCGGGGTCGCCGGCCTGCCGGCCAGTGCCCCCATCTCCCCCGGGGCCGCCAGCCCCCCAGCCCTTCCCCCGGTCTCCCCCGGGGCCGGCGGGCCGCCGGCGTCCCGGCGGGCCGCCGGGGTCTCCGGCCCAGCCCCCGGGGGCTGCGGAGAGGCCCCCAGGTCCCTCGCCGCCTCCTGCCGGGTCTCCGCCGGGGGCGGCGGGGCTGCGGGCCGGAGCCGCAGCCCCGGGTCCGCCGCGGCGGTCACCTCCACCATCCGCTGGGCAAAGAGGCCGAAGATGCCGCCGACCTTCACCCTCTGGGTCTGGAGGATGATCGCGTCGGGGCCGAGCTCGGCCCGCACCTGGGCGACGGCATCGGCCAGGGTCCTGGCCAGGAACTTCTTCACCTGCATCAGACCGTCACCATCCCCGCGGCCTCCACCTCAAGGTCCGGGTCCAGTTCGTTCCAGGAGAGGACCACGAGGCGAGGGATCGCCCGCTCCGTCAGCCGCTTGACGTACGGCCGGATGGCCGGGGCCGTCACCACCACCGGGGTCTGGCCGCCCGCCGCCACCTCCTGGGCCAGCCGGGCGATCTCCCCGACCAGCCGGTGGACCGTCTCCGGCTCCAGGCTGAGGTAGGTGCCCCCGGCCTGGCGCTCCACGGCCTGGGAGATCCGCTGCTCCAGCTCCGGATGAAGGGTGATCACCCGCACCCGACCCTGGAGGCCGAACTGCCGGCAGATGGCCCGGCCGAGGCCCGCCCGGACGTGCTCCGTCAGCACGTCGGGATCCCGGGTGACGGCGCCGTAGTCCGCCAGGATTTCGAAGATGGTCACCAGGTCCCGGATGGAGACCCCTTCCCGGAGGAGGTTCTGCAGGACCTTCTGCACCTCCCCGAGGGTGAGGGTCTTGGGGACCAGCTCCTCCACCACCGCCGGGTGGGTCTCCTTGACCTTGTCCACCAGGGCCTTGGTCTCCTGGCGGCCAAGCAGCTCGTGGGCATGGCGCCGGACGAGTTCTGTGAGGTGGGTGGCGATGACCGAGGCGGCGTCGACGACGGTGTAGCCGGCCATCTCCGCCCGTTCCCGGTCCGCGGCGCTGACCCAGAGGGCCGGCAGGCCGAAGGCCGGCTCCCGGGTCTCGATCCCCGGGATAGGCTCCGCGGTGCCGCTGGGGTCCATGGCCAGGTAGTGGTCCGGGAGCACCTCCCCCTGGCCGATTTCTACCCCCTTGAGCTTCACCACGTACTGGTTGGGCCTCAGCGCCATGTTGTCCCGGACCCGGATGTAGGGCAGCACCAGCCCCAGTTCCAGGGCGATCTGCCGCCGGATCATCATCACCCGGTCCATGAGATCCCCGCCCATGCTCGGGTCCGCCAGGGGCAGAAGGCCATACCCCAGCTCCAGCTCCAGGGGATCGACCTGGATCAGCTGCAGCACCGCCTCGGGCCGCCGGGCCTCATCCGCCGGGGAGACCTGGGCCGCCTGCTGCTGGGCCTCGGCCTCCGCCCGGGCCCGGGCCGCCCGGCTGACGGAGACCCCCACACCGCCCAAGACCGCTGCCAGGGCGAGGAAGGGCAAGGGCGGCAGGCCGGGGACCAGGAGCCCCAGAGCCCCCAGCATCCCGGCGGTGATGAGAAGCGCCCGGGGCTGCCGGCCGAGCTGGGCCAGGACATCCTGGCCCAGGTTGGTCTCGGAGGCCGCCCGGGTGACCACGATGCCCGCGGCGGTGGAGACCAAAAGGGCCGGAAGCTGGGTGACCAGGCCGTCGCCCACGGTGAGGATCGAGTAGGACTGGAGGGCCTCCTGGAAGCTCATCCCCTGGGTCATGCCGATGATGAAGCCGCCGATGAGGTTGACGGCGACGATCACCAGGCCGGCGATGGCGTCGCCCTTCACAAACTTGGAGGCGCCGTCCATCGCCCCGTAAAAGTCCGCCTCCCGCTGGATGGCCTTCCGCCGCTCCCGGGCCTCCTGCTCGGTGATGAGGCCCGCGTTCAGGTCCGCGTCGATGGCCATCTGCTTGCCGGGCATCGCGTCGAGGGTGAACCGGGCCGCGACCTCCGAGACCCGCTCCGCGCCCCGGGTGATGACCACGAACTGGACCACCACCAGGATGAGGAAGACGATGAAGCCGACCACCGGGTTGCTCCCCAGGACGAACCGGCCGAAGCTCTCGATCACGTGGCCGGCAAAGCCGTCCAGGAGGATGAGCCGGGTCGAGGAGACGTTCAGGGCGAGGCGGAAGAGGGTGGTGATGAGCAGCAGGGTCGGGAAGATGGAGAACTCCAGGGGCTCCGTGGTGTAGATGGCCACCAGGACGATGACCATCGACATGGCCAGGTTGAAGGCCAGGAGGAAGTCCAGCACCACCGGCGGCACCCGGATGACCATCATCGCGACCACCGCGACGACGGCCACCGCAAAAAGGACATCGCTGTACTTGGACCAGAGGGTGGCCCGGGGCACAGAGGCACCTCCTCAAATCCCGAAAGATTCCTACCCGCACAGCGCGGTACGCCGGTGGAGAGGTCCGGGGCTGCCTACACCTTCCCCTTGAGCCGGTAGACGAAGGCCAGCACCTCGGCCACGGCCCGGTAGAGTTCCGGCGGCACCGGGTCGCCGATCTCGACGCTGAAGTAGAGCCCCCGGGCCAGCTCCGGGTTCTCCACCACCGGGACGTCCGCGGCCGCCGCGACCTCCCGGATCCGGAGGGCGACGAACCCCCGGCCCTTGGCCACCACCACCGGCGCCTCCATCTCCCCCGGGACGTACCGGAGGGCCACCGCGTAGTGGGTGGGGTTGGTCACCACCACGTCCGCCTTCGGCACCTCCGCCATCATCCGGCGCCGGGCCAGCTCCCGCTGCCGGCGGCGGATGGCCTGGCGGATCTCCGGGCTCCCCTCAGTCTCCCGGAGCTCTTCCTTGATCTCCTCCCGGGTCATCCGGAGGGACTGGAAGTACTCCCAGCGCTGGTAGAGGTAGTCCAGGAAGGCCAGGGCCGCCATCGTGAGGGCCACCCGGCCCAGGAGCAGCCCCACCAGCCGGGCGGTCTCCGCCAGGACCCCGCCCGGGCTGGAGCCCAGGAGGAGCGGGAGTTTCGGCAGGGCCCCGGCCACGGTCCGGTAGGCCACCCACCCCACCACCGCGACCTTGGCCAGGGACTTCACGAGTTCCGCCAGGGCCCGGCGGCTGAGCATCCGCCGGAGCCCCTGGATCGGGTCGATCCGCCGGAGGTCCGGCGCCAGGGGGCGGAGGGTGAAGAGGAAGCCGACCTGCAGGTAGTTGGCCAAGAGCCCCGCCGCCAGCACCAGGCCCGCCACCGGCGCCGCGGCCAGGAGGCCGATGGCCGTGGCCTGCCAGGCCAGAGCCGGGAGGTTGCCCGGGGTGAGTTCCATCCGGCTCAGGTCCCCCCACCACCGGACCGCGAACCGGCTCAGCCGGTCCCAGGTCCAGGCGCTGGTAGCCACCAGGGCCAGGTAGGCCGCCAGAAGGGTGGCGACGGCCACCACCTCCGGGGACCGGAAGACCTGCCCTTGCTCCCGGGCCTTCTCCAGCCGCCTTGGGGTAGCGGGCTCGGTGGGCTCCCGGGCGAAGAACTGCAGCCGCACGGCCCTGTCTCCCTCCCTTCCCTCAAGGCCCCGGGGCCATCAGGGGCAGGGAATCCAGCACCTGCCGGTGGATCTGGTCGAAGAGCCCGGCGAACGCGGTGGTGTAGACGGGGATGAGCAGGGCCAGCAGCAGGAGCCCGGCGCCGGTCTTCGCCGGCAGCCCCACGATGAACAGGTTCATCTGGGGCACCGCCCGGCCCACCAGGGCCAGGGCGACGGTGGCGAGGAAGAGCGCGGCGAGCACCGGGCTCGCCAGGAGGAAGCCGGCCCGGAAGATCTCCCCGGCCGCCCGGACCAGGTGCTGGGTAAAGTCCGGGCCGGGGCTGAGCCCGGCGATGGGCACCGCCTGGTAGCTCTCCAGGAGCGCCAGAAGCAGGCTGTGGTGGCCGTCCATCCCCAGGTAGAACAGGAGGGCGAGGATCTGGAGGAGGCTCCCCAGCATCGGCACCGGCTGGCTGGAGAGGGGGTCAAGGACGTTCACGACCGCAAAGCCCAGGTCGATGTCCAAAAGTTCCCCGGCAAAGGCGATCGCGCTGAAGAGCAGGGAGGCGACAAACCCAACCAGCATGCCGGTGAGAAGCTCCCGGATCACCGCCAGGGCCAGGCCCCCGGGAAAGGCGAGGGCCGGTTCGCCCGCGAAGAGGGGCAGGGCGATCAGGCTGAAGACCACGGCCAGGGCCACCCGGACCTGGACCGGGATCAGCCGGTGGGAGAAGACCGGCGCCGTGGCCAGGAGCCCCGTCCACCGGGAGAAGAGGAGCAGGAACAGGTCGAGGCGGCCGAGGAAGAGCTCGAGGCGATCCACCCTACCCTACCTCACCAGGTCCGGAATGCGGGCGAAGACCCGCAGGGTGAAGTCCATCATCGTGTTGAGCATCCAGGGGCCAAAGAGGAAGATCGACAGGATCACCACGAGGATCTTGGGAATGAAGGCCAGGCTCTGTTCGTTGATCTGGGTGGTGGCCTGAAAGAGGCTGACCAAAAGCCCCACCAAGAGCCCCAGGCCCAGGATCGGCGCGGTGAGGAGCAGCACCGTCACGAGGGATTCCCGGCCCAGGGTCATCACCATCTCCGCGCTCACGGCTCTCCCTCTTCCCCCGGGGCCTGGGGAGCCCCGGCCCGAGTGGAACCTGCTTTGCGGTCACTGGAAGCTCAGGAGCAACTGCTCCACCACCAGATGCCAGCCGTCCACCACCACGAAGAGGAGGATCTTGAAAGGCAGGGAGACCAGCATCGGCGGCAGCATGAACATGCCCATGGACATCAGGGTGGTGGCCACCACCATGTCGATGACGAGGAAGGGCACGAAGATGAGAAAGCCGATCTGAAAAGCCGTCTTCAGCTCCGAGAGGGCGTAGGCGGGGACCAGCACCCAGAAGGGCACATCCTCCGGCCCCTCGGGGGGCGGGAGCCTGGCCGCGTCGACAAAGAGGGTGAGGTCTTTCTCCCGGGTGTACCGGAACATGAACTCCCGGAGGGGCGCCTCGGCCGCGGCCAGGGCTTCCTGCCGGGTGATCTCTCCCGCCAGGTAGGGCTGCAGGGCGTTCTGGTGGATCTGGGCCCAGGTGGGCTGCATGACGAAGAAGGTGAGGAACAGGGCGAGGCCGATGAGCACCTGGTTGGGCGGCATGTTCTGGGTGCCCAGGGCGTTCCGGAGGAAGGCCAGCACCACCACGATCCGGGTGAAGGAGGTGGTGAGGACCAAGAGAGCCGGGGCGAGGGAGAGGATCGTCAGCAGGAAGAGGATCTGCAGGCTGGCGACCACTTCCCGGGGCTCGTCTGCCGGCTCCACCCCGATCCGGACCTCCGGCAGGGGGAGGGGGACCGGCTCCTCAGGCTGGGCTCCGGCCTGGGCAGCGGTGAGCACCAGGACCAGGACCAGGAGCGCCGGCGGCAGCCACAGCCACAGGGTCCGCCTCAGTCGTCGGCGCATGGCTTACTCGTGCCCCTTCTGGAAAAAGCGCTCGAGGACCCGCCGGAAGGGATCCGTCCCCGGGGATCGCCCCCCGGGACCGGGCCCCGGGGATCCGGGGCCCGGCTCAGCTTCCAGCCGGGCGATGGCATCCGGATCTGCAAAGGTAGCCAGGCAGGTCAGCCCCTGGGGGCCGGAGCCGATGAGGAGGTACTGGCCCGCGACCTCCACCAGGATGAGGGCGCGGTCCCGGCCGACGGGCAGCACCTCCACTACCCGGATCCGCCGGCCCCGGGCCACCCCCCCGAAGCCCTGGCCCAGGAGCCGGGGCACCAGGTACGCCAGGCTGACCACCAGGCCGAAGAGGAGGAGGTAAAGCGCGGCTTCCCCGATCCCCCGCATCGGTCAGCGCCCCAGGGAGGCAGCCCGCTCCGCCGGGCTGATGATGTCGGTGATCCGGACCCCGAAGTGCTCGTCGATGACCACCACCTCGCCCCGGGCGATGAGCTTGCCGTTGACCAGCACGTCCACCGGCTCACCGGCCAGCTTCTCCAGCTCCAGGACCGAGCCCGGGGCCAGGGCGAGGACGTCCCGGATCTGCCGATGGGTCCGGCCGAGTTCCACCGTCACCTGCAGGGTCACGTCGAGGAGCAGGTCCAGGTTCCGGGCGTCCACCTTCGGCGGCTCCCCGGCCGGCGGGTCCAACTCCTCAAACTGGACCGGCCGGTAGGAGATCCCCGTCCCGGCCGTGGGCGCAGGCCCGGCCGCCGGGGCTGTGCTGCCGCCGGCAGCGGACCCGGTCCCCGCTCCGGCGGGTGCGGCAGCCCCCGCCCCGACCGGCGCCGCAGTCCCCGCCCCGGTCGTGGGGGTAGGCCCAGCGGGCGAAGTAACCCCCGTCGCCGGGGCGGCGCCGGCGCCCCCGGCCGCGGGGGTCGGTGCCCCGCCCCGGGCCCCGGTCCCGGCGAGCAGCCGCTCCGCCAGGGCGACAGGGAGGGCCAGGGCCAGGGTGCCCCCGGCGCCGGAGCCCAACCGCACCTCCTGGCGGCAGGCTACCAGGGCCGTCTCCTCCCCGGGGCCGGGGCCGCCCACGGTCAGCCCCCCGAGGGGCTCCTGGACCCCGGTGGCTTCGAGAAGCCGCTGCAGCCCCCGGCTGAGCAGCTGGGAGAGGATCTCCTGGAGGGCGGAGGCACCGGCGCCGGCCCCGTCCCCCTCTGCCGCCCCTGCGGGCGCCTGGCCGCCGAAGGCCTGCTGGAGAAGGGCCTGGGCCAGAGGGTCGGAGATGAGCACCCAGGCCTCCGCCTCGCCCACCGGGATCCGGCCCCAGAGGCTGCCCTCCCCCAGCCCGGCGGCAAGGGACGCCGGGCTCTCTTCCTTGAGCTCCACCGGGCCGGCCTCCACCGGCCCTCCCAGCACCGCCGGGGCGAGGGACCAGGCCGCGGCCAGGGCGTCCGCCAGGGGCTCCCGGAGGCCCTGCCACCGGTCCGGCCCCTGGGCGCCGCCCAGCCCCATGCCCCGGAGCAGCGCGTCGATTTCTTCCTGGGAGATGGGCTCATGCGTCATCCTCTGGTTCCCCCTTTGGCACCAGGCCCGTCAGCCGGACCGCCAGGCGGCCGCTGCGCTGGCCGGGCCGGGCCCGAAACTTGGGCTGGTTGCCCACGTAGACCGTCAGTTCCTCGTCCACCCGCCGGTCGAGGACGATGAGATCCCCTACCTGCAGGTCCAGGAGCTCCCGGATGGTCAGCTCCGCGGTCCCGAGCTGCACCGTCAGCGGCACCACGGCACCGCTGATCCGCCGGGCCAGGGCCGCCCGCCCCTCCGGCTGCTCCTGGACCATGCGGGTCCCGAACCAGGTGCGGGTGGTGAGCTTGGGGATCACCGGCTCCAGGGTCAGGTAGGGCAGGCAGAGGGTGATCACCCCCACGTGCTCCCCCACCCGGACGTCGATGGCCACCGTCACCACGATCTCGTTGGGAGCGGCCACCTGGACGAAGATGGGATTGGTCTCGATCCCACCGGGCTCCGGACGCAGTTCCACCAGGTTGCTCCAGGCCTCCCGGTAGGCCTCCAGGGTGCCCCGGATGACCCGCATCATCACCGTCTGTTCGATGTCCGTGAGTTCCCGGACCCGGGGCAGGGCGGTGCCGGGCCCGCCGAGGAGCCGGTCGATCATCGGGAAGGCGACCACCGGGTTGATGTCCAGGACGCAGGTCCCCTGGAGGGGGCTCAAGGTGAAGGGGCAGATCACCGAGGGGTTGGAGACCGAACGGATGAACTCGGAGTAGGTCATCTGGTCGACGGACCCGACCACCAGCTGCACCACCGTCCGGAAGGTGGCGGTGTAGAAGGTGGTCAGGAGCCGGGTAAACCCCTCGTGGATCACCTGAATGCTCCGGAGCTGATCCTTGGAAAACTTGTCCGGCCGGCGGAAATCGTAGGTTCGCACCCGCCGGGGCGGCTGGGGCCGCTCCTCCTTCTTGGTCTCCTGGGGCTGCCCCTCCTGTTCAGCCATCAGCGAGGCGATCAGGGCATCGATCTCCGCCTGGGTCAGAATCTCCACCGTGGCTTCCTCCTAGGGCTGCGTCACCATGTGGGTCACCAGGACCTCGATGACGGTGCCTGAGCCCAGGACCTTGTTGGCCGTCTCCAGGGCCCGGGCGGCGACGAGGGCCTGACCCTCGGGGCCGGCGAGGTCGCGGCTCGTCAGCCCCCGGAGCATGCCGATGAGCGCCGAGCGGAGCCTCGACTCCATCGCCGCGACCCGTGCCGCCTCCTTCTTCCCCGGCACCACCAGGACCAGGGTGACGTCCACCGCAGTGCCCGGGTCCTTCAGGTTGGTCACAAACTTCTCCAGGGGGACCTCCTGGCCCCGGGGCCCTTCGGCGCCTTCCGCCGGGGCACCGGCCGCGGCCGGCGACCCGTTCATGGTGCTCAGCACCACCCGCACGGTCACCACCGTCACCGCGGCCACCAGGGCCACCGCCGCCAGGCCGCCGGTGAGCCATAGCAACGCTTTGCGCATCTCGGCACCTACCTCGCCTTAACCTACCGTTCCGTCTCGGGCAGGATCAGGATGTCCACCCGGCGGTTCCGCTGTTTGTTCTCCGGCGTGTCGTTGGGGGCCACCGGATGCCACTCGCCCATCCCCGACGCCTCAAACCGCCGGGGGTCCAGGCCGTGCCACTCCACGAAGTACCGCACCACCGTGGTGGCCCGGGCCGTGGACAGCTCCCAGTTCGAGGGGAACTGGGCGGTGACGATGGGGTCGGTGTCGGTGTGCCCCTCCACCTTGACCCGGTTGGGGATGCGCTTGAGCACCTCCGCCAGGGCGTCGAGCCGGGGCAGGGCGTCGGGCCGCAGGTCCGCCTTGCCGGAGTCGAAGAGCACCTGGTCGGCAAACCGGAGCAGCAGCCGGTCCTCGGCCATCTCCACCTGGACCTCGCCGAGGAAGCCCTTCTCGCCGAGCACCTCTTCCAACTGCCGCTGGATCTGGGCCAGCTGCGGGTCCACCGGCCAGAGGGAGCCCGGGCGGGAGATCGCTGGCGGCACCTGAAGGGAAGCGCTGCGCTCCTGCCCTATCCCGGGCCCGGCGCCGAGGAGGACCGAGTGAGCGCCGGGGAGGACGCCCAGCGCGCCCTGGAAGGAGGCGATGGCGGCCTTGTACTTTTGGGCGTCCAGGGTGGAGAAGGCGAAGAACATGACGAACATCGCCAGGAGCTGGGTGACCATGTCCCCGTAGGTGACCATCCAGAGGGGAGCGCCTGGCGGGGATTCGCTGCCACCCTTCCGCCGCCGGAGCATGGCCTACGCCTCCTCCAGCTCGTGGTCCAGCAGGGCCCCCGGCCGCTGCCGGCTCGCCCGGGCCTGCGCGGCCGGCGGCAGGAAGGCCCGCAGCTTCTCCTCCACGATCCGGGGGCTGTCCCCGGCCTGGATGGCCAGGATGCCCTCGACCATGATCTGCCGGTTCAGGACCTCCTCGGCGCTCCGGGCCTTCAGCTTGCCGGCGATGGGCAGGCAGAACAGGTTGGCGAGGATCGCCCCGTACAGGGTGGTGAGGAGCGCCACCGCCATGCCCCGGCCCACCGAGGCCGGATCGTCCAGGGTCCGGAGCATGTTGATGAGCCCGATGAGGGTCCCCACCAAACCGAAGGCCGGGGCGTACTGGGCCATCGCCTCGAAGATGCCGGCGCCGGCCCGGTGCCGCTCCTCCAGGGCCGCCAGGTCCGTCTCCAGGATGTTCCGAACCAGCTCCGGGTCGGTGCCGTCCACCACCAGCTGCAGCCCCTTCTTCAGGAAGGGATCCTCCAGCTGCTCCAGGGCGTCCTCCAGGGCCAGGAGCCCTTCCCGCCGGGCCTGCTCGGCAAACCGGGCCAGGATTCGGATGGTCGCCTCCGGATCCTCGCCCCGGGAGACGAAGGCGTTCTTGGCAACCCGCAGGACGCTGAGTACCTGAGGCAGCGGGTAGTGGATCAGGGTGGCGGCGATGGTGCCGCCCAGGGTGATGGCGACAGAGGCCAGGTCGAAGTACGCCAGGACCGACCCGCCGGTGCCGATGGCCCACAGGAGGAGGAACGTGCCGGCCAGAATCCCGATGAGCGTTGTGATATCCACGGGTATCCCCCCGCGTCGGTCTCAGCCTTGCAGCGGTTGCATCACCGAGCGCCGGTAGGCCACCACCCGCCGGACCACCTCGTCGATATCTTCCTCGACGATGAACTTGTGGCCGGTGGTCAGGGTGATGACGGTGTCGGGCTTGGCCTCGACGGTGAGGATCAGGTCGGCGTTGATGACGAACTCGTCCCCGCTGCCCAGTCGGGTCACCTTGATCATCGGAGCCTACCCCCTCACCCACGGGGGCGGCCGGGGGCCTGAGGCCCCCGGCCCCCGCGCCCGGCTTACCGCTTCATGTTCACCAGATCGTGGAGCATCTCATCCGAGGCCGTGATGATCCGGGAGTTGGCCTGGAAGCCCCGCTGGGTGATGATCATGTTCGTGAACTCCGCGGCCAGGTCCACGTTGGACGCTTCCAGGGTCGAGGCGGCCACGGTGCCCCGGCCGCCGGAGGCCGGCGGCCCCACCTGCTCCGGGCCGGAGTTGGCGGAGGTGGTGTAGGCGCTCTGCCCCACCCGCAACAGGCCGTCGGGGTTGGCGAAGGTGGCCAGGGCGATCTGCCCCAGGGGCTTCTGGGACCCATTGGAGTACTGGCCCCAGATGGTGCCGTCCGGCGCGACGGTGAAGGACTCCAGGGAGCCGGCCGTGAGCCCGTCCCAGGCGGTGACCTGGACGGTGCTGTCGTCCCGTCCGGGCTGGCCCAGGGCGGCCAGAACCAGGCCGTCGAAGTGGAGGGTGATGTCAAGCAGCTGGGCGCCGTTGCCCGGGTCGAATTGGACGTTCAGGCTGGCGAGCTGGTTGGTGTCCAGGGTGCCGTCGGGGTTGAAGACCAGCATGTCGGGTCCGGCGATGGGAGTTCCGGTGCCGGGAGGGCCATCGAAGAAGACCTCCACGTCCCACTGGAGCGAGCCCTGCTTCGTGAACTGGATGTAGATGGTGTGCTTGAACCCGAGGCTGTCCACCACCATCGCCGGCACCGTCACCGCCGCCGGCTGGGTCGGGTCCGTCGGATTCACGGCATCCGCGTCCAGGGTGCCGCCGAGGCGCAGGAAGGTGGTCGGCACCGCCCGCCCCGGCTCCCCCAGGGGGATCCGGAGGTCGGTAAGGGTGCTGAGGGTCCGCTCCCCGAAGTTGCCGTCGGCGTCGGGCACCCAGCCCTGGAGACGCATGCCGGTGGCGGCGTTCACCAGGTAGCCCTCCGCATCCCGGGTGAAGGCGCCGTACCGGGTGTAGAGCCGCTGCTGCCCGTCGCTGACGATGAAGAACCCGTTGCCCTGGATGGCGAAGTCCGTGGGCCGGCCGGTCATCTGCAAGATGCCCTGGGACATGTCCACGTCGATGGAGCCCAGGCCCACCCCCAGGCCCACCTGGACCGGGTTGGTTCCGCCCCGGCCCGCCGCGGGCGCCGAGGCGCCCTGGAGGGTCTGGGCGAAGGTGTCCTGGAAGGTCGCCCGGGAGCTCTTGTAGCCCACGGTGTTGACGTTGGCGATGTTGTTGCCGATGACGTCCATCCGGACCTGGTGGGCCTGCAGGCCCAGCACGCCGGAGTACATGGAGCGCAGCATCGGACGTCCAACCTCCTTCGTCGTCGGGGAAGCCCGCTTCCCCGGATGGCGCGGGGTGCCGCCTCGGTCGGTCAGCGGCACCGGGGGCCCCCTCTTAGGAGGTCCAGCCCCCTGGCGGCCAGGGCTCCCGGCCCCGGCGCACCCAGTGACCGCGCTCTCCTTCGCACGGTTCCCGCACGGCTTGGTACCCGCACGGCTTACAGGATCACCGCGCTGTCGATGTTGGTGAAGACGTTCTCCTTCATCCGCTCCCCGGTCACCGCGGTGATCACCGTCCGGTTGCGGACGCTGACCACCAGGGCAAGGTCGCCGAGGAGCACCAGGGACTCCCGCGCCCCCTTGCTCGCGGCCCGGTCCACCGCGGCGGCGATCCGGGCGGTCTCCTCGGGGGTGAGGGTCCGCCCGCTGGCCTGGAGCCGCTGGGCCGCGTGGGCGGACAGCCGGATCGGTTCCGGGCTCCCCAGGGCCTCGGCCAGAGCCTCCCGGAAGGTCTGCCCGGGCCTCGTGGCTGGCTCAGCCCCTGGGGTCGCCGGGGAAGGCCGGCGTTCCGCCGGGCCTACGGGCGGGAGCCCGGCGGGTCCCAGGTAGATCCGGTCGGCCAACCTCTCCCTCCTCCCCTACCCGGCCTGACCCGGGCCACCCTGGCCGGCGCCGGCCGCTGCCGGCGCATGGGCGGGGCTTACCACCGGGTCCCCCGCCCCGGGCGGGGCCACGGCCCGGACCTGGTCGAGGCGCACCTCCGCCTGGCCCGCGGCGGTCTCCACCCGGATCCAGAGGTAGCCCCGGTCGTCCTGCCAGACACCCCGGGCCACCCCGGTGACCTCCTGGCCCTCCGGGGTCCGCCCGTACACCTGGTGGCCCAGCATCCCCACCGCCGAGGCCATGCCGGTCATCCGGGCCACGGCCTGCATCTGCTCCAGGGCGGCAAACTGGGCGAGTTGGGCGATGAACTCCTTGTCCTCCTGGGGCCGGAGGGGATCCTGGTACCGGAGCTGGGTGACCAGGAGCCGGAGGAACGCGTCCTTGTCCAGCTCGCTCGTCCCCTGGCCGGCGGCCCCGGCCGCTGCGGCGGCGGCAGCTGTCGCCCCGGCCAGGCTGCGGATCCCGTCCATCCCTGCCATCCCTCTCCCCCCTTTTGGTCCCGGGCCCCGGCGCACCCCGGGGACACCGGTGGGTTGGGGATCTCTTTTCATCCCCCGGGCTCACGCCCGGAAGTCGATCCGGCGGCTACCTCGCCCGCCGGGCCAGCGAGCCGCTTCCTCACCGGTCCCGGCCGGCGCCAGCCCAGGCAAAGGCTCCTCGCCGCCGGCGAGAGCGCCCCGGTGCCCGGACCGCCGCCCGGGATGAGCCTCCCCGTGCCGGGGGGCCCCCCAGCCGCCGGCCAGCCCGACGTCAAGGCCGCCCACCTGGACGCCTTGTTCCTGAAGCCGGCTCCAGAGCTCGGCCTTCTGGGCCTCCAGGGCCTCCCGCACCTCCGGCCGGCCGACCAGGATCTGGCCGTGGATCTGGCCGTCCCGGAGGGTGAGCCGCAGGTGGATCTCCCCCAGTTCCGGCGGCTCGAGCCGGATCCGGACCTGGGTCTCGCCATCGGGGCGGACCCGGAGCCGGGCCCGCTCCATCGCCCGGGCCACCTGCTCCGCCAGCCCGGGCTCCCACCTGAGCCCCCGGTCGTGTCCCCCGGCCTCGCCCACCTCCCCGGCACGGGCCGGATCCCCGGCCCCAGCCAGCTCAGCGGCGATCCCGGAAGCCGGCGCCTCGGTCACCGGCCTCTCCCCGGAGAGGGCCTCCGGGCCGGAGATGCTCTCCGTCCGTCTCTCCCGGGCCTCCGGTAGAGCCGCCGTCTCGGGGCCAGCGGCCTCCGCCGGCCGGCGATCCCCCGGCTGACCGGCCCGTGCCGCTGCCGGGCCGTCTCCAGGCAGGATCTCAGGGTCTTCCCCCTCGGCGGCCGGTACCTGGACCTGGGGAAGAGGGGTGCTCCGGTCCCTACTTCCGGCCGGGCCCGTCCGGGCCGCGGGCTCGGGCAGCCGGTCTCCCGGTGCTGCCGCCTCGGGGCCGTCGCCGGCCCCCCTGGGGCCATCAACTCCCATGACACCACCGGACCCCGTCCCCCCGGGGAGGACCTCACTGCCGGCGGTCGGGCGGTCCGGTGCGGCCGGCCCGTTCCCCGCTCCGGCTGTGAGCGCCTCGGGGAAGGGCTCCTCCGAGCCGGGGCCCGCTGCCAGAGGTCTCCCGGCGCCGGCTTCGTCCGGCGGCGTGGCCGCCACCCCCTCCCGGGTCAAAGCCCCGTCGGGGGCGCTGGCAACGCCGGCGCCTGCCGCCCCGGCGGCAGGGGCGCCCCCGGCGGCGCCCGTGGCGACCGGTACGGCACCCAGAGTCCCGGTCAGCCCGAGCCCGGCCTCGTCACCGGCCCCGCCGGCCTCCCCGGCCACCGCCGTCAGAGAGACCAGGGCCATCCCGCCGGCGGCGGCGACAGCCCAGGCCGTCTGGGCCACCAGGGTCGGGTTTCCGGCTTCGGCCGGCTCCTCCCCACCAGCCGGGGCGCCGGTCCCGGTCCGCTGCCCCGGACCACCGGCCGCCCGGCTGCCACGGGTGGAAGCAGCGGTGCGGCCGAGGGCCTCGGCAAGGGCGCCGGCAAATGCCCCCTCCCCGTCCCGTCCCCGACCTTCGCCAGGGCGGCCAGGGGCCGGGTCGGCGCTCCCCACCGGGGGCAGCACCGGTCCCGTCGCTGCTGTGGCCATTCCCTCACCTCCTGTCGCGGTCGGTCCTCCACGGCTTTGGAACGTTGGAACTCGAACGATGGGATCGTGCCGGCGGATACCGGCAACGGGGATGACACTGGGTATCGGCTGCGGCCCCGGACCTCAGCGGGTTCGCCCGGAGCTTCAGCGGCTGCAGCCCAGGGCCTCAACGGGCCGGGGCCGGCATCCACCGCTGGGTCAGCCGGGCGACCCGGCTGGGTTCCATCCGCCGCAGGACGTCCGCTGCCCGGTCCGGATCCAGGAGCCGGAGGATGTACAGGGCATCGGGGTCCGACATGGCCTTCAGGGCTTCGGCGATGGCTTCGGGCTTCATCGCGTTGTAGATCGCCTTGAGTTCGGCGTCCCGGGCCTCCTGGTTCGCCAGGGCCGCCTCCTTGGCCACGAGGGAGGCCTCCCGCTGGGCGAGGGCCTCCTCCCGCTCCTGGAGTGCGGCCTCCCGGCTGTCCAGCTCCTGGGCCCGGCTCTCCAGTTCCGACTCCCGGGCCCGGAGGGCCTCTTCCCGGGCGGCCAGGGTCGCAGCCTGCTCGCTGAGCTGCCGCTCTCGCTCCTCCAGCTGCCGGGCCCACTCCGCCAGGCTCTCCTCGGAGCCGGCGGTCCCGGAGCCCACCGGGCCGGCGAGGGCGGCGTCGCCGTCCTCCCCCTCGGCCTGGATCAGCCGGCCCACCACGGGGACCCGGGCCAGGGCCTGCCGGATCGGTGCCCGGAACCACCAGCCTCCGACCCCCCCGGCGACGACCATCACCGCCAGCAGAATCAGCCCGACGGTCCGGACCCTCCCGCCCGGGGCCTCCTCCGGCTCCGGTGGCGCAGCGCCCGGTGCCGTCCGGGGCTGGGCCGCCCTGGTTCCCGGTGGCCCGTAGGTGCCGGCGGACCCCGGCCCCGGCGCCGGCGGCCGGCCGGCGGGGCCGGACCCCAGCGGCGGGGACGTCGCCCCTCGTTGCGGCAGGCTCACCGCGGTTCCTCCTTCCCCGTGGAAGTGCTCAGGTGGAGGGCCAGTTCCCCGACCGGGCCCAGGGGGCCCGTCCCGGACAGGCTCAGGCGAGGAGCCACCGGTCCGAAGGCCCCGGGGGGTCGGAGGGCCAGTTCATCAAGCTCCGCCTGCTCCGCCCGGGCGGCCTCGGCCCGCCACTCTTCCCGCCGCCGGTCCCGGAGCCGCTCCAGGGTCCGGGCCCGGCCGAGGGCCGCCACCAGTTCCTGGCGCCGCTCCGCCTCAACCTGCCGGGCGGCTTCAAGCCCAGCCCGGGCCTCGGCCAGGGTGCGGAGGAGGCCCGCGATCTGCAGCCGCCGGAGGACAAAGTCCAGAGCCGGGCTCCCCAGGGCCTCCTGCCGGGCTGCGTCGTCGAGGCGCCGCCGGACGAGGCCCTCGACGGTGCGGAGGCCGGCCTCCGCCGTGGCCACCGCCTGCCGGGCGGCGGCCAGCTCCCGCCGGGCCGCGTCCACCTCCTGTTCCCGAAGGTCCAGGAGCCGCTGCAGGCGAAAGCGAAACCGCTTCAACCCTGCCACCTGCCCCCACAAAACCCCGTCGACTCTGCGAATTCAGGTAGTAAAGACGGGCATCCCGTCACGGGCCGGCCGGCTCATCAGGAGGGAAGAGAGCCAGAAGCTCTTCGATGGCCTGCCGGAGGTCGGTCCGCTCCTCTACCCCCTGCATCAGGTACCGCCGCATCGCCGGCAGTTTGGCCACCGCCGCGTCGATCTCCGGGCTCTGGCCGGGCTTGTAAGCCCCGACGTGGATCAGGTCCTCCGCCTCCCGGTAGGTGGCCAGGTACTGCCGGAACCGGGCCGCGGCCTGCTGGTGGGCCGGATCCGTCACCTGGCGCATCACCCGGCTGACGGACTGGAGGAGGTCGATGGCCGGGTACTGGCCGTGGGCCGCCAGCCGGCGGCTCAGGACGATGTGCCCGTCCAGGATCCCCCGGACCGTGTCCGCGATGGGCTCGGTCATGTCGTCGCCGTCCACCAGGACGGTGTAGAAGCCGGTGATGCTGCCCCGCTCCGCGGTCCCGGCCCGCTCCAGGAGCCGGGGCAGCAGGGAGAAGACCGACGGGGTGTAGCCCCGGCTGGACGGGGGCTCCCCCACCGCCAGCCCCACCTCCCGCTGGGCCATCGCGAGCCGGGTGACGGAGTCCATCAGGAGCAGCACGTCCAGCCCCTGGTCCCGAAAGTACTCGGCGATGGCGGTGGCTAGGAGCGCTCCCTTCAGCCGCACCAGAGCCGGCTGGTCCGAGGTGGCCGCCACCACCACCGACCGGCGGAGCCCCTCCTCCCCCAGATCCCCCTCGATGAACTCCCGGACCTCCCGGCCCCGCTCCCCCACCAGGGCGATGACCGTCACATCCGCCTGGGTCCCCCGGGCCATCATCCCCAGGAGGGTGGACTTGCCGACCCCGGAGCCGGCGAAGATCCCGATCCGCTGCCCCCGGCCCACGGTCAGCAGGCCGTCGATGGCCCGGACCCCCACCGAAAGGGGGGTGCGGATCCGCTGCCGGGCCAGGGGGTGGGGCGGCGACTGGGTGACGGGGTAGTAGGCCTCCGCCGGCACCGGCCCCTTGCCGTCGATGGGCCGGCCCAGCCCGTCCAGGACCCGGCCCAGGAGCCCTGGCCCCACAGGCACCTCCAGGGGGCGGCCCAGGCTCCGGACCTCCCAGCCCGGGGCGAGGCCTGCCGGATCCCCCAGGGGCATCAGGAGGGTGAGCCCTTCCCGGAAGCCCACCACCTCGCCCCAGAGCCCCGGCACCTCCCCCTCCCGGGCGAGGGCCGGCCGCCAGAGGGGCCCCGGGGGCACCGCGCTCCCAGGCGGGCCCAGCCAGCAGAGGTCGCCCACCCGGGCCCGGGGGCCCCGGGCCTGGATGGTCAGGCCCACCACCCCGGTCACCTGCCCCACCAGGGGGAGCGGGTCGACCCGGCGGATCCGGCGCCGGGCCTCTGCCAGCACCGACATCCCTCACCCCTCCCCTCGGACCGGTCCTACGGCTCTGCCTTCCTTCCCTCTACCTTCCGCCGGCGGCCGCGGCCCGGGGCAGCAGGTCCCCCAGGGCGGCGGCCACCTGCCGAACCTGGGCATCCACCCGGCCGTCCACCTGTCCCTGGTGGGAGTCGAGGATGAACTCCCCCGGCTCCAGGGACGGGTCCGGCGCCACCTCCACCTGGCCCCCCAGGGCCCCCTGCCACTGGGCCCGGTGCTGTTCCGCCAGGGGCAGGTCCCCGGGATGAAGCCGGAGGCGCACCTCGGGTTCGCCCCGGACCTTGGTCAGGGCAGCGGTCACCATCGCGGCCAGCGCTTCGGGCTGGAGCTTCAGCTCCGCCCGGAGGATCTGCCGGGCGATCTCCAGGGCGAGGGCCACCAGCTCCGGCTCCAGCTCCCCCAGGAGCCGGTCCCGGTCCGCCAGGGCCTCGGCCCGGATCCGCTCCGCCTCCGCCCGGGCGGCGGCCAGTTCCTGCTCTGCCGCCTCCCGGGCCCGGGCGATCTCCGCCTCGGCCTCCGCCCGGGCGGCGGCCAGCCCCTCCTGGTAGCCTTGCTGCCGGCCCTCGGCCTCCGCTGCCTGCCGGGCCTCGGCCCGGAGGGCCTCAGCCTCCTCCCGGGCGGCGGCCACCAGGGCTGCCGCCTCCGCCTCGGCCCGGGCGAGGCAGGCCGCCGCCTCCTCCCGGGCCCGGGCCAGCTCCCGCTCAGCCGCCTCCCGGGCCTCGGCCAGCAGGGCCTCGGCCTCGGCCTCCAGGGCCCGGGCCCGGCGCCGGGCCTCCTCCAGGACCTCCGCCGGCGTCCGGACGGGCACGGGCGCGGGTGTGCTCCCTGCCGGCCACCGGCTCCCGGCCCCCTGGCCAGCGCCCGTGGGGACAACCCCGTTCGGATGAGCCCCGTTCGGGTAAGCCCCGTTCGGGAGGGCGCCGTCCGGTCCCGCAGCGATCCAGGCTGCCTTGATGACCCGCAAGCCCTTGCTAGACAACGATGTCGTCCCCCCCGCCCCGGGCGATGACGATCTCGCCTTCCTCTTCCAGCCGACGGATGATGTTGACGATCTTGGCCTGGGCCTCCTCGACGTCCCGGAGCCGCACCGGCCCCAGGTACTCCATGCTCTCCCGGAGGTTCTCCGCCGCCCGCTTGGAGATGTTGCGGAAGATCTTCTGCTTGACCTCCTCGCTGGCCACCTTGAGGGCCAGGGGCAGGTCCCGGTTCATGTCCACCTCCCGGAGGATCCGCTGGACCGTCCGGTTGTCCAGGTGGACGATGTCCTCGAAGAGGAACATCCGCTTCTTGATCTCGTCGGCCAGGGACGGGTCCTGGACCGCGAGGGCCTCCATGATGGTCTTCTCGGTGCCTCGGTCCACCCGGTTGAGGATCTCCACCACCGCCTCGACCCCTCCGGCCACGGTGTAGTCCTGGCTGACCAGGGAGGCGAGCTTCCGCTCCAGCACCCGCTCCACTTCCTTGAGGACTTCGGGGCTGGTCCGGTCCATGATGGCGATCCGCCGGGCCACGTCCGCCTGCCGCTCCGGCGGCAGGGCGGAGAGCACCGTGGCCGCCTGATCCGGGTGGAGGTAGGCCATGATCAGGGCGATGGTCTGGGGGTGCTCGTTCTGGATGAAGGAGAGGAGCTGGGACGGGTCGGCCTTCCGGATCAGGTCGAAGGGGCGCACCTGCAGGGAGGCCGTCAGCCGCTGCAGGATCTCCATCGCCTTGGCCGGCCCCAGGGCCTTCTCCAGGAGTTCCCGGGCGTAGTCCAGGCCGCCCGCGGCGATGTAGCTCTGGGCGATGGCCATCTGGTAGAACTCCTGGAGCACCATGTCCCGCTCGTCGGGGGTGACGGTCCTTTGGTTGGCGATCTCCAGGCTGATGGTCTCCATCTCATCCGGCTTGAGGTGCCGGAAGACCTTGGCGGCCATCTCCGGCCCCAGGGCGATCATGAAGATCGCTGCCTTCTGCCGGCCCGTCAGCCCCTGGGTCGTCGTCCGCGCTGGCACCGACCGTCACCTCGACCCACGTTCTTCGGCGAGCCAGGCCCGGATCAGCTGGGCTGCCAACTCCGGATTGGTCTCCACCAGCTTCCGGACCTCCTCCCGGAGCTTGCGGCGCACCGGGTCGGTCGCCTTCTGCAGGAACTCCTCGCCCAGGTACTGGATCAGCTCCTCCTGGGTGGGCTCAGGCTCCGGCGGCGCCGGCAGCGACGAGGTGGCCTGCTCCGGCGCCTCCAGGGTGGCTGCGGCCATGGTCTCGGCCTCCAGCCCGGGCTCCAGCACCTCCACCGGCTCCGCCTGGGCCCGGCGCCGGCGCAGGTACCAGAGGAGGGCCACCACGATCAGCAGCGCCGCGCCAGCCCCCAACCCCAGGGCCACCGGGGAGAGGACTGGTTTGCTGGGCTCCTCGGCCCCGGGAGTCCGGAAGGCCTCCAGGAGCGGGTTGTCAAAGGGGATGGCCGCCACGGTGACGTTCTCCACCGGCGCGCCCACCGCCCGGGCCACCGCCTGCTGAACCTGCAGGATCACCCCCTGGGTGTCCATCCCCATGGTCTCCAGGACCTTCCGGTTGAGGAAGACGCCGACGCTGATCTCCCGGACCTGACCCGGCGCCTTGACCTCCAGGGTCTTGATCTGGCCGAGCTCGTAGTTGACGATGGAATCCTCCTTCTCGTAGGAGGAGGTGCCGGCGCCCTGGATGGTCTGGTAGGTGGGGGGATTCGGGCTGTTGGCGTCGACGCCGGTGGCCTGGTTCCCACCCGGCGGGGCCCCGGTCCCCTGGAAGGTCTCCGTCGTCTCCTGCCGGCTCCGCACCTGCGGCTGGGTGTACTCCGTGGACTCCACGCTGCGGGTGTCGAAGTCCAGGGTAACGCTGACCATCACCGAGCTGTTGCCAGGGCCGAACATCCGGTCGAGGGAGTCCTGGAGCCCCTTCTCCAGGGCGGCCTTGTACTCCAGCTGGGCCTGGAGCCGCCGGCTGGCGTCGACCGCCTGGGCCTCCTCCTCGCCCGCCGGACCGCCGGTCAGGGCCCGGCCGGTGTGGTCGATGACCACCACGTTCTCCGCCTGGAGGCCCGGCACCGCGCCGGTGAGGAACCGAACGATTCCCTCCACCTCCTGGGGGCTGAGGGAACGGCCAGGCTTCGGCTCTACCAGCACCGCGGCGGTGGCCGGCTGCTGCTCCCGGACAAAGGCGGAACGCTCCGGCAGGGAGAGCTTCACCGTGGCGCTCTTCAGTGGCTCCAGACTGCTGATGGCCTTGCTCAGCTCCCCCTCCATCGCCCGGAGGAGCATCACCCGCCGGTCGAAGTCCGTCGCCGTCAGGTTGGTCCGGTCAAAGAGTTCCCACCCCGGCGGCCCGGTCTCCACCCCGGCCTGGGCCACCGCCAACTGGGCCCGGAGGAGGTCCTGCCGGGGGACCAGGATCAGGGTGCCGTCCCGCCCCCCGTGGCGATAGGGGATACCCGCCTCGTCCAGCTTGGCCACCACCGCGGCCAGCTCCTCGGCCGCATAGGGCTGTCCCGGCAGCGGCACCAGTTCCTGTTCCCGATCCCTGGCGCTGAGACCGATGAGCACGGCGCCGGCAAGGGCCAGGGCAACCGCCGTGCCGATGAGCAGAATCCGCAGATTGGCTGGCAGGTTGCGCCAGCGTTCCCGAACCTGAGACCACGCCCGCGCGAACCAACCGCTCACGGGGTCAACTCCTTTGGACCGGGTTCAAACCCGGTGCCCGTCACAGGGGCATCCGCATGATCTCCTGGTAAGCTTCCAGCACCTTGTTCCGCACCGCGATGGCAAACTGCAGGCTGAGGGTCGCCTTCTCCGAGGTCAGCATCACCGCGGCCAGGTCCGGCGCCTGGCCGGCCGCCAGGCGGACCGCCGCCGCCTGGGCCTCCAGCTGCTGGGCTTCCACCCGGGCCAGGGCCTCCTCCAGGAAGGCGGCAAAGCTTTGGCCGGCTCCCGCCGGCTCCTGGCGGCTCTGGGCCTGGCCCGGGGCGGCGCCCGGTGCAAGGCCCGACACGGCGCCCGCTGCCCGACCGGCGCCGGGCAGTCCGGAAAGCACCACGCCGTTCATCCCTCACTTACGACCTCCCCAGTTCCAGGGTCCGGAGCGCCATCTGCCGGGCGGTGGTAAAGGCCGTCACGTTGGCCTCGTAGGCCCGGGAGGCACTGATGAGGTCCACCATCTCCAGCAAGGGGTCGACGTTGGGCATCTGCACGTACCCGTTGGCGTCGGCATCCGGATGGGTGGGGTCGTACCGGAGGGGCAACGGACGGGGGTCCTCCCCCACTGCCACCACCCGCACCCCGGCCCCCACCTGGCCGGCCACCTCCGCCCCGGTCCCCGGGATGCCCGGGGGCCGGAAGGTGCGGACCCCAACCTGGGCCATCGCCCGGCCGAGCCACTCGGAGAATGGCGCCGGCGCCTCTTCCCGGGCCGCAAGGACAGCGACCCGGCGCCGGTACGGGCCGCCCCGCTCCGTCCGGGTCGTGTTGGCGTTGGCGATGTTATTGGCGATGACCTCCATCCGGAAGCGCTCGGCCGTCAGGCCGGTGGCGCTAATCTCCAGAATCCGGAACCACCCCGGCACGACTACCGCCTCCCTTCGGTCACGGCCAGCCGCAGCCGGGCCAGCTCGTCATTCAGCTGCCGCAGGAGAGCACCGTACCAGATCTCGTTGGCCGCCATCTGGGCCATCTCCGCTTCCACGTCCACGTTGTTGCCGTCCGCTCGGTCAGACCGGGAGGGATCCCGGACCACCTCGGGGCGGACCTCCTGGGCGGCCTGGACCCCCCGCCCCCTCAGGTGCCGGGGGTGGGTGACCTGCAGCGGCAGCCGGGGCCCCTCGCCCGTCCCGGCGATTCCCAGGGCAGCCGCCAGGTGCTCCTCAAACCGCACCCGGAGGGCCTTGTACCCGGGGGTGTTGACGTTGGCCAGGTTGTGGGCCAGGGCCGCCTGCCGGACCGTGGCCGCTTCCAGGCCCCGCTGGAGGATCGACAGGTGGGGCGGGAAGAGCGGCACGCAACCACCTCCTCTTTGAGCCCCCGCACCGGTTGCTACAGGACGGGAACGGTACTGACCTGGAAAAGTCCTACTGGGCTTCAAGTTGCCTCGACTTGGTTCGACATGATCCATTGGATTCCCTGCATCTCCAACTCTAGACAATTAACTTTGGGACCTTAGTCTCATCCGCCATCCCACGGCATCCGCCGCCCCCCGTCCGGGCGGCCGGCGTACATATATAAAAAGGAAGGGATCCCCGACCGGCGGTCGGCCGGTCGGGGATCCTGTGTCAGAGGTCCTATTCAGGGAACGCCAAGGAGCGCCGGCGTGGGACCCGAGTCCCACGGAGCGGGGCGGTTGGGGCCGGTACCGGCCCCCACCCCCCCCCCGGCCCCCCCCCCCGGGGGGGCACCCCTTAGCCCCGGAGCTTCCGCAGCTCCTCGATCAGCCGGTCGTTGAGCACCTTGATGTGGGTGCCCTTCATGCCCAGGGACCGGCTCTCGATGACGCCCGCGCTCTCGAACTTCCGCAGGGCGTTGACGATCACCGAGCGGGTGATGCCGACCCGGTCGGCGATCTTCGAGGCGACCAGCAGCCCTTCGTTGCCGTCCAGCTCGTCGAAGATGTGCTGCACCGCCTCCAGCTCCGAGTAGGAGAGGGTACCCAGGGCGACCTGGACCGCCGCCTTCTTCCGGGCCTCCTCCTCCATCTCGGCCGCGTGGGCCCGGAGGATCTCCATGCCTACCACGGTCGCCCCCAGCTCGGCCAGGATCAGCTCCTCATCGCCGAACTCCCCGCTGTCCCGGCCCAGGATCAGGGTGCCCAGCCGCTCACCGCCGCCGTTGATAGGGACGACGGTCACCAGGTTCTCATCGAAGTAGAGTTCGTTGCCGTCCTTGACGAGGACGAGCCGGCCGAAGGTGGTGTTCGGGGTGGTCTCATCGATCTTCATCAGCTTGTGGTTGAACTCCTCGGAGAAGGTCGCACCGGTGAGCGGCCCCTCCACCCCGTGGCGGACGCCGCTGCCGAGGATCTTCCCCTTCCGGGAAGCGACGTAGACATTGGCGTTAATCAGTTCCGAGAGCACCTGGGCCATCTCGTTGAAGTTCACCTGGGTACCGGCGCTCCGCTGCAGCAGCCGGTTGATGCGACGAGTCTTCTCAAGCAGGGACTTCATAGCGCTTTGCCTCCGTTTCAAGGTGATAGAGTCTTGTCCTAAAGGTGATAGAGTCTTGTCCTAGAGGATAAAGCGGCTGACATCTTGACGGGCCAGAATGCCGGCGAGTTGTTCCCGGACATAGGCCTCGCTGATCACAATCCGGGCCGGTGCGATCTCCGGCGCCAGGAAGGAGACTTCCTCCAGGAGCTTTTCCAGGATGGTGTGGAGCCTGCGGGCTCCGATATCCTCAGTTTCCGCATTGACCCGTGCCGCTATGCGCGCAATCTCGGCGATTCCTTCCGGGGTCCAGACGAGTTCGATCCCTTCCGTCGCCAGCAGGGCGCTGTACTGCTTGCACAGGGCGTTCTCCGGCTCCGTCAGGATCCGGACGAAGTCCTGCTCCCCCAGGGGGCTCAGCTCCGCCCGCAAGGGAAACCGGCCCTGGAGCTCTGGAATCAGGTCCGAGGGCCGGGAGACGTGGAACGCGCCCGCCGCGATGAAAAGGATGTGGTCGGTGCGCACCGGGCCGTAGCGGGTGTAGACGGTACAGCCCTCCACGATGGGAAGGATGTCCCGCTGCACCCCTTCCCGGGAGACGTCCGGGCCGTAGACCTTTTCCCGGCTGGCGATCTTGTCGATCTCGTCGATGAAGATGATCCCGTGCTGCTCGGCCCGGTGGATCGCCTCGGCGGCGACCTCGTCCATGTCGATGAGCTTCGTGGCCTCTTCCTGGAGCAGAAGGTTCCGGGCCTGGGCCACCGTCACTCTCCGGCGCCGCCGGCGCCGGGGCAGCAGCCCACCCAACATCTCCTGGAGCCCCCGATGAAGCTCTTCCATCCCCTGGACGCCGGGCAGCTCCAGGCCGGGGATTCCCTGCTCTTCCAACTCGATCTCGATGTACTCGTTCTCTAGCTCCCCAGCGGCCAGCCGGGGCCGCAGCTGGGCCCGGGCGGCTTCCACCTCCCGGCGCCTCCGTTCCAGCTCCGGATCCTCGTAGCCGCCGGCCCCCGCTCCGCCGAAGAGCATCTCCCACGGGCCCCGGAACCGGGGCTCCCGGGTTGGCATCGGCACCAGGGCCTCAAGGATCCGCTCCTCCACCAGCCGCTGGGCCTGTTCCTTCACCGCTTCAATCCGCTCGTTCTTCACCATCCGCACCGCGGTCTCTACGAGGTCCCGGACCATGGACTCCACGTCCCGGCCCACGTAGCCGACCTCGGTGTACTTGGTGGCTTCCACCTTCACAAAGGGAGCGCCCACCAGCCGGGCCAGCCGCCGGGCGATCTCGGTCTTCCCCACGCCGGTGGGGCCGATCATCAGGATGTTCTTGGGCGAGACCTCATCCCGGAGTTCCGGCGGCAACTGCATCCGCCGGTACCGGTTCCGCAGGGCGATGGCCACCACCCGCTTGGCTGCGGTCTGGCCGACGATGTACTTGTCCAGCTCCGCCACGATCTCCCTGGGGGTGAGCCCCATCACGGACCACCGACCTCCTCCACCGTCACGTGGTCGTTGGTGTAGACACAGATGGAGGCGGCGATGCGCAGGGACTCCTCCGCAATGGTGCGGGGATCGAGATCGGTGTGGCGGACCAGCGCCCGCGCGGCCGCCAGGGCGTAGGGGCCACCGGAACCCACCGCCGCGATGCCGTCGTCGGGCTCGATCACCTCCCCGCTACCCGACAGGACCAGCAGATGCTGCGCATCCATGACCACCAGGAGCGCCTCCAGGTGGCGGAGCATCCGATCGGTGCGCCACTCCCGGGCCACCGCCACCGCCGCCCTGGGCAAGTTCCCCCGGTGCTCCTCCAGCTTCGCTTCGAACTTCTCGAACAGGGTCAGGGCGTCTGCCACCGCACCGGCAAAGCCCGCAACCACCTGTCCACCGGCGATCCGCCGGACCTTCCGGGCTGTCTGCTTGAGGATGGTGTTCTGCCCCAGGGTCACCTGGCCGTCGCCGGCCATCGCCCCCCGGTTTCCCCGCCGTACCGCGACGATGGTCGTGCCGTGCAGCACAGCGGCACCTCCCTGTGTCCGCAAGGTCGCCAGGGCGGCCCCGGCATCCCAGCCGTCCGCCAGGGATCCCCAGGCCTCCCGGGAGCCCTGGCATCCCCCCGGGGCCTTTCCCTTGTCGAACCTTGCGAACAGCATTCTACCACGTTCAGTACTGTCATGGCAAGGGCGCAATTCGTAATTGTGTAGGAAACCATGTCATTTTGGCCGGAGCCCGGGCCTAAGGGCCGGGGCTGCGGCCAATGGTCTTTCGTTTTGGCGATGGCCGGGCAGTACCCTGGAGGGCCCAGGGCCCGCGGCCGCCCCGGCCGGGCCGGGACAGCCCGGGTGGGAGACCCACCCGATAGACTTTACAACATCATCTTGAAGTTTTCAAGCACCTGCAGGGCCCTTTCCGACACGATTCGACGCGCCGCGCGCTTGTCCCGGGTCCGCACCGGCGGCGGCGGCAGGAGGCCAAAGGCGATGTTCATCGGCTGGAAGTTGTCCGGGTCCGCCTCGGTGATATACCGGGGCAGGGCCCCGAGCGCGGTCTCCGGCGGGAAGGCCAGGGGCTCGAGCCCCAGGGCCAGCCGGGCCGCGTTGATCCCCGCCACCAGTCCCCCGGCCGCGGACTCCACGTACCCTTCCACCCCGGTGATCTGCCCCGCAAAGAAGAGGGTGGGCCGCTTCCGGGTCTGGAGGGTAGGCAGCAGCACCTTGGGGGACTTGATGAAGGTGTTCCGGTGCATCACCCCGTACCGGGCGAACTCCGCGTTCTCCAGGCCGGGGATCATCCGGAAGACCCGCTGCTGCTCCCCCCACTTCAGGCTGGTCTGGAACCCCACCATGTTGTAGTGGCTGGCCGCGGCGTTGTCCTGGCGGAGCTGGACCACCGCGTAGGGCTCCTTCCCGGTCCGGGGGTCCCGCAGGCCCACAGGCTTCAGGGGACCGAACCGCAAGGTGTCCGGTCCCCGGCGGGCCATCTCCTCGATGGGCAGGCAACCCTCAAAGTAGGTGATCTTCAGGTCCTCCGGGTTGTGGGGAATCGCCTTCTCCGCGGTGAGGAGCGCCTCGTAGAAGCGCATGTACTCCTCCCGGGTCATGGGGCAGTTGAGATACTCGTCCCCCTGCCCCTTTCCGTACCGGGAAGCCCGGAAGACCTTCTCCATGTCGATGGAGTCCGCCACCACGATGGGGGCCGCCGCGTCGTAGAAGGCCAGGTACTCCTCGCCGGTAAAGCGCCGGATCGCCTCGGCCAGGGCCCCGGAGGTGAGGGGACCCGTTGCGATGATCACGATCCCGTCCGGGGGGATCTCCCGGACCTCCTCCCGGACGATGCGGATGTTCGGATGCTCCATGAGGGCCCGGGTGACCGCGGCGGAAAAGGCGTGCCGATCGACAGCCAGGGCCCCGCCCGCGGGCACCCGGTGGGCGTCGGCCATCGCCATGATCAGCGACCCCATCCGCCGCATCTCCTCTTTCAGAAGCCCCACCGCGTTCTCCAGGGAGTTGGCCCGGAAGGAGTTGGAGCAGACCAGCTCCGCGAACTGGTCCGTCTGGTGCATCCCCGTGGAGACGCGGGGCCGCATCTCGTACAGGGTCACCCGGACTCCCCGCTGAGCCGCCTGCCAGGCGGCCTCACTGCCGGCCAGGCCGGCACCGATGACCGTGATCTCCGGTGGCATGGGTTTGTTCCTCCGTTCACACATCCCCGTGCAGAACCCCCTGGCAGCACCAGGCCGGGGGGCGAAACCCAACCGGGGCCGCGGGCGCGGCCCCTTCAATCCGGCTGGCCCGGGATCCGGCTCACCCCGGGATCTCCTCCAGCTCCGCGGCCGGCTCGCTGAACCCGCACTCCGACCGGGTACAGACGTGGAGCAGGCCCTGGTCCCGGCTGCGCTTTTCCACCAGGAGGCCGCCGCAGTCGGGACAGTTCCGGCCGGCCACCGGCTTTTGCCACACCACAAAGTCGCACTCCGGGTAGCGGCTGCAGCCGTAGAACCGGCGGCCCTTCTTGGTCTTTCGGGCCACCAGGACCCCGGCGCCACAGGCCGGGCAGCCCACCCCGGTCTCCTCCAGGATGGGCCGGGTGAACCGGCACTCCGGGAAGCCGGGGCAGGCCAGGAACCAGCCGAAGCGGCCGTGCTTTTTCACCAGGTTCCGGCCGCAGTGGGGGCAGACCTCCCCGGTCACCTCGTCCGGGATCTCAAACCCCCCCACCTTCTCCTCCGCCTCCCGCAGGGTGGCGGCGAAGGGGCCGTAGAACCGGTTGAGGACCTCTTGCCAGCTTTCCTGCCCCTGCTCGACCCGGTCCAGCTCGCTCTCCATGTGCGCGGTGAATTCCACATCGATGATGGACGGGAAGTACTCCTTCAGGAGCTCGACCACCACCTTGCCGACCTCGGTGGGGACGAAGCGCTTATCCTCCTTCCGGACGTACCCCCGCATCTGGATGGTCTCGATGATGGGCGCGTAGGTGGAAGGCCGGCCGATCCCCCGTTCCTCCAGGGCGCGGACCAGGGTGGCCTCGGTGTACCGGGGCGGCGGGGTGGTGAAGTGCTGCTGTGGGTCGAGCCGGACCAGCTCCAGGCGCTGCCCTTCGATCAGCTCTGGGAGCAGCCCCTCCTCGGGCTCCGGCTTCTCCTCGTCGCTACCCTCAATATATACGGCCATAAACCCCGGGAATTTCAAGGTCGACCCAGTGGCCCGGAAGAGGTGCGAGCCGGCCTGGATCTCCGCGGTCACCGTGTCCAAGACCGCCGAAGCCATCTGGGAGGCGACGAACCGCTCCCAGATCAGCCGGTAGAGCCGGTACTGATCCTGGTTGAGATAGGGGCGCACCCGGTCCGGGGTGAGGGTGATGTCCGTCGGACGGATGGCCTCGTGGGCCCCCTGGACGTGGGGCCGTTCCTTCTCCTCCCGGCGCTCGGTCCCCCCGAGGTACTCCTCGCCCCAGGTGCCGGCGATGAAGGCCGCAGCCGCCCGCCGGGCCTCCTCCGCCACCCGGGTGGAGTCGGTTCGGATATACGTCACCAGGCCGATGTGGCCCAGTTCCCCCAGGTCAAGGCCCTCATAGAGCTGCTGGGCCACGGCCATGGTCCGCCGGACGCTGAAGCCGAGCTTCCGGGAGGCCTCCTGCTGCAGCGTCGAGGTGGTGAAGGGCGGCGCGGGATGCCGCCGGCGCTCCCGGCGCCGGATCCCGGTGACGACGAAGGGCTGGCCCTGGACCGCCGCCACCACGGCCTGGGCGTCGGCCTGGGTCTTCAGCTCCGCCTTGGCCTCGCCGGCGCCGTGGTACCGGGCGACGAAAACCGGCCCGTCCGGTCCGGTGCGCAGGTAGGCGTCGAGGGTCCAGTACTCTTCAGGCTTGAAGTTCTCAATCTCGGCCTCCCGGTCGCAGACCAACCGGACCGCGACGGACTGGACCCGGCCGGCGGACAGCCCCCGGCGCACCTTCCGCCAGAGCAAGGGCGAAAGCTTGTACCCCACCAGCCGGTCGAGGATCCGCCGGGCCTGCTGGGCCTCCACCCGGTTCCGGTCGATGGCCCGGGGGTTCTGGAGCGCCCGGGTGACAGCTTCCCGGGTAATCTCGTGGAACTCGATCCGGACCGGGTCCGTCTCCTTCAGCCCCAGGGCCTGGCACAGATGCCAGGAGATCGCCTCCCCTTCCCGGTCCGGGTCGGTGGCCAGGTAGACCTTGCTGGCCTTCCGGGCCTGTTCCCGCAGTTCCTTCAGCACGTCGCCTTTGCCGCGGATGGTGATATATTTCGGCTGGAACTGGTTCTCCACATCCACACCCAGCTGGGAGCGAGGCAGGTCCCGGATGTGGCCCATCGAGGCCCGCACCGTGTACTGGCGTCCGAGGAACTTCTCGATGGTCTTGGCCTTGGCCGGCGATTCCACAATAATCAGCGCCTTGGACACACCTGACCCTCCAGTTCTCCCAGTTGGGCCGCTGCGGGGTTATCCTCCACCGCTCCGTTTGATTCTATGAATGGAACCGTCGGGGAGCCGACCCACCGCACCCGCCAGTTCCAGGATCGAGAGGGCGGCCAGAAGGTCGGGAAGCTCCAGTCCCGTCCGGGCTGCCAGGGCCTCCACCGGGGCGGGACCGGGCTCCAGGGCCGCCAGGATCGCCTGGGAGGCCGGGTCCCCCGGCACCAGGGCCGGCATCCCGGCACCGGACTCGTCCCGGTCCCCCGGCACCGCGACGGCTCCCGCCGGAGCGATCCCCAGCGCGGCCAGCACATCCTCGCCGCTGGTCACCAGCCAGGCGCCGTCCTGGATCAGCCGCAGGGGCCCCTCGGCCAGGGGGTTTCCCACCTCCCCGGGGACCGCACAGACCTCCCGCCCCTGGGCCAGGGCGTGGTGGGCGGTGATCAGGCTGCCGGACCGGGGACCGCCCTCGACCACCACCACGCCCCGGCAGAGGCCGCTGATGATCCGGTTCCGCTCCGGGAAGTGGTGCTTGAGGGGCGGCGTCCCCGGGGGGTATTCGCTCACCAGCAATCCCCGCCGGGCGATCTCCAGGTAAAGCTGCCGCTGCCCGGGGGGATAGACCACGTCAACGCCGCAGCCCAGGACTGCGCAGGTGGCACCGCCGGCCTCCAGGGCGGCCCGCTGGGCGGCACCGTCCACCCCCAGGGCCAGGCCGCTCACCACCGTCACCCCGGCGGCGGCGAGCTCCCTCCCCAACAGGGCCGCCATCCGCAGCCCGTACCGGGAGGGCCGGCGGGAGCCCACCACCGCCACCGCCGGCTCCTGGTCCAGCCGGAGGGGACCGACACAATAGAGAATGGCCGGCGGATCGGGGATATGCCGCAGCCACCCGGGATACTCCGCCGCGCCGTAGGTCACCACCCGGCCGCCCAGGGCGGCCACGCGCTCGACCGCCGCCCTGGCTCGGACCAGGGCGGCTTCGCTCAGCTCCTCCGGCCTGGGCGTAAGGCCTGCCGCCATCCGCCGCACCAGTTCCGCCCGCCGGACCTGGAAGGACAGGGCCACCCACTGGGTAACCACGGCTCCACTCCCCTCAGCCGGCGACAGACCGGCGGCGACCGGGCTGGGGCAGGGGCACCTCCTGCAGGGCCAGCACCGCCAGCACCACCTGGGCCACCCCCCGGGCCAGGGGCCGGGTCTCGATGTACTCGTCCACCCGGTGGCCGTTGGCCCCCACGGTCACCCCGATGGTCACCGCCGGGATCCCCATGGCCAGGGGGATGTTGCCGTCGGTGCTCGAGGGGTAGACCCGGGTCTGGATGCCCAGCCGGCGATGGACCGCCCGGACCACCTGGCAGAGGGGGTGGCTTTCGGGCACCTCCCCCGCCGGCCGCTCCCCCAGTAGCTCCACCTCCACCCGCACCCCGTCCCGGGCGGCGATGGCCGCCACCGAGCGCCGCACCCGGCGCTCCAGCCGGTCCAGTTCCCGCGGGTCGAGGGACCGGAGGTCCAGGACCGCCTCGGCCTCCGCGGCAATGGTGTTGACAGAGGTGCCGCCCCGGATGAGGCCTACGTTGTACGTGGTCTTCGGGTTACTGGGCACCGGCAGGTCCGCGATCGCGGCCACCATGCGGCAGAGGCTGTGCACCGCGCTAGGGGCCCCGAAGGCGCCCCAGGAGTGGCCGCCCTCCGCCAGCACCCGCAACCGGAGGCGCCGGCTGCCTACCGCCTGGCGGACCATCCCGCCCAGGGTGCCGTCCAGGGCCAGTACGTAATCCACGGTGTCGCCATACCGCTCCATCAGGGCCCGCATCCCCCGAAGGTTGCCGAGCCCTTCCTCGCCCACGGTGGCCGCGAGGATCACCTCTCCCCGGAGCCGGTCCGCCAGCTCCACGAGGAGCCGTCCAGCACCGATGAGCCCGGCTAGGCCCGCGGCGTTGTCTCCCACCCCGGGCCCCCGGAGCAGGTGGCCGTCCCGGCGGATCTCCAGGGGCGTCTCCTCGGGAAAGACCGTGTCCAGGTGGGCCGCCAGCAGAATCCGGGGCTGGCCCGCCCCCGCCGGAGGGAGGACCCGCCCCAGGACGTTGCCCACCGGGTCGGTCTCCACTCCGGCCAGGCCGCACTGCCGCATCCGCTCGGCCACATAGGCGGCGCGCCGGCCTTCTGCCCCGGTGGGGGCCGGAATTCCCGCGATCCGGGCCACCTCGTCTACCAACTCGTCGAGGTGGCGGAGGCACCAACCCAGGACCTGATCCACCACCGGCGAGGCCAGCACGGCTTCCAAGGCTCCATCCAGCCTCCGTTGGCCGGGGCTTCCCAGCCCCGGGGGGCATTTCAACAACAGATTATACCCGAAGGGGCGATCCGTGGAAAGAGCGGGACAAGCCCGTCGGCGCCCCGGGGAGCTCCGCCGGGGGGAGTCGGTACTGGAGGGCCTCGGCCACGTGGGCAGCGCCCACGGTCTCCGACCCGGCCAGGTCCGCGATGGTACGGGCCACCCGGAGGACCCGGTCCCGGCCCCGGAGGCTGAGCCGCAGCCGGTCCGCCGCCTGCTCCAGCACCGCGACCCCGGCCGGTTCGAGGGCCATGGCCCGGTACAGGTCCCGGGGGCGGCCCGCGCCGCCGCCCGCGCCGGCGATCCACCCCGCCTGCCGGCGGCGCTGCCGTTCCCGGGCCGCGCGGACCCGGGCGGCCACCCGGGCGGTCTCCTCCCCGGGGGCCCGGGCCCACTCCTCCGGGGGCACCCACCCGACCCAGACCTGGAGGTCAAACCGGTCCAGGAGAGGCCCGGAGAGCCGCTCCCGGTAGCGGCTGACCGCCCCGGGCGGGCAGGTGCAGGGCTGCCGGTTGTCTCCCAGGTACCCGCAGGGACACGGGTTGGCCGCCGCCACCAGCTGGACCCGGGCGGGAAAGGTGAGACGCCACCCGGCCCGGGCCATCCGCACCACCCCTTCCTCCAGGGGCTGGCGAAGGGCCTCCAGCACGTCCCGGCCGAACTCCGGCAGCTCGTCCAGAAAGAGCACCCCCCGGTGGGCCAGGGAGAGTTCCCCTGGGCCCGGTGGGTTCCCGCCCCCCAGGAGGGCAGCCCGGCTGGCGCTGTGGTGGGGGGCCCGGAAGGGGGGCCGGGTGATCCGCTCGCCGCCGGTCAGCCCGGCGGCGCTGTAGATCCCGGTCACCTCCAGGGACTCCTCCAGGGTAAGGGGCGGCAGGAGGCCGGGGAGGGCCCGGGCCAGCAGGCTCTTGCCGACCCCGGGCGGGCCGATCATCAGCAGGTTGTGCCCTCCGGCCGCGGCGATCTCCAGCGCCCGGCGGGCCACCGGCTGCCCCCGGACCTCCGCCAGCTCCACCCAGCCGCCGGCCTCCTCCCGGTCCCCGGCCGGCGGGGCCGGGGCCAGTTCCAGGTCCCCCCGGAGCCAGCGAATCGCCTCCGCCAGGGTGCGGACCGGGTAGACGGGAAAGCCCGCCAGGGCAGCCTCCGGAGCCGACTCCGCCGCGGTCAGGAGCCCCCGGCACCCCTCCGCCCGGGCCGCCACAGCCATGGCCAGGGCCGCCCGCACCGGCCGCAGGGTGCCGTCCAGGGAAAGCTCCCCTGCCACCGCCAGCCCCTCCAGCCGCCCGGCGGGGATCTGCCCGGTGGCCGCCAGCACCCCCAGGGCGATGGCCAGGTCGAAGCCCGCCCCTTCCTTCGGCAGGGCCGCGGGGGCCAGGTTGACCGTCACCCGGCGGGCCGGAAACTGGGCGCCGGCATTCCGGATCGCCGCCCGCACCCGCTCCCGGGCCTCCCGGATCGCCGTCCCCGGCAGCCCCACCAGATCAAAGGTAGGCAGCCCGGTGCCCACGTCCACCTCCACCGCCACCGGCAGGGCCTCCACCCCGTGCCGGGAAAAACTGAGAACCCGTGTGAACATCGCCACCGCCCCGCACCGCCACACTCCCGCCGTGCACCGGCCCCGGCTCCCGGCTGCCGCCATGCCCTGGTCGCCGGCCGTGATTTCCTTTTTATGGTATGCCCCGGACCCGCTGCATGTCAATATCTTCCACCCGAGGCGCCCTGGAAGGCGTCCCGGATCCACTCACAGGCCCACTCCCCGGTCCCGGTGAGGGTGAGGGCCAGGACGTCGAACCGGCAGGGCCGGTCGGACCAGCCCCGGCTTTGAAGGAAGAGGCTCGCCAGCCGCCAGAGCCGCTCCTGCTTCCGGCGGTCCACCGCTGCGGCAGGGCTCCCCCACCGGGCGGACCGCCGGGCCTTCACCTCAACAAAGACGACCTGGGAGCCCTCCAGGGCCACCAGGTCGATCTCCCCCATCCGGCAGCGCCAGTTCCGGGCCACCACCCGCAGCCCATGCCCGGTGAGAAAGGCCAGGGCGGCCTCCTCTGCCGCCCGCCCCAGCCTCCCCCCTCCCCAGCCCCGGCCGCCGCCCATGGGCCTCACCGGTCCCCGGCGGGCCGGACCGGCAGGAGGGGGCCCGCCCCCCGGTTTGGACCCACCGGCCGGTGGATCGGGCAAGGGCCGTACTTCTCCAGGGCCGCCCGGTGCTCGGGCGTCCCGTACCCCTTGTGGTTGGCAAAGCCGTACTGGGGATAGAGCCGGTCCATCTCGATCATGTACTGGTCCCGGGTCACCCGGGCCACCACCGCCGCGGCGGCGATGGAGCAGGAGATCGCGTCGCCACCGGCGACCGGCGACTGGGGCTGCCGGACCCCCGGCAGGTGGAGGGAATCGACCAGGAGGTAGTCCGGGGTGACCGGCAGCGCCTCCACCGCCTTGGCCATGGCCTTGTACGTGGCCATCAGGACGCTGGACTCGTCGATCCCCTCGGGGTCGGCCATGCCGACCCCCACGGCCACCGCGGTCTCCTGGATCCGCTGGTAAAGCTCCAGCCGCTTCCGCTCCGACAGCCGCCGGTGGTCCTCCAGCCCGGGCAGGTAGACCTCTCCGGGCAGAATCACCGCCGCGGCCACCACCGGGCCGGCCAGGGGACCCCGGCCCACTTCGTCCAGCCCCGCGACCAGCCGGTAGCCCATGGCCCAGACCTGCCGCTCGTAGCTGTACATCCGCTCGAGCCGCTCCCGGGTCCGCTGCCACTCCTCCAGCCGGGCCTGGCAGTACCGGACCAGCCGCTGTGCGCCCCCCCGGGGGTCCCCGGACAGGGCCGCGATCACCTCCGGGTAGATTTCCGGCCCCCGCTCCTGGATCAGCTGCTGCAGTTGCTTCAGGCTCATCCGCTTGAGACTGAGCCGCATGCTGGCTGTCCGCCCCCTCCCACCGGTCACCGTCCTGCCGGCTACCGACCGGTCCCCGGGGCCACCGGACCGGTCAGCGGGTCACCTGGGGGTGGAAGTTCGACACGATTTTTGCAATATCCTGCCCGGACGCCACCGTTCTGTCAAAAAATCGACATCCGGAACAATGGCCTTCCGCAGGACCGGCCCGGTGGGAACAGAGGTCTTCCGCCAGCGCGGCCCCGGCGCCCGGATCACCGGCTGCCGAGCTCGCTCCCGGGGCCACTTGCGGGCCCGCTGCCGGATCCGCTGCCGGGCGGCTCCTCCTCCGGCCGCTCCAGGGTGATCCGCCCCAGCCGCCCCTCCCGGAGTTCCCGGAGGAGCAGGGCCGCGGCCCGGTCCAGGTCCGGCTGGCCGCCAGCCCGGAGGAGCCCTTTGGCCCGGGCGATGGCCGCCAGGTTCTCCTCCGGCTCAGGGGAGAGGGAGGTGAGGCCAAGCCGCTCCGCCAGGGCCGGCCCCGCCAGGGGCCAGAGTTCGGGCAGGATGCCGCCCGCCACCAGGGTGGGGCTCACCACCTCGTCCTTGACCATGGCCAGGGCGGCCAGCCGGATGCCCTGCCGGAGGTCCGGGATCCGGGGCACCAGGATCCCCGGGGTGTCCAGGAGTTCCACCCCCTTGCCGGTCCGAACCCACTGGGGACCCCGGGTCACCCCGGGCTTCTCTCCCACCGCCGCCCGGCGCCGGCCCACCAGCCGGTTGATGAGGGAAGACTTGCCCACGTTGGGCATCCCCACCACCATCGCCCGGGCCGGCCGGGGAAGCCGCCCCCGGGCCTGAAGGGCCGCCAGGGTCGGGGCAAAGAGCCGGGCGACCGCCGCCAGCACCTCCCCGGTCCCCCGGCCCCCCCGGGCATCCAGGGCCACCGCCTCCAGCCCCTGCCGCCGGAGGTGGCGGATCCAGGCGGCGGTGGCCTGGGGATCCGCCAGGTCAGCCTTGTTCAGCACCACCACCCGGGGCTTGCCGCCGGTGATGGCCGCGAGGTCCGGATTGCTGCTGGAGATGGGCACCCGGGCGTCCACCACCTCGATCACCACGTCCACCAGCTTGAGCTGCTCTTGCACCTGCCGCCGGGCCTTGGCCATGTGGCCGGGAAACCATTGGATCGTCTCGGACATCCGCACCCCCCTCCCACTCCAGGCCGCTTAGCGCCGGCACCCTGCCAGGTAGCGGAAAGGGGCGGCCTGAGGCCGCCCCGGGTCCGGTTCAGCCTCCCCCCGCCGCTGCCGGCCGCGGCGGCAGCAGGGTTCCCCAGTCCCTGGGAGGCCAGAACCGGAAGAAGGCCTCCCCTTCGATCCGGTCCAGGGGCACCGGACCGATCAGCCGGCTGTCGCTGCTCACCGGCCGGTTGTCCCCGAGGACCCAGACGGTCCCCGGCGGCACCACCACCGGCGGATAGGACCGATCGTCCAGGTGGGGGCCGTAGGTCTCCGCCACGGGGCGGTCGTTGACGAAGACCACCCCCTCCCGGATCTCCACCCGGTCCCCGGCCACCGCGATCACCCGTTTGATGAAGGGCCGGGCGGAAAGTTCCGGCAGGTGGAAGACGATGATCTCCCCGGGCCGGGGCGGCCGCAGCCGGTAGATGAATTTGTTGACCAGCAGCCGGTCCCCGTGGTGGAGGTTGGGGAGCATCGAGTCGCCGTCCACCACGTAAACCTGAACCACAAAGGTGCGGACAAGCAGGGCGACCACCAGGGCCACCAGGACGGTCTCCAGAATCTCCCGGACCAGGCCCTTTCCGGGCCCGCCCCCCTGAGTCTCCGGGGCAGGCCGGCTCCCCTGCGCTCCCGGAGCCGCCCCGAACTCCGGCGGTACCCCGGCCGGTCCCTGGGGGGAACCCCCAGGCCCCGGCTCCTGGCCGGCTGCCGCCCCCGGGCGCCAGCCGCCACTGCCGGCGGTCTCCGCCACGGCAATCCCTCCTCTGCGGAACCAAGGCGCAGAACCGGGGTGCAAAGGAAAGATGCGCCGGGCGAAGAGGCCCGGCGCTCCTGGTTACCGCTCCCGCTCCTTGATCCGAGCCGCCTTGCCGCTCAGATCCCGCAGGTAGTAGAGCTTGGCCCGGCGGACCTTACCACGCCGGGTGACCTCGATCTTCTCCAGGCGGGGGGAGTGAACCGGGAAGGTCCGCTCCACGCCAACACCGTAGGAGACCCGCCGCACGGTGAAGGTCTCCCGCACCCCGGACCCCTGGCGCTTGATCACGACACCCTCGAAGACCTGGATGCGCTCCCGGTTGCCTTCGGTGACCTTGACGTGGACCCGTACGGTGTCGCCGGGGCGGAAGTCCGGAATATCGGTGCGCATCTGCTCCTGCTCAAGTTGCCGGATGATGTCGGACACCTGTTGTCCCCCCTCCAGTCCGGGCGTTCGTGCCGCTCGACCCCGCGACAGAGGACCGCCCGCAAATCAACGGCATTAGTATAGCAAAGGCTGGTTACAGGGGCAATAGCCGCCCCGGCCCCGAGCTCCCCCAGCCGGCAAGCCCCCGGTCAGGCCCCTTCCTCCGCCTCGATCTCCGCCAGGAGCTGCCGGTCCTCCTCGGTGAGCGGGGCCGTCAGGAGCAAGTCCGGCCGCAGCCGGCGGGTCCGGCGCAGGGCCTCCTTCCGGCGCCACCGGGCGATGGCCCGGTGGTCCCCCCGGAGGAGCACCTCGGGCACCCTGAGCCCCCGGAACTCCGGCGGCCGGGTGTACGAAGGCCCTTCCAGGAGGCCCGTGGCAAAGGAGTCGTCCTGGGCGGACTGCTGGTCCCCCAGGACCCCGGGGACCATCCGGCTGATCGCGTCGATCATCACCAGGGCGGGGAGTTCCCCGCCGGTGAGGACGTAATCCCCGATGGAGACCGCGTCGGTGACCAGGAGCCGGACCCGCTCGTCCACGCCCTCGTACCGGCCGCAGATAAAGATCAGGTGCTCTTCCTGGGCCAGTTCCCGGGCGTAGGCCTGGTCAAACCGGCGGCCGGCGGGGTCCATCAGCAGGATCCGGGGCCGCCCCCCGGGGGGCGGGCCGGTCAGCCCCTCCGGGGGCACCACCTCCCGGTAGGGCCCCTGGCGGATCGCGTGCTCCACCGCCAGGAAGATGGGCTCGGGCTTCATCACCAGGCCGACGCCGCCGCCGTAGGGGTAGTCGTCGGTGATCTGGTGCCGGCCCGGGGCGAAGTCCCGGATGTTGACCACCCGGATGTCCAGGAGGCCCTTCTCCCGGGCCCGCCCGAGGATCGCCTCCTCCAGGGGGCCATAGCAGAGGGCAGGGTGGATGGTGAGGAGGTGGATCAGCATCGGCCAGCCCCCTTCCGTCCCCCGGACCCGGCCTCAGGGCTCGAGGAGCCCCGGGATCGGCTGGATGACCACCCGCTGCCCCTCCAGGTCCACCGCCTGGACGAAGGCCCGGACCATGGGCACCCGGGCGGTGCGGCCGTCGGTGAGCTCCAGGACCAGGAGGTCCGAGGCCGGTGCCGGCTCCACGTCCACCACCCGGCCCAAAAGGGTGCCCGCGGGGTCCTCCGCCCGCAGGCCGATGAGTTCAAAGGTATAGAAGGTATCCGCGGGCAGCGGGTGAACCTGGTCCCGGGGGACCTCCAGGTAACGCCCCCGGAGCTTTTCCGCCTCATCCCGGGTCTCGACGCCGCTAATCTTCAGCACCGGCATGGTGCCGCCCCGGGTAAACCCCAGGCAGCGCACGGCCCGGGGGGTCGGCTCATCGCCGACGTACACCTGGGTCAGCCGGGCCCAGCGCTCGGGGAAGTCGCTGAGGGACTGGACCCGGACCGCGCCCCGGACCCCCTGGGGCGCGACGATGCGTCCGATCCGGACCCGGAACTCCGGTCCCCCACGGGCTTCTCCGGTCATGGCTGGCTAACCCCTCCGGATCGCGATGATCCGGCCATCTTCGACCACGATCTCAGTGGCCAGGAGGCTCTCCCAGTCGTCGCCGACCCCCACCTCGGCCACCGCCTGGACCGTCCCCTGGAAGACCTCGCTGCCCAGGGGCAGCGCTTCAATCTCCCGCAGCCGCTCCAAGAGCGCCTCTTTCTCCGCCTGCCGCTTCTGCTTCTCCAGGTCCACCGCCTGGCGGAGCTGAAGCTGCTGCTGGGGGGTCATATTGGCCATGGTCAGCTGGGCCCGCTTGAGTTGGGTCTCCAGCTCCTGGACCTCCAGGTCCAGCTGCCGGACCTCCGCCTCGATCTCTTGCTTCAGCCGGGCCTTCAAGGCCGGCGTCACCCGGGCCCGGATGGTGACCGGGCGCAAAATCCGAATCTTGTTCACGGCACAAACTCCACCTGAACCCGGCGGCCGTCCCGGACAGCCGCGGCCTTGACCACCGTGCGGATCGCCCGGGCAACCCGGCCCTGCCGGCCAATGACCTTGCCCATGTCCGACGGTGCGACCCGGACCTCCAGGACCAGGCTGCGGGCCGTCTCCTTGCTGGTGACCGCCACCTGGTCAGGCTGGTCCACCAGGGAACGGACCAGAACCTCCACCAGTTCCTTCACCCTGGGCACCCCCTGCTTCCCCCGCCGGGGTCCTCCCCCGGCAGCCGCCGCCGGCCAGAGCTACTGGTCGCTCTCGGCCAGCTTCTTCAGGATGCCCGCCTTCGAGAGCAGGGCCCGGGCGGTGTCCGTGGGCTGAGCGCCCCGCTTCAGCCAGGCGAGGGTCTTCTCCTCGTCCACCTTGATCACCGCCGGGTTCTTGGTCGGGTCGTAATACCCGAGCTCCTCGACGAAGCGGCCGTCCCGGGGGGAGGTCTCCTCCGCCACCACAAACCGGTAGAAGGGCTTCTTGTTGGCCCCGTGCCGCTTCAGACGGATCTTGAGCGCCATCCTCCGCACCCCCTCCTGCCGCGCTGGGCGGCAAACTGTTGTAGCGTTACGGATGAAAAAGGTAACCTGCCGGCACCGGTGAGACCGGTGCGCCGGCAAGGGTGAGCGACCGGGTTGTCAGCGCCTGGGCCCCAGGAAGGGCAGCCCGGGCAGCCGGCCGAGCTTGCCCATCCGCTTCTTGAGCTGCTTCTCCATCCCCGCGAACTGCTTCATCAGCTTGCGGGTCTCCTCAAACTGCTTGAGGAGCCGGTTGACGTCGGCGATGGTGGTGCCGGAGCCCCGGGCGATCCGGTGCTTGCGCCGGGTGTCGATTATCTCCGGATGCCGGCGCTCCTCAACGGTCATGGAGTTGATGATCGCCTCCATGCGCCGGAGCTCCTTCTCGCCCACCTGGAGGTTCTCAGGCAGCTGCTTCTTGATCTGGTCGAACCCCGGCAGGAGGGCGAGCCACTGGTCGATGGGGCCGAGCTTCCGCATCTCCCGGAGCTGTTCCCGGAAGTCCTCCAGGTTGAACTCGGCCCGCTGCACCTTCTGCTGCAGCTCCAGGGCCTTCTGGGCGTCCAGGGCCGCCTGGGCCTTCTCGATCAGGCTCAGGACGTCCCCCATGCCCAGGATCCGGGAGGCCATCCGGTCGGGGTGGAAGGGCTCCAGAGCGTCCAGCTTCTCCCCAACGCCGACGAACTTGATCGGCTGGCCAGTCACGGCCCGGACGCTGAGGGCGGCGCCGCCCCGGGTGTCCCCGTCCAGCTTGGTCAGGATCACCCCGGTGATCCCGAGCTGTTGGTGGAACTGCTCCGCCACGTTCACCGCGTCCTGGCCGGTCATCGCGTCCACGACCAGCAGGACCTCGTGGGGCCCGACCGCGTCCCGGATCCGCTGGAGCTCGGCCATCAGCTCCTGGTCGACGTGGAGCCGCCCCGCGGTGTCGACGAGGACGTAGTCCAGACCCTGGGACCGGGCGTGGGCCACCGCCTCGGTGGCGATCCGCACCGGGTCCTCCTGCCCCAGGCTGAAGACCGGTACCCCGGCCTGCTCCCCCAGCACCTGGAGCTGCCGGATGGCCGCAGGGCGGTAGATGTCCGCCGCCACCAGGAGCGGCCGCCGGCCTTGCTTTTTCAGCAGCACCGCCAGCTTGGCCGCGTGGGTAGTCTTGCCCGCCCCCTGGAGGCCCACCAGCATGACCACGGTGGGTGGCTGGGGTGCGGCCGCGAGCCGGGCGGCCTCGCCGCCCATGAGGGCGGTCAGCTCCTCATGGACGATCTTCACCACCTGCTGGGCCGGGGTGAGGCTCTCCATCACCTCGGCCCCCACCGCCCGGGCGGAGACCCGGTTGACGAAGTCCCGGGCGACCTTGAAGTTGACGTCCGCCGCCAGGAGGGCCCGCCGGACCTCCCGCATCGCCTCGGCGACGTCTTCCTCGGTCAGCTTCCCCTTGCCCCGGAGCCTGCGCATGACCTCCTGGAGCTTCTCGGAGAGCCCTTCGAACATTGCCATCTCTCCTCACCCCCTGTCCGGCGGGGGATCGGCCGGAAGCAGCAGCTGCCGGATCAGCCCCTCGGCCGCTGCGATGGCCGCAGCCGCCGGGGCGTCCTGGCCCACCAGGGCCCGGGCCGCCTCCAGGTGCGCGCAGGCTTCCCGGAGGATGGCCTGCTGGCGGAGGTGCTCCGCCACCAGTCCCAGCCGGCTCTCCATCTCCTGGAGCGCCGCCTCGGCCCGCTTGATCTGGTCGTGGACCGCCTGCCGGGAGACCTGCTCCGCCTCGGCGATCTCCCCGAGGGAGAGGTCCTCCTGGTAGTAGGCCCGCATCAGCGCCTGCTGCCGGGGGGTCAGGAGCGGCCCGTAGAAGTCCAGCAGGAGGGCCATGCGCTCCAGGTCTTTCATGCCGCCGCCCCCTCGTCAAGTATCGCTACTTGACAGGCCGCGGAGACCATTCTACCTTCCGGTCCCCAGGCTGTCAAGGGGCATTGGCTGACACGTCCTTCCGCTCCCACCGGTCCCGGTCCCGGCCCTCGTACTTGGCCATCACCCCCCGGAAGGCCTCCTCCAGGTCGACCCCGAGCTGGTTGGCCAGGACCGCCACCACGAAGAGGATGTCCCCCAGCTCCAGGGCCAGATCCCGGTCCGCCTCCGTGGGCTTCTTGGTTTTGGGGCCGAACCGGGCGTTCAGCTCCCGGGAGAGCTCCCCCACCTCTTCCACCAGCCGGGCGAGGTTGGCCAGGGGCGGCCAGTAGCCGTCCTTGAACTGGCCGATCCAGGCGTCTACCGCCCGCTGCACATCCCTGAGTTCCATCGGCTGCCGACCTCCACTGGGTGCGATCCCCGGCCCGGCTGACCCGGAGCCACGGGCCAGGCCGGGGTCTCCGGCTGACCCGGGGCCACCGGCCACACCGGGGCCCCGTTACCCCTCGAAGAGGGCCGCGACAAACTGCCGGGGGTCGAAGGGCTGCAGGTCCTCCAGCCCCTCCCCGACGCCAATCCACTTGACCGGGATGCCCTCGGCCTTGCGGACGGCGATGACCACCCCGCCCTTGGCGGTGCCGTCGAGCTTGGTGAGGGCGATGCCCGTCACCCCGGCCACCTCCTTGAAGAGCCGGGCCTGCTGCACCGCGTTCTGACCGGTGGTGGCGTCCAGGACCAGGAGGGTCTCGTGGGGGGCGCCGGGGAGCTCCCGCTCCACCACCCGGCGGATCTTCCGCAGCTCCTCCATCAGGTGGGCCTTGTTGTGCAGCCGGCCGGCGGTGTCGATGAGCACCACGTCGGCCCGGCGGCTCCCCCGGGCGGCCTGGACCGCGTCGAAGGCCACCGCGGCGGGGTCGGCCCCCTCCTGATGGGCGATGAAGTCCGCCCCGGCCCGCTCCGCCCAGATCCGAAGCTGGTCGATGGCCGCGGCCCGGAAGGTGTCCGCCGCGGCCAGCAGCACCCGCCGGCCCTGGCTGCGGTAGTGGTGGGCGAGCTTGCCGATGGTGGTGGTCTTGCCGACGCCGTTCACCCCCACCACCAGGATCACCGTGGGGCCGGAGGGGTTCTCCGCCATGGGCACCGGGTCGCCGAGGATCTCCATCACCTTGGCCTTGATCGCCTCCCGGAGCTGGTCCGCGGTCTCCAGCCGCCGGCGGCGGGCCAGGTCCCGGAGGTGGTCCACCAGCTCCGCCGCGGTCTCCACCCCCACGTCCCCCTGGATCAGCACCTCCTCCAGCTCCTCGAAGAGGGACTCGTCGATCTTCCGGACGCTGGTGATCACCAGGTTGATCTGCTCCACCAGGGCCTGCCGGGTCTTCTGCAGCCCTGCCTTCAGCCGCTCGAACAAGCCCATGCTCTCGCTCCCTGCTGCGAATTCCCTGGGATGAAAGCGAACCTACCCGACCATCTTCTGGGCCTCGGTCAGCCGGACCGAGACCACCCGGGAGACCCCCGTGCCTTCCATGGTCACCCCGTAGAGGGCATCGGCCACCTCCATGGTCCCCCGCTGGTGGGTGATGCAGATGAACTGGGTCTTCTCGCTCCAGCGCTTGAGGTATCGGGCCACCCGCTCCACGTTGGCCTCGTCCAGGGCCGACTCCACCTCGTCGAGGACCACGAAGGGGCTGGGCCGCACCCGGAGGAGGGCCAGGAGCAGGGCGATGGCGGTCATGGCCCGCTCCCCGCCGGAGAGGAGGGTGAGGGGGGTCATCTTCTTCCCCGGCGGCTGGACCTGGATCTCCACCCCGGTCTCCAGGAGGTTCTGCTCGTCCACCAGCACCAGCTCCGCCCGGCCCCCGTCAAAGAGCTCCTGGTAGACCTGCTGGAACTCCCGCTGGATGGTCCGGAAGGCCTGGAGGAAGTGGGTCTCGATCCGCCGGTCCAGCTCCGCGATGGCCCGGTAGAGGGACGCCTTGGCCTCCTCCAGGTCTGCCCGCTGCTGGGTGAGGAACTGGTGCCGCTGCCGGGCTTCCTCGTACTCCTGGATGGCCGAAGGATTGACGGGCCCCAGTTCCAGGATGGCCTCCTTCAGGGCCTGGATCCGCTGCCGGGCCATGGGCACCAGGGCCTCGTCCAGCTCCCGGCCCGCCACCTCCGCCGGGGTGAGTCCGTGCTGCTCCTGAAGCCGCTGAGTAAGCCCGTCGAGTTCCGCCTGGAGCCGGGCCGCCTCCACCTCCGCCTGGCTCAGGGCCGCGGTGGCCTCCGCCTGGGCCCGGCGGAGGGCCCGGATCTCCCGCTCCCGGTCCGCGACCTGCTCCCGGGCGCTGAGCCTCCGGGCCTGGAGCTCCTCCTGCCGCTGCCGGAGTTCGTCCCGCTCCCGAGCCGCCGCGGCGAGCTCCGCCTCGGTGGCGGCCAGCCGGTCCAGGAGTTCCGCCCGCCGGGCTGCGAGGTCCTCAACGGCCTGCCGGCGGTGCTCCAGGTCCTCCTGCAGCTCCCGGACCTCCGCCTCCAGCCGCTCCACCTGCTCCACCAGCGACCGCTCCGCCTGGGCCAGCTCCGCACACCGGACCCGGGCGGCCGTCACCCGGGCGGCGGCAGCCTCCGCCCGCTCCCGGGCGGCCTGGGCGGCGGCAAACCGCCGGGGGATCTCCTCCTGCTCCCAGGCTCGGGCCCGGGCCTCCAGCTCCTCCGCCTCGGCCAGGAGCCGCTGGGTGGCCGCAGCATCCCCGGCCAGCCGGCCGGCAAGCGCCGCAGCGGCCTCCTGCCGGGCCCTGGCCTCTTCCCGGAGCCGGCGCACCTCCCCTTCCAGCCGCTGGGCCTCCGCCCGGGCCGCGGCGAGGGCCAGGTCCAGCTCCCGGAGCTCGGCCTCCCGGGCGGTCCGGGCGGCCTCGGCCTCCCGCTGCCCGGCCCGGGCGGCCTCCAGCTCCGCCCGGGCGGCCGCGAGGTCCGCCGCCAGCGCCGCCCGCTCCGCCTTCAGCTCCTCCAGCTCCCGCTCCCGGGCCAGGAGCCCCGCGGCCCGGCCTTCGAGGGAGCCGCCGGTCATCGCCCCGCCGGGGGCCAGCACCTCCCCTTCCAGGGTGACGATCCTGATCCGGAAGTCGCAGGCCCGGCCCATGGCCAGGGCGGCGTCGAGGTCCCGGGCCACCAGCACCCGACCCAGGAGGTGGGCGAGGGCCGGCCGCAGCCGCTCGTCGAACCGGCAGAGGTCCAGGGCGCACCCGAGGTATCCCGGGACCTGGGCTGCCGCCCGGATCTCCTCCGGGCGGAGGGCCGCGGGCCGGATGGTGCTGAGGGGCAGGAAGGTGGCCCGGCCGGCCCCGGTCTGCTTCAGGGCCTCGATGCAGGCCTTGGCGTCGGCTTCGGTCTCAGTGATGATGTTCTGGATCGCCCCGCCCAGGGCCACCTCGATGGCCCGCTCGTAGGCGGGGTCCGTCCGGATCACCTCCGCGACCGCGCCCACCACGCCCCGGGCCCAGGGCTCCCCCCGGTCCCGGGCCTGGAGCACCGCCCGGGATCCCCGGGCAAAGCCCTCAAAGCCCGCCTTCAGCTCCTCCAGAAGGCTGAGACGGGAGGCCACCGCCTCCGCCCGTTCCCGGAGCCGGGCGAGCCGTTCCGCCGCAGCGGCCGCCTGCGCCGCGGCGACCTCCTCCGCCTCCCGGGCGGCCGCCACCGCCGCCCGGGCCGCCTCCTGCTGCCGGGCGAGGTCCCCGAGGCGAGCCTGCGCCGCCTCCCACTCCCCTTCCGCCCGGGCTGCAGCCGCCGCGGCCGCCTGGGCCTCGGCCTCCAGGGCAGCGAGGCGCTCGGTGGCCTCCTGCCGGGCCCGGCCCTCGGCCTGGGCCAGGCTCCGCCGGTCCCGGGCGGCCTCGGTGAGCCGGTAGAGCTCCGCCCGGGCCTCCTCCAGGGCAGCCTCCGCCTCCGCCAGGGCCGCCCGGGCCGCCTGCTGCTCCGCCTCCGCCCGGCTCAGTTCCTCCGCCGCCTCCCGGGCACCGGCGGCCGCGGCCCGGGCCCGGTCCCGGTCCGCCGCCAGCTGGGCGCCGAGCCGACCGAGCCGCTCCTCCAGCTCCCCGATCTCCCGGCGCCCCCGCTCCGCCTCCCCGTCGACCTGGCTCAGCTCCTGCCGGTGGAGCCGGAGGGCCCCCTCCGCCCGCTCGTACCGGGCTGCGGCCTCCACCGCCCGGGCCTGGAGCGCCCCGGCCTCCTGCTCCAGCGCGCCGGTCAGTTGCCGGGCCACCTCCAGGGCCTGCTCCGCCTCCTGGAGCCGGAGCTCCACCTCCTGGAGCCGGGCCCGGCCCGCGGCCACCTGCTCCCGGGCAGAGGCCAGGTCTGCCGCCGTCTGCCGGAGGGCCCGGGCCAGGAGCCCCACCTCCAGGTCCCGGAGCTCGCCGGCCAGGGCGTTGTACCGCCGGGTCTTCTCCGCCTGCTCGGCCAGGTCCCCGAGGCGGGCCTCCAGCTCGCCGATCAGGTCACCCAGGCGGAGGAGGTTCTGCTCCGTCTCCTCCAGCTTCCGGGCGGCCTCCCGCTTGCGGACCTTGTACCGGGTGATCCCCGCGGCCTCCTCAAAGAGGGCCCGGCGCTCCTCGGGCCGGGCCAGCAGGATCTCATCGATCTTCCCCTGGCCGATGACCGAGTAGTTCTCCTTGCCGATGCCGGTGTCCAGGAAGAGCTCCTGGATGTCCCGGAGCCGGCACGGGGTGCGGTTGATGAAGTACTCGCTCTGCCCCGCCCGGTCGATCCGCCGGGTGATCACCACCTCGGTGTAGGCCAGGGGCAGGTAGCCGTCGCTGTTGTCGAAGGTGATGGAGACCTCCGCGTAGCCCAGGGGGCGGCGTCCTTCGGCCCCGTTGAAGATCACGTCCTCCATCTTCTGCCCCCGCAGCTCCCGGGCGCTCATCTCCCCCAGGACCCAGCGGATGGCGTCGGAGATGTTGGACTTGCCGGAGCCGTTGGGACCCACCACCGCGGTCAGCCCGGGCCCGAACTCGAGCTCCGTCCGCTCGGCAAAGCTCTTGAAGCCCACCAGTTCCAGCCGTTTGAGGTACATAGGAGCCTCCGCAGGCCATCCCCGGCCCCAGGGGGGCCGGGGTGGTTTTCACCGGCTATTGTACCATGGCCCTTCTCGCCCCCGGAACAAAAGAGCCGGCCGGTGCAGCCGGCCGGTTCCCCGACTTTCGATTGTTACCGGGGCTCCACGATGAATCGGATCGCTGTGCGCTCCTCGCCGTCGATGTCGATCTCAGCGAAAGCGGGCACTGCAACCAGGTCGATGCCGTTGGGAGCCACGTACCCGCGGGCGATAGCGATGGCCTTGACGGCCTGGTTCACCGCCCCGGCCCCCACCGCCTGGACCTCCGCGGAGCCCTTCTCCCGCAGCACGGCGGCCAGTGCCCCAGCGACCGACTTGGGCTTGGACTGAGCTGAAACCTTTAGTACCTCCATGGTCCACCTTCCTCCCAGTTGCGACTTTGGGTGTGGTTGGCTCCACTATTTCTATTCAGCGTGCCCCCCCAGATTCCTCTTGACCTTTTCTAAACTTTTAGCCTAATAGTTTCTATCCCACCCCTAGGACGCGAAAGAGACCTTCGATGGTTCCACGGAAATGAAAAACTAGGGCCCACGGCCAGGGGCCATCCCCCCGCCGTGGGCCCTTTCGTTTCCCTCGGGCTCAACACCATAGCCCAGGGCGATCACAGCCCCAGCTGCGCCAGGGCCTGCCGGGCTGCCTCCTGTTCCGCCTCTCGCTTGGAGGAGCCTTCCCCCATCCCCAGGGTGCGGCCGGCCACCAGGACCCGGACCCGGTAGCGCCGGGCGTGGTCCGGCCCCTCCTCGGCCACCACCTCATACCGGGGGGGCTCCTTGTGCTCCCGCTGGGCCCATTCGAGGAGCCGGGCCTTGTAGTTGGGGTTGAGGTGCCCGGCCACCGCCGCCTCCACCTCCGGGGCCAGCTCCCGGAGGACAAAGGCCCGGGCGGCCTCCAGCCCCGCGTCCAGGTAGATGGCGGCGACCAGGGCCTCGAAGGCGTCCGCCAGGTTGGAGTCCCGGTCCCGGCCGCCCAGCTGCTCTTCCCCCCGGCCGAGGCGGAGCACCTGCCCCACCCCCAGGGCCCGGGCCCGCCGGGCCAGGGTCGGCGCCGAGACCACCGCGGCCCGGACCCGGGTCAGCTCCCCCTCGCCGGCGCCGGCCAGGTGCCGGTAGAGGTAGTCGCTCACCACCAGCTCCACCACCGCGTCTCCCAGGAACTCCAGCCGCTGGTTGGACTCACCCCCGTGCTCGTAGGCGTAGGTGGGGTGGGTGAGGGCCAGGGTGAGGAGCCCGGGATCCCGGAACCGGTGGCCCAGGACCCGCTCCGCCCAGGTCAGGGCTGTCGCCTCGTCCATCTTCCGGGTCCCCTCACTCCGGCCGCCAGCGGCGGAAGATCAGGGTGGCGTTCTGGCCGCCGAAGCCGAAGGAGTTGGAGAGGGCCACCTCGATCCGGGCCGGCCGGGCCTTGTTGGGAACGTAGTCCAGGTCGCACTCCGGGTCGGGCTCCTCCTGGTTGATGGTCGGCGGCAGGATCTGCTCCTCCAGGGCCTTCACGCAGGCGATGGCCTCCACCGCCCCCGCGGCCCCGAGGAGGTGGCCGTGCATCGACTTGGTGGAGCTGACCGCCAGCCGATAGGCGTGCTCGCCGAAGACCGCCTTGATCGCCCGGGTCTCCGCCGCATCCCCCTGGGGGGTGGAGGTGCCGTGGGCGTTGATGTAGTCCACCGCCTCGGGGGGAATCCCCGCAGAGGCCAGGGCCTGGCGCATGGCCCGGGCGCCCCCCTCGCCGCTCTCCGGGGGCTGGACCATGTGGTAGGCGTCCGCGCTCACCCCGTAGCCGATGACCTCCGCGTAGATCCGGGCTCCCCGGGCCTGGGCGTGGCGGAGGGTCTCCAGCACCAGAATGCCGGCCCCCTCGCCCATGACGAACCCGTCCCGGCGGGCGTCGAAGGGCCGGGAGGCCTTCTCCGGCTCGTCGTTCCGGGTGCTGAGGGCCTGCATCGCGGCAAAGCCGGCGATGGCAATGGGGACGAAGGCCGCCTCGGAGCCGCCGGTCAGGATCACATCCGCCTTGCCGTTCCGGAGGGCTTCAAAGGCCTCGCCGATGGCGTGGCTCGCCGAGGCGCACGCGGTGACGGTGGTGAGGTTGGGGCCCTTCAGCCCGAAGTAGATGGCGATCTGCCCCGCCGCCATGTTGGCGATCATCATCGGGATCAGAAAGGGGCTGACCCGCTTGGGCCCCTTCGTTATCATGACCTCAAACTGCTCGGAGAAGGTCTCCATGCCGCCGATGCCGCTGCCGAAGTAGACCCCGACCCGTTCCCGGTCCACGTGGTCCAGGTCGAGGCCCGCGTCCCGGAGGGCCTCCTGGGCCGCGGCGATGGCAAACTGGACAAACCGGTCCATCCGCCGGGCCTCCCGGCGGTCCAGGTACTTGAGGGGGTCGAAATCCTTGACCTCCGCGCCGATGCGGCACTCCATCTGGGAGGCGTCAAACCGCTCGATGGGCCCCACGCCGCTCCGCCCGGCCTTGAGCGCCTCCCAGAAGGTGGGGACGTCCAGACCCAGGGGCGTGATGGCGCCCAGGCCGGTCACCACAACCCGCTCCGCCATCTCGGAACCTCCCGTTGCTCGATCCGCCCTACCCAGGCCGGGGGCCTCCGCATTTGCTTTCCTCCATCTTGCCTTCAAAAAAGTCCCGTACGCCGCGGAGAGAAGCCGCGCCGGTACGGGACTCCTTGCCAAACACAGGCCTGTTAAGACCGGCCGATGGCCCCGTCGGAGAAGGCTTAGAGCCGTTTCCGGATGTACTCCACCGCGTCGTTGACCACGGCGATCTTCTCAGCGTCCTCGTCGGGGATCTCCAGGTCGAACTCCTCCTCCAGGGCCATGATCAGTTCGACGATGTCGAGGGAGTCGGCCCCCAGGTCGTCAATGAAGTGCGCCTCCGGGGTCACCTCGGACTCGTCAACGCCCAACTGGTCTACGATGATAGCCTTTACTTTCTTGAAGATCTCTTCCTTGCTGGGCATGCTGGTTTCACCTCCCCCCGGTGATCACGGGAACCTGGTCTGAGGGGTGGATCTCAGTGCATGGTCATGCCGCCGTCCACCGCCAGGGTCTGGCCGGTGATGTAACCGGCTGCTTCCGAGGCCAGGAAGACCACCGCAGCCGCCACCTCCTCCGGCCGCCCCAGCCGACCCGCCGGGATGGCGGAGAGGAAGGCCTGCCGTTGCTCTTCGCTGAGGCTGTGCAACATTCCTGCATCGATGGCCCCTGGGGCGACGGCGTTGACGGTGATGTTGCGGGACGCCAGTTCCCGCGCCAGGGCTTTGGTAAACCCGATGACCCCTGCCTTGGCCGCCGAGTAGTTGACCTGGCCGGCGTTGCCGGTCAGCCCCACCACCGAGGCGATGTTGATCACCCGGCCCCACCGCTGCTTCACCATCGGCCGGACGGCGGCCCGGGTCACCAGGAAGACTCCCTTCAGGTTGGTGTCCAGGACCTCGTCCCACTCCGACTCCTTCATCCGCAGCAGGAGGCTGTCCCGGGCGATGCCCGCGTTGTTGACCAGGATGTCGAGCCGGCCAAAGGCGGTGAGGGCTGCCTCGGTGAGCGCCTCCGCCTCCTCCGCCCGGGTGATGTCGGCCCGCACCGCCCGGGCTTCGCCTCCCTGGGCGGCGATGGCCGCCGCCAGCTCTTCCGCGGCCTGGGCATTCCGGCTGTACCCGAGGATCACCCGGGCCCCCTCCCGGGCGAGCGCGAGGGCGATGGATCGCCCGAGGCCGCCTGTGGCGCCGGTTACAACCGCCACCCGGTTGGCTAGCAACATATTAGCAGACCCTCCCCCCAGCAATCAAGCAGTTTGACCAGAGACTGGTTATCCTCTACGTTAAATACTCGCAACTTTCGGTCAATCCGCCGGACGAACCCGGAGAGGGTCCGGCCGGGGCCCACCTCCACGAAGGTGTCCACCCCGTCGGCCATCATCCGGCGGACCGACTCCTCCCAGCGCACCGGCGAGGAGACCTGCCGGATGAGGAGCTCCCGGATGGCCTCGGGCTCCCGGACGTAGTCCGCGGTGACGTTGGCCACCACCGGAATCCGGGCCGGCGCCAGGGGCACCGCCTGGAGGTCCCGGGCCAGCCGCTCCCCCGCGGGCGCCAGGAGCTTGCAGTGGAAGGGCGCGCTCACCGGCAGGATCACCGCCCGGGCCGCGCCGGCCTCCTGAGCCAGGCGCACCGCCTTCTCCACCGCGGCCACGTGGCCGGCGATCACCACCTGCCCCGGGCAGTTGTAGTTGGCAGGCTCCACCCACCCCACATCCCGGGCCTGGCGGCAGATCTCCTCCACCGCCTGGCTTTCCAGCCCCAGGATCGCGGCCATCGTCCCCTCCCCCAGGGGCACCGCCTCCTGCATGTAGATCCCCCGGCGCCGGACCAGGTCTACCGCCTGGCGGAACTCCAGCACGCCGGCGGCCACCAGGGCGGTGTACTCCCCGAGGCTGAGGCCCGCCACCACGTCCGGCTCCAGCCCCCGTTCCCGGAGGAGGGCCAGGGTGGCCACGGAGACGGTCAGGATCGCCGGCTGGGTGTTGGCGGTCTCCTGGAGCCGCTCTTCGGGCCCCTCAAAGCAGAGCCGGGCGAGGTCAAAGCCCAGGACCTCGCTGGCCTCGTCGAAGTACCGGCGGAACTGGGGGTACTGCTCCGCCAGGTCCCGGCCCATGCCCACGTACTGAGCCCCCTGGCCGGGGAAGACGAAGGCGACCTTCCCCAACCTCGCCCCCACCTCCTCTGCCTGCACCCGTCGTCCCTGGGTTGGACTGCTGGACACGGACCGCCCGGTCATCTCGTCCCGGGCGCTGGCTACCCGGTCACCTCGTACATGGCGATGCCCACGGTCCCCGGCCCCGCGTGGCAGGCCACCACCGGTCCCAGGGGCACCAGGTAGCGCTCGACCATCTGGTACTGCTTTTGGAAGGCCTCCAGCCAGGCCCGGCCCTCCCCGGGGTCGGTGGTGTAGAGGACCGCGGCGGCCACCTTCCGCCCCGGCGGGATCCGCTCGGCCATGATCTCGAGGCACCGGGGCAGCACCCGGGACCGGCCCCGGACCTTGTCCGCGGCGGCCACCACCCCGTCCTCCACCTGGAGGACCGGCTTGATGTTGAGAAGTCCCCCTACCAGGGCCTGGGCCCGGCCGATCCGGCCGTTCCGCTGGAGAAACTCCAGGGTGTCCACCCCGAAGAGGATCTGCAGCCGCCCGGCCACCGCCCGGGCCTCCGCCGCCACCTCTGGGAGAGACGCACCCCGCTGGGCCGCCCGGGCCGCGGCCAGGACCACCAGCCCGAGGCCCATGGAGACGCTCCGGCTGTCCACCACCTCGATCCCCCCGGGACTCCCCAACATCTCCGCCGCGACCTGGGCAGACTGGAGGGTCCCGGACATCTCCGCGGAGATGTGGATGGAGCAGATGGGATGCCCAGCCGCCTCCAGCTCCCGGTAGACCGTCAGGAAGTCCCCCGGGGCCGGCTGGGAGGTGCGGGGATGGTGCGGGCTTTGCCGAAGCTTCTCCCAGAACCCCTCCGGGGTCATCTCCACCCCGTCCTTGAACACCTCATCGCCGAAGTGCACGTTCAGGGGAACCACCCGGATCCCCAGCGCCTGCCGGAGCTCTGCCGGCAGGTCCGCGGTGGAGTCGGTCACCACCGCCACCCGCGCCATCGCCCTCGCTCCTTTCCCACATCCTCATCCCTGCCAGGGGCTGCCGGCCCCCGCTACCGGCCCCACCGGAGGGCCACCGCCCCCCAGACCAGGCCGGCGCCGAAGGAGACCAGGAGCAGCAGGTCCCCGTCCCGGATCCGGCCCGCCCGCCAGGCTTCCGTCAGGGCCAGGGGGATCGCCGCCGCGGAGGTGTTGCCGTAGCGGTCCAGGTTGACCACCACCTTCTCCCAGGGAATCCCGAGCCTTTCCACCGCGGCCTCGATGATCCGGAGGTTGGCCTGGTGGGGGACCAGGAGGTCCACGTCCGCGGGGGTGAGCCCCGCCTGGGCCAGCACCCGGAGGGTGGACTCGTTCATCACCCGGACCGCGAACTTGAAGACCTCCTTTCCATTCATCTTCACGTAGTGGAGCCGCTGCTCCACCGTCTCGTGGGAGGCCGGGTGCTTGCTCCCGCCCCCGGGGAGGTAGAGGTGGTCCCGGCCGCTGCCGTCGGCCCCCAGCTCCAGGCCGAGGATCCCCCGGCCCTCGGAGACCGGCTCCAGCACCGCCGCCCCGGCGGCGTCGCCGAAGAGGACGCAGGTGCTCCGGTCCTGGTAGTCGGTGATCCGGCTCAGGGTGTCCGCGCCGATGACCAGGGCCTTTTCATAAAGGCCGGTGGCCACCATCTGGCTCGCCACCCCGAGGCCGTACAAAAACCCCGGACAGGCCGCAGAGATATCCATGGCGGCCGCCCGCCGGGCCCCCAGGGCGTCCTGGACCAGACACGCCGTGGCGGGGAAGACCATGTCCGGCGTGACGGTGCCCACGACGATCAGGTCCAGTTCCTCCGGCCGGACCCCGGCCATCTCCAGGGCCTGCCGGGCGGCCTGGACCGCCATGGTCGAAGTGGTCTCCTCCGGCCCGGCGATCCGCCGCTCCCGAATGCCTGTCCGGGTGACAATCCACTCGTCGGAGGTTTCCACGATGCGTTCCAGGTCGGCGTTGCTCAGCACTCGCTCCGGGGCGTAGGCGCCGATGCCGGTGATACCCACCGGTCGGACCCGCTTTTCCATCTCCCGGCGCTACTCCTTTCCTTCCCGGGGCTCAGAGTCGGGGCGGGAGGTTGCCCCCTTCCCCTTCTCCCCTACCCCGGCCAGGCTCGCCACAAGGGCGGCCGCCATCCGGGGAATCGCCTGCCCCTCCAGGAGCCCCTTGAGCACCCGGAGGCCGCTCAGGATCGCCCGGCCGTCGGAGGCCCCGTGGCACTTGACCACCGGGGCCCTCAGGCCCAGGAGCGGCGCCCCACCGTACTCGGTCCAGTCGGTGGTGCGCCGGACCCGCCGGAGGGCCGGTCGGGCCAGGAGCCCCCCAACCCGGGCCAGGGGCGAGGAGGCGAAGGCGTCCCGGAGCATCCCCATCAGGGCCATGGCCGCCCCTTCGTAGGTCTTCAGCACCACGTTGCCCGTAAAGCCGTCGGTCACCACCACCTCCGCGGCGCCGAAGGGCACGTCCCGGGGCTCCACAAAGCCGATGAACCGGATGCCGGGAACCTCCTTCAGCCGCGCGTAGGCCTCCTTCACCAGGGCGTTGCCCTTCTCCGCCTCAGTGCCGATGTTCAGGAGTCCGACCCGGGGCTCGGCCATCCCCAGGGCTGTCTGGGCGTAGACGCTCCCCATCACCGCGAACTGGACCAGGTGCTCCGGCCGGTTCTCTGCGTTCGCCCCCACGTCCAGGAGGAGGACCGGCCGGCCGCTCCGGGTGGGCACCGGAGTCCCCAGGGCCGGCCGGTCCACCCCGTCCATCCGGCCGACGATGAAGAGCCCCGCGGCCAGGAGCGCCCCGGTGCTGCCCGCGGAGAGCATCCCGTCGGCCTGGCCTTCCTTCACCAGCCGGGCCGCCACCACCAGGGAGGCGTCCTTCTTCCGTCGCACCGCCTGCACCGGCGGCTCGTCGTAGCCGATCACTTCTGCGGCGGGGACGATGCGCACCCCCGGCGGCCGGCCCCCCCGGGCCCTCAGCTCCCGTTCGATGGCCTCCTCCCGGCCGACCAGCAGGATCTCCAGGCCCAGGGTCCGGGCCGCCGCGAGGGCCCCCTCCACCACCACGCCCGGGGCGTGATCCCCGCCCATGGCATCAACCGCGACTCTCAGACCGCTCGCCCCCCATCACCCGGGCCGGGTCCACCGCAAAGACCACGAACTTGCCCCGGAAGACCTTCTCCGGACCCACCCGGGTCTCCACCAGCACCACGTGGTGGTCCCCCTTCCGGCGGATCACCTCCGCCTTGGCCACCAGCCGCTCCCCCACGTAGACCGGCCGCTTGAACTTGATGTTGGCCAGGCCCGTCAGGGCCACGTCCGCGTCCAGGAGGGCGATGGCCAGGGACTCCGCCTGGGCGTAGATGTACTGCCCCCGGATCACCCGGGTGCGCTCGAAGGCCATCTCCTCCGTGGTCTCCAGGATGGAAATGCCGCTCTGGCCCAGGGTAATGTCGATGAGCTCCCCGACGATCTCCTTGGCCCCCAGGGCCCGCACCACCCCGTAGGTACGCTCGGCAACGGACTTGGTCCGCTCCCTTAGCTCCGGGATCCCCAGGGCGAGACGGTCGAGCCGGATGGTCTGCACGCTGACGCCGAAGATCCGGGCTAGCTCCTCATCGCTGAGGAACGGATTCTCCCGCAGCTTCTCCCGCAGCATGACCTGCCGGTCCCGCTTCCGGAGGCCCGGTGCCACCTGCGATCCCTCCCGGGGCGATGCCTGTCAGGTCGGTAGGGCTGTCTTAACAGGAGATTTTAGTAGCAGGTACTATCAGTATACGCAGAACCCCGGTCCCACGCAAGGGTTTCCAGCCGTACAAAAGGGTTTCCACCCGGGACCGGGCCCAAAAACAACACAGGCGAGGAGCCCGTGGACTCCTCGCCTCGCATCCGGCGGGAACCTCCCCGCTGGAGCCGTCGCTGCCGCCTGGCTACGACTCCGCGGCAGCGGCCTCCTGGCTCACCACCTGGCGGCCAGCGTAGTAGCCGCAGGTGGGGCAGACATGGTGGGGCAGCTTGGGCGAACCGCACTGGGAGCACTCCACCAGGGTGGGAGCCGCCAGTCGGAAGTTCTGGGCCCGGCGCTGCGCCTGCTTGCGATGGGTGGTCTTTTTCTTCGGAACTGCCATATCGTCTCCCCCCTTTATCCGCCGGCCTCCGGATTGTCCAGGAGTTTCCGGAGCACAGCGAGGCGGGGATCGCCAGCCTCGGGCTCACACCGGCAGGGTTCTTCGTTGAGGTTGACGCCACAGCCTGGACAGAGTCCCGCACAGTCCGGCCGGCAGAGGGGCTTCATGGGCAACGCCAGCAGAAGGTACTGGCGCACCACCTCGGCCACGGGAATCAGGCCGTCCGCCACCATGACAAAGGTAGACCCGTCGTCGTCGGCCTCGAGCTCCGCCGACCCGACGGCCACCGGCCCGGTTCGGAACTCCTCGGCAAAGGCCAGGTCCACAGGAAATCGGTACGGCTGGAGGCACCGGCCGCAGGCGAGTTCTACCTCACCCTCGAGCCGGAACTGCACCAGAGCGCCTTCCTCGGTGCCCACGACCTGGGCGGTGCCGGTCAGGGGCCCCAGCACCCTGAGCACGTCCTCCCCCAGGTCCCCCGGGTCCAACCCGACGGTGAGGGGGACCTCCTTGGCGGCACCCGGCTGGCCCACAACCTCGCTGACATCGAGCATCACGGGGCCTCACCTCGCCGGAAAAGGCACACGACGTATTATAGGCCGTCTCCGATCCCATTGTCAACGCGACGGGTTCCACCTATCCCCTCCCCGCCGAGCCGGTGCCCGGCACCTCGGACCGGTGGGCCCGAAGCCAGGCCACCGCCTCCTCGACGCTGCCCACTGCCACTACCTCCACCCGGGTGGCAACGGCCCGGGCCTCGGCGTAGTTCTCCCGGGGGACAAAGAGCACCCGGGCCCCGGCGGCCTCCGCGGTGTAGACCTTCTGGGGGACGCCCCCCACCGGTCCCACCCGGCCCTCCGGGTCCACCGCGCCGGTGCCCGCCACCCGGAGGTCCCCGGCCAGGGGCTCCCCGGTCAGCTGCTCCACAATCTCCAGGCTGAAGATCAGGCCCGCGGAGGGGCCGGTGATGCCGCCGGGCTCCACCTCCACCGCCAGGGGCAGCTCGACGGCAAAGGCGTCCCGGACCAGGATCCCCAGGGCCGCGCCCTCCCCGCTCCGGTGCCGGCCGGTGGGGACCGTCCGCTCCAGCCGGCCGCCGCCCCGCTCGACGGTGACCGGGAGAGGCTGCCCCGGCGGGTGCTGCCGGAGCGCCGCCATCAGCTCCCTCACCCCCGGTACCGGCTGGCCGGCCACGGCCACGATCCGGTCCCCCGGCTGCAGGAGCCCTCCGGACGGGGAGTCTGTGGTTAGCGCGACCACTCGGGCGCCCCGGGGCTCCACCCGGACGGGGTAACCCAACAGCCGGAGGGCGGCCGCCGCGGCGTACAGCCGGCTTTCGGCCATGAGCGCCGCCGCGTCCGCCTCGTACTGCTGGTAATCCGGGTACGCCCCCAGGGCTTCGTCCAGAGGCTGGAGCCGCACCCGCCAGGGGTACAGCCGGCCGTAAAGGTACCAGTACAGGTTGGCTTGCCGGGAGGTGACGGTGAGCACCAGAAACCGCCCCGGGTGCTCCGGGTCCACCGCCCCCGGCACCCGCACCATCCCGGCGGCGTCGTAGGCCGTCCCCGGAGCGGTGACCACGTAGGGGGTCGGGATGAACCAGCCCAGCACCCCGGCGACCGCCACCAGGCCGGCAGCAACGAGGATCTGGCGGCACCGGGGCCGGGTCCACAGGCCTCGCCTGACCGCGCCGGCCCCCGGGGCCTGGAGGTCCTGGCCCGGGGCCGGCGCTGTCTCCGGACTGGGCTGGGTGGCCGCCACCTGCGCTCTCCTCCTGCCGCGCCTACTTCCGCAGTTCCTGCCGGCTGAGCCGCACCGTCTCGATGGCCTTGGCCAGGTTCTCCTCCACCTTGGTGAGGACCTGCTCGGCGTACTCCAGGGCCCCCATCCGGATCTCCCGGGCGACCCGCTTGGCCTGCTCCAGGGTCTCCTCCGCCTTGAGCTGGGCCTCCCGGGCCACCGCCGTCTCATCGGCCAACTGGGCCGCGTAGTTCTTGGCCTCCCGGACGGTGGTCTCCGCCTCCTCCCGGGCCGCCTGCAGGATCCGGTCCCGTTCCGCGGCGATCCGGGCGGCGGTCCGCAGCTCTTCCGGCAGGGCTTCCCGGATCTGATCCAGCAGCGCCAGGAGTTCTTCGGGGTCGAGCATCACCTTTCCCGTCAGCGGCACCCGGGTGCCGCTCTGGATCGCTTCCTCCAGCTGGTCCAATAGCGCGAAGATCTCCACCGCCACCGAACCTCCTGCACGGGTGGCGACTCACCCGTTATCGCCCCAGTTTCCGCAGCAGTTGCTCCGCCACCAGCGGCGGGACCAGGCCGTCCAGGCTCCCCCCGTACGCGGCCACCTCCTTCACCAGCGTCGAGCTGACGAAGGAATAGCGGACGTCGGACAGAAGGAAGACGGTTTCCACGTCCGGGGCCATCCTCTTGTTCATCAGGCCCATCTGGAACTCGTACTCAAAGTCCTGGATCGCCCGCATCCCCCGGACGATGACCCGGCAACCGTGCTGCCGGGCCGCCTCCACCGTCAGCCCCGGGATGGGGACGACGGAGACGTTGGGCAGGTGCGCGGTGATGGCCCGGACCATGGCCAGCCGTTCGTCCAGGGTGAAAAGGGGCTTCTTGTGGGCATTGGTGGGAATCCCGACCACCACATGCTCAAAGATCTGGGCAGCCCGCTCGATGATGTCCAGGTGCCCACAGGTCGGGGGGTCAAAGCTGCCAGGACAGAGGGCCTTTGCCAACGGTACTGCCTCCCCACGCGCTTGGACCGTCACCTGACAGGGATGCAGATTCCGCATTCTACGCGCACTTCTGCAACCCCTGCCAGGCGCGGGGATCACCGGCCGCCCACCTCATCGGCCAGGGCCAGCAGCCCGGCCACGCCCTGGGCGATGGCGGAGACCTCCGCGGCAAAGTCGTCCCATTCCTCGTCGCTGGCCTCGCCCTCGTCCGGGACCTCCACCTCGAACCAGTAGTCGATGATGAAGTGGGACTCGAGCTGGATGTGTACCGTCTGCCCGCTCTCGCCCCGGAAGTACCGCTGGATGCCGCTGATGCCGACATCCACCCCGGCGATCTCCTTGGCTCGGGCCCAGAGCTCCGCCGGTTGCAGGTGGCTGACGGTATGGGCGGGCAGGGTGACCTCCACCTCGACGCCACAGGTCTGTTCCCGGCCGGGGTATAGATAAATGTCGGCCACGGGACCGGCCTCACTGTTCGGATCCCGGCCGACACTGATAATCACCTCGACCTGGGGCGTGACGGACCCTTCCCACTGTTCGATTGCCGTCCGCACCGTGAGCGGGAGGCCCAGATCCATCAGGGCGTTCTTCAGGGTCTGTGCCAGGTTTTCCAACGCCTGCAGCAAGTCTCACTTCCTCCCTCTCCGCTCGCCAGTAGAACATTATACCACGAGGAATCGTTCCGGGGCATCCGCTGTCCGGCCGAACGGGTGCCAGGGGGTGCGGTTCGGAGCCAGGGGCGCAAGCCCCCCGTCCGGCGGTTACTTCACAGCACGATCTGTTCTGTGATATAATCAGCCTGGATTTTGGCAACAACGGCACCGGCTGGGGGGCAGGCCAACCGATGAAAGCGGAAGTCCTGAACGCGTTCTTCCGGGCAGCGGTGGAGACCCTCCGCTGTGAGATAAAGGATTCGGTCCACCGGGGAGCCCTGACGGCCACCATCGACCCCACCCTGGACAGCGAGGTAACGGTCTTTCTGGGTGCGGTGGGCAACCCCCGGGGGCTCGTGCTCTTCGGGATGAGCCGGGAGACGGCCCTGGCCCTCGCCTCCCGGATGGCCGGCATGCCCTTTGCGACGCTGGACGACCTGGTGCTCTCCGCAGTGGCGGAGCTGGGCAACGTGGTCACCGGACGGGCGCTGATGGCCCTCAGCGAGCAGGGCTACACCTGCGACCTGACCCCGCCGTCGGTGATGGTGGGGAAAGGCGCCTACTTCAGCACCCTGGGGATCCCCCGGATCCGCATCCCCCTGCAGACCTCCCTCGGGGAGATCCGGCTGGACGTCGCCCTGCAGGAGAGTTCGTGATCGAGTTCGTGATGAAGGATAGCAGGCGGGTTCCCGCCCAGGCGGGAACCCGCCGTATTCTTTGCCGGATCCCGGCATCAGTCCATCATCCCGACCGCTTCCTGCAGTTCCGGCGCCAGGGCGGGCGGCACCTCGGCGAAGGTGCGGACGATCCAATAGGTAGGATCGGCGGCCAGGTCCACCTCCCACGGCTCCCGCACCGGCCGGCCGGCGGGATCCCGGAGGACCCGGACCCGGGGCCGGGCGGCCTGGCCCTTCACCACCCCGGTGACCACGGCCGTCTCGCCGGTGTTGAGCTCGACCAGGGTCCCCACCGGGTAGATGGCCACGTTCTCCACCAGGGCAGCCAGCACCCGGGGATCAAACCAGTCCGGGACCACCTCCAGCATGTTCCGGAGGGCCCGCTCCGGCGGGTAGCCGGGCCGGTAGACCCGGTCCGAGGTCATGGCGTCGTAGACGTCGGCCACCGCGACCACCCGGGCCAGTTCGTGGATCTCCGGCCCCTTCAGCCCCCGGGGGTACCCGCCGCCGCACCAGCGCTCGTGGTGCTGGTAGGCCACATGGGCCACGTGAAAGCTGAACTCCCCGCAGTGCATCAGGATCTCGAATCCCCGGGTGGTGTGCTTCTGTATCTCCGCCCTCTCCTCGGCGGTGAGGGGGCCGGGCTTTTTCAGGATCGCCTCGGGGATGGTCACCTTCCCGATGTCGTGGAGGACCGCGCCGAGGCCAAGGTCCCGCAGCTGCCGCTCGTCGTAGCCCAGGCTGACGCCGATCAGCACGCTGAGGATGCAGACGTCTACCGAGTGCTGCAGGGTATAGTCGTCGTGAGTCCGGATCTCCTGGAGGTGGAAAACCGCCTGGGGCTGCCGGAGGATCTCGTCCACCACCCCGGCGACGGCCTCCCGGACCCGGGAGAGCTGTGCGTTCGCCCAACTGCGGAGGGACGCCGTCCCCCGGGTCGCCATCACCTCCCGCAGCTCCGCCACCGCCCGGTTCAGTTCAGCGGCCAGCCGGGTCCGGGTCTCCGGGGAGACCACTTCGGGGAGGCTGACGTCCGGGGCCAGCTCGTTGATGACGTAGACCGCCGGGATCCCCCGCTGCTTCAGGTACTGGATGTAACTGGGCTTGAGCACCGTGCCAGCCGTCAGCAGGATCCGGCCGGTGACATCCACCACCGACCGGCCGATGCGCATCCCGGGCTTCAGCGCTGAGACCGAGACTCTGTACACCCGCAGCACCACCCCAGTCTACCGGACGCCTCTGCGGGCTCGCCACGGGATCTCTGACAAAGCCCGACACTGCTGTTGGCATACGGCACGTGCTACGGAATTTCCTGTGTGTCGCACCGGGAATAGGACTTTAGTCCTGTACCCGGCAGTAGAAGATCCGTTCCACCACCGGCCGCCGCCGGGAGCGGCCGGCGCCGTTGCCGAAGATGCGGTAGGGGTGCTCGAAAACCTCCACCGGCCCCCGGGTAGCGAGAATGGCCACGATCTCCGCCGGGGGGATGATCCCGTCGCTGGAGTAACTGAGGAGGATGTGCCGGCACCGGGCCGCCCGGACCAGGTCCGCCAGGGCCGCGGCCGCCCGGGTCCGGCTGGAGTAGGGGCTTTTCAGCCCGGTCCGGTCGAACTTCCGGGTCTTGCCCCGGAGAGGGGGCTTTTCCCACCGGGCCAGGTTCTCCAGCACGTGGTAGTTGTCCACGTACTGCCGGGTGTTGTAGGGCGGGTCCAGGTAGAGGAGGTCCACCTCCACCTCCCGGACCAGCTGGTTGGCGTCGGCCAGATAGACCCGGTGCCGGTCGCCGTCGGGCCGGTACATGGGCCAGCCCAGCTCCAGGGGGCGGTAGGCGCTGGCGTCCACCAGGTGGGTGCCGTCCGGGGCGTAGGGCTCCCGGCCCAGGTGCTTGAGGTACGCATCGTACTGCCCGCAGGTGTTGGCCACCTTGTCCGCCGCGTACAGGAGGCTGGTGAGGAGCAGCATCGCCTCCGCCTCGCCGATCGCCCCGGTCTCCTGCCAATGCGCGATCTGGTCCCGGATCGCGTCGATCCGGGCCGCGTTCTCGTGGGTGAAGTAGGTGCCTCCGTAGTGGGTCCAGGCGTACCCCTGCCGGCCGGGGAGGGCGTTGAGTTCCCGGAGAAGCCGCCCGAGCCGCTCCGGGTCCACCGCCCCGGGCGGGGTGGCCAGGAAGGCCCGGACCGGCACGTAGTTACAGAAGAGGTGGTCGGCGGCCACCACCCGCAGCCCCCGCTGGGCCAGGTAGTCCGCGACCACCCCGCTGCCGGCAAAGAGATCCGCCGCCGTCCGGGCCTCCGGGGCCCGGGCCGAGATGACACCGCCGATGAAATCCAAGAGGTTCTGCTTGGAGCCGATGAACTTGCGGTTGTGGATGTAGACCGGCCTGAGGTCCGCAGGCGGCAGCGACCCAGCCAACGCAGCCCCTCCTGCCGTCAGATCTCGTTGCGGAAGACCAGGATGTTCTGGTGGACCATGCTGGGGATGAACTCGTAGCGGTAACCGTAGACGTGGAGGCTCTTGCTCACGTCGTACCAGATCAGGTTGGCCTTCATGGTGTAGCCCAGGTCGCAGAGCACTTCGGTCACCCGGTGGGAGAGGGGGTGGAACCGGCCGGAGTGGTACATGTCGCCGATGAAGACCGCGAGGTACGCCCGGGGCTTGAGGAGCGGCCGGGCCAGGGCGAAGACTGTCCGGAGCAGGTCGAGCCATTCCGCCTCCGACCGGAGGGGCTGGGGAGTGCACTCCCCGGCTGCGGCATCCTCGGGGTCCAATTCGTGGAAGGGCCGCAGCTTGGACCGCCGCCGCTCCCGGGCCGGCATCCCCACCCGCTTGAACTTGCCGGTGGATCGCCGGCGCACGTCCATGTCCCAGTAGGGCACGTCGGTGAGGAGGAAGTCGAAGGGCCCCTCCAGGGTGGGCAGCACCTCCCGGGCATCGCCCACATGGAGGGGCTGGGGCGGGATCCCCTCCCGGCGGCAGACCTCGTGGTAGATCCGGACCCACCGGGGGTTGATCTCGATTCCCTCGGCCTGCCGCTCCGCCAGGCTCGCCCCCAGCAGGGTGCCCCCCACTCCGGCGAAGGGGTCCAGCACCCGCTGCCCCTTCTTGGTGAAGATCCGGATCAGGTAGGCGCAAAGCTCCGGCGGCTTCTGGCCGCCGTGCTGGCTCCGGAGCTCGAACTGCAGCGACGGCGGGAAGGACATGTTGATGACCGACCGGGTGGCAAAGACCCACTCCTTGCCGGTCAGGTCATTGAGCCGGTTGTCGGTGTGGTAGATGCCCCGCTCCCCCAGGTCGATGTACCGGGGCTCCCGGCGGGAGGTACCCGCGCCCGCCTCGTGCGCCAGAACCACCACCTGCCCGTCCGGAGGGTCGTTCCGTTTCCACTATAACAGAACCCTTCCAGGGGCTAAAACCCCCGGGTCCGGGGGCGGAAACCCGGGGGACCGGGGACGGAGCCGGCCGCGGCCAGGGCCGCCGGAATACCCGGCGCCGCCCGGGACCACCCTAGCCGGGAGGTGAGGCGCCGTGGCGCAGGACCCGTGGCAGAACCGATGGGAACAGCCCTACACCGACCTCGCCCTGGAGGCAACGGCGGCCCTCCGGGGCGCCTCCGGCGGCGAGGTCCCCGGGGTGCGGATGGAAGAGAGCCAGGCGCCGGGGCTTCGCATCGCCCGGGTGGAGGTCTTCTCCCCGGAAGGGGAAGCGGCCCTCGGCAAAGCCCAGGGCCGGTACATCACCCTGGAGGCCCCGGGGCTCCGGGACCGGGACCCGGAGCTGCAGGAGGCGGTCCGGGCCGCCCTCACCCGGGAACTGGCGGGGCTGCTGGACCTCCGGCCCGAGACCAGCGTCCTGGTGGTGGGGCTGGGCAACGCCCAGGCGACCCCCGACGCCCTGGGCCCCCGGACGGTCCGGCGGATCCTGGTCACCCGGCACCTGAAGGCCTACATGCCTCCCGGGCAGGAGGGGACCCTGCGGCCGGTGGCGGCCATCGCCCCGGGGGTCCTCGGCACCACCGGCCTGGAGACCGGCGAAGTGGTCCGGGGGGTGGTCCAGCACATGCGGCCGGACCGGGTGGTGGTGATCGACGCCCTGGCGGCCCGGAGCATCGGACGGCTGGGCACCACCATCCAGATGGCGGACACGGGCATCCAGCCCGGGAGCGGGCTGGGGAATGCCCGCCTCGGGCTCACCCGGGAGACCCTGGGGATCCCGGTGGTGGCCATCGGCGTGCCCACGGTGGTCCACGCCGCGACGGTCGCCTTCGACACCCTGGACCTCCTGGCCCGGGAGATGAAGGGGAAGAGCCCCTTTTTCGACCTGATGGCCCAGTTCGGGCCCGAGGAGCGGCGCCGGCTGATCCAGGAGGTGCTCCGGCCGGAGGTGGGAGACCTGGTGGTCACCCCGAAGGAGATCGACGACCTGATCGACGCCATGGCCCGGCTCCTCGCCCGGGCCCTGAACGACCTGCTCCACACCACCCCGGAGGCCCAGGCCTTGCTCCGGTACGCCGGCGGGTAGGGTTCCAACCGCCGGCACGCCCCGGGGGCGCCTGCGGATGGGGGCGCCCCCGGTCTCCTCATTCCGCTGCTCCACCACCCCGGCGCAGGGCCTGCAGGTGCTCGAAAAAGCCGGGGAAACTGACCCCGACCGCCTCCGCGCCGGCGATCTGCACCGGGCCGGCGGCCACCTGGGCGGCCACCGCGAGGGCCATGGCCAGCCGGTGGTCGCCGTGGCTCTCCACCTGCCCGCCCTGCAGCCGCGCCCCGCCTTCGATGATCATCCCGTCCGGCCGCTCCTCCACCCGGGCGCCGAGCTTCCGGAGTTCGGCCGCCACCGCGGCGATCCGGTCGCTCTCCTTCACCCGGAGTTCAGCGGCATCCCGGATCTCCGTCGGCCCTTCGGCCACCGCCGCGGCCACCGCCAGCACCGGGATCTCGTCGATGAGCCGGGGGATCAGGTTCCCCGCGATCACCGTCCCCCGGAGGGCCTGGCCGCCCCGGACCAGGAGGTCGGCCACCGGCTCCCCCGCGGCTTCCCGCAGGTTGAGGACCTCGATCGGCGCACCCATGGCCCGGAGCGCATCCAGGATCCCGGTGCGGGTGGGGTTCACCCCCACGTTTTCGATCAGCACCTCGGAGCCGGGGACCAGGGCCGCGGCCACCAGGAAGAACGCGGCGGAGGAGATGTCCCCGGGCACCTCCAGCCGCTGCCCCTCCAGCCGGGGCCGGCCCTCGACCCAGGCGGTGGTCCCCTCCACCCGGACCCGGGCGCCAAAGCCCGCCAGCATTCGCTCCGTGTGGTCCCGGCTCCGGGCCGGCTCGGTCACCCCCGTCTCCCCTTCGGCGCTCAGACCCGCGAGGAGCACCGCGGACTTGACCTGGGCGCTGGCCACCGGGCTCCGGTAATGGATGGGCCTGAGCCCCCCGCCCCGGATCACCAGGGGCGCCAGCCGGCCGCCCTCCCGGCCGTCCACCTGGGCCCCCATCTGCCGGAGGGGCACCGCCACCCGGTCCATGGGCCGGCGGCGGATGGAGGCGTCCCCGGTGAGCACCGTGAGGTATGGCCGGCCGGCCACCAGGCCCGCGAGGAGCCGGATGGTGGTGCCGGAGTTGCCCACGTCCAGCACATCCGCGGGCTCCCGGAGCCCCTCCAGCCCCACCCCCGTCACCTTCAGGTGGTCCGGGGCCAGGACCTCCACCGTCACCCCCAGGGCCTGCATGCACCGAACCGTCGCCAGGCAGTCGGCCCCGGGCAGGAACCCGGTGATCTCCGTAGTGCCCCGGGCGATGCCCCCGAGGATCACCGCCCGGTGGGAGATGGACTTGTCGCCAGGGACCCGGAGCGCCCCCTTGAGGGGCTTCCGGGCGGGTTCAAGGGTCACCATGGCTGGCTATCACCTCGTCTAGGGGTTCCCGGGCCTCCTCCAGGCGCCTCCGGACCTCCTCGAACCGCTCCCGGGCCGCCCGCCCTCGGGCAAACCACCGGGCGATCCCCTCCGGGTCGCCGGCCCGCACCGCTGCCTCCAGGCCGTCCAGGGCCCGGCGGAAGGCCGCCAGGGCCTCCAGGACCGGCTCCCGGTTGCTGAGGAGAATCTCCTGCCACAGGCTCCCGGGGCTGAGAGCCAGCCGGGTGGTGTCCCGGAAACCCCCGGCCCCCAGGGCCAGTACCCGGCCCAGGGCCTCCTCCCCCATCCCGGCAGCAGCCGCCAGGGCGGTGGCCACCAACTGGGGGAGGTGGCTCACATAGGCCACCCGGCGGTCGTGCTCCCGGGGGTCCATCAGCACCGGCCGGGCGAAGACAGCCCCGGCGAGGGCCCGGACCAGGGCCACCGCGGCCGGGGGCGTCCGCTCCGTCGGGGTGATCACCCAGACCGCCCCCCGGAAGAGGTCCGGCCGGGCCGCCGCGATCCCCGCTCGCTCCGACCCGGCCATGGGGTGGGAACCCACGAAGGCCGCCCCCGGGGCGAGGTGCGACTCCCAGGCGGCCACCACCGCCGCCTTGGTGCTGCCCAGGTCCGTCACCACGCAGCCGGGGGGAACCCGGGGGGCCCACCGGGGGCCTAACTCCCCGAGGGCGGCCACGGGCAGGGCCAGGACCACCAGGTCCGCCCCGGCCATGGCCTCCGCCGGGTCCAGGGTCCACCGGTCCACCGCCCCCCGGCGGCAGGCCTCGGCCAGGACCTCCGGGTCTCGATCGACCCCCACCACTTCCCGGACCACCCCGGCGGACCGGAGGGCCATCCCCAGCGAGCCCCCCATCAGCCCCACGCCCCAGATGGCCACCCGGCCGAGGGGAAAGCCCGCGGCAAAGCCCATGGCTGCCCCTCCCCGGCGGTCAGTCCGCCGCGGCCCGGACCGGGTCGGCATCGGGCAGCGGCACCCGCCGGCCGAGCACGGAGGCGATGGCCGCCACCTCGTCCATCATCGCCTTGAACATCTCCGGGCTGAGGGCCTGGGCGGCATCGGAGATGGACTCATCCGGCCGGGGGTGGACCTCCACCTCCAGGCCGTCGCACCCCGCGGCCACCGCGGCCCGGGCCAGGGCCGGCACCCAGGCCCGCTTGCCCGCGGCGTGGGAGGGATCGACCACCACCGGCAGGTGCGTGAGCCCCTTGGCCACCGGCACCGCGGAGATGTCCAGGGTAAACCGGGTGCTCGCCTCAAAGGTGCGGATCCCCCGTTCGCAGAGGATCACCTGGTCGTTGCCCCCGGCCAGGATGTACTCCGCGGCCGAGAGCCACTCCTCGATGGTCATGCCGAAGCCTCGCTTCAGCAGCACCGGCTTCCGGATCCGGCCGAGGGCCTTCAGCAGCGGGTAGTTCTGGCCGTTCCGGGCCCCCACCTGGAGGATGTCCGCGTACTCCGCCACCAGGGGCACCGACTCGGGGTCCATCACCTCGGTGCAGACCGGCAGTCCGGTCAGCTCCCGGGCTTCCGCGAGGATCTTCAGCCCTTCCTCCCCCAGCCCCTGGAAACTGTAGGGGCTGGACCGGGGCTTGAAGGCCCCGCCCCGGAGCACCGTGGCCCCCGCCGCTTTGGCAGCCAGGGCCGCCTCCAGGTAGGCCTCCCGCCCCTCCACCGCGCAGGGGCCGGCGATCACCGGCACCTCGCCGCCGCCGAACTGAACATTGCCCACCCGGACCACGGTGTCCTCGGGATGGAATTCACGGCTGACGAGCTTGTAGGGCTTGGTCACCTTCATAACCTTCTCCACCCCGGGATAGGCCTCGAGCCCCAGGGCCTCGAGCCGCGCCCGGTCCTCGCCGATCGCCCCGATGACGGTCGCTTCAACCCCCCGGGAGAGGTGGACGCCGAAGCCTTCCTTTTGCAGCCGGTCCACCACCGCCTGGATCTCCTCGTCCGTGGCACCTTTGCGCATCACCACGATCACCGCTCCGACACCCCCACAAACTTCCTCTGGGCGCCCTGCGGGGCCGATGGCGCAACGAACGAAAGGCTTCCGTCCGCCAAGGGACGGAAGCCTGGCTTCCGCGGTACCACCCTCGTTGCCGCCGGCTGGCCCGGCGGCCCCTCTTCCGGAGCACCACCATGCTCCCCTCCCGGTAACGGGGGAGGTCGCCGTCGGCGGCTACTGGGCACAGCAGGCTGCGCCGTTCGCCCCGCGCTCCCGGGTGTATTCAGCAGGGTCCGGGCACCGGCTTGCACCGCCCGCCGGCTCTCTGGGGCTCCGGGCTCCCTGCCTACTCCTCCCGGTCATCGCTTTCCTCTTATCGTTGGAAGGATTATAGCATCGGTCCTCCCACGGATCAAGAGGGAAGGGTCGATTCCGTCCCGGCGTTATTTCGGTTGTGGCGATTCCGCCGGGGGTTGGCCCCGGGCGGCGGGCTGGGCCGGTGCCGCCGGCG
>JAKKUO010000058.1 GCA_021890795.1 Bacillota bacterium | reverse complement strand
CCTACTGCTTCACCACGACCTTCACCGCGTCGTGGGCCGCCGCCTGGCTGAAGACCTCGTAGGCCTGCATGAACTCATCCATCTTGAAGGTGTGGCTGGCCAGGGGCGTCGGATCGACCTTCCCGGCGGCGATGAGCTTGAGCAGCCGGTCGACGGTCGTGGTGTCTACCAGCCGGGTGGTGATCCGGATGTTCCGGGCCCAGAGCTTCTCCAGCCGCAGGGTGACCGGCTTGCCGTGGACCCCCACGTTGGCGATCCGCCCGCCCGGCGCGACCAGGTCGGTGCAGAGTTCGAAGGTGGCGGGGATGCCCACAGCCTCGATGGCCACGTCCACGCCCCGGCCGCCGGTCAGCTTCTGGACCACCTCCACCGGGTCCTCCTGGCCGGCCTGGACCGTGACGTCGGCGCCGAGCCGCCGGGCCCGCTCCAGCCGCCGGGGATCCAGGTCGATGGCCACGATGACCGACGGGCTGTACAGCCGGCTGAGCATCACCGCCGCCAGGCCGACGGGGCCGACGCCCACCACCGCCACCGTGTCCCCGGGCTGGATCTGGCCGCTGAGAACGCCGCACTCGTAGGCCGTCGGCAGGATGTCGGTGAGGAAGAGGACATCCTCGTCCTTCAGTCCCTCGGGCACCTTGTGCAGGCTGGTGTCCGCAAAGGGAATCCGGGCGTACTGGGCCTGGACGCCGTGGATGGTGTGCCCCAGGATCCATCCGCCCCGGACGCAGTGGGAGTACATCCCCTGCCGGCAGGCGTCGCACTGGCCGCAGGCGGTGATGGCCGGGATGAGGACCCGGTCGCCCTTGCGGAAGTTCCGCACCCCGGGCCCGACCTCCTCGATCACCCCCACCGCTTCGTGGCCGAGGATGGTCCCCTCCGGGGTCTCCGGCACGTCGCCCTTCAGGATGTGCAGGTCGGTGCCGCAAATCGTGGTGGTCGTCACCCGGACGATCACGTCGGTCTCCTGCTCGATGGTGGGATCAGGCACCTGCTCCCAGCTCTTCTTGCCAGGGCCGTGGTACACCACTGCCTTCATCTGCCGTCTTCCCCCTTTGCGACAGTCGGTTCTTGCCGCTGTTGCCGTGCCATCTCCCGGGACTTCGCCAGCTTCCTCAACAGTTTATTCACTGTACAATTTACCCATTTCCGGCCTTAGACTGGCATCCCCCGGAAGTAGGATTCTGTCGCCAACCGATGGAAGGATGGGCCGATTAGCAGTAGCAGGGCTCCTCTAGGATTTGCGGCGTTGGCCCCGGCCATCCCCGGCCGGCGGCGCCGGCAGGGAAACCACTGGCGGGATCGAATAGTTACGACAAAAGGGGAGAAGGGGGCCGGCCACCGGCGGGCGCGGGCAGCCGGTCGGGAGGTTCTTGCACTTAAGGAAGGTAAAGAAAAGATGTGGGCAATTTAGGTGGAGGTAAGATTCGGTGGGAACGTGCGCGCTGTTCATCGATTACGAAAACGTCCTTAAAAGTTTAAGGGGACAAAATATACACGTGCCGCACAAAGTCCTGGCGGAGGTCTTCAAGCACGAGGCCCAGCGGTACGGTGAGGTGGTCTTTGCCCGGGCCTACGCCCCCTGGGACCTCTTCCCCGAGGCGATGGCCCTCTTTGACCGCCAGGACATCAAGCCCGAGTACGTGGAAGGCGGCCGGAAAGATAACGCCGACCTGGTGATGAGCCTGGACATCCAGGAGTTCCTGCGGATCCCCGGCCGGGATGCGGAGACCTTCATCCTGGTCACCGGCGACGGCGACTTCATCCACGTGATCCGGCTCCTGCAGCAGGAGCAGAAGCGGGTGGTCCTCTGGGGGGTGGAGGGGTCCATCTCCTCCCGGCTGGTGGCCCGGGTGGCCGAGGTGGAGACGGTCCAGGCCATGCTCCGCCGCCACGGCCACCTGCCCGGGAGTCAGCCCGCCGGGGAGCCCCGGCCGGCCGGGGAGGGCCCGGGGCTCCCGCCGGGTCGGGAGATGGCGGCCCGGGCCCTGATCCTCCGGGCCGAGGCGGTGATGCTCGCCCGGGGCTGGGTGCAGGTGCCCTTCCTCACCCTGATGCAGGAGATGTCGGTCAGCACCCTCTTCGGCGAGGACAGCGAGCAGCGGCGGATGCTCATCGTCCGGTGCCTGGAGGCGGGCCTCTTGGACACCAAGAAGCAGCCCAACCCCAAGCGGCCCGGGACTGACACCACCTTTATCCTCCTGCGGAAGGATCACCCCGCGGTCCGAACCACCCTCCAGTGCACCGCCCGGGTGATCCTGCACATGCGCCGGCTCCTCGAGGCCGCGCCGGCCGGCGCCGGCGTCCCCTGGGACGAGCTGCTCCGGTCTCTGGCCGGGGACGACCGGCTGGGGAGGATGGCCGAGGCCGAGCGCCGGGGGTGGGTGGAGCTCTGCATCGCCGAAAAGCTCCTGCGGAAGGATCGGCAGGGGGATCGGCCGGTGCTCTATCTGGACGAGGAGCATCCCCTGGTGCAGCAGGTCGTGCCGGGGGAGGACCTCACCCCGATGCTCCGCCGGCTGGTTCTGGCGGTGGACCACTACCTGCAGCGGACCGGCTACCAGTGGATGTCCATGGGGCTTCTCCGGCAGCAGCTCCTGCCCTGCGGCCGGCGGGAGATGGAGCGGGCCATCCGGATGGCCGCGGAGGAAGGGATCATCCGCATCGAGCAGATCCCGAACCGGTTCGGCAGCCGGCCCACCACCGGGGTCTACCTCGAGGAGAATCACCCCTTCTGCCGGGAGGTGGTGGGGCAGCGGGACAGGGTGCTCGCCGCCCTCAGCCGGCTCTTTGGCGACCGGGACATGGTCCCGGTGCCGGAGGTGGAAGAGCGGCTGGTCGCCGAGGGGGCGGTGGGGAGCCCGGAGGCGGCGGCGGAGTGGCTCCGGCTGCTGACGGAACACCAGATTCTGACCGCCCGGAGCGGTTGGCCGTACGGGGCGGACTGTCCCGTCTACGTCCTGCAGCGGCAGCACCCGGTGCTGGTGAAGCGCCTCCGGGAAAGGACCGGGTAAACGTTCCGGCCAGCAGCGGACCGGCTGGCATCGCAGCGGCGAACCGGCCGGTCTGCTGCTCTTTTTTTCCCAGGGTGGGCATCCTACTAAAGGGGCACGCCCTTGTTTTGTCAAGGGAACGGCTATAAAATGTAGGATACAGACTGTGAAATGCAACAGAGGCGCCTGATCCCGGTGGGCCCGGGCCGCCGGGGTGGGCGCGGAGGGAGGAAGACTGGTGGCGACCAGGGAGGAAGAACTCCTCGCGCCGTACCTCCAGGTGCGGAGCGTCCTGGGGGCGGACGGCACCCCGGTGGGTCCGGAGCCGGACCTGACGCCGGACCAGCTCCGGGAGATCTACCGGTGGATGGTATTCCTCAGGGTGCATGACCAGCGGCTGCTCACCCTGCAGCGGCAGGGGCGGCTGGGCACCTTTGCCCCCTTCAGCGGCCAGGAGGCCTGCCAGGTGGGCAGTGCCTACCTGCTGGAGCCGAAGGACTGGATCTTCCCCACCTACCGGGACCACGGGGCGATGATGGTCCACGGGCTCCCGGAGGTGAACGTCATCCGGTACTTCATGGGGGATGAGTGGGGCAGCCGCGCCCCCGACGGGGTGAACGTCTTCCCCATCTCCATCCCCATTGCGACCCAGCTCAACCACGCGGTGGGCTGCGCCTGGGCGAGCAAGATCAAGGGGGAGGACGCGGTCGCCGTCGGCTACGTGGGCGACGGCGGTACCTCCGAGGGCGACTTCCACGAGGCCCTCAACTTCGCGTCGGTCTTCAACGTACCGGCCATCATCTTCGTCCAGAACAACCGGTACGCGATCAGCGTGCCCCTGCACCGGCAGATGAAGAGCCGGAGCATCGCCCAGCGGGCCCTGGCCTACGACATCCCCGGCGTCCGGGTCGACGGTCAGGACGTCCTCGCGGTCCTCTCCGTCTTCCGGGAGGCCATCGACCGGGCCCGGTCCGGCGGCGGGCCGACCCTCATTGAGGCCCTCACCTACCGGTACGGCCCCCACACCACCTCCGACGATCCCAAGCGGTACCGGAGCCAGGAAGAGCTGGAGGAGTGGCAGGCCCGGGATCCCATCGAGCGGATGCGCCGGTACCTGGTGGCCAAGGGGCTGTGGACGGAGAAGGAAGACGAGGACCTGTGGAACTGGGCCCGGGAGCAGGTGGCCGCCGCGGTGGCGGAGGCCGAGGCCATGGGGCGGCCGGATCCCGCTGGGATCTTCGACTACGTCTACGCGGAGCTGCCCTGGCACCTCCGGGAGCAGAAGGAGAAGCTGCTGGCGGAGCTGGCCCGGCGGCAGGGCGAGGTGAAGCGCCATGGCTAGGATGACGATGGTCCAGGCGATCAACGACGCGCTGCGGGTCGCCATGCGCCGGGACCCCCGGGTGGTGGTGATGGGCGAGGACGTGGGGGTGAACGGCGGCGTCTTCCGGGCGACCGACGGCCTATACAAGGAGTTCGGCCCGGACCGGGTGATCGACACCCCCCTGGCGGAGGCGGGGATCATCGGCACCGCCATCGGCATGGCGGTAAATGGCCTCCGGCCCGTCGCGGAGATCCAGTTCGACGGGTTCCTCGCCCCGGCCCACGAGCACGTGGTCAACCACCTGGCCCGGATCCGGTGGCGGAGCCGGGGGCGCTTTACCGCCCCGGTGGTGATCCGCATCCCGTCCTTCGGCGGGATCCGGGCCCTGGAGCACCACTCCGAGTCCATCGAGGCCTGGTACATGAACAACCCCGGCCTCAAGATCGTCGTCCCCTCCACGGCCTACGACGCCAAGGGGCTCCTCCTGGCGGCCATCGAGGACCCGGACCCGGTGCTCTTCCTGGAGCCCAAGCGGCTCTACCGGGCCTTCCGGGAGGAGGTACCCGAGGACTACTACACCGTGCCCATCGGCAAGGCCCGGGTCGCCCGGGAGGGCCGGGACGTCAGCCTCTTCACCTACGGCGCGATGGTGCACGTGGCCCTGGAGGCGGCGGAGAAGGCGGCCCAGGAGGGCATTGACGTGGAGGTCATCGACCTCCGGAGCCTCATGCCCCTGGACGTGGAGGCCATCGTCGCCTCGGTCCAGAAGACCGGCCGGGTGGTGGTGCTGAACGAGGCCCCCCGGACAGCAGGGGCCGCGGCGGAGATCATCGCCCTGATCAACGACAAGGCCCTCCTCTACCTGGAGGCCCCGGTGGTCCGGGTGACGGGGTTTGACGTCCCCATGCCCTACCTCTTGAACGAGGACCTCTACCTGCCCGACGCCGAGCGGGTGCTCGAGGCGATCCGCGAGGTCCGCAGCTACTGAATACGGGGGGTGGTGGCGGCCGGGGCCTCCGGCCCCAGCAGCCGGGGGCCCTCGCGCCGCCGCTGCCCGTGGGAGGCAAGCCCAAATGGCCCTGGAATTCCGGCTCCCGGATGTGGGAGAAGGTTTGCACGAGGCGGAGATCGTGCGCTGGCTGGTGAAGGAGGGGGATCTGGTCGCCGCGGACCAGCCCCTGGTGGAGGTCCAGACCGACAAGGTCTCGGTGGAGATCCCCTCCCCCCGGGCCGGCAAGATCCTGAAGCTCTTCGGCAAGGAAGGGGACATCGTCCAGGTCGGCGCGGTCATCGCGGTCATCGGCGACCCCGACGAGGTCTACGCCCCCGGTGCCGCCCCGGCGGCCCCGGCCGCGCCGCCGGCGGAGGCGGCCCCCGCCCCGGCAGCGCCAGCGGTGGATGCGGCCCCGGCCCAGGCGGCGCCCGCGGCCGCTCCGGGACCGGCTGAGGCGCCCGCCGCGGCCCCGGCGGCGCCTGCCGCGGCCCCGGCCCCGACGGCTGCCCCCGCGGCCCAGACCGGCCGCCGGCCCCTGGCCACCCCTGCGACCCGTCGCCTCGCCCGGGAACTGGGGGTTGACCTGCGGCTGGTCCCGCCCACCGGCCCCGGCGGTCGGGTGACCAGTGAGGACGTGCGCCGGTTTGCCGCCGCCCGGGCCGCCGGCCAGGCCGCGCCGGCCCAGGCGCCTGCCCTCGGGCCCGAAGCGGCTCCGGCCGGAGCGCCCACCCCTGCCCCGGCGGCAGCCCAGGCCCCCGGGGAGCAGGTCCCGACTGCGCCGGCCCCGGCCGCGGCTGCGCCGGCACCGGCCCCCGCGGCGGAGGAGCGGATCCCCCTCCGGGGGGTGCGCCGGGCCATCGCCGAGGCCATGGTCCGGTCCAAGCGGACCGCGCCCCACGTCACCCTCATGGACGAGGTGGAGGTGAGCGACCTCGTCGCCTTCCGGGCCCGAGCCAAGGAGTTGGCGGCTCAGAAGGGCGTGAAGCTCACCTACCTGCCGTTTATCGTCAAGGCCCTGGTGCCGGCCCTCAAGGAGTTCCCGTACCTCAACGCGCGGCTGGACGACGAGCGGCAGGAGATTGTGCTGGTCAAGGAATACAACATCGGCATCGCGGTGGACACCGAGCAGGGCCTCATGGTGCCGGTGGTGAAGGGTGTGGACCGGAAGTCCATCTTCACCATCGCCCGGGAGATCCAGGATCTCTCCACCCGGGCCCGGGAGAACCGGCTCACCCTGGAGGACCTCCGGGGCGGCACCTTCTCCATCAGCAACATGGGCGCCATCGGGTCCGGCACCTACTTCACCCCCATCATCAACCACCCGGAGGTGGCCATCCTGGGGGTGGGGAGCATCGCCCAGAAGCCGGTGGTCCGGGACGGGCAGCTGGCCGTGGGGCAGGTGCTGCACCTCAGCCTCAGCTTTGACCACCGGGTGGTGGACGGCGCCTACGCCGGCCGGTTCCTCAAGCGGGTGGCCGAGCTTCTGGCGAATCCAACCCAGCTCCTGATGGAGGCGTAAGCACCATGGTCATGGGCAGCATCAAGACCGGCACCGACGTCCTGGTCATCGGGGCCGGCCCGGGCGGCTACGTGGCCGCGGCCCGGGCCGGCCATCTCGGCCTGGACGTCACCCTGGTGGAGGCCAGCGAACTGGGCGGGGTCTGCCTGAACGAGGGGTGCATCCCCTCCAAGGCGCTCATCGCCGCGGCCAACATCGTCCATCACGCCCGGGAGGCGGCGGACCGGGGGATCCACTTTGCCGACCTGCGGGTGGACATGGAAAAGCTCCAGGAGTGGAAGGACAAGGTCATCCGCCGGCTGGTGAGCGGCGTCGCCTACCAGCAGAAGCAGGCCCAGGTGAACGTGGTCCGGGGCCGGGCCCGGTTTGAGGGCCCCCACGACGTGGTGGTGGAGGGGCCTGACGGGCTGCAGGCTTTCCACTTCAAGTACTGCATCATCGCCACCGGCTCCCAGCCGGTGGAGCTGCCCTTCCTCAAGTTCGACGGCGAGAGGGTGCTCCAGGCCCGGGATGCCCTGAATCTCCGGGAGGTCCCCGAACACCTGGTGGTGGTGGGGGGCGGCTACATCGGCCTGGAGCTGGGGATCGTCTACCGGAAGCTTGGCGCCCAGGTGACCGTGGTGGAGATGATGGACCAGGTCCTCCCCGGCACCGACCCGGACCTGGTGAACGTCCTGATGCGCAAGCTCCGGCGGCTGGGGGTGACGGTCCACACCCGGGCCAGGGCCCGGGGCCTGGCGGAGGAGGGGGGCCGGACGGTGCTCCAGGTGGAGACCGAAGGCGGCCAGGTCCTCTCCCTGCCTGCGGACAAGGTCCTGGTCTCCGTCGGCCGCAAGCCCAACACCGAGGGGCTGAACCTGGAGGCCGCGGGGGTGGAGCTTGACGACCGGGGCTTCATCAAGACCGACGAGCAGTGCCGGACGAACGTCCCCCACATCTTCGCCATCGGCGACGTCGCCGGGGGGATGCTGCTGGCCCACAAGGCCTCCCACGAGGGGCTGGTGGCCGCGGAGGCCATCGCGGGCAAGCCCTCGGCCAAGGACTGGGTGAGCGTCCCCGCGGTGGTCTTCACTGACCCGGAGATCGCCTACGTAGGGCTCACGGAGCAGCAGGCCCGGGAGCAGGGGTACGAGGTGCAGGTGGGCCGGTTCCAGTTCACCGCCTCCGGCCGGGCCCTCACCCTGGGCGAGACCGACGGGCTCGTGAAGATCGTCGCCGACGCCAAGACCGGCGTCGTGCTGGGGGTCCAGATGGCCGGCCCCGAGGTCTCGGAGATGATCAGCGAGGCGGCCCTGGCCCTGGAGATGGGGGCCCTGGCGGAGGACATCGCCCGGACCATCCACCCGCACCCGACCCTCAGCGAGGGGATCATGGAGGCGGCCCAGGCGATCTTCCACGGGGCCGGTCGGAAGTAAACCCGGTCACCGGTTCTACCCCGGCCCGGGGCCACATAGCCTCTACCGCTGCAGGAATTCCGCCGCGGGAGGACGCCCTGTGGACCTGAAGGCCGCACTGGTGACCTTTGCCATCATCTTCCTGGCGGAGGTCGGGGACAAGACCCAGTTGGCGACCATGGTGGTGGCGGCCAACTCCCAGTCCCCCTGGATGGTCTTCTTTGGGGCCGCCACGGCCCTGGTGCTCTCCGCACTCCTGGGGGTCCTCCTGGGCGAGGCCGTCACCCGGCTCCTGCCCCTGCACCTCCTCCGGACCGGGGCCGGCCTGGCCTTTGTCCTGCTGGGGCTTCTGATGCTGACGGGCAAGAGCTGAGGTCGGCAGCCTCCGCCTCTCACGTTTGGCGGCTTTTCCCCTGGCGGCCGTTCCTTCCCGGAACGGCCGCGGCGCGCGGGTTGGAATCGGCGACGGGGTTTGCGAACCTCCGCCATAGCCGGGGGAATCTCTTAGTAAGGACGGCTGGCCGCCGCCGTGGCGGATGGCCGGAAGCTTCTCCCCGGTGAGGCGATGCCGATGGCCCATTCCACCTGCCTGGGGTGCCTGGGTCTGCTTCTGGTCGCCTTCGGTTTCCTCGTGGCCCTCAAGGCCGTGGTGGCCAGCGGCTTTGTGCTCCTGGCCCTGGCCATCGCCTTTGCCGCTGCGCACTGGGCGGGGGTCGCCGGCCGGTGGGCCCTGGTTGTGGCAGCGGTGCTCTTCCTTCTGGCCACCCCGTATCTGCTGGTCCAGACCCTGGGGGTTCTCTTCGGGGTAATCGGCTGGCTGGTTATCCTGGTGGTAAAGCTGGTGCCCTTGGCCTTCGTCGCCCTTGGCGTCTACGTGCTCTACCGGGCCCTGCGGTGAACCCGGGCCGGGCGGGCCATGGCCCGCCCGGCCCGCTGCCGTCGGACCGGATGCCGGAGAGGCCGCTCGGTTGACCGCCCCGGCCGCTGGCGCGACAATGGAAGCGACGCTAGGAGGGATTCGCTGTGGAACGCGACCGGCTCCAGGGCCTGCACTGGGAGTGCTTTGTCTGTGGCCCGGAGAACCCCCGTGGGCTCCGGCTGAACATCCGCCTGGTCGGCGACCAGGTCGTGACCGAATTCATCCCCACCGCGGACCTCCAGGGGCCGCCGGGCGTGGTCCACAGCGGCATCGTGGCCGGGGTCCTCGACGAGGTTATGAGCCAGCTGATCTATGCCCGGCTGGTCCCCGCGGTCACCCGGAAGATCGAGGTGACCTACCGGCGGCCGATGCGGGTGGGCGTCCCGTACCGGATCACCGCGACCATCGCCGGCGAGAACAGCCGGATCGTCGCGGCCCGGGCGGAGGCCCGGGACCCCGCGGGCGTGCAGGTGGCCCGGGCCCGGGGGATCTTCGCTCCGCTGGACGAGGAGCGAGCAGCCCGGTTCCTCGGCCAGGAGGAGGGGATTTCCGCGGGTGCCGGGGGGGCCTCCCGGACCGGCGAGACGGCCGCCGGCGCCGAGGAGCCCGGTGCGGTGCAGGACTGAGGCCGGTCCCCGGCGGTGTGCCGGTCGCAGGGCGGATCCCGGAGGGAGACCGTGCGGCTGGAGATTGACTCGGACGGGCGCTGGTTGCCGTATTTGCTCATCGGACTGGGCCTCTGGTGGCTGGTCGAGGTGCTGTGGCGTCCGGGGCCCTGGCTTGCGGCCGGGGTGCTGGGCCTTCTCGCCGGGGCCCTGGCTGGCGCGTACCGGTGGCGGGAGCGCCGGTGGGAGTACCTGACCGGAGCCTGGCTCCTGGGGGCCTGGGCGGCTTACATCCTGCTGGCCGGGTACCTGCCTGGGGGCCTACCCTTCGCCTTCTTTTTTGCCTTTCTGGGCCTGGGGTTCCTGGGGGTCTATGCCACCGGCACCCGGCCGGCCCTGTGGCCCCTGCTGCCCGGCGCCTTCCTCCTGGGCCTGGCCACCTTCCTCTGGGTACTCAGCCTGGGGGTGCAGCTCGCCCCGTATCTCCTGCCCCTCCTGCTGGTGGCCGCCGGGGTCTGGCTCCTCCGCCAGGGTAGATGGTAAGGGGCCAAGGTAGATGGTAAGGGCCCGGGCCGCTGCGGGCCGGGCTCAGGGCAGAAGGCCCAGGATGCGGTAGACCCGCTGGTCCACGATGCCGGTGACGGGCAGCCGGTGCTGTCGCTGCAGCCGGCGCACCGCATCTTCGGTGCCGGGGCCGTACCGGCCGTCCAGGGGACCGTTGTAGAGGCCCTGCTCCCGGAGCCGCTTCTGGACTGCGAGGACGTCCGCCCCGGTGTGGCCGGGGACCAGCCGGCGGCCGGGGCGCACCGGCTGGCCGATGATCCAGACCGGCGTACCCAGGGGCACCCACTCGTACAGCTCCTCGATGTCCCGGTTCCGCATCCGGATGCAGCCGCCGCTGGCCCGGGCGCCGATGCTCCCGGGCTTGTTGGTGCCGTGGATGCCGTAGATGCCCCAGGGGACGTTGAGCCCCAGCCACCGGGTCCCAAAGCCCTCCCCCCACCCCTTGTCCTTCCGGACCACCTGCCAGAGGCCCTGGGGTGAGGGGGTGTTGGTTTTTCCAACGGCGACGGGCCAGGTCCGGTGGGGAAAGCCGCCCACCAGAAGGGTGAGTTGCCGCCGGGCGGTATCCACCACCAGGGCCACCCGCCCCTCCGCTGCGGGCACGTAGGGGGCGTGGGGCGGCGGCACCGGCGGCTCAGCCCCGATGGGCAGTTCCATGCCGCTGGCGGGGCCCCCGGACCCCGGGTCCCCGGTGGGGGATGGGACCTCCGGGTTCTCCGGGGCTGGCGGGGGAGGCTGGCAGGCCGGGTGGGGCTGTCCGCCGGGGGCGGCCTGGGGCCGGACCGCCGGTAGCAGAATGCTGGCTGCCGCCACGACGGCCAGCAGCGCGCACCATCCGACCCATCGCTTGCTTCGCCGGAACACCTCCAGGCCACCCCCGTCTGCCGGTGCTGCCGGATCTCCGTCGCTGCCGAGGCGCTGCTTGGGGCTAGTATTCCCGGGAGCGGGCGGTTCCCGGGGTGGCCCGTTCGCGGGGTGGCCCTGGTCCGGCGGTCCCGGCGTCCCGGCATGGCATAGGGGTCCCTCAGGGTGGGAAACGTAACGCCGGGGGTGATCGACCGTGTTCCCTGGGGGACAGCAGCCTCCAGTGGGGAGGGAGCCAGGGGCCGGGCCCGCGTCGGACGCCGCGGGCATCGACCTCGGGGCGCTCCTCGACCGGTTCAGCCAGGAGGTCGCGGCGGAGATCGGCCTCGATCCCCGGCGGGTGGCCAGCCGGCTCGCATCCCCGGCGACCCGAAGGCTGGAGAGCCAGACCCATGCCCGGCTCGACAGCCAGGCCCGGGGAGAGTTCTCCCGCTGACGGATCCGGGGTGCCGGTCTCCCGCTGACGGTTCCGGACACCGCGGCCGCGGGACGATCCCACCCGAAGCGGCTTGCACCATCGAGCCCCGGCCGCAAGGCCGGGGCTCTTGCCATCCCTTTTTCCGGTTCCCGGTTGGCTATCTGTCCACCCCGGCCTCGGCGCACCAGCGGAGGACCGGCAGCCAGTGGGCCAGGAGGGAGCGGGTGACGGGGCCGGGCTCCGGCCGCTGCACCGTCTGGGCTCCGTCCCGCCGGGTTACCACGTCCTCCGGCCGGGGGACCAGGGCGAAGACCGAGCGTTCCGGGGCCTCCGGGTCCGGGAAGACCCAGTAGGGGTAGTACCCCTCGCTGTCATATCCCGGCCCCCACCCCTGGGTCCCGGGGGGCGCCTCGGCCTCCGCCGGGTCCCGGGCACCCGGGTCGTAGGCCATGGGGTAGCCCTCCTCCCGAAGGAAGCGGGTGAGCCGTTCGGTGTCCACCCGAAAGGGCAGGTAGGCCCAGATTTGGCCATCCTCCAGGCGGAGGGGCAGGGCTCCCAGCGGCGTGACGATGCCTCCGGCCCCCTGGGCCTCCGGGGATGTGCGGACCCGTTGGGGATCCACCTCTGCCGCTGGGCGGCGGGGCGGCGAGCGCCGGGCCACCCGGACCGGGTTCCGGTACGCGGTCTCCCCGGCCCGGCTGCGGGCCGGACCAGCGGGAACCGGCGGGTGGCCTTGGGGGCGGGGTGGCGGCACCGGTGGCTCCGGCGGTGTGGTGACAAAGGGGTCCAGTTCGGCCACGGCCGGTCCCCTCCTTGTCCGTCGTACGGGCTTCCGTAGCCTAGGCTGTGCGGCCGGCGGCCCTTTTACCTTGCCAGATCCTTGCACGGGGTTCCGTGGACACCGGCGCCGGCCATGGGGTAGAATGGCAGAGACCCGGGCGGCCACAGGGTCGGCGGCCGCATGGCCCGGCCTGCCGCCGGGCAGGATGGTGGCACGTGGCAAACGGCATGGGGCCGGGGGGTGAGCCGATGGATCTGCCGCCCATCTACATGCCGGAACAGGCCCACAGCGCCCTGGGGCCGGATGGGGAGCGGCTGGTCTTCCTCTACGTGCCGCAACTGGAGGTCGAGATCAAGCAGGTGCTGGCGGCCAGGCCCCGGCAGTTCACCTACCGCTGGGGTTACCATCCGGGGCACCGGATTCACGTCCTGCTGGTCTACTGGCCCGTCGAGGACGGGGAGGGGGTGCAGGTCGGGATCTCCATCCCGGAAGGGCCGGGGGATGCCCTGCTGGACTTCCTGCAGGCAGGGGAAACCGACATCTTCCTTACCCTGGAGCCCCTCCCGGAGCGGCTGCAGGAGCAGGAGCGAATCCCCGCCGCGGAGGTCCGCCGCATCCTCGCCGGGCTGACGGTCCCCCTCCGGGGCGTCCGGTTCCAGCGGCGGACCGCCTGAAGCGGGAGCCCCGGGGGTGCGCCGGACGTACCCGGATTGTGCCGCCGCATCGGATGAGGGTCCCCTGCCGGGGCCCTTTTTCTTTTTGTCTTCTGGCTCCGGGCCTTGGGCCGCGGTCCCTGGGGGCTGCTTGGCGGCTGGTTCAGAACATCCGGGCCAGGGCGTGGCGCCCCGCCATGCCAGGGACGATCCCAAGGGCCCGGGCCTCGTCGGTGACATCGGTCAAGGGGAACTCTAACAGGTCAGAGAGACTGCGCACCCCCAGGCTGCGGCCTGCGACGACCTTTCGGGCTGCCAGGCGGGTGTTCAGCAGTTCGACGTCCAGGGCGCCGCACATGATATAGCCCTTGCCGGTGCTGATCGCCAGGAGCCGGGTGCCCGGCAGCTCCACCCGGAAGCCTACCGCCGTGCCCTCGGGCAGGGGTATCGGCGTGACCTCCACCTGGTGCATGGGCGGTTCAGCCCGCATTCCCGTTCCCCCTTCCCTGCGGTCTCCCCCATGTTATGTGGCCGGCCCGGCTGCGGTTGTCGCCTGCCGCCGATCTCCAACCTGGTGATCAAATCGGACACCTCTTTACAACCGGCGCCCGGGTGGGTATACTGTACTTGCATCAGGTAAGTCGCTAGCAAAAAAGAAGTTCAGGTACAAAGGAGGATGCAGGATGGCCCTTTCCCGGTGGACCATCGACCCGGCGCACACGGTGGTGGAGTTTGCCGTCCGGCACATGATGATCTCGACGGTCAAGGGGACCTTCTCGGGCATCCAGGGGACGATCCTGGCGGATCCCGAGGACCTGACCAGCGCCAGCTGCGAGGTCACCGTAGACGTCAATTCTATCAATACCCGGGAACCCCAGCGGGATGAGCACCTGCGCTCCCCGGACTTCTTCGATGCGGCTAACTACCCGACCATCACCTTCCGCAGCCGTTCCATCACCCGGACCGGCGAGCAGGAGTACCTGCTGGTGGGCGATCTGACCATCCGCGGGGTCACCCGGGAGGTGCAGCTGCGCCTCACCTATGCCGGCCAGGCCCGGGACCCCTGGGGCAACGAGCGGATCGGCTTCTCCGTCGAGGGGAAGATCAACCGGAAGGACTTTGGGCTGACCTGGAATGCGGTCCTCGAGACCGGCGGGGTGCTGGTCGGGGACGAGGTGCGGATCAACATCGAGGCGGAGGCGGTCAAGCAGGTGTGAGCCCCGGCCGGGGAACCGGCCCCGGCGGGACCACGTCCGGCTGCCGGCACCACCCCGGAAGGGAGGGGATGGGACGGCGATGGCGCCATTCCAGCTGCCGGCTGCGACCCGGATCGGCCGGGTGCGGCTCCGGGTCGGGGACCTGGAGCGGTCGCTGCGGTTTTACCGGGACCTGCTCGGCTTCCATCCGGTGGACCCTGGGCTCCCGCCGGCCCCGGTTCTCCCTCGCCGGGTGGTCGGCCTCGGGACCCGGCCTGACGCCCCTCCCCTGGTGCTCTTGGAGGAGGTACCGGGAGCCCGGCCCCCGGGCCCCCGAACCACCGGACTCTACCACTACGCCCTGCTCTTTCCCGACCGGCGGAGCCTGGCCCGGGCGGTGGTCCGGCTGGCGGAGGCCGGCTGGCCCTTTGAGGGGTTCTCGGACCACCTGGTGAGCGAGGCGGTCTACCTCCGGGACCCCGATGGAAACGGGCTGGAGCTGTATGCCGACCGGCCCCGGTCCGCCTGGCGCTACCGGGGGCAGGAGGTGGAGATGGCGACCCGGCCCCTGGACCTGGAAGGGCTGCTCCGGGAGCTGGAGCCCGAGCCGCCCCCCGAGGACGGCATCCCGGCCGGGACGGTGGTGGGCCATGTGCACCTCCACGTCTCGGATCTGGGCCGGGCCGAGGCCTTCTACCAGGGGCTGCTGGGGCTGGCGGTGATGAACCGCACCTATCCCGGCGCCCTCTTCCTGGCCGCCGGGGGCTACCACCACCACGTGGCCGTCAACATCTGGGCCGGGGCCGGGGCCCCGCCCCCGCCGCCGGAGGCTGCGGGGCTGGTCTACTTCGAACTGGTGGTGCCCGGGGAGGACGCCAGGGAGGCGCTCCTCCGTCGGCTGGAGGGCCAGGGGGTGGCCGCCGAGCTGCTCCCGGAGGGCCTCCTGGTTCGGGACCCCGACGGCATCGGCATCCTCATCGGCGGCGGCTAGACCGGTGGCGGCGGTCAAGGCGGCAACTCCGGGCTCCGGGGTTGCCGACTCCAGGGGGCTGTGGACCCAGGGGACGGCCCACGGCTGCCCCAGGGGACGGCCGCCACAGGGGGCTCGGCCTCTGGGGGCGCCTGGCGATTGCCAGGCGCCCCCATTTTCTGTCATGATCTTGGATGACGTACCATAAATAGTACTTTGACAGTTATAGCATAAGCAGGTTACGCTAGAACCGCCGAAGCGGGAATGCCGACCTGAACGCTGAATCTTGCGGCGCGACGAGCGGGGAGATCCGGTCCGGCCGCAAGAGCGGGGGACCCGTCTCTTTCGGGGCGAAGCGCGGCCGAAGGTGGCCGCCCGGGCCAAACTCCTGCGGCCCGAGCCCGTCAGCTAACCTCGCAAGCGTGGCAGGAGGACGTGGCATCCTCCTCCCATCCTCCGGCAGGTACCCTTCGGGAAACGCGGCCGAGGAGGGATTTCGTTGAATCTGGCGTCCATCAAGGCAGCCTGCGTTGCCCTAGCCACTCTGTTCGGCTCCATGGCCCCCCTCCAGCCCGGAACGGCTCCCCAGGTCCGGTGCGTGACGGTTTCCGGGTACCGGGTCTGCCTGCGGGCCCAGACGGCCCCGCCGGCGGCCCCGGGGCAGCCTGCCTCCAAGCCGCAGCCTGTCCCCAAGCCCCCGGAGACCACCCCTGCGCCCAAGCCCCAGCCGCCGGCGACCGATACCCAGACCAGCGCCGGCCTGACCGCCCTGGAACAGCAGATGCTCAACCTGGTCAACGCCGAGCGAGCAAAGGCGGGCCTCGCCCCCCTGAAGGCCGATCCCACCCTGACCAAGCTCGCCCGGATGAAGAGCCAGGACATGATTGACAAGGGGTACTTCGGGCACAACTCCCCCACCTACGGCTCGCCCTTTGAGATGATGCAGCGGTTCGGCGTCACCTACCGGACCGCGGGGGAGAACCTGGCCGGCAACCCGTCGGTGCAGGGGGCCCACACCTCGCTGATGAACTCCCCCGGCCACCGGGCCAACATCCTGAACCCCAACTTCACGAACGTGGGCATCGGCATCATCCAGGGCGGCCCCTACGGGCTGATGATCACCCAGCTGTTCACGGGCTAGCTG
>JAKKUO010000057.1 GCA_021890795.1 Bacillota bacterium | reverse complement strand
GGCTGCGGATGAACTCCCGGGGAAACCGGAGGCCGCTGATGGGGAAGTTCTCCACGGCCCGGGCGGTCTGGGCGCCGTAGTAGGCGTTTGCCGGCACCCGCATCTCGCCCATGGAGTCCCGCTCGATGCGATACTCGCTCATTTGCTTTTCCTCCTCGAGCCACGTTGTAGGAGACACGCGAGCTACGGATCGTCATGAGCAGATGGGAGCACGGGAAATATGGTCGAATGTTGTTCGCAAACAGCCAACGTAACTCAGCTCTCAACTATTCCTTCATCATGAGTGTTTTCACCTTCCTTGAGGCCTACTATACCAGTCTCGTACAGTTTGACAGCAATGTCCCGCATCACTTGAATTGCTTCTGGTTCAAGTTGATCGTTTGACAACTGCTTCTGGAGGTGTTCATACAACTGTGCGATCGACTCCTCTGGGGCTTTTGTAAGTAGTTGTGGGCATAGCTCCAGTGCCGAGTTCAGCCATTCTAATTCTGTTACATCTGCCCGACTAAGAATCTTCCGAAAAGGGCCGCGGAAGAGTTCGTCAGCCTTAGCTTCAAGACGACCATCTTTGATAAGCCTTGCTCCAAACGCAGTCAAGAGAGTGCGGAAGCCCTCCTCGAGATCGAGCAGATCGTCTCTGAGATCAGCAGCAAGCGTCCTCTGATATTTCCGCACCACCATTTTGACGATAGCATCCCAATCCTTACGGTCTAGGTCTTCACCTTTCTTGATCGAGTTCCGAACGTGGGTCAGAACAGCGTCCCGGAAACTCAAGCCAAGCTGCAGGGAGAACCCCATTTCTTGAAGGGCCAGGCCCAAGTTCACGAGTTCACCCTGACCTTGCAAGTCCGACAGCCAATCATCGTGGCCCAGATTGCGTAAACCGTTGATAAGGTAACGCGCAACATGTTTGGGCAAGCTTTTTTGCTGAGCGGTAACGACCATGAAATAGAGAGAACCAAGGCTTCCGTCAAAAGGACGTTGCAGCATGAGTTCTATTAGTTCGCCTTGTTCCATTAGACTCTGAACCAAGGCTCTTAGCGTTTCTGGTGAAATAATCTGTTTTAGCGCTACAAAGTGCGCTAGAACAAACTCAGCAGTGAATTCTGACCCACCATGGTATCGTGCCCAAGCTTCCTCACAAAGGCTACCGACGAGCACCTTAGTTTCTTTCTGACATGACCTCACAAGGTGTGAGAGTCGCTTAAATCGGACGACAAGACGAGTCATCTCGGCAACTACGTCAGAAAACTCTTTCGGGTTTGATAGCATCAACCTGAAAGTGTTGAGTCCTGGCGAACCGCCTGCAGACTGCACACCAAGCGCAGGAAGAAACTCGAGCAGAGCAAGGGCGCAATAGGCAACACCATCAACCTGATTCCGCGAGTGGAACATATGCAAATGATTCGTAATGATTCCGCTGGAGACAAGTTGGTTAAGTACTGTCACTGCATCCTGGAGATTCGCACCATAGGCGAGTTCCATCAGTATTCCGATACAAGCCAAAGTCTCCGACGGCTGCGCATTGGGAACCCGTACCCGAGCTTGAATTGCAGAAATCAACTCCCTCCAATTCCATGTTTGGTGAACCAAAGTCATCACTCTGACCACAGCGATATGTTGTGGTTGAAGTTGTGCTGCTGCACACCTCGCACTTAACTCACGGATTACTTGCGATTGTTCAACGGTAGGGGCAAAGAACGGGGCAAGTTCCGCAACATCTTCGATCTCTGTTCCCATTCTTGTTACCACTGCGAGGTATTGTTCAACCGTTCCAGGAACAGCAAAGTTTTCCCGGATGAACTTACCCATACCCTTACGGTAAAGCGTGTCCAATACCTCTCGAGCGGTCTCGTACCAACCGACAGGGTTGTCAAGTTTCTTGATTCCGCATATCCCAGAAACAACGGCTTCAGCTGTCTTTTCCAGTTCTTCACCCTCGCAACGGTTCAGAATCAACGAAAGCCCTGAACCCAAAAGATGATTATACTCGATGTTGGACCAGTCCTTAATTTCGAATAAGCTACGTCTCAGCAACTCCCATACTGACGAATCTTCCACTGTCGCAACGTACAACGCTACAGCCGCCTTGGCAATTGTTGCAGGATCACTACGGAGCCACTCGTCCACGGTATTGTGCAAGACGTTCGAAAGAACATCTTGAAATCCAGGAAAATCCTTGAACCGACTCAACTCGACGCCGTCGCCGTTTGATAGTGCTCGCCCTATTGGTGACCCCATTAGCACTTGGGCTGCCTTGCCAGGTTCGACGTTAAACCATAGTGCCGCTAAATATTTCTGCCAATCAGGTTCTGCTAGGATTCGCTGAACTTTGCTATCTACGAAGTTTGCCTGAAGAAGTGCTTCCTGTGGGTTTTTCTGTATCTCCTTGTAACACAGGACAAACAGGGCCTGAACCCTTAGCGGAATCTCATGTCCCCACTGACGGTATATGGCAACGAGTCTGTTCACAAACATCTTGATATCCCTGGGAGTCACCAACCCAGTCTCGGGGACACCTTTAATGCGGAATAAAGCAAAGAGGGCCTGGACTTCGTTTCGCTTTAGCCATGGAAAGGCTGTTGTTAGTTGCTCCTCAAAATAAGCCCTCCAGTCAGAAAGAACTGGAGTAGGTACGTAAAATCGTGTCTGGAACGTCTTGTCAAGAAATGACTCTGCCTTTTCTTCTTCCCTCCATATTTCTCCGACAGCCTTTGGATCCATTGGGACAATCAACCACAATTGTCGCATCCAAGAGCGATCTTCCAACTTAATAGGTTCGAAGAACGCCCGCATTACTGACCAAACTCGGAGCGCGTGCTCCGTCTCAACCCTGTCAAGGTTATCTATCACAACCACCAGTCTTCTGTTGCGATAATCCTGGAAGGCACAGCGCAGTACTTGAGAGAATATTGACTGAAACTCCACAGACGTTGGTTCTGGATCTTCTAAGGTTTGAGTAATTGTCGTATCACTCACACTTGTTACGAGTAAGGGAAGCATTCTCCCTGCTAGCTTTTTCCAATCTCGATGTCTCCGCCAACCTCGTAGAACCCAGCACACAAGGAGCAGGAACGGTGCTGCAGTCATGATTGTTCCTAGACTTCCTAGAATAATATTTCCGACTGTCGATTTTGTTGGATAAAATCCTAGGAGTGCAGTACCGAGAGGAACCAACAAAGTAGCTACCGCAGCGACCAATCCCATCGGAGTCAATTGCGGAGTTCGCTTTTGAATGGACTTTTTTTCTCTCCTGGCCAGTACCTTCTTGGTATGTTCCGACCACTCTTTGTCAATCCAACCTTTTTGGTTCAAGAAATCGATCAATTGCTCCAAGAAGGTTCGCCTCAGTGGATCCCTGTCATGAGACCAAGCGTCGAAAACAAACACCTCAGCCTGGCTTTCCCCACCTCCCTTTGATAACTCTACTTTTAATAGCTCGACAATTGTAGACTTCCCGCTACCCCACGACCCAAGGATCGCAACAGCCTTCCCGCCTTCCTCCTGTGCAACCATACTAGCGATAGCCCGCGCTATCCTCTCATGGGACCCAAAAGCGTCTATTGCGGCCGGATTATCCGAGAGCAGTCCACCCGCGATGCCTCCGGCCAATTCTCCATCCCTAGCCATGGCCTCCACCCCTCAAACAATCTGTTTGAGCTTTCGGCATCGGGTAATTATTTCGGTGTGCTAGTTAGAATCCCTTCGCATTATCAGGACAACTGATGCACTGAAACGGCGCAGTGTTCCCCGCCATTGCCGGCAAGGCCTTTGCGATGGTAAACTGGTATAGACATCTTTACCGGATCCCGCAGAGCTGGAGGGCAGCGATGCTTCACCGCAGCAAACCAGCCCCTGTGCCGCTTTACTACCAGATCATGCGGTGGCTGCTGGAGCAGATCGAGGCAGGGCACCTCAAAGCCGGCGACCGGATCCCCTCGGAGCGGGAACTGACCGAACAGTTTCAGGTCAGCCGGATGACGGTCCGGCAGGCCCTGCGGGAGCTGGAGGCCCAGGGCTACCTGGAGCGGGTACAGGGCAAGGGCACCTACGTCAGCATTCCGAAGGTGGAACAGCCCCTCCTCTCCCTCACCAGCTTCACCGAGGAGATGCGCCGCCGGGGCATGACCCCGGGCAGCGTGCTCATCAGCGCGGGGACGGTCCCGGCCGGGCGCCGGTGCGCCCAGGCCCTGGGCATCCCCGAGACAGAGCCGGTGGTGCGGCTGGAGCGGCTGCGCCTGGCGGACGACAAACCCATGGCCCTGGAAGTGACCCACCTCCCCGCAGACCTCTGCCCCGGCATCCTGGAGGCGGACCTGACGGGGTCTCTCTACCAGCTCCTTACCGAGCGGTACGGGGTGGTCCTGGCGAGCGCCACCCAGACCCTGGAGGCGGTGGCCGCCACCGGGCGGGAGGCGAGGCTCTTGGGCGTGCGGGAGGGGGCGCCGCTGCTCCTGATGGAGCGGATCACCCGGGACCGGGAGGGACGGGCGGTGGAGTACGTCCGGTCCCTTTACCGGGGCGACCGGTACCGGTTCAGCACGGAGATGTTGCGGCAGGGGGAGGGAGGCCTATGACCGGCACGTCCTGGTGGCTGAAGGGGGCGCTGGTGCTGCCCAACCGGATTGTAGAGAATGGACTGGTACGGGTTGAAAACGGGATCATCACCGGGCTCTGGGACCTGGAGGCCGAACCCGGCCCGACGCCGGATCCGGCGACCACCCTGGAGGGCGACTACATCTGCCCTGGCTTCATCGACGTCCACGTCCACGGGGGCGGCGGGGCGGATTTCATGGACGGCGACCCGGAGGCGGTGGCCACCATCACCGCCACCCACGCGCGGTACGGCACCACCGGGCTCCTGGCCACCACCCTGACCGCGCCGGAGGAGGCGATCCTCCAGGCGATCCGCGCGGTCAAGGCCGCCCCCCGGCGAGGCGCCCGGGTGCTGGGCTTCCACATTGAGGGGCCCTTCGTCAATCCGAAGCGCGCCGGGGCGCAGGACCCCCGGTACGTCCGGCTCCCCAGCATCCCGGAGATCGACCGTTGGCTGGCCGAAGGGTTCGAAGGGGCTCGGTGGCAGGTCACCCTGGCCCCGGAACTGGAAGGAGCCACCGCAGCCATCCGCCACCTGGCCCAGCGGGGTGCGGTGGTCAGCGCCGGTCACACCGACTGCACCTATGGCCAGCTCCGGGCGGCGGTGGCAGCGGGGCTGCGGCACATCACCCACCTGTACAACGCCATGCGGGGGCTTCACCACCGGGAGCCGGGAACCGTCGGGGGAGCGCTCTCCCTGCCCGGCCTGATGGTGGAGGTCATCGCCGACGGCATCCACGTCCACCCTGCGGCCCTCGCGGTGGCGGTGCGGGCCCGGGGCCCCGGCGGAATCCTGCTGGTCACCGACGCCATCCGGGCCACCGGCCTGGGGGACGGCGAGTACACCCTCGGGGAGCTGCCGGTCACCGTCCGGGGAGGAGAAGCCCGGCTGGCCGACGGCACCCTGGCGGGCTCGGTCCTGACCATGGACGCCGCGGTCCGGAACATGGTCCGCCTGGTGGGCATCCCCCTGTGGGAGGCGGTGGCGATGGCGTCCCTCAACCCGGCCCGGGAACTGGGCCTGGAGGGGACCCGGGGCTCCCTCGCGGTGGGCAAGGTGGCCGACATCGCGGTGCTGGACCGGCTCCTGCACAACCGCCTCACCCTGGTCGAAGGGCGAATCGTTTACGACGGGAGGTAGTCCGGCCGGTGCAGGTCATCGTCGTCGACGACTACGAGGCGCTTTCCGCCCTGGCGGCAGGGCTGGTTGCCGGCTTCCTCTGGGCCCGGCCCGACGCCACCCTGGCCCTGCCCACAGGCGCCACGCCAGAGGGGTTCTACCGGGCCCTGGTGGCCACCGGGGTCAGCTTCGCCCGGGTCCGGACCTTCAACCTCGACGAGTACCGGGGCCTCTCCCGGGAGCACCCGGGGAGTTTCTACCATTACATGAAGACCCGCCTCTTCGACCACGTGGACTTGCCGCCGGAACACCGGTTCGTCCTCGATGGCACCGCAGCCGATCCGGACGCGGAGTGCCGCCGCTACGAGGAAGCGATCCGCCAGGCCGGGGGGATCGATCTGGCGATCCTGGGCCTCGGGCTGAACGGGCACATCGGGTTCAACGAGCCCGGCACGCCATGGGACTCCCGTACCCGGCTGGTCACCCTGACGGAGAGCACCCGTCGGGCCAACGCCCGGTTCTTCGGCGGGCCCGACCGGGTCCCCCGGGAGGCGCTCACCATGGGCATCGGCACCATCCTGGAGGCCCGCCGGATCCTGGTGCTGGTGTCCGGGGCCGGGAAGGCGGCCATCGTTCGCCGCTTTCTGGAGGGGCCCGCGACGCCGGAGGTGCCCGCGACGGCTCTCCGGAACCACCCTCACGTCACCGTGATCCTGGATCGGGCCGCGGCCGGTCACCTCACCGGGCATGGAACGGTCGTTTCTGGGCATAAGAAGTGATGCTTGTGAATTCTGGGCTCTCGGCAGGAGATTCCGGTTGTTTTGGCCAAAGTAGTGGTATAGACATCCGAACATCCAGGCAAGGAGGAAGGCAGATGAGCCGCGAAGAGGCGATTGCCCGGGAACTGGTCGAACGGCTCGGCGGCCGGGAGAACATCCTCTCCCTCGACTGCTGCATGACCCGTCTGCGGGTCCTGCCCCGGGACCCAGGGCTGGTTGACCAGGCGGCCCTCAAGAAGGTGAGCGGCGTCAAGGGCGTGGTGCAGACCGGAAACCAGATCCAGATCATCCTGGGGCCGGGTCTGGCCCAGAAGGTGGCCGATGCCGCGGCCAGCCTGACGGGCGGGGCCACCGCCCAGGCACGGCAGGCGGCGACCCCGGCCGCGAGCACCGGCACCAGCACCCGAGATTTGCTCCGGAAGATCGCCGGCGTCTTTGTCCCGCTCCTTCCGGCTATCATCGGCGCGGGCATGATCATCGCGCTCAACAACGTCCTGCAGCGAACCGGCGTCGTCACCCCGGAGACCACCGTCGCCGGGTACTCGGTGGTGAAGCTCCTGGGTGTCCTCGGCAACACCATCATGGGCTTCCTGGCCATCCTGGTCGGCATGAATGCAGCCCGGGAATGGGGCGGGCCGCCGGCTATCGGCGCCGTGGCGGGTGCGATCCTCATCGCACCGAGCCTGGCCGACCTAGAGATGACCCCCGGCCGGGGCGGCCTCATCGGGGCCCTCATCGCCGGCGCCTTCATGGGCTGGCTCTACCGGCAGATCAGCCGGCGGATGCCGGATGCCATCAACATCATCGTGACGCCGTTCCTCACCCTCCTGGTCGGCGGCCTCCTGGTCCTCTTCGTCTTCCAGCCCATCGGATACTACCTCTCGAACTGGATCACCGCCGCGACCCGGGGGCTTCTGAACGTCGGCGGTCCCGTCGCCGGCTACGTCCTGGCCGCCCTCTTCCTGCCCCTGGTCATGCTGGGGATCCACCAGGGCCTCACCCCGATCCACCTGGAGCTGATCAACCAGCAGGGGGTCACCCCGCTGCTGCCGATCCTGGCCATGGCCGGCGCCGGCCAGGTGGGAGCCGCCCTGGCAGTCTACGTGAAGACCCGGGACAAGGACCTGCGACAGGTGATCCTGGCCGCCCTGCCCGTGGGCATCCTCGGCATCGGCGAGCCCCTGATCTACGGCGTCACCCTGCCCCTCTTCCGCCCCTTCATCGGCGCCTGCATCGGGGCGGGCTTCGGCGGGGCCCTGATCGCCATCTTCAAGGTGGGCGCGCTGGCTATCGGCGTCTCGGGGGTGCTGCTGACCCTGCTGGTCGACCGCCCCTGGATCTACCTGCTGGGCATCGTAGTCTCCTACATCGCCGGCTTTGTGGCCACCTGGCTCCTGGGTTTTGACGAGAGCCGGGTGTCCGAGTCCCAGACCTTCACCTTCGGCGACTGACGCCCAGGGCGGGCGCCCAGGGGCATTTGCGCCTGGCACGGGCCGCCGCAGCGGGCCAGGGCTGTCGCCCTGGCCCGCTTTTGGCCCGGGCAGGCCCTTTGACCCAGACCGGCGCTCACCCGGGCGCAGGCAAGTGCTCACCCAGGCACAGGCAAGCGCTCACCCAGGCAAGGGGGCAGAACGCCATGGCACGTTGGGGTGTCTCGGTCTACCTCGGCGCCCCGGACCTGTCGGAACGGCTCCCGGAGTACCTGGCCCAGGTCGCCCGCCTGGGCGGTCAGGTGGTCTTCACCTCCCTGCACATCCCCGAAACGCCCCTGGAAGCAGCCCTGGCCCAGGTTCGGGACCTGGGACGGCTGGCCGCGGCCCATGGGCTCTCCCTGGTAGCGGACATCGCCCCCCGGGTGATGGCAGCCCTGGGGGCCCACCCGGGAGACCTGCGGCCCCTCGCGGACCTGGGGCTTGGGGGCATCCGGCTGGACTACGGCTTCCCGCCCGCCGAGATCGCCCAGATGGCCCGGAACCGGGTGGGGGTGCGGGTGGTGCTGAACGCCTCCACCGCGGACGCGGCCTTTCTGGACGCGGTGATGGCCGCGCAGCCCGACCCGGAGCTCCTGGAGGGGTGGCACAACTACTACCCCCGGCCGGAGACCGGGCTCTCCCTCCAGCACTTTCTGAAAACCTCCCGGCTCTTCAAGGAGCGGGGGCTCCGGGTGGCCGCCTTCGTGCCGGGGGCCACCTCCCGCCGGGGACCGCTCCACGAAGGGCTTCCCACCCTGGAGCGGCACCGGGGGATGGAGGCCGGCCGGGCGGCGGCGGAGCTCCTGGCCACCGGGGTGGTGGACACGGTCCTCTTCGGCGATCCCTGGGCCACGGAAGCGGAACTGGCCCGGGTGGCCCAGGTAGCCCAAGCCGAAGGGGTGGTCCTGCGGGTGCGGCTCACCCCCGGCCTTTCCGACCGGGAGCGGGCGATCCTCCTGGACCCGGTCCACCGGAACCGGCCGGACGCCGCGGAGGCGGTGGTGCGCTCCGCCACCTCCCGGCTCTACGCCACCCCGGGGCCGCCCATCGAGCCCTTCAACACCGTGGCCCGACCCCGGGGCAGCGTCACCATCGACAACAAGGGCTACCTCCGGTACTCGGGGGAACTGCAGATCGCCCTCCGGGACCTGCCCGCCGACCCCCGGGTGAACGTGGTGGCGAGGGTGATCGACGAGGACCTGCCGCTCTTGGACTGGATCGGGCCCGGGCAGGCCTTCCGGTTCGTAGCCGTGGATGAGGAGGTATCGAAAGGCATGGAGAACCTCGAACGCCTGGTGACCGAGTCCGTCAACGAACGGACCCGGGCCCTGGACACCATGTCGACCCTGGAACTGGTCACCGCGATCAACAACGAGGACAAGCTGGTCGCCCTGGCGGTGGAGAAGGAGCTGCCCCGGATCGCCCAGGCGGTGGAGATCATCGCCGAGGCCCTCCGGAAGGGCGGGCGGCTCTTCTACGTGGGCGCCGGCACCAGCGGCCGCCTGGGGGTCCTGGACGCCGCAGAGTGCCCGCCGACCTTCGGCGTCGACCCGGAGCTGGTGCAGGGGGTCATCGCGGGCGGCCCCGAGGCCCTGGTGCGGTCGGTGGAAGGGGTGGAGGATGACCGGGAGGCCGGCCGGGCGGACCTGCGGGCCCGGGGGCTCCGGGCCGGGGACGTGGTGGTGGCCATCGCCGCCAGCGGCCGGACCCCCTATGCCCTCGGGGCCCTGGAAGAGGCTCGGGCGGTGGGAGCCCGGACCATCGCCCTCACCTGCAACCCCGGGTCGGAGATGGAGAGGATCGCGGAGCTGACCATCGCCCCGGTGGTAGGGCCGGAGGTCATTGCCGGGTCGACCCGGATGAAAGCCGGCACCGCGCAGAAGATGGTGCTGAACATGCTCTCCACCGGGGCGATGGTGAAGCTGGGCAAGGTCTACGGCAACCTGATGGTCGACCTCCAGCCCACCAACGCCAAGCTGGTGGAGCGGGCCCGGCGCATCGTCATGCTCGCCACCGGGGTGGACCGGGAGACGGCCGCCGCGGCCCTGGAGGCCGCGGGCGGGAAGGCGAAGGTCGCGGTGGTCATGTGCCTGGCCGGCGTGGACGCCGAGACGGCCCGGCGGGCGCTGGAACAGGCGGACGGCTTTGTCCGCAGGGCCGTGGAACTGCTGGGAAAGAGGGAGCGGTAACCGGTGCGTGATTTCGTGTGCAAAGCTCCGGTCTCCGGCCGGACGGTGCCCATCGAAGAGGTGCCGGACCCGGTCTTTGCCGAGAAGATGATGGGCGAGGGGATCGCCATCGACCCCACCGGGGGCGAGGTGCGGGCGCCGGTGGACGGCCGGGTGGAGGCTCTTTTCCCCACCGGCCATGCGGTGGGCATCCGCACCCGGGAGGGCCTCGAGATCCTGGTGCACGTGGGGATCGAGTCGGCTTCCCTCCCGGACCTGTTTCAGCCCGTGGTGTCTGTGGGGAGCGAGGTCCGGGCCGGGGACCTGCTGATTCGGTTCGACCTGGCAGGCCTCCGGCGCCGGGCTGCCTCGCCCCTCACCCCGGTGGTCATCACCGCCCTGCCGGAGGGGCTGCAGGTGGCCTGGGAGCCACCGGGGCGGGTGGTCACTGCAGGGGCAGAGCCCCTCTGCCGGATCCTGCGGTCGTAACGTGTCCGGAAAGATTGGCGTTGACACCCAGTTCAGCGGCCGCTATACTGAAGCACAGGTGCCAATCGGACGGAAGGAAGGGGGTCAGGAGCATGAAGCGGGCGGTCCTGCGCGTGGCTTGCGCTGGCAGCTCCGCCATGGGGGCTATTGCGCCCTTTTTCCGGCCTGACCCCTCTCAGTGCTGACCGGACGGCAGCCGGTCGCGCGGGAGCCACAGGCCGGAAGGGCGGCCTGTGGCTCCTCGCCTTTTGGCGGCACGGCTTCGCCGCGTCCGCCCTCGGGGACACCACAGGCAGCCCGTGGTGTCCCCTTTTTCCGTTGTCGCTTGCCAACCGCACAAGCAGGAGGTGCCTTGGGCAGATGTCGGACGGGAGCAAACCGGGCGATCGTCTGGCAGACAGGGGAAATCGCACCGTACTGGCGCTGGAAGTGGAGAACATCGTCAAACGCTTCGCCGACGATTCGGAGCCGGTTCCGCTGTGGCAGCGGCTTCTGGGCCGGCGCCCCCGGCAGGTGGCCGCGGTCCGGGGGGTCTCCTTCCAGGTGCCGGAGGGGGAGATCTTTGGCATCCTCGGCCCCAACGGGTCCGGGAAGAGCACCCTCATCCGGGTGATCGCCACCCTCCTCCTCCCTGACGAGGGTACCGTCCGGATCTTCGGCCACGATGTGGTGCGGGAACGGACGGCGGTGCGACAGCTCATTAACCGGGTCTCGGTGGAAGCGGCCTTCTTCAAGAAGCTCTCGGCCATGGAGAACCTGATGTACGCTGCCCGGCTCTACGGGCTGCCGGTGAAGGAGGCCACCGCCCGCGCGGGGGCGATCCTGGACCGGCTGGGGCTGCCCCGGAAGAAGCGGGTGATCCCCCTGGAGGAACTCTCCCGGGGGCAGCAGCAGAAGGTGGCCATTGCCCGGGCCCTGATGACCAACCCGCGGCTGCTCCTCCTGGATGAACCCACCACCGGCCTGGACCCCAAGTCCAAGCGGGAGGTGCAGGACTTCATCCTGGAGGCCCAGCGGGAGCACGGAGCGACGGTGATCCTCACCAGCCACGACATGGAGGAGGCAGAGCGGCTCTGCCAGCGGGTGGCCTTCATGGATGAAGGCCGGTTCGTCGCCCTGGGCACCCCGGGGGAACTGAAGGCCCAGTTCGGCGCGCATCCGGAGCAGAGCCTGGAGGCGGTCTTCCTCGCCTGCACCGGCAAGGGCCTGGGCGAGGAGGCCGGGCCGGACCGGGTCCTCGAGGAGGTGTCCGCGTAACCGTGCTGATGCAGGAACTGCGCCGGAGCGCCCTGGCAAGTTACGGCGTTGCGGAGCGGAGTTTCCGGCTGGTGAAGCGCTACCTGGGCTGGGAAGTGGTCTGGCTGGTCTACAGCGCGGTCAGCACCCTGACCATCGGCCTCATCGGGGTGAGCGCCAGCCGGGCCGGCGGCGGGGAGGCCGCGGCCGGCCAGAACCTCACCCTCTACCTGGTCATCGGGGCGCTCCTGTGGAACTACCTCAGCGTCCTCTTCCAGGAGGTCTCCAACGCGGTGGCCTGGGAACGCTGGGAGGGGACCATCGAGTACACCTTCATGGCGCCGATCCACCGGCTGGTCTACCTGGCGGGCAACAGCCTCTTCGGCCTCGGCTATGCCCTGCTGCGGACGATTCTGATCTTCGGTATCGCGGCCCTCTGGTTCGACATGGACCTCTCCCGGGCCAACTGGGGCGCCGCCCTGCTCGTACTGGTCTCCTCCAGCCTGAGCTTCATGGGCCTGGGCCTGGTGGCGGCGGTCCTGCCCCTCCTCTCCCCGGAGAAGGGGCCCCAGGCCACCTACATCATCCAGGGACTGCTACTCCTGGTGGCGGGAGTCTACTACCCGGTGGATGTGCTGCCGGAGTGGCTCCAGCCCATTGCGGCCATCAACCCGGCGACCCACACCCTGGACGGCATCCGGGCCGCGCTGATGGAAGGCGCGGGGGTTGCCGAGGTGATGCCCTGGGTCCTGAAGCTCCTCCTGACCGGGGTGCTCCTCGTCCCCCTGGGACTCTGGGTCTTCCAGGTCGGGGAGCAGTACGCGATGCGGACCGGCCGGCTAAAGCGGAACGGGTAAGGGCGGCAGCGCGCCGATGCCAGGCGGCCGACGCGACAGACGCCCGCACGCCCAGGTCTTGTCCGGGCGTGCGGGCGTCGGCGCGGTTACCCTGCTAGAGCCTGGTCCAGGTCGGCGATCAGGTCCTCCACATCCTCGATGCCGACGGAGAGCCGGATCAGCCCGTCGGTCACCCCCAGGGCCTGGCGCCGCTCCGGCGGGATGGCGGCGTGGGTCATCCGGGCGGGGATTTCGATGAGGGACTCCACCGCCCCCAGGGACTCGGCCAGGGTGAAGAGCCGGACCCGGCGCACCACCTGGTCCGCCAGCTCTCCAGAGCCCACATCGAAGGAGATCATGCCACCGAAGCCGCCGGCCTGCCGCTTGTGGACCTCGTGGCCGGGATGGTCCGGCAGGCCGGGGTAGTAGACCCGGCGCACCCGGGGGTGGCGGGCCAGCCACTGGGCGATGCGCCGGGCGTTGGCCTCGTGCTCTTTCATCCGCACCGCCAGGGTCTTGATCCCCCGGATCAAGAGGTAGCAGTCCTGGGGGCCGGGCACCGCGCCCGCGGCGTTCTGCAGGAAGGCCAGCCGCTCCCCCAGGGCCGGGTCCCGGACCACCACCACCCCGGCCACCAGGTCGCTGTGGCCCCCCAGGTACTTGGTGGCGCTGTGCCAGACAATATCCGCCCCCAGCTCCAGCGGCCGCTGCCAGTAGGGGGTCATGAAGGTGTTGTCCACGATGAGCAGGAGCCCATGCTGCCGGGCGATGTCCGCCATCGCCCGGAGGTCGGTGATCTTGAGAAGCGGGTTGGTGGGTGTCTCCACCAGGAGGGCCCGGGTATTCGGCTGGATCGCCGCGGCCACGTGCTCCGGCCGGCGGGTGTCCACGTAGGTGGCCTCCAGGCCGAACCGCCGGAAGACCTTGTCCTGGAGCCGGAAGGTGCCGCCGTAGACGTCGTCGCCGAGGATCAGGTGGTCCCCGGCCTGAAAGAGCAGGAGGAGGGTGGTGAGGGCTGCCATCCCCGAGGCGAAGGCCAGCCCGCGGCTACCGCCCTCCAGGTCGGCGATGAGGGCCTCCAGAGCGGCCCGGGTAGGGTTGCCGGTCCGGGAGTACTCGTAGCCCTTGTGCCGGCCCACCGCCTCCTGCCGGTAGGTGGAGACCTGGTAGATGGGAACGGTGACCGCCCCGGTGGCGGGATCGCCATCGAACCCGGCGTGGATCAGCCTGGTGCTCAGCCGCACCCTAGATGCCCCCCTGGTAGATCCGCTTGCTCAGGTACCGCTCGGAGCTGTCCGGGAAGATCACCACGATGCGGGTTCCGGGCGGGTGCCTGTGCGCCTCCTGGAGGGCCGCCCAGAACGCGGCGCCGGAGGAGGAGCCCGCCAGCACCCCCTCCCGCCGGGCCAGCTCCCGGACCATGGCGAAGGCGTCGTCGTCCCGGACGGTGTAGATCTCGTCGGCCAGGCTGAGGTCCAGGGTGGGGTAGATGGCCTCGACGCCGATCCCCTCGGTCCGGTGGGGCCCCGGGGTGCCGCCCCGGAGCACCGAGCCCTCGGGCTCGACGATGCAGCAGCGGATGGCCGAGTTCTGCTCCTTCAGGTACCGGGCGACGCCGGTGAAGGTGCCGCCGCTGCCCGCGCCGGCGACGAAGACGTGAACCCGGCCCTCCATCTGCCGCCAGATCTCGGGTCCGGTGGTCTTGTAGTGCGCGGCGGGGTTGGCGGGGTTGGCGAACTGCTGGGGTACGAAGGCCCCGGGGATCTGGCGGGCCAGCTCCTGGGCCTTCTCGATGGCCCCCTGCATCCCCTTCTCCGTGGGGGTATTCACCACCTCGGCTCCCAGGGCCCGCATTAGCTCCTGCTTCTCCTGGGAGAACTTCTCCGGCACGCAGAAGATCACCCGGTAGCCCTTGCCGATGGCCGCCAGGGCCAGGCCGATGCCGGTGTTGCCCGCGGTGGGCTCGATGATGGTGCCGCCGGGTCGGAGCTGGCCGATCCGCTCGGCCTCCGCGATCATCTCCAGCCCGATCCGGTCCTTGACGCTGCCGCCGGGGTTGAAGGACTCCAGCTTGGCGAAGATCCGCACCCCGGGGGGCAGGTCGAACTGGGTGATCTCCAGGACGGGGGTGTTGCCCACCAGCTCCTGGATGCTTCGGGCCACGGTCACGGGTCATACCCCCTATCCAGGAGGCCCTGTCGGTCAACAGGCTGCCCATCGGGCCCAAGCCGGCCTCGGACCTCACGGTACCGCCGCCAGGCGGGGCCGGGAGCCGAGCTGTCTGAGTTTGGTAACACTGTACTATCAATCGATTCCATTTATTCAACCTTGCACCCTAGGTACTGCCTGGCGGTTCCCGCTGGTCCGGCCAGGGTACCCCGCCAGTCCCCCTCACGCTACCAGAATCAGCACCATCCCCGCGGTGAGAAGCCCGGTGCTCAGCCACATCCACCGCCCCGGCCGGCGGGCCCCACCCAGGAGCCGGGGCAGCAGCACAAGAGCGAACCAGGGGGAGGTGTTCCGGAGGGCCACCGCTACCGGGACGGGCACCCGCTGGAGGGCGAGGTTGAGAAAGAGGGTCCCCGCGGCCGCAGCCAGTCCGGACCACCAGAGGTCAAGGTGGGCCCGGGAGAAGGCCGCCCGGCCCTCCGGCCACCTCCGGCCGGCGGTGAGGGAGGCCAGGACCGCCGCCAGCCCCGTCATCCCTTCGAGGGCGCCGGCGACCCAGGCGGAGGGGAGCAGGCTGAGCCCCGCCTTCCGGGCGACGCTGCCCAGGGTGAAGGCCAGGGAGGCCGCCACCGCCAACCCGGCCCCAGCCGTCCCTTGGCCCGGCGCACCGCCCTCCTGACCGTCCCGCTGCAACATCCCCAGGGCCAGGGCGATGAGCCCGATCCCGGCCAGGTCCCCGGTCCGGAGCCGCTCCCCCAGGAAGAGCACGGAGATGCAGAGGGCAAAGAAGGGATCCAGGAGCCGGATCGCGGTGGTCCTCGCCGCACCGATGGACCGGGTGGCGTGGGTGGCCAGAACCGGCCCCACCGCGCCGGTCATCAGCCCAGCCAGGGCAAACCACCCCAGCCCCCGGGGGTCCAGAGGCGGCAGGGCTCCCTGCACCCCTGCCACCGCCACCACCGGCAGGAAGCTGCCGGTGATGGCCAGGGTCAGGGCCAGGAGCGCGGCAGGCCCGGTGCCGCCCCGCTCCAACCCCCGCTGCAGGTAGAGGTTCCACAGGGCAAAGGAGAAGGCCGCCAGCACGGCACAGAGGGCACCGATGGCGGTCGTACCGGTCAATCCCGCCATGTCCGTCTATTTCGACGAAAGCGACGGGTTCCCCTCTTCTTTCTCGCCCCCGGCCACAGGGATTCCTCCCGGGGCGTCGAAGTCTCTTATGCTATTGTGCACCCTCATACCCCCCAGGAGGTCGCCCATGGCAGCAGAGCGGAGCATCCTCTTCTGCTTTGCCCACCCCGATGACGAGAGCTTCACCGTGGCCGGCACCGCCGCCCGGTACCTCTCGGAAGGGGTCCGGTGCCTGCTGGCTTGCGCCACCCGGGGCGAGGCGGGCAAGATGGGGGACCCCCCGGTCTGCACCCGGGAGGAGCTGCCCCGGGTCCGGGAACAGGAGCTGCGGGAGGCCTGCCGGATCATCGGCCTGCCGGAACCGGTGCTGCTGGGCTACCGGGACCGGGAACTGGCCGACGCGCCGGGGGACGAGATCCGGCGGAAGCTCGTCACCCTGATCCGGCAGCACCGGCCCCAGATCGTCATCACCTTTGACCCCGAAGGGGCCAACCGGCACCCGGACCACATCGCCATCAGCCGCTTCACCACCGACGCGGTGGCCGCGGCCGCCGATCCCCGGTTCTACCCCGAAGCCGGGCCGCCCCACCGGGTGCAGCGGCTCCTCTGGACCATCCCCGTCTCCGTCTGGCTCGACCTGCGGGCAGGCCGGGACCCCTACTCCTGCCCCGGGGTGGACTACGTGATCGACATCCGGCCCTGGCAGGCTCGGAAGGCTGATGCCCTCCGGGCCCACCGCAGCCAGCACCTGAGCATCGACCGGTTCTTCTTCCACCTCTCTCCTGAGGAACGGGAGCGGGCCCTCAGCATCGAGGCCTTCCGCCACGGCTACGGCACCCCCCCGCCCCCCGGCGCCACCGACCTCTTCGCAGGGCTGTGAGCCTTCGCACCGAGAAGGAGGCCGGAGCGCCAACGGGGTGGGCAGGCTCGAGCAGGTGCGGCCACGGGAACCGACAGGCAATGGCGCCCGATGGTCGAGGACGCGGTAGGCGATGACCCCCGGCACCCGCCGGGGGTCATCGGTTTCTATCGCCAGAGCTCTTGACGGCCGTCCCCAAGGACGGCCGGGGCCTTTTTGCGCCGGGCTTCATGCGCTGGCGGCGGCACCCG
>JAKKUO010000056.1 GCA_021890795.1 Bacillota bacterium | reverse complement strand
AGAGGAGCGGCAGCCTCGTGCATGAAAATGTAAGCGCCGTCCTGCAGGCGGAAAAGTATGGTGTAATTGGGGTACACCCGATCGTCCAGCCGCACCTGCGTGTAATCGTTGTTGTACTCAAAGTCCGGCGGGTACTGCTGCTCGGCAGCCGCCACAGCCCCGCAGGGGACCAGGAGAGAGACAGCAAGCATCACGGCGGTCACCAGACGAAGCCAGTTGTGCCGCACATCATCACGCTCCTCCTCTTGGTGTCTCCGGGGTGGTTTAGGCGGGAATTCCTTCCGGATGCAAGTTGAGCATCCGGCTCTGTTCTACACCGGCCGTTACATGAAAGTCCACTTTCACGTCAGCTTCCCCTCGTGCAACCGGAACCCGGCTTTCAACCACGGCGGAGAGGAAGTAGCTGAGCAGGTGGTTCATCACATCGCGCCGGTACTGGCGCATCTGCTCGTGGCAGATCCGCGTGTACTCCACCACCAGGCGCCGGGGCTCAAGGCGATACAGCGGCAGGCACTGCCGGATGGCCTCGAGGTCTCGCCGGTAGATGAGCCAGATCTGGTTCACCACCGCCCCCACCAGTTTTGCGGAAAGCCTCGCTGCCACATCCGGCCCCAGCCCCCTGCACTGCTGCCGGACAGCCTCATCAAGCCGCCCGAGTTCGACACCTTCCGGCAGCTTCTGCTCCTCCCAGAGCGCCTCAAATGCGGCCCGGCCAAACTCCCGGCTGCGGACAAAGTGGACGAGGGCATCCTCGGGCGCCGCTGCCTGAAGCTGCCGCTTCCACTCCTGGCTGCTCGACCACCTGGTCGAGGGCCAGGTTCATCTCCCTCTGCCGGAAGTCCGTCATCTCCTGAACCCGATCCAGGATGGCGGACAGGCGCCGGGCCGCTCCCGGGCCAAATCGCCGCTGGCCGTGAAGTTCTGCCCGCGGCCTCTCCACCTCCCGGGCCTGGGACGGGGTGAGGTGGCTGAACAGATCATCTTCCAGCGACAGGAGGAACAGGCACTCTCCCGGATCCCCCTGCCGCCCGGCCCGTCCGCGGACCTGATTGTCGATCCGCTTGCTCAGGCGGGAGGTCCTGGCTGCCGGCGTTCTTGGCGATCTTCTTCCTCGTAATGGTCCTGGAGGACTTGCGGGGCCGCTGAGGGGTTTAGGTGGTGACCCGGAGCCCGAGCCACGCCCCGAGCAGCCCCGCCGCCACGCTGCTTATCACATAAAGCCCGGCGAGGCCCGGTGCTCCCCGCTCCATGAGCTGTACGGTCTCATACGCCCAGGTGGAAAAGGTGGTGTATGAACCGAGAAAACCGACCCCAATCGCCAATTGGAGGTTTGCGCTGAGGCCGCCCCGGCTGGCTGCCAGCCCATTCAGCAGGCCCAGGGCGAAGGCTCCGGTGGCGTTGATCACCCAGGTCCCCCAGGGGAAGAGCCCCGGCCACCGGGCCCCGAACCAGCCACCGATGAGGTAGCGGGTGATAGCCCCCAGCACCGCACCGGCAGCGATCCACAGGTAGCGCATTGCATCCTTCCCTCTGCCAGAAGTTAGCTTATCAAGCCTTCTCTAGACGAACGGGTGTTTCCTCTCGCCGGATTTCCTCTCCGCCGGAGCCGCCCGCTTGGCCACCTTCAGAGGGACGTGGCCACCGTGGATTGTACCAGCACGACCCCGCCATGCCCTAACACCGAGCACCCTGCGCCGCAGGGTGCTGTCTTATGGTTGCAGAAAGCCGACAAGGAGCCGGTTCACCCGTTCCGGTTCATCATGCTGGACCCAGTGGGTGGCCTCGGGCAGGTACTCCACCCGGCAGTTCGGGACCCACTCGGGGGAGGGAACGGCCAACTCCCGCAGGAGGTAGCGGTCCCGTTCGCCCCAGATCACCAGCACTGGCTGCTCGATCCGCCGGAGGCGGCGGCGCTGCTCGGCCGGCGGGACCCGGAAGAGCGCCCGGTAATAGCTGATGGCCGCGGTCAGCGCCCCTGGCTGGGCCAGCGCCTCCACGTGGCGGTCGATCTCGTCCTCCGGGAAGGGGCGGGCGGGGTCTTTTCGGAAGACCATCCGCAGAGCGGCGTAGTTCCCGGCGCGCAGGAGCGCCTCGGGAAGCCAGGGAAGCTGGAAAAAGAACATGTACCAGCTGCGGACCAGCTGCCGCGGCATCCGCAGCCCTGCCAGCATCCGCTCGGGGTGCGGGCAGTTGAGGATGGCCAGGCGGCTCACCCTCTCAGGGTAGCCCATGGCGAACATCCAGGCCACCCCACCGCCCCAGTCGTGGCCGACGATGGCTGCCCGCTCCTCGCCGAGGTGGTCCATCAGCCGGGCTACATCACGGGTCAGCAGCTCCGGATGGTAGGAAGCGATGCCGGAGGGTTTGCTTGAGCGGTTATACCCCCGCATGTCCGGGGCGACGACCCGGAACCCGGCGGCGACGAGGGCGGGGATCTGGTGCCGCCAGGTGAACCAGAAGTTCGGGAACCCGTGGAGCAGGATCACCAGCGGCCCCTTGCCGGCCTCGGCGTAGTGGATGCGGACGTCGCCGGGGTCGGCCTCGCCATGGCGAACCGGGAGGTCGCCATCGGTCATGGCTTCACCTCCTCACCACCACTTGTCTTCCAGGGCCGGCGGCCGGTACCTCTCCAGGTATGCGAGAGCGTCTGCCACCGAGCCGGCCACATGGTATAGCTGCCGGAAGCCGGGCTTGGCGAACCGGTGCCGGTAGATGTGTTCGAAGAGCTCTACCAGTGGGGCATAGAAGCCCTGCACGTTCAGGATGACCACGGGCTTCTGGTGGTAGCCGAGCTGTTTCAGGGTGAGGATCTCCAGCAGCTCCTCCAGGGTGCCAAAGCCCCCGGGCAGGGCGACGAAGCCGGAGGCCCGGGCCTCCATGACGGCCTTGCGCTCCCGGAGGTCCCGGGTGACGATCAGTTCATCGGCCCCCTCGTACCCGATGCCTCGCTCCGCCAGGGCCCGGGGGATCACCCCGATCACCCGGCCCCCGTGCTCCTGGACCGACCGGGCCAGGGCCCCCATGAGGCCGACCCGGGTGCCGCCCCAGACCAGGGCGTAGCCCTGCCGGGCCATCGCGGCCCCCAGCTCCCGGGCCGCGGCGAAGAAGACCGGATCCACCGCATCGCTGGATGAACAGTAGACGCAGAGCGCCTTCTCCATCCTGACCTCCGCTCCTGGTTTGCGGCCGCATGGGCCATCCTTCTTGTTGAAGCCGTATTGGCCATCATCCTTCGAGAAGTCCGGGGGTTTTCCTGCGGACATACTACTCCCGGGGCCGCGTGCGGCAGAGGGGGGAGAAGGATGGACGGCATGGTCCGGGATGTCCGGCAGCTTTTCCACCGCCTCCACCGGGACCCGAGCCAGTTCCCGCTCTTCGCCCGGATCTGGGAGGTGCTGCAGATGGCCCCTTCCAGCCGGCACGCAAGCGAAGAAGAGCTGGTCAGCCTGGCGGCCGACGCCCTGGACTACCTCCTCACCGACGGCCAGTGGGCCACCGCCTCCACCACCGGCCGGACGGAACTCCGGCTGGCCGGGGACGGGCTGGAGGTTTATGAGGAGGCCCCCGAGGGGTATCAGTACCGCCGCCGCTTCCCGGTGCCCTTGCCCCGGGATTGGACCTGACCATCGCCCAACCCGCGAGCACAGCCCTCTGCCGGCATCCCCGGTCCCGCCGGGGGTATGCCGGGCAGAGGGCTGCCTGCGTTGCGGCCCCGGGCGCTCTGACTCACGCCCCCAGGTACGCCCGCTTCACGTGCTCATTCTCGAGAAGTTCCCGGCCGGTCCCGGAGAGCACGATCCGGCCGTTCTCCATCACGAAGGCCCGGTCGGCGATGGCCAGGGACTGGGCGGTGTTCTGCTCCACCAGCAGCACCGTGATCCCCTCCTGCCGGAGCCGCTGGACGATGGCGAAGATCTCCCGGACCACGATGGGCGCCAGCCCCAGGGAGGGCTCGTCCAGCATCAGCAGCTGGGGCCGGGACATCAGCCCCCGGGCGATGGCCACCATCTGCTGCTCGCCCCCGGAGAGGGTGCCCGCCAGCTGGTTCTCCCGCTCCTTGAGCTTGGGGAAGAGGCTGTAGACCCACTCCAGGTTCCGGGCCCGATGGGCCCGGGCCGAGGGGATGTGGGAGCCCAGCAGCAGGTTCTCTTTCACCGTCATCATGGGGAAGAGCCGGCGCCCCTCGGGCACCTGGACGATCCCCAGCTCCACCACCCGGTGGGGAGGCAGGTGGTGGATGGGCTCCCCCTGGAACCGGATTTCGCCACCGGTCACTGGCACCAGCCGGGAGATGGCCCGGAGGGTGGTGGTCTTGCCGGCGCCGTTGGCTCCCACCAGGGCGGCCACCTCCCCCTGGCCGACGGTGAAGGAGGCGCCCCAGAGCACCTGGACGTCCCCGTAGTGGACTGTGAGGTCCTTCACCTCAAGCACCGGCCGTCACCTCCCCGCCCAGGTAGGCCGCGATGACCACCGGGTCCCGGACGACCGCTTCCGGCGGGCCCTCGGCAATCTTCTCCCCGTGGTGGAGGACCACCACCCGGTCGGAGAGGCGCAGGACCACCCGCATCACGTGCTCCACTCCGGCGACGGCGCTGACCCCCAGTTCCGACAGCCGCCGGAGGAGCCGGATCATCTCCTCGGCCTCCGTCGGGTTGAGGCCGGCCACCACCTCGTCCAGGAGGATCAGCCGGGGGCGGGTGGCCAGGGCCCGGGCCACCTCCAGCCGCTTGCGGCCGGCGAGGGTGAGGCTGCCGGGGAACTGGTGGGCCCGGTGCTCGAGGCCCACGAACCGGAGGATCTGCATCGCCTCTTCCCGGGCGACTGCGGGGGAGCGGGTGTGCAGAAAGGCGCCTACCATCACGTTCTCCAGGATGGTGAGGCCGGAGAAGGGGCGGACGATCTGAAAGGTCCGGCCGAGCCCCAGCCGGGCCCGCTGGTGGGGCTTCAGGCGGCTGACCACCTGGCCCCGGAAGATCACCTCGCCGGCGGTGGGCTGGAGAAACCCGGAGATCAGGTTGAAGACCGTGGTCTTCCCCGCGCCGTTGGGGCCGATGATGGAGACCACCTCGCCCTCCCGGACGGAAAAGCTCACGTTTCGGACCGCGTGGAGGCCGCCGAACTGCTTGCTCAGATTCCAGACTTCCAGGAGCGGCTGCACCCTAGCCCACCTCCCGCTGGCCGCTGGACTCGTGGCTGCTACTGAAGGTCGTGCCGATGACCGGCCGGGGCGCGGCCCGCAGCCGCAGCCGGTGCTGGATCTCCCCGAGCACCCCGCCGGGCATGAAGAGGATGGTCAGCATCAGCAGGAGGCCGTAGATCAGCAGGTGGGCCTGCTGGAACTGGGCCCGGAAGATCTCGCTGGCCAGGACGAGCAGAAGTGCTCCCACCAGGGGCCCCAAGACCGTCCCCCGGCCGCCGATGATGGCCACCACCGCCATCTGCACCGAGACCGGCTCGGAGAGGACGATGTCCGGCTCGATGAACATCAGGTGGGAGGCGTAGAAGGCGCCGGTGAGGGCGGTGAAGGCGGCGCTGATCATCAGGGCGAGGTTCTTGTACCAGGCGGCGTTCACCCCGATGCTCTCCGCCGTCTCCTGGTCCTCCCGGATGGCGGTCAGGTAGTAGCCGAACCCGCTCCGCTCCATCCACCAGGTGGTGCCCACCGCCGCGATGGCCGCCAGGGCGATGAAGTAGTAGTAGGGCGCCCGGGAGAGGCCCGGGAAGATTTCGGGCACCATGATCCCCGCCGCGCCGTAGGTCAGATCCCGCCAGGCGAGGACGACCAGCCGCAACACCTCCGCCAGGGCCAGGGTGCCGAGGACGAAATAGGGCCCCCGGAGCCTAAAGGTAATGGCGCCGATCGCCGCTGCGAGGGGCACGCTTACCGCCACCGCCATGGCCATCCCGGCCCAGGGGCTCCAGCCCCAGTAGTGGGCGGTGAGGGCCAGGCTGTAGGCGCCGATGCCGAAGAAAGCCGCATGGCCCAGGCTGAGCTGGCCGGCGTAGCCGCCGACGATGTTCCACGCGGCGCCCAGGGTGGTCCAGACCAGGACCAGGATGGCCACGTTCAGGTGGTAGGGGTTCTTCACCACCAGGGGAACGGCCAGGACGGCCGCCGCTAGGGCGAGGGGGATCGCTGCCTCACGCCACCTTGTCATGCGCGCTGCCCCCCGAAGAGCCCCGCGGGCTTGAAGAGTAGGACCAGCAGGAAGACCACAAAGCCGATGGCATCTTTCAGCTCATGGCCCACCAGCATCTGGCCCACGGATTCGGCCAGGGCGAGGGTGACGCCTCCCAGGGCCGCGCCCACCACGCTCCCCATGCCCCCGAGGACCACCATGGTGAAGGACTTGAGGCCGAAGTTGGCCCCCACGGTGGGATAGAGGTAGTAGACCGGGGTGAGAAGGGCGCCCGCGGCGCCGGCCAGGGCCATCCCGAGGCCAAAGGCCACCGACTGGACCCTCCGGACGTTCACCCCCATCAGTTGGGCGGCCATCGGGTCCTGGGCGGTGGCCCGGAGGGCCCGGCCGAACTCCGAGTGCATCAGCCAGTAGTAAAGACCCAGGGTGATGCCGGTGGCCAGGGCAAAGGAGATCACGTAGGGGACGTTCATGGTGATGCTGCCCAGGCGGATGACCGCATCGGAGTAGGAGGTCCGGATCTGCTGGTAGTTGGCGGTGAAGATCAGCTGGACAAGGTTCACCAGGGCCACTGAGAGCCCCAGGGTGAGGAGGATCTGGTTCATGTGGGAGGCGTGGGCGACCCGCTCGATCAGCAGCCGGTGCAGCAGCATCCCCACCCCGAAGAGGAGGGGGGCGGTGACCAGCAGGCCGAGGTAGGGGTCGAGGCGCAGCCGGGTGCAGAGCACGAAGGTGGTGTACATCCCTACCATAATAAAGGCCCCGTGGGCCATGTTGACGATGTCCATCACGCCGAAGACCAGGGCCAGCCCCGCACCGATCAGCGCGTACATCCCCCCGAGGAGGAGGCCGCTGACCAGGTTCTGGGGGAGCTGGGCGAGGAACTCCATGGGCACCTCTCCTCCTGCTGCTTGCTGAGACCAGAGGTGTGGAAACCGGGTTGCTGAGACCAGGGGTGTGCAAACCGGGCGCCCCGAGCCCGTCAGCCGGGGCGCCCGGTGACATCACTTGCGCTCGCTCCAGGGCGGGGTGGGGAGGATGGGGGCGGCCGACGCGTACTCCCGGGGCCAGACGGTGACGTACTGCCCGTTCTGCACCTGGGTCACCAGCATCGGGTGAGCGTTCTGGCCGCTTTCGTCAAACTTGATCGGCCCGAAGATGGTCTCGTCCGGACCCATGTCCGTTGCCGCCAGGGCGTCCCGCACCGCCTGCCGGTCCAGGCTGCCGGCCCGCTCCAGGACGTTTTTCACCAGGTAGAGGGCCGCGTGGGTCTCTGCGGAGTGGTAGGCCGGCTCCACACCGTAGCGCTCCTGGAACTTCCGTGCGAACTCCGCGGCGCCCTTCCACTTGACGTCGGTGGTCCAGAGGGTGGCGGAGAAGGTGTACTCGGCGTCCTTGCCGGCGCCCTCTTCCCGGATGAACTCCGGGGTGGAGAAACCGGCCCCGGCGCCGATGTAGACCTTGGGGTTGAAGTCGATCTCCCGGGACTGGCGCATCAGCAGGGTGGCGTCCAGGAGGTAGGAGACAAAGGCCACCACGTCGGGGTTCTTGGCCTTGAGGGAGTTGAGCATGGGCTTGAAGTCCGGGGCCCCCTTGGCGTACGCCTCGTAGGCCACCACCTCGAAGCCGGCGGCCTGGGCGTGCTCCTGGATCGCCTTGGCGGTGGAGGTGCCGAAGTTGGTGTTCTCAAAGACGATGGCGATGGTCCGGGGCTTGACCTCTTCCTTCAGGAAGTCCACCACCGCCCGGGCGTACTGCGAGGACGGGGAGTTGATCCGGAAGACGTACTTGGAGCCGAACTGGGTGATGTTGTCCGCGGCCGCGGTGGGGACGATGAAGGGTACCTGGTACCGGGTCGCGGTCTGCGCCGCGGGCAGGGTCGCGGCGGAGCTGTAGGCGCCGATGATGAGGGGCACCTTGGTCTGGGTGGCGAGCTTCTCCACCGCGGCGATGGCGTTCTCCGGCTTGGAGGCGTCGTCCTCCCACAGGAGCTTGAGCTGCTTGCCCAGCACGCCGCCGGCGGCGTTGATCTCCTCCAGGGCGATCTCGTAGCCCCGCTTCTGGGCCTCCCCGAAGTTGGCCTCGTGGCCGGTCAGGGAGGTGACGACGCCGATCTCGATCACATCCTCGCTGCCCGACCCGCCGGAGCCGCTGGGGCCGGTGGACGCCCCGGACTGGGAGCCGGACCCGCCCGGCCCCGGTGACCCGGTGGGCTGGCTGCTGCAGCCTGCCATCAGGGCCAGGGCCAGTGCGCCGGCGAGGAGCCTTGCCAAAGCCCTCCGCATGTCCTGCTCTCCTTTCTCGTGCTTCCGTTGTGTTCCCATGCTTATCACATTTGTCCACTTGAATAGAACGTTAACAAGAGATGTTCCGCAGTGTCAAGTTGCGCGAGTAGGACTTGTGCAACCAGGACGACACAGATAGAGCCGGCCCCCCTACCGCAGGCAGGAATGAGCGGTAGAGGGGCCGGCCTCGAGCCAACCACGATATTTCTGGACCGTGCTGCCTTCGGTATCGTGCTTTCCTCAGGGGGCCGCGGCCGCGCCGACCCGCTGCAGCATCCGGCAGTGGGCGCAGACTTCGGCGGTGGTGGGCTGGCCGCACACCTGGCATGGCCGCACCTCGACCTTCTCCTGCTCCGCCTCAAAGTGCGGGCGGCCCTTCTCCAGGAAGCCGAAAAAGAACCGGGCCTTGGCGCCAGGGGAGAGCTCCTCCAGCTGGTTGAGGAGGTACTTGTACTCGATGGACTTGGCCCCCTTGGCCATCGGGCACTCCTCGACGATGTAGTCGATGCCCCGGAGGACGCAGTAGGAGGCAATCTCCCGCTCCGTCAGCCGGTAAAGGGGCTTGGCCTTCTTGACCAGGTTGGGGGCCGTCGCCTCCAGCACCGGCGACTGCCGGGCCAGATAGCCGACGTTCCAATTCAGGATGTTCCCAAGGAGCGTCGCCGCCTCGTCGTCGAGGTTGTGCCCCGTGACGATGACGTCGTACCCGCCCCTGAGGGCCTCACGGTTGAAGAGGTACCGCTTATTGAGGCCGCAGGCGGAACAGGCGGGACGGCCGGCCTTGCGCGCGAATTCGGGGGTCCCCAGGCCGAACTCCTCTTCGATGGAGACCACCCGCAGGGTGGCGCCCCGCTGCTCCGCAAACTTAAGCACCTTCTCCTTCGAGCGCTGGGAGTACTCGCCGATGCCCAGGTCGATGTACAGGCCGTGGGCCTCGTATCCCATCCGCAGCAGGACGTCCCACACCGCCAGGCTGTCCTTGCCGCCGGAGACCGCCACCAGGATCTTGTCGCCCCGGCGGAACATGCGGTGCTCCTTGATCGCCCGCTCCACCTGGTTCTCGAAGTACTCGAAGAAATGCTCGGCGCAGAAGGCCGCGTTGTGGCGCTTGATGGGCACCACGGCCTTCCCACCGCACTTCGTGCACTTCATGGGCTCACCTCGCCTTCTCCCGGTGCCGCCCCGTTCGTGCGGTGTCGGCCCCGTTCGTGCGGTGCCGGCGCCTTCTCAGGCCTCGCCGCCGGAGATGGCTGGCCGCACCTCGATCTCGGCGTCGTCGGGAACCACCGCGTCCGGGGTCAGCAGGTCCTGCTGGTAGATGACGATGACCGACTCATAGGGAAGGCCCAGCTCTTTGAGGATCTCCTGCACACGCTTGGGGCCCTTCATCTCGTAGACCTTCTTCACGGGGATCGGAACCGTCACTTTCATTAATAGAATCACCCCCTCGCATGCCCATGATAGCAGCGACCATCCGCCCAGGCAAGGAAGCGCCGCCGGGGGAGGGGCGGTAAGATGGAGTGGGCGGTCGGGGGAGGTGGCGGCGTGGACGTCTATGTACGGGGGTGGAAGGTCCCCGGGGTTCCGCCGGCGGCCCTGCCGGCCCTCTGGACCGCAGCGCAGCGGCTGGGGGTGCGGGTCCACTGGCACCAGGAGGATGAGGCCCTGTACATCGATTCGCCCCTGGCCGGCCGGCGGGTTGCCCTCCCGGAGCCCCCTGCGGCCACGGGGCGGGCAGAGTTCCCGGGGCTGGCAGAACTGGCGGCATCCCTCCGGCGGCGGCTCGAGGGGGCTGGCGCTGTGGTCCTCGGCTGGGGCGACGGAAACGCCCCGGTGGTGCTGCACCTGGATTTCCGGCCGGGGACGGAGGGGGCCCCGGCCACCTTCCGGGTGGAGTATGTGGCTTCGCCGTGGCCCCGGGCCCGGCGGCTGGCGGAGGCGATCGCCCGGGCGGTTGGGCGGCTCACCGGGCGGCCGGCGGCTCCTGTGGCCCGGGGCTGGACGTGGCGGCCCCGGGGGGAGATCCGGGTGACCGGTGGGTGGGATCCCCAGGCGCTCACACCCGGGGTGCTGGCGGAGGCGATCTTCCTCGGGGTGAGCCAGGGCTGTCTGCCGCCGCGGGTGCCGGACCTGGAGCCTTGCCCGGCGCTAAGTCCGGGGCGGCGCCGGCGCCCAGGGTCTCCTCGCGGCCAGGAGGAAGACCCACCGGCCCGGGAGCCCCTCTACACCTGGACCTGGTATCTGGGGGGTGGGGAGCGGGTGGTGAACCACACCACCTCCATGGGGGCCGCGCCCTCTCGCTCCAGCCCCGGAGAGGAGAACGCCCGGTCCAACCCAGGGGAGAAGAACGCACGCTCCGGCCCAGGGGAGAAGAGCCCTCACTCAAACCCAAGGGAGAAGGCCCCTCACGCCAATTCAAGGGAGGCGAACCCTTGCTCTGCGCCACCGGCAGTCCCCGGGCTGGTTCCCGGTGCCGTCCCCGGGTTGGCTCCCGGCGCTGCGCCGCCGGGGCTGCCGAACTCCGGGGTGGTTGCGGGGACGGCGCTCTTGGCGCTGCCAGCCCCCGGACCGGTTCCCAGATCTGCACCTGAGGAGCCGGGGCCCCCGAACCGGGCCACCATCCCTCCTCCGCGGCGTCCGGCCCCTGGCTCCCACCGGCCCGGGCAAGGGTCCCCGGGATCCCTCCGGTCCGGGTCTGGGCACCCGGGGGCACGGGTTAACATAACATACTACCGTCAGCCCCACGTTGCCAAGGGAGGATGGGTGAGTGAAGTTCCCCAGTCTGCGCCCGGCACGACGGCGCCAGGCCCGGCAGAAGCGGGGCAGGGGAGCCAGTCCCGAGCCCGGCCCTCCCCAGGTGCCCAGCGGGCACCCATCCCAGCCGGCGGCCACCGGAACACCGGTTCCGGCTGGAGAGGCACCGGTTTCGCCGGCTCCGGCCCCGACCGGCGGTGACGGGCCGCCGGCTTCGGCCCCGACCGGCGGTGAGCAGCCGCCGGCTCCGGTCCCGACCGGCGGTGACGGGCGGCCGCCTACGCCGGAGTCCCCGGAGGCCCCGCCACGTCCGGAATCGCCCCTGCGTCCCCCGGCCCAGACCACGGTCCGGTGGGTTCCGGCCGCGCCCGAGAATGTTCGCCCCGGCGAGCGGCCGGCGGTCTCCCCAATCCGGTACGTGATTCTCCGGCTGACCCGAGGGTCTTACGACCAGGAGATCGCCCGGTACCAGCAGCCGGAGACCGGGGAGAGCGCCCACTACGTCATCCGCTGGCAGGACGGCGAGATCACCCAGATGGTCCGGGAGCAGGATATCGCGATCTTTCCCGGCCAGGCCCACTGGGTGGAGCAGGGGATCGTGATCGCCCATGAGCTTCCGCCCGGGGGCGGGCTGTCGCCGGACTCGGCCCTGTGGGCGGCCTCGGCCACCCTCGCCCGGGAGATCTGCGATCGCTACGGCATCCCCCGGGACCGGGAGCACATCCTGGCCGCCGGCGAGGTACCGGGGTGCACGGACCCGCCGCTACCCCCGACCTGGCGCTGGGACCGGTACCTGGAGCGGCTGCAAAGAGCTTCGGGCATTGTCGTGGATTCCACCATGGCCGACCGGTTCTTTGCCGGCGGGCAGTGGCGGGCCAGCAACTGGAACACCCTCCGGTATGGGTCCAGGTACCACCTGGCGAAGCCGGCTCCGGTCCGGGATGCCGCCTGGTTCCGGGTGCCGATCCCCGCAACAGGGAGGTACCGGGTCTACACCTGGTACCCTTCCGCCCGCGCCTACAACCCGGCGGTGCCGGTGGCCCTGTTTACCGCCGAGGGGGTGCAGGTGATCCATCTGGACCAGCGGACCGGTGGCGGCCGCTGGGTGCCCCTGGGCGTCTTCTCCTTCCCCCAGGGGGATTACTGGGCGGTCGCGGTCAGCCGGTGGACCGATCACCCCGGGTTCGTGGTCGCGGACGCCTTCCGGTTTGTGTGGGAGGCGGGCGGAGAGAAAGAACCGGGCTGAGGAAGACGACCAGGGCTGCGCCTGCTCCGGCGGTCCGGCTCGGCCGGGCCGGCGGCAGACGCAGCCCTTTGCGATGGGCCCGTCTGGGCCGGCGGCAGATGTAGCCCTTGGCGATCGGCGCGGCCGACCGCGGATGGAGGGGGGCGGCTGCCCCCCTCCCGGCGCGGTCCGGCCCGGCGCCCCGATGGAGGTCCCGGTGGCTGCAGCTTGCTGCCCTGGGGTGCCCCGACGGCCCAGGGGGTCTACCGGCTCACGAAGGTGCTGCTGGGTAGGAACTGCAGGCATGGGCTCGGCGGGGGGCATGTGGGCTGGGGCGTGAACTCCGGGCAGATATTGGTGACCGGCTGCACGGTGATCTGCTGGTTCCGGATGGTCTTCACCCGCAGGAGGATGCAGACCTTCTCCTCGAGCTGGTCCGCGACCCCGTCGCCGTTGGTGTCGATCAGCAGGTCCCGCTCGGCATCGACGCAGGCCAGTTCCACCTCGCACCGGTCGCCCGGGCACGCGCCCGGAACGGTGATGCAGGCGCCGAAGGGGCAGTCGATTACCAGGTCGAGGGTCGCGACCGGCTGTACGGTGCAGTCGTTGGCCGTGAGCAGCGTATCGCTGAGGTCGAGGGGCGTCTCGGCGCCGACCTTGAGCAGGAGGTCCTTATGCAGGATGCCGTTGAGGAGGACCTTGTTTGTGAAGACCTCGCACTCGGTGACGGTCACCCGCTTGACCAGCGTCACCGCCTCGACGACGCTGGTGGTTCCCGCAGGCAACAGGCCGGCGGTGACAGCCGCGAGGACGAGTTCTGCCAGGTCGATGACGATGCGCTCGAGAACCTCGGTCTCGCCTAGGCCGGAGACGGTGGGGGCCAGGATGCAGACGGGCTCTTCCTGGCCTCCGGTGATCGGAGGCGGGAGGTGCTGAAGGTCCTTGTTCTCACTCACTCTAATCCGAGACCCCCTTCTGGAGGTGGGTGATATCCACCCTGGTAACATAATACGTTTGCGTCCACGGTGTGCCACGCCTCCGGTGCGGAAATATGCTGTACTACCATGTCGGCGACAGGGTGATGGGGATGAAGCGAGGGACCCTGGAGACGGCCGTGGCTGGGCTCCTGTTGGGATTGTCGGTGGGCCTTCTGATCTCCGGGTCCGCCTCGCCCGGGTGGTGGGCCCTGGCCCTTCTGGCCGGTGCCTGGCTGGGGTGGAGGCTGGCCCGGGGATGGGGCTGGCGGGAGGCCGCTCCGGTGCCGATGGTGCTCCCCCTCCGGGGCGCCGGCGGGCCCCAGTGGGGCGTGGGCCGGCGGCAGCGGCCGCCGAAGGTGGTGCAGCGCCCCCGGGCCACCGGTGACCCGCCTCCGGCGGCCGGTGAGCAGCCTCAAGCAGCAGGTCAGCAGCCCCTCCCGGCTGGCCAGTCGCTTCAAGTAACCGGCCAGCAGCCTCCGGCAGCCGGTCAGCAGCACCCAGCGGCTGGCCAGTCGCCTCAAGTAACCGGCCAGCAGCCTCCGGCAGCCGGTCAGCAGCACCCAGCGGCCGGTCACCCGCCTCACGTAGCCGGTCCGCAGCCGCCGGCGGTGGGCCAGTCTCCGCCCGCCACGGCGCAGCCGTCCGGGGCCGGACAGCCCGGGGCGCCCCAACCGAGCAGGCCGGCGCGCCGGCCGCCGGGGATGGGGATCAACATCCGGGCCGTCACCCATCAAGCTGGATTCCCGCCGAAAGCCCACAAGGTCAGGGTCCGGCTCTACGGCCGGGGCACACCGGGTGCCGGGCGGTGAGCCAGCGGGCCCGGGCGGTAATGCGGCGGGCCCTGTTCCACTTCCTTCGGGCTCCACGGAGGTGGCCGCGCTGATCAAGCTGTCCCTTTGCATGATCGTCCGGGATGAGGAAGAGAACCTGCCCCGGTGCCTCGAGAGCGTCCGGGGCCTGGTGGACGAGATCGTGGTGGTGGATACGGGCTCCCGGGACGGGACGGTCCAGGTGGCCCGCCAGTACGGGGCCCGGGTGATCCCTGCACCCTGGCAGGAGGATTTTGCCGCGGCCCGCAACCGGGGCCTGGACCAGGCCGCCGGGGAGTGGGTGCTGGTCCTCGACGCCGACGAGGAACTCGGCCCGGAGGGCCGGGAGGCGCTGCCGGGGCTCCTCGCCTGCCCGGAGGTGGAGGGGTATCTGGTCCGGGTTGTCAACCTCCTCGGGGAGGCGCCGAACCCTCCCCAGGAAGAGACCCCTGGCCTCCGGCTCTTCCGCAACCGGCCGGAGTACCGTTTCACCGGCGCTCTCCACGAGCAGATCGCCCCGAGTATCCTCGCCGCTCGCCCCCAGGCCCGGCTCGAGCCCAGCGGGCTCCGGATCCTGCACCGGGGATACCTGCCCGAGGTGCGGCAGCGCTGGGGGAAGCACCGGCGGAACCTGGGGATTCTGGAGCGGATGCGGGCGGAGGCGCCCGACGATCCTTTCATCCTCTACCTCCTGGGGGTCGAGCACCTGGCCGAGGGGGAGGCCGGCGCAGCGCTGGCCTATCTGGAAGAGGCCTGCCGCCTCGCTCCCCCGGACCGGGCCTGGCGCCCGAAGCTCGTGAAGAGCCGGGCCGCCGCGCTGGCGGAGGAGGGGCGGTGGGCGGATCTCCTGGCCTGCCTGGGGCCGGAGTTGGACCGATACCCGGACTACACGGACCTTCACTACCTGGCCGGCCTCGCCGCCCAGGGGCTGGGGCGGCACCAGGAGGCGGCGGCCGCCTTCCGCCGGTGCCTCGCCCTGGGCCCGGCTCCCTCGCCCCCCTATGGGAGCGTCGACCCGGCCGCGGGCGGGGCCCGGGCCTGGTGCGCCCTGGGAGAGTCCCTGCGGGCCCTGGGGGACTGGCCGGGGGCCTTCGGGGCCTACACCCAGGCAGTCCGGGCCGCTCCGGGCTGGCTGGAGCCCCTCCTGGGGCTGGCCGGGCTCCTCGGGGAGCGGACCGACGGGGCTGGGCTGCGGCGGCTCCTGGAGGCCCTGGTGCCGCCGGTCTCGCCGGCCAGCCGGGTGCTGATCGCCCGGCTGCTCATCCACGTGGGGCGGTACCCCGAAGCCCTGCCGTACCTTGAGGCCGCCTGCGCCGGGGCCGAGGCGCCGGCGGAGTGGCTCAGGCTCCGGGACGAGTGCCGGGCCCGGTGCGGCGGGGCCGGACCCGGCCCGGAAGGGGGGAGCGCCCTGTGCCCAGGGCCCTGATTACCGGTATCACCGGCCAGGACGGCTCTTACCTCGCGGAGTTCCTCCTGGGCAAGGGGTATCAGGTGACAGGTCTCCGCCGCCGGTCCAGCACCCGGAACCTCCACCGGATCGAGCACCTTTCCGGCCTCTCCCTGGTGGAGGGGGATTTGACGGACCTGTCCTCCCTGGTGAGGGTCCTGGAACAGACCCAGCCCGACGAGGTCTACAACCTCGCCGCCCAGTCTTTTGTGGGCTCCTCCTGGCAGCAGCCCCTGGCCACCAGCGACATTACCGGCCTGGGGGTACTCCGGCTCCTGGAGGCGATCCGTACCGTCAACCCCCGGATCCGGTTCTACCAGGCCTCCAGCAGCGAGATGTTCGGCAAGGCCCAGACCGTTCCCCAGCACGAGGGGACGCCCTTCTACCCCCGCAGCCCCTACGGCGTCGCTAAGCTCTTCGGCCACTGGATCACGGTGAACTACCGGGAGAGCTACGGGATCTTCGCCTGCAGCGGGATCCTCTTCAACCACGAGTCGCCCCGCCGGGGCCTGGAGTTTGTCACCCGGAAGATCAGCGACGGCGTCGCCCGGATCAAGCTCGGCCTCGCCCGGCAGCTGCGGCTGGGCAACCTGGAGGCCCGCCGGGACTGGGGCTTTGCCGGCGACTACGTCGAGGCCATGTGGCTCATGCTCCAGCAGCCGGAGCCGAAGGATTACGTCATCGCCACCGGTGAGACCCACACGGTGCGGGAGTTCGTCGAGCTGGCCTTCGCCCACGTGGGGCTCGACTGGCGGGACCACGTGGTGGTGGACCCGGCCCTTTTCCGGCCCGCGGAGGTGGACCTCCTGGTGGGGGACGCCTCCCGGGCCCGGCGGGAACTCGGGTGGCGCCCCCGGGTCGACTTCCCGACCCTGGTGGCCATGATGGTTGACGCGGACCTGGAGCGGCTCAGGGGCGGCCACCGGGCCGGGGACGGCCCGGGCTACGGCGATGTCCCTACGGAAGGCGGCCCGGCTCCCGGCGGCCCTACGGACGGCGGCCCGGACGCCACGGGCGACACGGGCGATGACGGAAGGAGGATGCCCCATCGGGACGATGCCGGACGTGAAGGCGGTGCTCCTGGCAGGGGGCCGGGGTGAGCGGCTCTGGCCCCTCTCCACCCCCGAGCTTCCCAAGGCCTTTCTCAGCCTCACCGGCCCCGACTCCCTCCTGCGGCAGGCCTTTCAGCGGATTGTGCCCTGGCTCCCGGCGGACGCGGTCTACGTGGTCGCGGCCCGGGAGCACGGGGACCTGGTGCGCCAGCACCTGCCGGAGCTGCCCCCGGCCAACCTGATTCCGGAGCCGGCGGCCCGGAACACCGGCCCGGCGCTGGGGCTGGCCTCCCTATGGCTGGAGGCGCTGTACCCGGCCACCCCCCTGGTGGTCCTGCCCGTCGACCACTGGATCGGCGGGGAGCGCCGCTTCCGGGCGGCTCTGGAGGCGGCGGTGGCCGGCGCCCGGCAGGGGTGGGTGGTCACCCTGGGGCTCCGGCCGACCCGGCCCGAGACGGGGTACGGGTACATCGAGGTGGGGGAGCCGATTCCCCCGGGCACGGGGCCTGACGGTCCCCCGGGCCGGGGGCCCGACGACCCCCCG
>JAKKUO010000015.1 GCA_021890795.1 Bacillota bacterium | reverse complement strand
ATGCGAACATACTTTCGGGGTTCGAGGTTCCCCAAAACTACTTGACAGCGTCGAACGGGAGTTCCTGCTTATTCATAACACCCTCTTTGGTAGTATAATAGGAATGGCTTGGCGTCTGCCCCACAGGGGTCGGCAGGCCCGGAAGGAGGGGTCGGATTGTCCAAGGATCAGACCGTCCCCCGGGGCGGGGAGGGCGCTGAGTCCAGCGTCCGCATTGCCGACGATGTGGTTGCGGTCATCGCCGGCATCGCCGCGATGGAGGTGGACGGGGTGGCCGGCATGGCCGGCGGCCTCGTCAGCGGCATGGTGGAGATGCTGGGCAAGAAGAACCTGGCCAAGGGGGTCAAGGTTCAGGTCGGGGAGCGGGAGTGCGCCATCGACATCTACCTGGTGGTCGAGTACGGCGTCCGCATTCCCGACGTGGCCCAGCGGGTCCAGGAGAACGTCAAGCGGGCAGTGGAAAGCATGACGGGCCTGGATGTGGTTGAGGTGAATATCCACGTCCAGGGCGTTTCTTTCCAGACGGAGGCCCGGGATGACGAGGCGCGGGTCCGCTGAGGCGGGTCCGGTGTCGGTGCCGGGTGGAGAGGAGCGAACGGCCAGTGGGCGTCTTGGATACGATCATCCTTACCATTTATACTATCTGCCTGGCCATCCTCTCGTTCCTGATGGTGCTCTACGCCCTGGTGCCCGACTGGATCCCCCTGGCGGCGTGGATCGATAGCCTGGGCTTCGGAGCCGGCCGGGTGGTGGTCTTCCTGGTCGGCGCCGCTTTCTTTGCCGTCAGCCTCCGGCTGATCCTGATCGCCTTCACCCGCCGGGGGGCCGGGCCGGCCCTGGTCCACGAGACCCCCCTGGGGGAGGTCCGGATTGCCCTCAGCGCGGTGGAGAACCTGATCCGGCGGGTGGCCCGCGGGGTGCGGGGGGTCCGGGAGGTCCGGGCCACGGTCACCCAGGGTCCCGGGGGCCTGGTGGCCGAACTCCGGGGGGTCATCAGCCCGGATGTGAGCATCCCCGAGGTCAGCGGCGTCCTCCAGGAGGAGGTCCGGGCCTGCGTTCGCCGGGTGGTGGGCGCGGAAGTGACCGAGGTTCGGGTCTTCGTGGAGAACATCGCCAGCGACACCCGGCGCCGCCTGGACTGACGGCGGGCCGGACCCGAAGACCGGCGCTGGGGCAGGGGTGAGCCAGGGTGTGGCGCCAGTGGCTGGAGCAGCTGGAAGGGCACCGGTACCGGATCCTGGGTGGCCTGGGCGGGCTGGTCTTCGCCCTGTTGGTGATCCGCTTCGGGCTCCTGTGGGCTCTCTTCATTGCCCTGTGCACCGGCCTGGGTTACTGGCTGGGCAAGCATCTGGATGAGAATCCCGAGCGCTTCGCGGAGCTACTGGAGCGCCTGCTTCCGCCGGGAAGCGGGCGCTAGGAGGTTCACAGCATGATTCGGCGACGGGCCAGGGAACTGGCGCTACAGGTTCTGTATCAGATCGACCTGGTGGGCACCGACCTGGAAGAGGCGTGGCAGGATGCCCTGGAGCGGGAGAAGCCCGAACCTGCAGCCCGGGAGTACGCGGAGACCCTGGTCCGCGGGGTGCAGGCCTGCCGGGAGGAACTGGACCGGGAGATCGCCCGGCGCTCCAGGGATTGGCCTCTGGAGCGGATGGCGGTGGTGGACCGGAACATCCTTCGCATTGGCCTGTACGAGCTGTTCCACGTTCCGTCGGTGCCTCCGCCGGTGGTGGCCAACGAGGCGGTGGAGCTGGCCAAGGCCTACAGCACCGCGGATTCAGGCAGGTTCGTCAACGGCATCCTCGGCAGCGTCATCAAGGAACGGGCCGCCCAGGCGGCCGGCAGCCCCCCGGCGCCGGGTACCGGTGGGTAGAGAGGCATCCCGGAGCGGTGGCCGCCGGCGGCCGCCTTCTTTTTCTGCTTCTGCAGCCTGTCACGTCGCGCAGCCTTGGCCGCTGTGCGGCTGTTCCAGGTTGTCTCGAGGGAGATGGCCCGGTCGGAGAGGTTCCGCCGGGCGCGGAGAGGAAGGGATCCCATGGCAGCACAGGTGATCGACGGCCGGCAATTGGCGGCGGAACTCCGGGCGGAGGTAGGCCGGGAGGTGGCGGCCCTCCGGGCCCGGGGGCGGGTGCCGGGGTTGACGGTGGTGTTGGTGGGGGATGATCCCGCCTCCCATATCTACACCCGGAACAAGCAGAAGGTGGCCGAAGAGCTGGGGTTCCGGTCCGAGCGGATCGACCTGCCGGCCACCACTTCCCGGGAAGAGCTGCTGGAGCTCATCCATCGGCTCAACGCCGACCCCGAGGTCCATGGCATCCTGGTCCAGCTGCCCCTGCCTCCTCATCTGGACGAGGCGGAGGTCATCGAGCAGATCGACCCCCGGAAGGACGTGGACGGCTTCCACCCCGTCAACGTGGGCCGGCTCTGGAGCGGACAGCCGTGCCTCGCCCCCTGCACCCCCGCCGGAATCCTCTACATGCTCCGGCGGGTTGGCGTCGACCCCGCGGGGAAGCGGGCGGTGGTAGTAGGCCGGTCGAACATCGTGGGCAAGCCGATGGCCGCCCTCTTGCTGCGGGCCAACGCCACGGTGACGATCTGCCACTCCCGCACCCAGGACCTGCCCGCGGTCTGCCGGGAGGCGGACATCCTGGTGGTGGCCGTCGGCCGTCCGGAGATGGTGACCGCCGAGTACGTCAAGCCCGGCGCGGTGGTGATCGACGTGGGGATCAACCCGGTGCCGGGGACGAAGAACAAGCTGGTGGGGGACGTCCACTTCCCCAGCGTCCGGGAGGTGGCCGGGTACATCACCCCGGTGCCCGGGGGTGTGGGACCCCTGACCATCGCCCAGCTCATGAAGAACACCCTGGAGGCGGCCAAGGCCTTCTGGGGCCTGGCGAACTGAGGCGAAAGCGGACGGATACGGAGATGCGGCCGTGCGGAGTGATGCGGAAGTGATGCGGCGGTGATGCCCGGGGAGCGGCCTGTCCTGTCGGTCCGGGCTCTGACGCTTTACATAAAGGAGCAGTTGGAGACTGACGCCCTCCTGGAGGACCTCTGGGTTCGGGGCGAGATCTCCAACTGGAAGCGGCACACCTCGGGCCACTGTTATTTCACCCTCAAGGACGAGTACGCCCAGATCCGGTGCGTCATGTTCCGTGCCCAGGCCATGCGCCTCCCCTTTGCCCCGGAACACGGCATGCAGGTGATCGCCCGGGGGCGGATCGGGGTCTACGAGCGGGACGGGCTCTACCAGCTCTATGTCCAGGAAATGGAGCCCGCGGGGCGTGGGGCCTTGCACCTGGCCTTCGAGCAGCTGAAGGCCAAGCTCCAGGCCGAAGGGCTCTTTGACCCGGCCCGCAAGCGCCCCCTGCCCCGGCTGCCCCGGATCGTCGGGCTGGTCACCTCTCCCACCGGCGCGGCGATCCGGGACCTGATCACCGTCGCCCGGCGGCGCTTTCCCAACGTCAACCTCCTCCTCGCCCCGGCCCTGGTCCAGGGGGAGGAGGCCCCCCGGAGCCTCATCGCCGCCCTCCAGGCCCTCAGCCGGGTGCCCGGGGTGGACGTGATCATCATCGGCCGGGGCGGTGGCTCCATGGAAGAACTGTGGGCCTTCAACGACGAGGGGCTGGCCCGGGCCATCGCCGCCTGCCCGGTGCCCGTGGTCTCCGCGGTGGGCCATGAGACGGACTTCACCATCGCCGACTTCGTCGCGGACCTGCGGGCACCGACGCCGTCGGCCGCTGCGGAGCTGGTGGTGCCCGCCAAGTCCGAACTCCGGGCCCAGATCCGCAGCGCCGAGGAGCGGCTGGTCGCGGCGGTGCGGCTCCACCTCCGGCGGCAGCGGGCCCGGCTGGAGGCCTGGGCCTCCCGGCCGGTGCTCCGGCGCCCCCTGGACCGGGTGCTCCAGGGCCGGCAGCGGCTGGACGAGCTGAGCCGCCGGCTCTTCGCCGCAGCCGGGGCCCGGGTGGAGCGGGGGCGTTCCCGCCTCGCGGAGCTCGCTGGCCGCCTCGATGCCCTCAGCCCCCTGGGGGTGCTGGCCCGGGGGTATGCCATCGTCCAGGACGAGGCCGGCCGCCTAGTCCGGGACGCGGCGGACCTCGCCCCCGGCGACCGGATCCGGGTGCGGCTCCAGCGGGGCCGGGTGGACGCCCGGGTGGAAGGGGTGGACCCGGACGCGGCGGTGGAGCGGCCGGCAGGGCTTGACACCCAGGAGCGGGGCCGGTAGAGGGTCCACAGGAGTTCCCTACTTATGTGCAACAGGTGCAACTGTGATATGATGTTTCTATGGTAGAGGATGCCCAGTCCGTGACCGGGAGGACGGCTTATGGAGAAGGGTCCGGGGGACCTGGCAGCCCTTGGGTTCGAGGAAGCCATGGGACGGCTCGAGCAGGTGGTGCGCCGGCTGGAGTCCGGCGAGGTGACCCTGGAGGAGTCTCTGGCCCTGTTTGAGGAAGGCATCGCCCTGGCCCGGCTCTGCCAGCGCCGGCTGGATGAGGCCGAGGGGCGGATCGAGCAGCTGTTGGATGTGGGGCCGGAGGGCCCTGTCACCGCGCCCTTCCATCTCCCGAGGGAGGGCTGAGGGTGGCGCTGGCGGAAGTCCTGGCGGAGGCTGCAGCCCGGGTGGAGGCGGCCCTGGACCGGTACCTGGGCCCCGGGGCCGGCCCGCCCCGGCTGGTGGAAGCGATGCGCTACAGCCTCCTGGGTGGCGGCAAGCGGCTGCGACCCTTCTTGGTCCTGAGCGCCGCCAGCCTCTGCGGCGGCGACCCCGATGCCGCCCTGCCTGCGGCCTGCGCGGTGGAGATGGTCCACACCTACTCCCTGATTCACGACGACCTGCCGGCGATGGACGACGACGACCTGCGCCGGGGCCGGCCCACCAACCATAAGGTCTTCGGCGAGGCGATGGCGATCCTGGCCGGGGACGCCCTCCTCACCCTGGCCTTCGAGGTGATGGGGGAGATGGCCCGAGACCCCCGGGTGGGGCCGGAGCGGACGGCCCGGGCGGTCGTGGAGCTGGCCCGGGCCGCAGGGCCGGCGGGGATGGTGGGCGGTCAAGTGCTGGACCTGGAGTGGGAGGGGCGGCTGGCGGGGGCCGAGGAGCTGGAGGCGATCCACAGCCGGAAGACCGGGGCCCTCTTTACCGGTTGCCTCCGCATCGGTGGCATCATTGCCGGGGCGGGTCCGGAGGAGCTTGCCGCCCTCACCGAGTACGCCCGGCACTTCGGCCTCGCCTACCAGATCCAGGACGACATCCTGGACGTGGTGGGCGATCCCGGCGTCATGGGGAAAGCGGCGGGGTCCGACCAGCGCCGGGACAAGCTCACCTACGTCCGGCTCTACGGGCTCGACGGGGCCCGGCAGCGGGCCCGGGAGCAGGCCCGGCTCGCCGCCCAGGCCCTGGCGCCCTTTGGGGAGCGGGCCCGGCACCTGGTGGAACTGGTGGAGTACGTGGTCGCCCGGGAACGCTAACCGGGAGCGGTGAATAGCCTGCGATCCCAGCCGGCAGGCCCGGGCCCCCGGCGGCCGCAGCCGGAAAAGGAGGACTCGAGATGAGGCTCAAGGACCTGGAGGGTCCCCATCAACTGAAACGGCTCACAGTGGCGGAGCTGCAGGATCTCGCCGCCGAGATCCGCCAGGTGATCCTGGAGACCGTCGCCCGGAACGGGGGGCACCTGGCCCCGAACCTGGGCACGGTGGAGCTGACCCTGGCCCTCCACACGGTCTTTGACAGCCCCCGGGACAAGATCCTGTGGGACGTCAGCCACCAGAGCTACCCCCACAAGCTGGTGACCGGCCGGCTGGACCGGTTCCACACCCTGCGGCAGTTCGGGGGTCTGGCGGGCTACACCGACCCCCGGGAGAGTCCCCATGACCACTTCCACTGGGGGCACGCGTCCACGTCCATCTCCGCGGCGGTGGGCATGGCCAAGGCCCGGGACCTCCTGGGAGAGGACTACGAGGTCGTCGCGGTCATCGGGGACGGGGCCCTCACGGGCGGCATGGCCTATGAGGCTCTGGACCACGCCGGCCACGACAAGACCCGGGTCATCGTGGTCCTCAACGACAACTCCATGTCCATCTCCCCCAACGTGGGGGCTATCAGCCAGTTCCTGGCCCGGATTCGGACCGGACCGGGGTACCAGACCCTCAAGCATCAGACTGCGGAGTTCCTGCGGAGCCTGCCCCTGGTGGGGTCCCACGCCCTGGAGATGGTGGACCGGTGGAAGGAGAGCATCAAACAGCTTCTCCTTCCCACCATGTTCTTCGAAAACCTCGGCTGGACGTACATCGGCCCGGTGGACGGCCACAACATCCCCGCCCTGGTGGCGGCCCTCCAGCAGGCCCGGAAGTTGAAAGAGCCAGTGGTGGTCCACGTGGTGACCACCAAGGGCAAGGGGGTGCCCTACGCCGAACAGCTGCCGGAGAAGTTCCACGGCGGCGGCCCCTTCGACGTGGCCACAGGCAAGACCCAGGCCGGCGGCCCGCCCACCTACAGCGAGGTCTTCGGGAACACCCTGGTAAAGCTGGCCCAGACCAACCCCCGGGTGGTGGCCATCACCGCGGCCATGGCGCCGGGCTGCGGCCTAACCAAGTTCGCCAAGCAGTTCCCGGATCGGTTCTTCGACGTGGGGATCGCGGAGCAGCATGCGGCCACCTTTGCCGCGGGCCTGGCCAAGGCGGGCATGCGGCCGGTCTTCGCGGTCTACTCCACCTTCCTGCAGCGGGCCTACGACCAGGTCATCCACGACGTCTGCCTGCAGAACCTGCCGGTGGTCTTCGCCATCGACCGGGGCGGCCTGGTGGAGGACGGCGCCACCCACCAGGGGGTTTTCGACATCGCCTACCTGCGGACGGTGCCGAACATCGTCATCGGCGCCCCGAAGGACGAAAACGAACTGCAGCACATGCTCTACACCGGGCTCTGCCACGACGGTCCCTTCGCCTTCCGGTACCCCCGGGGCAAGGCCCAGGGGGTGCCCATGGACCCGGAGCCCCGGCTCCTGCCCATCGGGAAGGCGGAGGTGCTCCGGGAGGGTTCCGACCTGGCGATCCTCGCCCTCGGGGTCTGGGCTCCGGTGGCCCTTCAGGCCGCGGCCATCCTGGCGGAGGAAGGGATCGAGGCCGCGGTGGTTAACCCCCGGTGGGTCAAGCCCCTGGACGGGGCGCTTATCGAAGCCCTGGCCCGGGAGACCGGCCTGATCCTGACGGTGGAGGAAGGCTCCCTGGCCGGCGGCTTCGGCTCCGCGGTTCTGGAGTACCTGGCGGACCGGGGGATCGCCGGGGTGCGGGTTGACCGGATGGGGGTGCCGGACCGGTTCATGGACCACGGCAACCCGAAGCACCATTACGAGGCCCTGGGCCTCACCCCGGCGGGGATCGCCGCCCGGGCCCGGCAGCTGGTCCTCTCGACCCGGGCAGAGCTGCCGAACCTGGCCCAGCGCCGGGCGCCGGTGCAGCGGGTGGGCCGGCGGCTGCGGTCCGCCGCGGGCAGCCGGGATAAATGAGGCAGCACAGCCGCAGGCGACGGTATACGACCGCAGGTGACGGCGGCGGGGCGGTCCCGCCGCCTTTTCGATTGCAGCGCAGGCGATGGCAGCGCAGGCAGGCAGCGGAGCCGCGCCGTGGAGCCACGCAGCGGCAGGAGGCCTATGGGCTGGTTCCCCATGAACTCCAGCGAAGGGAGGCGTACGGGCGATGGGCGCGGGCAGTACCCGCCTCGATGTGGCGCTGGTGCAGCAGGGCTTCTACCCCAGCCGGCAGCGGGCCCAGGCAGCGATCCGGGCGGGCCTGGTCTCGGTAAACGGCCGGGTGGTGACCCGGCCGAGCTTTCCCGTCACGCCGGCGGACCGGCTGGAAGCCGCCGGGGACCCCATCGGCTACGTCAGCCGGGGCGGGCTGAAGCTGGCGGCAGCCCTGGACCGGTTCGGGGTCTCCCCCGCCGGCCGGGTCTGCCTCGATGTCGGGGCGTCTACCGGCGGCTTCACCCAGGTGCTCCTGGAGCGGGGGGCCCGGCGGGTCTATGCGGTGGACGTGGGCCGGGGCCAGCTCCATCCGGACCTGGCCCGGGACCCCCGGGTGGTGAGCCTGGAGGAGACCGACGTCCGCACCCTGACGGCCCTTCCGGGAGAGCCGCCGGACCTGGTGACCTGCGACGTCTCCTTCATCTCCCTCACCCTGGTGCTCCCCCACCTGGTCCGGCTGGCCCCGGGGGCCGAGCAGATTCTCCTGGTCAAGCCCCAGTTCGAGGTGGGCCGGTCCGGGGTGGGGAAGGGAGGCATTGTCCGGGATCCCCGGCGGCGTGAGGAGGCGGTGGCCCGGGTCCTGACCGCCGCGGCGGCCCTGGGGCTGGTCTCCGGAGGCGTTGTCCCGTCCCCGATCCTCGGAGGTGACGGCAACCAGGAGTTCTTGCTCTACCTCCGGCCGGGGGCGGCTCCGGCCACCCGGCCGGCCGGGGAGGCGGCGCCGCCCGGGGGAGGCGGCCCCCGGCCGAACTGATAACAGATCGTAATCAAGTTCATTACAAAGACGCAGGTTGTGCCGTGTCAGAAAACCTGACAATCCAAATTGACAGGGGGCCTTCTCCTGGAGTAACATCTGGCACAAACCGCCGACGAATCCCGGGGAACCCGGCCGGGCGATCGGTGCGCGGCAGGGGCCGCGGCCTGGCACCCCGCCCAAGCTGGGTCCCGTCCGAGCCGGACCGGCCCCGGGGGCAGTGGTGACCTGGGCCCTGGGGCGCAACGGGGATTGGGAAACGGTTCACAAACCCCAGGCCCGCGCCGCCGGGTCGGCGGGAACGGAGAGACATGGAGAGGAGGGGGATGTCCTGTGCAGGTGCGTGAACAGGCGATGGATCCCCGGCGGATCCGGGAGTACCTGCGGGCCTGGGAGCACCACGGGTGTGGCCTGGTCGCTGTGGTCCGGAAGGATGGCCGGGCGGACCACGGCCTGGTGGAGCGGCTGCTGTCCGCGCTGGCGGCGCTGGCCCACCGCTGCGGCGATGTGGACGGAGAGGGGGACGGCTGCGGGATCCAGGTGGACATCCCCCGGGCCCTGTGGGCTGAGGCCCTGGCCGGGGCCGGCCGGCCCCCGGAGCTGGCCTACGACTCCCGCTTCGCCGTTGGCCACTTCTTCATCCCCCGGTCGGTGGCCTGCGGCGCCAGGGAGCTGAAGGAGCAGATCCTGCGGCGGATAGCCGCCGAGGGGTTTGAGGTGCTCCTGGAGCGGACGGCTCCGGTGGACTCCAGCGCCCTGGGCCCCCGGGGCCGGGCGGAGGAGCCGGAGCTTTGGCAGGTTGCCCTCCTGTGCCCCGATCCGGAGACCGGGGAGAGCCGGCTCTTCTCCCTGGGCCTGGCCATCGAGGCGGAGACCCCGGTGACGGTGGTCTCCCTCAGCACCCAGGTGGCGGTCTACAAGGTCCGGGGCACCCCGGAGACCCTGCGCCGGTACTACCCGGAACTCCAGGATCCCCGGCTGGCTACCCGGGCGGCCATCGGCCACAACCTGTTCTCCACGAGCGTCACTGACCTCTTCGAACGGGCGCAGCCCTTCCACCTCCTGGCCTACAACGGCGGAATCAGCACCATCGGTAAGTTCCGGGAAGAGACCCTGGCCCTGGGGATCCCCCTCACCAGGGGGGGCACCGACGCCCAGGACCTGGACCGGTGCCTCGGGGGGCTGATCCACCGGTACGGGTTCACCCTGATGGAGGCCATGGAGGTGGTCTTCCCGCCGATCCTGGCGGAGATCCGGGGGCTGAAGCCGGAGCTGCAGGACCTCTACCTGTACCTGCGGCAGGCCTGGGGCCCCTTCGCCCAGGGTCCGGCGGCGGTGGCGGCCCGGTACCGGGACGAGATGGTCTTCTCCGTGGACGCGATGGGCCTCAGGCCCCTGTGGCTCCTGGAGACCGAGGAGGAGTATCTCTTCGCCTCGGAGCAGGGGGTCGTGCCCATCGCCGAGGTGGTCCGGGACCCGCGGCCCCTCGCGCCGGGGGAGAAGGTCGGCCTTCTGCTGCGGCCAGACGGCCCGCCGGAACTCCTCTCCTATCCGGAGGTGCAGGACCGGGTGCTGCGCCTGGCCCGGGAGCGGTTCCCGGCCCCGGAGGGCTGGCGCCGGTACCTCAGCAGCACCTCTCCGGGGATGGAGCCCGCCGGCGTCCCGGGCCTGCCCCTGGCGGAGGCGCAGGGCCCCGGCGGCACGGCCTCCGGGGAGCCCGCGGCCTTCTCCGGCCCCAATGAGCGGCTCCTGGCCGCCCTGGGCTGGAGCACCGAGGACCACCAGATGGTCCGGGCCCTGGCCCAGACCGGCAGCGAGCCCATCGGCTCCCTGGGGTACGACGGCCCCCTGGCGGCTCTCGCCCAGGAGCGGCAGAACCTCGCGGACTACTTCAAGGAGAGCGTCGCCGCGATCACCTGCCCCGCGGTGGACCGGGACCGGGAGGTCGAGCACTTCTCCACCCGGGTGGTGCTGGGGGCCCGGCCGCCCCTGGCGGTCCGCGGCAGCGCGGACTTGGCCCTTGTCCACCGGACCCGGGTGGAGCTCCAGGTGCCGGTGATCCTCGGGGGCCACGCCGGCCCCATGCCTCTTGACCTCGGCACCTACCGGCAGGTCGCCGCCCGGCACGGCACCCGGCTTCTCGAGGACCTCTGCCGGGAGTGGGACCCGATTCACGGGGCGGGGAAGGATCCCGGGATCGTCCGGGTGCTCCCCACCGCCTTCCTGGCCAGCGAGAGCCTCCCGGAGGCCCTGGAGCGCCTGGGCCGGGAGGCGGTGGCGGCGGTGCGCGCGGGGGCGGAACTGCTGATCCTGGACGATCGGGAGTGCTTCCAGGACGGGCGGCTCTGGATCGACCCGCACCTGGCCCTTGCCGCGGTGGACCGGGCTCTGAGGGAGTACCCGGTGCCACAGGAGGAGTCCAACCTCCGGCGGCGGTGTGCCGTGGTGCTCCGCTCCGGGGCGATCCGCAGCCTCCACGACCTGGTCCTGGCCCTGGGGCTGGGGGCCGATGCGGTCAACCCCTACCTGATGCTGGAGGTGGCGGCCCAGACGGATCCCCGCCAGGGCATCGACCGGCTGCTGGAGGCCCTTACCAAGGGGCTGGAGAAGGTGATCTCCACCCTGGGGATCTACGAACTCCGGGGTTACGGCCGGCACTTCAGCAGCATCGGCCTGAGGCCCGAGGTGGCCCGGTATTTCGGGTGCGTCAACTACTGCGGCTCGGAGGACGCCGGCCTGGGCTTTGACCGGCTGAAGGCCGACGCGGAGGAGCGGTACGCCATCGTGAGCGCCGGGGAGGTCCGGCCGCGCCTCGCCCACACCTTCCGGATCTGGCCCAAGGTCTGGAAGGCGGCGGGGGAGGCGGCGCAGGACCCCGGCCGGTACGAGGCCTACACCGCCCGGCTCCAGGCCGTTGAGCGGGAGACGCCGGTGTGCCTGAGGCACCTCACCGACCTGGTGGAGGTGGGCGGGGTAAACCCGGCGGAGGTGGACACCCGGATCGAGGATTACGCCTACCCCATCACCATCTCCGGGATGTCCTTCGGCTCCCAGGGGGAGACGGCCTTCCGGGCCTACGCCGAGGCGGCCCGGCGGCTGGAGATCGTCTGCATGAACGGCGAGGGCGGGGAGATCCCGGACCTGGTCGGCCGGTACTACAAGTGGCGGGGGCAGCAGGTCGCCTCGGGCCGGTTCGGGGTCCACGCACCGATGCTCGCCGGCAGCCGCTTTATGGAGATCAAGATCGGGCAGGGGGCCAAGCCCGGTGAGGGCGGCCACCTGCCTGGGAAGAAGGTCTCCTTGAAGGTCGCGGCGGCCCGGAACGCGGCGCCCGGTGTGGACCTGATCTCGCCTTCCAACAACCACGACGTCTACTCCATCGAGGACCTGGCCCAGCTGGTGCAGGAACTCCGGGCCGTCAACCCCGACGGGAAGGTGGTCGTCAAGGTCGCGGCGGTGCCCGGGATCGGTGCCCTCGCGGTGGGGATCGCCAAGGCGGGGGCAGACATCATCGCCCTGTGCGGTTACGACGGCGGCACCGGGGCTGCCCGGAAGCACGCCCTGCGCCACGCGGGGCTTCCCATCGAGATCGGCGTTCGGGAGGCGCACCTCGCCCTGGTGGAGGCGGGGCTCCGGGACCGGGTGGAGATCTGGGCCGACAGCGGTATGCGCAGCGGCCTCGACGTGATCAAGATGATCCTCCTGGGCGCCAACCGGGTGGGCTTTGCCACCCTGGCGATGGTGGCCGTCGGCTGCACCATCTGCCGGGGCTGCCAGCTGGACACCTGCCACGTGGGGATCGCCACCCAGATCGAGACGGTGGAGGAGGCCCGGGAGCGGGGCCTGAAGCAGTTCGTTCCCCGGGTCTATGAGGAGGCGGTGGAGCGCCTGGTCACCCTCTTCACCAGCATCGGCGAGGAGGTGCGGCTCCTCACCGCCCGGCTCGGAGCCCGGCGGACCCAGGACCTGGTGGGGCGGGTGGAGCTCCTCCGGCAGGTCCGGGGGCTGGACCGGGTGGACCTCTCGGCCCTGCTGACGCCCGTCCCGGCCGAGGCAGAGGCAGCCCCCGGCGAGCGGGGGACGGTGCGGCGGCTCGCCGCCTCCCTCGATCGGCAGCTGGTCGCGGTGGCCGCCGGTCACCTCCAGGAAGGGCAGCGGGAGGTGCAGCTCCACCTCGCCGGGGTCGAGGCCCGGGACCGGGCCCTCGGCACCCCCGTGGCGGGTCAGCTCGCCCGGCAGCGGCTCCACGGGTCCGGGGAGAGCGGCCCGGAGCGGGTGGAGATCCGCCTGGAGGAGGGGGCTGCCGCGGGCAGCGGCCTCGGGGCCTTCAACGTCGACGGGGTGGAGATCACCGTCCACGGCGGCGCCCAGGACGGTGTCGGCAAGTGTGCGGCCGGCGGCGTCGTCCGGATCCTGAAGACCCGGAACCGGTTCGGCCAGTGGGTCGGCGGGTCCGTGGGCAAGAGCTTTGCCTACGGTGCCCAGAGGGGCCTCTTCCTGGTCCAGGGGGATGCCGACGCCCGGTGCTGCGTCCGGCTCTCCGGTGCCGACGTGGTCCTGGGCGGCCGGCTCCGGGGGCCGGTGGACGACGGGCAGGGGCTGATCGGTACCCGGGCCAACCTCAAGGGCTTTGCCTTTGAGTACATGACCCGGGGCCGGGTGGTGGTCCTCGGCGATCCGGGGCCGTGGATCTGCGCCGGCATGACCGGCGGGGTGGTCTACGTGCGGCTCCAGCCGGAGCTGGGGTTTGACGAGGCCGCGCTCCGGCGGCGGCTGGCCAAGAGTGCCCGGGTCCGGATCACCGGCATCGGCAGCCAGGGCAAGAAGGACCTGACGGAACTCCTGGGGGCTTACCACCAGGCCCTGCTGGACTCGGGCCAGGAAGAGGAGGCCGCCGAGGTGCTACAGCTGATGCTGGATTGCGAGCGGTGCTTCGTGGCCATCGTCCCCGTCAGCCAGCAGGTGGATCCGACCCAGGTGACCGAGTGATGGATGAAGGGCCCGGGCCGGCGATCCAGGGCCCGGCAGGAGGGGCGGGACCCGAACGGCCCCCGGGGTGGGCAAGACCCCGGGGGCCTTCTTTCTGCCTGCCGCCGGTGTGTGCTCGGGGGCGTGCCTCGGGTGCGCGCTCCGGTGCGGGTCTTGGGTGCATGCTTCCGGAGCGCGCTCCAGCGCAGGCCTCCGCCGGCGCCTGCTTCCTCCGGTGCGGACGGCGCACGCCGGCGGCGCACCGCGGGCCGGCGACGGGCGTACACTGGTACGGAGCCCGCACCCGAAGCCTGCGGGCACCTTGGGTTTGGCCTGGGCCCTGCCAGAGGCGCACTGGGAAAGGAGGAGGTTCATGGCGGACGAGGGCCGGACGGCGGTGGCCGTCAGCGGAAAGGCAGCCGGCGCCTTCTCGACCTTTCAGCGGGAGATCGAGAGCGGCAGGCTCTTCTCCTCCCGGTTCAGCCCGGAGAGCGCGATGGTCTTTGACCCCACTTCCCGAAAGCTGGTGACCGTTACATCCGAGATCCCGTCCATCGCCCTGGGGGACGTCTTCCCCTTTGTCCTCGAGGGGCTCACCTTCCCCCGGAACCTGCTGTGCGTGCCCGGCGGGCCGTGCTGCGAGGCCCGGGGCAGCGCCGAACTCCGGGCAGGGGGCGATGTGGCCCAACTGACCGCCCGGGTGAACGGGCTGGGCCCCCTGCCCCCCGGCACCAACCTGACGGTCTGGCTGATCCACGACCTGGTGGTGCCGGACACCCTGCACCCCGCGGACCTGGCCTGCCTGCCCCGGCTGGCGCCGGGGGTGAACCTCCCCGGCACCCGGTTCACCGTCGACGGCCTGCCTCCCAACCTGGGCCGGACCGACGTGCCGGCCTGGAACACCGTCGCGGTGCCGGTCCGGGCAGGCGAACTGACGGTCCAGCCCGACGGCACCGCCCTGCTCCAGGTCCCCCTCAGCCCTGACCGCAACCTGGCCCTGGACCCCCGGGCCCTGGTGGCCGGGATTGGCGGCGCCGCCGCCCCGGCCCTCCCGTCGGGGATCGTGGCGGCCATCCTGACGGACTGCTTCATGCGCCCCGCGACGGTCTTCCCGCAGCTCGACGTCAGGACCTGCCTGCCCCAGCGCATCGCCGCCATCACCCAGGCGGTGGTCTCCCGTTTTGACAAGAACTGCGACGGCTGTGTGACGCCGGAGGAGGTGGCGGGGGTGCCGGGGGCGTTCCTCTGCCCGGGGGACTTCAACCGGCTGGCCATCACCGCCGAGCCGGTGGCCAAGACCGCACCGGCGCTGCTCCCCACCGAGGCCGGGCTAGTGCTGGTGGGCCACCCCCACCACGAGGGCCACGGTGCCTGAGTCGACCACCCCGGGGCAGGGGACGGGACAGGGACCACCTCCACCGGAGGGCGGAGGTGGTCCCTGGGCCTTTGGGTGACCCTGGGGGCCGGCTAGCCCTCCTGTGACCAGACCGGCCTGAAGGTCGAGAGAATGATCCGACAGATGGCCTCCCACTGGCCGTAGTCGTCAGGAGGATAGACGGCCATCACCACCTGCTCCCAAATCCCGTTCGGGCCGAACACGTGATAGGCCAGCAGCAGGCGTTCCTCGCCCCCGAACTCGATGGTGCCCTTCACCTCAAAGGCCTTGGCGGGGGCCAGATGGCTCAGCGGGCGGACCGAGAAGTCGCCAGGCCACCTCCCGCTGGCCAGGAATTCCGCTTCCGACCCGGGGACGGGTTTACCCCGAAGCACGTCCGTCAGGACGTAAATCTGGGTCGGCCAGGAGCCAATCCGCACCGTGTGCAGGCTGCCGGAGAAGACCACCGGCCAGTCCTTGGGGTACTCGATGTCGAAGTAGAGGGTCTGCTCCCGGGTCAGCGGCACCAGGTCCACGTCCTTCGGGGCAATGTCGGCACCCGGGACGATGGTGTGCTCGTAGCGGCGGGTCAAGGGAGAGTACCGAAAGAGGAAGGACCGTACGACGAACCCGCCGCCGTCCTGGTACTCGCGGAACCCGACCTTGACCGCGTCCCCTTCCCCGGTGATAACCCAGTCCACCCAGTCGTCGAGGCCCACGCTGAACCCGTCGGCCCCGGGGATCAGGACCCATCCCTCGACGACCCGCCCGTCGGTGACGGTCACCAGGAGGTGGTCCCCTTCCGGGTTCGGGATCACCTGGAGGCTGGCCTCGCCGTAGGCCCCGATCCGGTTGGGGAGTGTCTGGGCCGGACCTCCGGCGATGGCCACCAGGAGTTCCGAGTCGCTCGCCTGCAGGACGGCCTCCCGCTGGGTGCCGCCGTACCGGACCATCGCCCGGCCGACGGTCCTCCCGCCGGCCAGGGTCGGGAGCCCACTCTCCTCCCCCTCGGGGGACGGCGAGGCGGGGGGCTGGGACATCCCTCTTGGGATTTCGGGTACGATGGGGCCTGCGGCGGCTGCCGGCAGGGCGGGCCCGGTGGAGGTCGTCGGGGATTCGGGGGGCGCACCGGGTGCGGTGCCGGCCGGCGGTGCCGCCTCGGATGGGGCTACTGCTTCCGCCGGGGCTGCCGCTTCGGCCCCGGGGACCGGCGGGGTGCCGCTTCTGGTTGCCCCCTGGCAAGCGGAAAGGAGCAAGGTCAGCCACAGGACGAGTACCCGGGTGAGGCCCCGCTTCCGCATTCTGTCAACCTCCCTGTCTGCCGCGCCGGGGCAGCTCCTTTCTCCACCAGCATCAACGGGATCTGGATGCACGAGGTTCGATGGGCCGCCCACAACAGCGGCAGGCCCGGCAGGGCTGCTGCCGGGCCTGGGGAGAGAGGCTCAGTGGGACCGGGGAAGATGCCCGTGCATCTCCAGGAGGGACCGGACCCGGTTGGCGAAGAGGTTGAGGAACCGGTTGCTGTCCATGGCTCCGGTGGCCAGGTCCCGGAGGGCGCTCTGCCCCTCGGCGGTGGTCAGGACGCCGGTGGCCAGCCCCACCACGAACTGGGTGGCGTCGGGGCGGCCGGTCAGGTGGTCCAGGGCGGAGCCCAGCACCGACCGGACCCCCGGGGTCTGCAGGAGCTGCTGGGCGAGCTGCACCCAGGGGAGCAGATGGGCGGGGACCGGCTCCCCGGCCTGGACCGGCAGGGGCCCCCGGGCCGGGCCCGGCAGCGCCGGCCCGGGGCCGGTCAAGGTGGGTCCGGCGGCAGGGAAACCCCCGAAGGCCCCTGGAGGTGCCGCCAGGACCGGGGCAGCGGCGGGTACGCCGCCCAGCGCCGCCGGTCCAGGGACGCCGCCGGGGAAAGGGGCTCCTGCCAGGGCCACCGGGATCCCGGGACCGGCCGGCGGGGCTCCGACTGCCAGGGGCTGCTGACCTCCGGCCATCTGCAGGAGCATCGGGTTGGGTGTAGCCCCGGGAGGGATCGGGGGGAGCCCCTGGGCCGGGGCGGCCTGGGGAAAGAGGTTGGGTGGCGGAAAGCCCTGGGGGACGGGCATGGAGGGAAGGGCGGGGAGGGGGGCCGGCCTGCCGACGGGGGCGGCCGGCGCCACCGGTGCTACCCCCTGGGCGGTGACGCCCCCCACGGCTGCCGCGGGGTTGGCAGGGCTGGGCTGGCCCCGGACGGTGGCTCCCACCGGCGCCCCGGGGGGCAGCAGGGGCGGCCCCGGCGGCAGGCCGCCGGCACCGTACGCCCAGGGGGCGGCCGGATGGCCGGCCCAGGGAACCCCGGCTCCGGCCAGGTGCGGCGGCGCCCCGGCTGCGCCGGGGGGGACAGGGCCAGCCATGCCGGGACGCAGCCCGCCCGGCGGTACCATTCCCGGCGCGGGTGCACCGGGGCCGAAAAAGCCGGGGGTGGCGGCACCGGGCGGGAAGAAGCCGGGGGCCGCCATCCCCGGCGGAAAGGTACCGGGCATCGGCCCCATCCCCGGCAACGGCCGGTAAGGGGGGCTGCCTGGAGGCAGGCCGGCACCGGGCACCCCGGCCGGGGCACCGCCGACAGCGGGCTGCCGGGCGAGGGGGGGAGCCGTGGCCTGCTGGACCTGCGAGACCGGCATCCCTGGGGATGCCGATGGGGATGTACGGCCGGAAGCTCCGGGCCCGGGGCTGCCGGCCGGAGGGACGGAAGCGGTCATGGGCGCTCCTCCTCGTGGCCCTCACGGGCCTATGTCAGGCGTCCAGTCTCGACCCAGCCTATGTGCCGGGGCCCCGAGGGGTGCCCGGCCACCGGCAACTCCTCTCGCCGGGGCCCGTTTCCCAGGCAGCGCCAAGGGGGGCAGGGAGAGCCCCAGGGCAAGGAGAAACTAATTGCCGGAACGATTGCCGGAAACGCCGGCCGCCATGGTCGGCGGCCAGCCGTCGGGAGGCCACAGCGTTGAAACAGATCGGCATCGTTGCCAACACCGAGAAGCCCGAAGCAGTGGCCGCGGCAGCCCGGTTGGTCCGGGAACTGGAGGCCCGGGGGTTGCGGGCGCTGCTCACCCCGGAGGCCGCCGAGGCCGTCAGCCGGCCGGACCTGGCCGCGCCTTTCCCCGGGGGGCACGGGGCTGACGATCTCCTGATCGTCCTGGGAGGCGACGGCACCCTGCTCCAGGCGGCCAAGGCGGTGGCTACCCTGGGACTGCCGGTCCTGGGGGTGAACACCGGCCACCTGGGCTTCCTGACGGAGGTCGAAGTGGGCGAACTCTGGCCGGCCCTGGATGAGATCCTGGCCGGCCGGTGGCAGGTGGAGGAGCGGATGATGCTCCGGGCCCGGGTGATCCGGGACGGAACCGAGGTGCTCCAGGCCGATGCCTTGAACGACGTGGTGGTGAACCGCGGCCCCCTGGCCCGGATGGTCCGGTTCACCGCGGAGGTCGCGGGGGTGCCGGTGGCGGACTATGCCGCGGACGGACTCATCGTGGCTACCCCCACGGGCTCCACCGCCTATTCCCTCTCCGCGGGCGGGCCCATCGTCCACCCGGCCCAGGAGGTGTTGCTCCTCACCCCCATCTGCCCCCACACCTTCAACGCCCGCTCTCTGGTCCTCCCCGCGGGGGAGGTGGTCGCGGTCCGGATGCACAACCCGTCAGAAGTGGTCCTGACCGCCGACGGCCGGTACTGCGGCCCCTTCCTTCCCGGGGACCTGCTCCTGGTGCAGCGGGCACCCCACACCGCTCGCCTGGTCCGCCGCCACGCCTTCCGGTTCTACGACGTGCTCCGGCGCAAGCTCTCGGAGCCCTCCCAGAAGATCGGCACTTCTTTCCGGCCGTGACCCTTACCGGCCGGGTGGCCCCGAAGGGCCGTTCCGGCTCGCCGTTCCGGGTCCGGTAGCCGGAGTGCCGTTCGGGTACGGTGCCCCCGGTCAGGCGCCCCGGGGGCCCTTCCGCTTGCCGCCACCCCTTGCACGGGTCGTATGCGCTGCTGCATATACAATCATGCGGGGAATATGCAGGAGCGGAACCCGCCAGCGGCGTAATCTCCTACCAGGCAGTGGGAGGTGGCGGGCGATGATGAAGGCGCGCCGGCAGGCCAGGATTCTGGAGCTGGTTCGCACCGAGGTGATCCAGACCCAGGAGGAGCTGGCTGCGCTCCTCACCCGGGAAGGCATTCCCGTCACCCAGGCCACCATCTCCCGGGACATCAAGGAACTGAACTTGCAGAAGGTACCCACCGGCGACGGGCGGTACCGGTATGCCCTGCCCGATGAGGTTCCGGCCGGGGCCTGGGACAAGCGCCGGCGCATCCTCCAGGAATCGGTGCTTTCGGTGGATGCCTCGGAGAACATCGTGGTGGTGAAGACCCTGCCGGGCACCGCGGCCAGCGTCGCCTACGCCATCGACTACCAGGGCTGGCCGGAGGTGATCGGCACCGTGGCTGGCGAGGACACGGTGCTGGTGGTGGTCCGGCCCCGGGAGGCGGGCGGGGAGATCGTCGAGCGGATCCGGGGGCTGATCCGCTGAGGCGGGGCCTTCCTCCGGCGGGGATGAAGGAGGCGACCCGGTGTGCTCGTGGAGATGACCATCGAGCATTTCGCCCTGATCGAGAAGGTGCACCTGCCCATCGGCCCCGGTCTGAACGTCCTGACCGGGGAGACCGGCGCAGGGAAGTCCATCGTCCTCGACGCCCTGGAGGTGGCCCTGGGGGGCAGGGTCTCTGCCGAGATGGTCCGCACCGGTGAGGAGCGGGCCATCGTAGAGGCAGTCTTCGACCTGACGGACCGTCCCCAGCGTCGGCAGGCCCTGGCCGAGATGGGGATCGACGTGGGGGAGGACAACCTCCTGGTGGTCCGCCGGGAGATCAGCCGCACCGGCCGGGGCCGGATCAGCCTCAACGGCCGGGCGGCCACGATCCAGATGCTCCGGGAGGCCACTGAGGGTCTCTGCGACCTCCACGGCCAGCACGAGCACCACACCCTGCTCCAGCCCGAGAAGCACCTGGACCTCCTGGACCAGTACGGCGGCTCACTCCTGAAGGAAGAGGGAAAGCCCCTGGAGCTCCTGGACCAGTACGCCGGCGCCCCCATCCTCGCCCTCCGGGAGGAGGTGGCCCGGCTCCACCAGGAACTGGAGGCGATCCAGGCCGAACTCCGGGAACTCCGGGGGGATGAGCGGGACCGGGCCCGGCGGGAGGACCTCCTGCGGTTCCAGGTGGAGGAGCTGGAGGCGGCCCAGCTCCGGCCCGGGGAGGAGGAGGAGCTGGAGGCGGAGCTCCAGCGGCTGGCCAACGCCACCCGGCTCAAGCAGGCCGCGGCCCAGGCGTACGCCCTGGTGTACGAGGCCGGACCCCGGCAGGAGGCCGCGGCGGATCTCATCGGCCGCGCGGAGGCGCTCCTCGCGGATGCCGCCCGGATCGACCCCGGCCTCAGCCCGGTGCTGGAGTACCTCCAGGCCGCCCAAGCTAACATCCAGGAGGCGGCCCGGTTCCTGGCCGACTACCAGGAGCAGGTGGAGGACGACCCGGAGCGACTCGCCCAGGTGGAACAGCGGCTGGCTCTCCTCCACAACCTGAAGCGGAAGTACGGCGACACCGTGGCGGAGATGCTCCAGTACCTGGAGCAGATCCGGGCGGAACTCGCCCGGCTCCAGGGAAGCGAGGAGCGGGCGGCGGAGCTCGAGCGCCGGCTCGGCGAGGTCGGGGAGGCCGCGGCCCGGGCCGCGGCCCGGCTGAGCCAGGCCCGGCGGGAGGCGGCCGCGGAGCTTGGGGAGCGGGTGGCCCGGGAACTCCGGGACCTGGGGATGCCCCACGCCCGGTTTGTCGTCCGGGTCGACTCCCCGGAGCAGCCTGACTGGCGGGCGGTGGGGCCCAAGGGCTGGGACCGGGTGGAGTTCCTCTTCAGCCCCAACGTGGGCGAGCCCCCCAAGCCCCTGGCGAAGATCGTCTCCGGCGGCGAGATGAGCCGGATCATGCTCGCCCTCAAGGTGATCCTCGCCAGGGTCGATGAGGTGGCCACCCTGGTCTTCGACGAGGTGGACACCGGCATCAGCGGCCGCACCGCCCAGGCGGTGGCGGAGAAGCTCGCGGCCATCGCCCGGGACCGGCAGGTGATCTGCGTCACCCACCTGCCCCAGGTGGCGGCGATGGCGGACCACCATCTGCTGATTACCAAAGAAGAGGTCGGGGGCCGCACCCGGACCCGGGTACAGCCCCTGGACGAGGAAGGGCGGAGCCTGGAGATCGCCCGGATGATCGGCGGTGCGGAGATCACCCCCCTCACCCTCGAGCATGCCCGGGAGCTGATCCGGGCGGCGGCGGCCCAACGGCGGGGCGGGTAGCGCCGGTGCAAATCCTAACAACCGGTTATCGTGCGTCCGGAGGCTGAGCCTCCGGACGCCGTTTCGTTGTGCCCGTCCATAGGTACGCGGGCGGACCGGGCCTACCGGCTGCCCCAGCCGATGAGGCTGACGCCCACGAGGATCAGCAGCCCGCCCACCCAGGAGGTGGCCGGAACCGATTCACCCAGCAGGAAGCGGGCAGCCACCATGCCCAGCACGTAGGCCGTCGCCTGCATCGGATAGGCGACCGCAAGGGGGAGCCGGGTCAGAACGAAAAGCCAGAGGAAGGTGGCGATGCCGTACAGCGCGAGCCCCGCCCAGACCGCCGGCGAGAGGAGCATGTGCCGCCAGAGCGGTCCGTGCACCTGGCCCATACCGGTCTTCCAGAGCAACTGGCCCGCCACCAGGAGTACCACGTTGGCGCCCAGGGCCACGTACGGGCCTGCGTTCATGGCGCCTTGTCCTCCTGCTTCATCAAGGCCAGTTCTTGGGTCAGCCGCACCACCCGGGCCTGGAGGTCCGTCACCACCATGGTGAGCCGGAAGCAGATGAAGAAGAGTCCGATCATGCCCACCAGGAGCCATATGGCCGGGGCGTAATGGACCCCCAGCCAGGCCGCCACCCTGTCCAGCGGCTGGCGCAGCAAAGGGGCGGCGATGAGCACCACACTGAGCCCCAGCCAGGGGAGGCCATCACGCTCGGAGAGCTTCCGCCGCCGCATCGCCTGGATCACGGTCCAGCCGAAGGCGAGGCCCAGCAGCGTGACAAGCCCCGCGACCCGATTCACCCTAGGTCACCTCACGCCGCATGCGCTGTATCCAGACTGCCAGCCCGACCTTGATCATGTACTCCACGCTCTTTAGCGGGGTGATCGAGGAGCGCCCGGCCAGTCGGGGCCGCATCCTGACAGGCCACTCCCGCACCGTGAGGCCCCGGCGTATCAGCAGCACCAGGCTCTCCACCTCGGGGTAGTCCACCGGGTACTCCTCGGCGAACAGGGCGATCGCCCGGGGGCCGGCCACCCGAAACCCGCTGGTCGGATCGTGGATCATCTGCCCGGTCATGAGCCGCACCCAGTGGGCCAGGAGCCACGAGCCAATGCGCCTACTCAGGGGCCCCCTGTACCCGGTGTCGGTGACGTAGCGAGAGCCGATGGCCAGGTCGACTTCGCCCGACAGGACAGGGGTGAGGAGGGGAGGGAGTTCCCGCACATCGTGCTGGCCGTCGGCGTCCACCTGAACCGCAGCCTGGTAGCGGTGCCGGGCGGCGTAACGGTATCCCGTCTGCATGGCTCCGCCGATCCCCAGGTTGTGCGGCAGTTCCACCACCATCGCCCCCCGCTCCCGGGCGATGGCGGCCGTATCATCGGTCGAACCGTCGGAGACGACCAGCACGTCCGCCGTGGGCATGTAGGTCCGGATCTCGTCGAGCACCAGTCCGATGGAGCCGGCCTCGTTATATGCGGGAATGATGATGAGCACCCTTGCCATCCGCCTCAACTCCGCCGAAGATGCGCACCACGGCCAGCGAGCCGGTGATGGCAAGTAGGCCGATGAGGGGGTAGGCGTATCGGGGCTCAGGGATGAAGGCCAGGTGAATCACCGAGAGCAGGATCAGCACTAGGCTGATGGGCCGCACGGACGGAGAGCGAAGGGCCGCCAGCGCCCCAGCCCAGCCGAAGCAGACCACCGGGTAATGCAGATAAACCAGGGTAGGGAACAGCCAGCCCAGCCACGGGCGCATGAAGATCCAGGTGAACTTGCCGACGGTAAACCAGCGGATCGTCAGCCAGGGGTGCTCCTTCATCAGCCAGAGGAAGATCTCCCATGCCTTCCGCAATTGTTCGCCCGAATCGCTCCCTACCCCGGACCAGAGCTTGCCCTGCCAGAGGTTGTAGGGATCCATCCCGCCGAGGACGGGGTTGCCCGTCTGGGTGGCGAAGAAGACCAGTTTCCCCAGGACCAGAGCGTTCCGGATCCACCAGGGCAGCATCACCAGCACAAAACCTGCCACAGCCCAGAGAGCAGGGCGCCAGGACCGGAGCGAACGCTCTTCCCACATGCGGTAAAGCCAGGGGAGCGGCAGCAGCGGGGCCACCACGGGCCGGACTAGCACCGCCAGCCCTAGGGTGAGCCCTGACAACAGACCCCATGTCGGGGTTCCCCGGTGGACGGCCCGCAGCTGAACCCACAGGTAGAGGCTAAAGAGAAAAGTAAAGAGCACCTCCGTCAACAGGTAGGCCGGGGCCCGGAGCCAGGCGGGGTAAAATGCCAGCGTCACAGCGGTCACCAGGGCAGCCCTTTCGCCCACCGTCTCCCGGGCGATCAGGGCCAGCGGTACGAGGGTGATGGCACCCAGCAACGCTTGGATGAGGCGAACCGTGTCCTCTGTGCCACCCAGGGCAAACACGGCGGTGAGGAAGAGCGGGTATCCCGGCGTCACGAAGGCGTTGGGCTGGTTGCTGTTGTAAGCGTAGACCCCCCGTTCGAGGAGTTGCCGGGCCATGGCCGCGTAGTTTTGAGCATCCCATGAGTCTGTTGGCACGCCGAGGCGTCCCAGGAGCCAGATTCGGAGAGCGAAGGCGAGTACCACGATGGCGACCAGACACCAGGCTGTCTTGCGGGACAGGCTCGGTCACCTCTCGGGTAGGCCTTTCTGGCGGTACCGGACTTGCCAGTAACCCTACCTCTCGCGGTAATCCTGTTCCCATCGGCTCGTCAAACCGTTTCCGGCCTGATGAATAAGTGAAATCCATCCTGCCGAGGAAAATCCCCAGACAACCGTACCTGTGGGGCAGGTTTCGGACGTTGGTACGGGTCATAACCGCGCCTTGTGGTGGGGTCCACGGGTGCCAGAGACGTGGATCCCGGGCGCGGGTCTCCAGCCCCGCCGGGTTATGTCAGGATAGCCGCCCCCGACGCAAGGGGACAATAACCGCAGCCCCAAGGACCCACTCCGATTCGCACCTGGGGGGTGGCGGCGGTGTCTTCCCGATGGAAGGGGCGGGGGGCGGCCCGGGTGCTGGGGCTAATCCTCGCGTTGGCAGCGGTCTTCTCCGTCCCGGTCTGGGTCCTGGCCGCGCTGCCCGGCCACATCCGGGTCGCCCGGGATCAGTCCCTGCACCTCGGCGGCTACCTGCCGGTCCCCATGACGGTCCGGGTGGCGCCGGCGGGGATCCTCCGGGTGAGCGGCGCCGAGTCGGGCCCCGGGGAGCAGCGGCTGGGTCTCGGCCAGTCGCTCCAGATCCAGGGGCTGGACCCCGGCCGGACCCGGTTGGACTTTCGGATCTTCGGCCTGATCCCCATCCGGCGGATGACCGTCGACGTGGTTCCACCCCTGAAGCTGGTCCCCGGGGGCCACTCCATCGGCGTGGTGCTCCGGTCCCGGGGAGTACTGGTGGTGGGGGAGGCGGGGATTAACGTCGCCCCCGGCACCACGGTCTACCCGGCCCGGGAAGGGGGGATCCAGGTCGGCGACCGGATCCTCCGCATCGGCAATCACGAGGCGCTGAGTGAGGCCCTGGTGCAGAAGGAGATCGAGGCCGCCGGGCAGCGGGGGGAGCCGATCACGGTCACCCTGTGGCGGCGGGGCCGGGAGATCACCACCCAGGTCCGGCCGGTGCTTGACCCCCAGAGCGGCCGCTGGCGCATCGGCCTCTACATCCGGGACGGTGCCGCCGGCGTCGGCACCCTCACCTTCTACGACCCCGGGTCCGGCCGGTACGGCGCTCTCGGTCATATCATTGCCGACAGCGAGACCGGACAACCGATCCCCGTCCGGGACGGTCACATCGTCCGGGCGACGGTAGTCGACATCGACAAGGGCGCCCGGGGCCATCCGGGGGAGAAGGTGGGGGAACTGACCGGACCGGACCGGTGGATCGGGAGCATCGAGCAGAACACCCGCTTCGGCATCTTCGGCCGCCTGGAGGAGCCCCTGCACAACCCGATCTATCCCGAGCCCATTCCGGTGGCCATGGCGGGGCAGGTCCGGAAGGGCAAGGCGGAACTCCTGACGGTGGTCGGGGGCGAGCGGCTGGAGCGGTTCGAGGTGGAGATTGTCGACCTGGCTCGGTCGCCGGGGCCGGATGGCCGGCACATGGTGCTCCGGGTGACGGATCCCAGGCTTTTGGCCCGGACCCGGGGTATCGTACAGGGGATGTCCGGCAGCCCCATCATCCAGGACGGGCGGCTGGTGGGAGCGGTCACCCACGTCTTCGTCAACGACCCAAGCCGGGGGTACGGGGTCCTGATCGAGTGGATGCTTCAGGAGGCTGGTTTGCTCCAGCCCCCCGCTTTGCGCCCCGGGGCTTCTGGCCCCGGGGCCCAAAATTGGCAGAATTTGTGGGTACTCGGTGCGCTTTCAGCGTCCAGACCGCAGCAGATGGCAGAAAGTGGTGTATCGTGTGGTTGACACTGGGTCCCCAATGGGGTTACCATCCATCCACAGCCTTTGGTGACGGGTCCGGTTCCGGGGTCGCCGGACCGGTCGGGAGTGTCGACATCCATGCACAGCTATGCAAACGCTGCCATGATTTGTTATTTATCCAGCGTTCCTGAAGGTAAGGCTGGCAGGAGTTTCTTCACCGGGAGGAGAAAATTCAATTTGCAGGGCCGGGGGGCCACCGCAACCAACCGGCCCAACCGGGGGGAGAACCGACTGTGGCCGTGGCGAAGATTCGGGTGCTGATTGGCGACGACAATCGGGAGTTCTGCGAGGTGCTGCGCACCTTCGTCGAGGGCCAGCCTGACTTCGAGGTGGCCGGGGTCGCGCACAATGGCGCCGAAGTGCTCGAGCAGGTGGAGCGGACCGAGCCCGATGTGGTCATCCTGGACATCATCATGCCCCACCTGGACGGGATCGGGGTGCTCGAGGAGCTGCGGGAGCGGCAGCTGCGCCGGCGTCCCCGGGTGATCATCCTGACCGCCTTTGGCCAGGAGAGCATCACCCAGCGCGCCCTGGCGATGGGGGCGGACTACTACGTCCTCAAACCTTTCAGCTTCGACGTCCTGGCGACCCGCATCCGGCAGATGCTCACCTCGCCGGCCCCCGCTGCCGGGCAGGAGCGGTCCTCTGGCCGGCCACACGGGCGGTCCCTCGACGCGGACGTCACACAAATCATCCACGAAATCGGCATTCCCCCGAATATCAAGGGCTATCGTTACCTCCGGGAAGCTATCCTGATCATGATCGAGAAGGATGGCCGCTTCGGCGGCATCACCAAGGAACTCTACCCCACCATCGCCAGGCAGTTCCAGACCACCCCCAGTCGGGTGGAGCGGGCCATCCGCCACGCCATCGAGGTGGCCTGGAGCCGGGGCAACCTGGAGATTCTCTCCGGCCTGTTTGGGTACACCATCAGCCGGGACCGGGGAAAGCCCACCAACTCTCAATTTATTGCCGCTGTCGCGGACAAGCTCCGGATGGAGATGAAGGCGAGCTAAGCCCCGCAGGCGGCTTGTCTGCCAGGTACGTTTGTCAGCGGGGTGCGTGTCACCTGTTGGGCCCCGGTGGCCGTCGGGAATGGCGGCTACCGGGGCCTTGCGTTTGCCCTCCGCGCCCGGGCTGCTCGGCCGCGGCGGCCGCCCGGGGTTCGCGGGTCCCCTGGCCAGGCAGGAATCGCCTCCACCGCTGTCGAATCTTTTTTCTGCAAAATCTTGCAAGGAGGCGCCGGTATGGCGGCGGGCCCGCTGCACGTGGTGATCATCGGTGCCGGCCAGGGTGGCCTCGCCCTCCTCCGGTCCCTCCACGCCATGGCCCATGTCCGGGTGGTGGGGGTGGCGGACCGGGATCCCCGGGCGCCGGGGCTGGCCCTGGCCCGGGAGCTGGGGGTGCCCACCGCCCTCGACTTCCGGGAGCTGGTCGGCCGGCCGGAGGTGGACATCATCGTCCAGGCCACTCCCGACCCGACGGTAGAGGCCGAGGTGGCGCGGCTCAAGTGGCGCCGGGCGGTGGTGGTGGAGAAAGAGGCGATGCGGCTCCTCCTCTCCTTGGTGGAGGCAGAGGAGCGGGCTCTCCGCATCCTCCAGGCCAAAGAGCGGGAGCGGGACCTGGTCCTGGACTCCACCCACGACGGGGTGCTGGCGGTCAACGCCCAGGGGCTCGTGACCCTCTGCAACGCTGCGGCGGAGCGCCTCCTGGGGGTGCGGCGGGAGGAACTGCTGGGCCGGCCGGCAGCCCAGGTGATCCCCGGCACCCGGCTTCACGAGGTGCTCAGGACCGGGCAGCCGGAGCTCAACCAACAGCAGCGGATCGGAGAGACAACCATTATCACCAACCGGATGCCGGTTCGGGACGAGCAGGGCCGGGTGGTGGGGGCGGTGGCGGTCTTCCGGGACGTGACCGAGGTCCGGGCCCTGGCCGAGGAACTGACGGACCTCCGGGAGACCAAGGCGATGCTGGAAGCGATCATCTACGCCACCCAGGACGCCATCTCCGTGGTGAACGAGCACGGGATCCAGGTGCTGGTCAACCCGGCCTACTGCCGGCTCACGGGGCTCCGGCCGGAGGAGGTCATCGGCCAGCCGGCGACGGTGGACATCGACCCGACCCAGGAATCGGTCCACCTGCAGGTCCTGCGTACCCGGAAGCCCGTCCGGGGCAAGATCATGCAGGTGGGGCCGAAGAAGCGCCAGGTGGTGGTGGACGTCGCACCGATCCTGGTGGACGGCCAGCTCAAGGGAAGCGTCGGAGTGATCCACGACATCTCCGAGATCGCCCGGCTGACCGAAGAGCTGGAGAAAACCCGGAAGATGGTGCGGCGGCTCGAGTCCAAGTACACCTTCGACGACATCGTCTGCATCTCGCCCACCATGCAGGCCGCGGTGGAGCAGGCCCGCCGGGCGGCGGAGACCCCGGCGACGGTGCTCCTCCGGGGGGAGAGCGGCACCGGCAAGGAGCTTTTCGCCCATGCGATCCATAACGCCTCCGGCCGCACCGGTTCCCTGGTTCGGGTCAACTGCGCGGCGATCCCGGACCAGCTTCTGGAATCTGAACTCTTTGGCTACGCCGACGGGGCCTTCACCGGGGCCCGGAAGGGGGGCAAGCGGGGGCTCTTCGAGGAGGCGGAGGGAGGCACGCTCTTCCTGGACGAGATCGGCGAGATGGGGCTCCCCCTTCAGGCCAAACTCCTGCGGGTCTTGCAGGAGAAGGAGATCCGGCGGGTGGGGGACTCCCGGCCCATCCCGGTGGACGTCCGGATCATCGCGGCCACCAACGCCAACCTGGAAGAGAAGATCGCCCGGGGGGAGTTCCGGGAGGACCTCTACTACCGGCTTAATGTCATCCCCATCGTGATTCCGCCCCTCCGGCACCGGCTGGAGGACCTGCCAGAACTGGTGGCCCGGTTTATCGACCGGTTCAACCGGGAGTACGGCCGCAACGTCCAGGGGATCGACCCGGACGCCCTGGCGGTGCTGCAGCAGTACCACTGGCCGGGAAACGTCCGGGAACTGGAGAACGTGATCGGCCGGGCGATGATCGCCCTGGACGTTCGGGAGACCCGGATCACCCGGGCCGCGCTGCCGCCCTTGAGCGGGCTGCCGGGCCGGGCCCCCCATCCGGCGGCCATGGCCGGGGCACCACCGGCCTGGCAGGGGGAGACCCTGGAACAGGTGGTGGCCCGGGCGGAGCGGGCTGCCATCCAGGCGGCCCTGGAAGCCACCGGCGGCAACAAGACCGAGGCGGCCCGGCGACTGGGCATCGCCCCCCGGACCCTGTACTACAAACTGGAGCGGCTGAGCCTCGTCAGCCGCAGCCAGACCCCATCGCCCCGGCGCTGACCGGAAGCGGTCCGCCGGGGCAGCGTTTTTTTGGCATGGGGTTCATCTGGCAGGAAAATCCAGGGAGAGGGCGAATCAGGTTTTCCAGAAGATGGGAATCCGGGGGCGTGGGGGATGGTAGAGACCAGGCGCCGGGCTGCGCTGGCCTTTCTCCTGGCGGCGGTTCTGGCGTCGGCGGCTGCGTGGCTCTTCATGCAGGAGGTGCTGCGCCACCAGGCTGCGTTGGGGCGGGAGTTACCGGTGCTGGTAGCAGCCCGGCCGCTCCCTGCCTGGCAGCCCATCGGCCCCGGCGACCTCGCCTCCCAGCCCGTGGCCTCCCGGTACTTGCTGCCGGGGCTGCTGACGGACCCCGGGGCGGCGGTGGGCAAGGTGCCGGTCGCACCCCTGGCCCCGGGGGAGCCGGTGCTGGCCGGGCTCCTCCGGGCTCCGGAGGAGGTGCCGCCGGACCTCCGGGTGGTCACCCTGGCGGCGGGAGAGCGGGTGGTGGTGGAACCCGGGATCGCCCCTGGGGACCGGGTGGACGTGGTGGCTTCCTACGAGCGGGACGGGGTTCAGGTGACCGAGGTCTACCTGGTGGACGTGCCGGTCCTGGATCGGGTGGAGGAAGGGACGGAGGTGCGGGTCTCCCTCCAACTCTCCCTAGAGAGCGCCCGGCGGCTCATCCACGTGGAGAACTACGGCCGCCAGGTCCGGCTCTTGCGCAGGCCCCGGAGGAAAGGCGGTGGGATGGGGTGAGCCGGGGGCTGGCGGTGGCGATGATGGCGCCGGATCCCGGGGTGGGGGCCGCGCTGGGCCTGCAGCTGGCCCGGGCGGGGTTGCACCTTGCCGGAACGGCCCGATCGGTGGCCGAACTCCGGTCCCTCCTCCCCCTGAAGGACCCCCAGGTGGTGCTCCTCGCCGGGACCGGGGAGGAGGCGATGGCGGCCCTTCGGGTGCTGGCCGCTGGCTACCCGGGGGTGGGCCGGGTGGTCGCCCTTCCCCGCCGGGACTTTGCCGCCTGCCGGGCAGCCCTCCGGGCCGGGGCGGACGAGGTGGTAGTGCTGCCGGGGGAGGAGGGGTCCCTGTCCGGGGCCCTGGGGGCGGCAGCGGCGGCCGGCCGGTCCCGGAGGGCCCGGAGAGCTCTGGGCCCTGGGGCAGCGGATCCCGGCGATACCGCCCCGGCCGAGCAGGAAGCCGGCACGAGCCTGGCCGAGGGCGCAGCCGGGGGGTATCCGCCGGAGGCCGGACCGGGGGGCTACGTGGTCGGTTTCTGGAGCGGCCGGGGCGGGGCGGGGAAGACCACCCTGGCAGCGGGGACGGCCTTGGCGCTGGCCGGGCGGGGGTCCGGCCGGGTGCTCCTAATAGACCTGGACCTCGCCCTGGGCGGGGCCGACGTAGCCCTGGACCTGCGGCCGGAGCGGACCATCCTGGACCTGGTGCCGGTTCTGGGTGAGTTAGACCGGAGCCACCTGGAGCGGGTGGCCGTCCGCCACCCTGCCGGTCTCTGGGTGCTCTGCGGCGGCGCTGGGCTTGGGACCGTGGCACCCCGCGGGGAGGCAGCCCGGGGTGACGGCACTGGCGCTGCTCCCGGGGCCGGGGCCGACAATGCCGCTCCCATGGGGGCGGAGGCGATCCGGCTCCTCCTCCGGGCGTGTCGCCGGCACTTCGACACTGTCATCCTCGACATTCCCAGCGCACTCACCCCGGCCACCCGGGCGGCGCTGTCGGAGACCGACGCGGTCTTCTATGTGGTGACGCCGGACCTGCCGGCCATCCGGACCCTGGTCCGGGTCCTGGAGTCGGCGGGAGGAGCGGTCCCGGTGGACCGGGAACGGCTGGCGCTGGTCATCAACCGGGCCGGGCGGCTCGCGGCCCTCACCCGCCAGGAGATCGAGGGCTTGGCCCGGTTGCCGGTGGTGGGGGAGGTCCGGTCGGACTTCCGCACCCTGCAGGCCCACCTGGTCCAGGGTCTCCCCCTGGTCCGCCCCGGCTACCGCCGGCTTTCTCCCCTGGGCCGGGAGATTGCCCGGCTGGCGGCTGCCATCGGCGGGTGAGGAGCGTTGCGAAGGGCGTACTGGGAGACCACCGGAGGTGGGAGGATGGAAGAGGCCTTGGTGACCCGGGCTGCGCACTACCGTGACCGGCTCCTCCGGGAGACCCGGCCGGAGGAACTCTGTGCCCTACCTCGACCTGAGCTGCGGCGGACGGTGGAGGCCCTGGTCGGCCAGATGCTGGAGGAGGAGCGGGCGATCCTCTCCCGGGTGGACCGGGACCGGCTGGTCCAGTGGATCGTGGATGAGACCGCGGGCTACGGCCCCCTGGAGCCCCTGCTGGCCGACGAGTCCATCACGGAGATCATGGTCAACGGCCCCCGGGAGGTCTGGGTTGAGCGGGAGGGCCGGCTCGAGCCGGCGCCGGTGCGGTTCCGGGATCGGGAGCACATCCGCCACATCATCGATCGGATCATCGCCCGGATCGGCCGGCGGATCGACGAGTCCTCCCCCATGGTCGATGCCCGGCTCCCCGATGGGTCCAGGGTGAACGCGGTCATCCCCCCGGTGGCCCTTTCCGGGCCGGTGCTGACCATCCGGAAGTTCCGGCCAAGCCCCTTCACCCTCGATGACCTGGTGGCGATGGGAAGCCTCCACCCGGCGATGGCCGGCCTCCTGGCGGCTGCGGTGCGAGGAAAGCTGAACATCCTCATCTCCGGCGGCACCGGTTCGGGCAAGACCACCCTACTGGCGGCTCTCGCGGGCGCCATTCCCGGGGAGGAGCGGGTGATCACCATCGAGGACATGGCCGAACTCCGGCTCCCCCGCCCGCACGTGGTGGCCCTGGAGGCACGGCCGCCGAACGTTGAGGGTCGGGGGGAGATCCCGATCCGGCAACTGGTGCGGAACGCTCTGCGGATGCGCCCGGACCGGATCATCGTCGGGGAAGTTCGGGGGGAAGAGGCCCTGGACATGCTCCAGGCGATGAACACCGGGCATGAGGGGTCGCTGACCACCATCCACGCCAACAGCCCCCACGACGCCTTCGTCCGGCTGGAAGCGATGGTGGCCATGGCCGGCGGGCGGCTCCCGGTGCGGGTGATCCGGGAGCACCTGGTGGCGGCCCTGGACCTGGTGGTGCAGACGGAGCGGCTCACCGACGGCAGCCGTAAGGTGGTGGCGGTGGCCGAGGTCCGGGGCGGGGCCGGCAGGGTGCGGACCCGGGCGATCTTCCGATTTGAACGGACCGGCGTGGCGGCGGACGGTCGGATGGAAGGACGGTTCCGCGGACTGAGGCCCGGTGAGCCCCTGCCCCGGTGGTGGGCCCGGCTGGAGGTCCTGGGGGTGGCGCCGGACCCGGCATCCCTGTATTTCGGCGAGAGGTAGGGGGTCGAGCCATGGCGGGATCGACGCTGGCAGCGGCCCTCGCGGCCGGGGCCGCGGCGGGGGCCGCTGCTGCGGGAGGGTACCTCCTGGCCGCGGCCCGGCGGGAGGCGGCGGGGATCCGGCGGCGAGCCCTGTGGCTGGTGGCCCCGGCCTGCCCGCCGGACCCGGGGCCCCTGAGCCTGCTGGCAGACCGGTTTGACGCCGGGGCGCTTGGGCGGCGGCTCCGGCGGGAATTGGTCCGGGCCAACCTGGACCTCCGGCCGGCCTGGTTCGCCCTGGGAGTGGTCCTGCTCCTGGCCGGAGCCTGGCTCTTTGCCAGCCGGTGGCTCGGGCTCCGGTCTCCTTTGGACTTCACCCTGGCAGCCCTGGTCGCCTGGCTGGTGCCCCGGACCGGGCTCCGGGTCCGGCGGCAGCGGTTGGCGGAACAACTCGGGGCTCAGGTAAGCGAGGTGGCAGGCCGGTTGGCCGCAGGGCTCCGGGCCGGCCTGACGGTGCCCCAGGCCCTGGAGCGGGCAGCCGCAGAGACACCGGCCCCTGCCGGGCCCCTCCTCCGGCGGGTGGATGGGGAACTCAAGCTGGGCCGGCCCCTGGCCGACGCCCTGGAGACCCTGGTGGAGCGGGTTGGGAGCGACGAGGTCCGGATGCTGGCCACTGCGATGCTGCTCCAGCGGGAGCTGGGCGGGGATCTGGCCGGGGCCCTGGCGACCCTGGCACGGGCCCTGGCCGAGCGCCAGGTGGCTGCCCGGGAGGTGGCGGCCCTCACCGCGGAGGTCCGCTCCGTCGCCGGCCTCCTGCCCCTCATGCCCCTTCTGGCTGGCCTCTTTCTCAACCTGATCCAGCCCGGGTTTCTGAACGTCCTTGCCACTCCCGCCGGGCTGGTGCTGCTGGCGGCGTTCCTTGCCGTCCAGGGAACCGCCTGGCGGATCCTCCGGGCCCTGGCGGAAATGCAGGTGTAGCGCCGTGGTTCTGGGGTGGATTCTCTCCCTCACTGTCGCTGCCTGGGCCTGCACCCTAACCGGGATACTCTGGCTCGCCCGCAGCCGCGCGGAGCGGCTCGCGCTCCAGGGGCGGCTGGGTGCGGGCAGGGTTGGTGACGGCGCGACGGATACCGTGCGCGGCGTCCTCCTGGCCCTGGCGGACCGATGCCGGCCCCTGGTGCCCAGGCTGCTGGACCCGGGGGGTCGGGCGGGGCTGGCGGAGCTCCTGGACCGGGCCGGACGGCCCTGGGACCTGGAGGTCGAGGACCTGGTGGCCCTGCAGGCCGGGTTAGGCCTGGCAGGACTGGTCTTGGCGGGGGCTATGGTCTTGAGCAGGGTGGCGGGGCCGCACATCCTGCCGGTACTGCCGCTCCTCGGCTGGCTTGCCCCCGGCTGGGCCCTGCGCCGGTTGGCCGCCGCCCGGCAGCGCCAGATTGCCCGGGCGCTGCCGGACTTCCTGGATCTCCTGGCGCTGAGCCTGGGGGCCGGCTCTGCCCTGGAGCCGGCTCTGGCCGCCCTCTGCAAGCACTTTTCCGGCCCGCTGGCAGAAGAATTCCGCCGCTACCTCCAGGAGACCGCCTTGGGCGTTCCCCGGAGCCAGGCTTTGAGCCATCTGCTGGCCCGGACGGATTGCCCCGAACTCCGGTGGCTCTGCGACCTTTTGGGCCAGGGACTGGAACTGGGGGCGCCCCTGGCCGGAGCCCTGGCGGCCCAGGCCAGGGACCTCCGGGCCGCCCGCCTGGCCCGGGCCCGGGAGCAAGCCGGCTATCTCCGGCCCCGGCTCACCCTGGTGACCACTTGCCTGGTCACCCCGGGGGTGCTGCTCTTCCTGTTGGGCCTGATCGTTCTCAACATCTGGTACCATCCGGAGACCCTGGGCCTTGGCCCACTGGTGGGGCCGTAGGAGCCTGAAGAGGAGGGGTCGGCCGTGTGCCGGCGCCTGTGGGGAGAAGAGGGCGGGAGCTATGCGGTGGAGTACCTGGGGATGCTGCCCCTGATCCTGCTCACCGGAACCCTCCTGTGGCAGATTGCGCTGGCAGGGTACACCGTGATGGTGACCCAGTCCCTGGCCCAGGGAGCGGCCGTAGCCGCCGCCCAGGTGTCCTGGGAGGACGCGGGGAACCGGGCTCAGGTGGTCCTGGCCGCGGCGGCTCCGGCCCACCTCGGTTGCCGCTTGGAGACCGTGGACCGCCGGCCGGTGGCGGTGTCCGCCGCCCACCCGCCCCTGGAACTCTTGGAAATCGAGGTCACCTGCCAGATTCCTACCGCCCTGCGCCTGGGCAGCCAGGTGGTGCCGATGCCGCGGGTGACGCGGACCGCCCGGGTACCCTGGACGGCCCCTTGACCGCCCCCGTGCGTTGCACGGCGTCCCGCCGCCCCCCGAGGCGGAATGGACCCGTCGGTTCCGGCTCGCGCGAAGCGGCCCCGACGGTTCCGGCTCGCGCCCTGTGGGCCAATCCGGGCATCCTAGGGCCGGAGGGATGGCGCGGTGGGGTATAAGGACCTTCTCGGTCCCCGGTCGCAGCGGGTGGCTGCAGCCCTGCGGCTGGTGGCGGCGACCCTGGCCCTGGCGGTGGCCTTGGGCGGGTGCGGCCGGGCACAGCCGCAGCCCACTCCGGGGGCCGGGGGCGGCGGTCAACAGGAGCAGGGCGGCGAGCCCTCCCGTCGTACGGGCCCAGACCCGGGCAGCGGCCGCTCCGGAGGGCAGGCGGGGGGTAGGGAAGCCGGAGGTGGGAAGCCATCGGGCGGGGGAAAGGGTCTGACCGGGGCTGAAGAGGACCCCTGGGCCCAGAGCGACCTGCCCTGCCGGGACCAGCGACAGGGCGGCGCCCCAGGTGGGGAAGCCGGAACGGGCGAAGCTCCGAGGGGCAACGGACAGAACGGTGGCCAGGGAGGGCCCGGGCAGGGCTGGAACACCAGCGACGGCAGTGGCGGCGGCAGTGGGACAGGCGGCGGGCAGGAAGCGCAGCCAGGCGGGCTCTGCGAGGACCAATCGGGCAAGGGCCAGTGAATCAAATGGGCAGTGATTCAGGGCGAGGGAGCGACAAAAACTCGGACACGGGCAGGGGAGCGGCCGAGGCGGCCCTTGTGGCCAGCGGCTGGCTCCCCTGTTTCGCGGGTCCCGTGGCTGTCCGAGTTCTCGTGTGTTTTCCCTTCGACGTCCCGGCCCGGAACCCCGGGCCGCGGAAAAAGGAACCCCCGGGCCACCGGGCCATGTAAAAAAGTCACATTCCGTACAAGCAGGAGTTTGGTATTCCCGCCACCAATTCACTTAGTGGATAAGCGAAGTTAAAGCTAATCATTTGGCTTAAGAAGAATTATTTGCGGGACCCCTGCTGGGGAGCCACCCAACCAGCAAGTCAGGTGAGAGCCATGCACCATGGGATAGCCGGGGAGCTGGCGGAGAAAGCCCGGGCCGTCCTGGAGAGCAACCGGGTAACGGTCCGGGGGCACACCTACGTCCGCCCTGCGCCCCACACCTACGAGCACCAGTGGCTGTGGGACTCCTGCTTCCACGCCCTGGTCCACCTGCACTTCGACCCCGACCTGGCCAAGGCCGAACTCCGGGCCTTGCTGGTCCATCAGGAGGCGGAGGGACCCGACCAGGGGATGGTCCCCCACATGGCCTACTGGGACGGCAGCGGCACCGCCCTCTGGGGCCGGCCCCACGCCAGCACCATCACTCAGCCGCCCCTGCTGGCGCAGGCGGTGCTGGCTACCTACCGCCGCACCGGCGACCTTGCCTTTGTCGCGGAGACCTACCCGGCCCTCCGGGCCCACTACGACTGGTTGGCCCGGCGCCGGGACCCCGACGGGGACGGGCTGGTGACCATCATCCACCCTTGGGAATCCGGCTGGGACAGCTCCCCCCGTTGGGACCGTTTCGCCGATGCGGCGCCGGAGGATGACGACGGCCTTCGGCGCTGGCGGGCCCGGCTGGTGGCGGACCTGCGCCGGGCCGGCCACGACGCCGCGGCCCTGGAGGCGGCCGGAGGCTTTGCTGTCGAGGCGGTGGACTTCAACAGTATCTACGCCGCGGGCCTCGACGCGCTGGCGGAACTGGCGCTGCTCCTCGGCCGGGAAGCCGAGGCCGCCGCGGCCCGGCGCCGGGCCCGGCAGGTCCGGGATGCGGTGAACGAGCGGATGTGGGATCCGGCCGCCGGGTACTACTGGGACCTGGCCGGCAGGGCAGAAGATCCCATCCGGTGCCTCACCCCCGCGGGGCTGATCGCCCTCTACGGCGGCGTGCCGGACCGGGAGCAGGCGGCCCGGCTGGTGGAGCATCTGCGGGACCCCCGGCGGTTCTGGACCCGGTTCCCGGTGCCGTCGGTGGCAGTCTCGGAACCTACCTACCGGCCGGACGCCTACTGGCGGGGCAACGTCTGGGCCAGTGTCAACTGGCTGGTGATCCGGGGACTCGAGCGGTACGGGTATGCCGCCGAGGCCCGGGCCATCGCCGAGCGGTTTGTGGAACTGGTGGCCCGCAGCGGCTTTCACGAGTACTTCCACCCGGAGACCGGCCAGGGCTACGGCCCCGACCGGCAGTCCTGGACCGCACTGGTGGTGGACCTCGCCGCCGGCCTGGGAGAGGGGTGAGGGACACCCATGTCTCGACTGGCGCTGCGGGGCAACCAGGAACTGGTCCGCAAGATGAATGAATCCCTGATCCTCAACTGCGTCCGGGAGCACGGCCCCATCTCCCGGGCGGAGATCGCGCGCCTCACGGGGCTCACCACCGGCACCGTCTCCAACCTCTGCTCCGGCCTCCTGGAGCGGGGGCTCATCGAGGAGGTGGGCCTGGGTGCCTCCCGGGGCGGCCGCAAGCCGGTGATGGTCCGGCTCAGCTCCTCCCGCTTTGCCCTGGGGGTCCAGGTCGGGGTCGACGAGGTGGCGGTGCTCCTGGTCAGCCTGGCCTGTGAACCCCTGCGCCGCCGGGCTCAGCCCCTGCCCCCGGGGGCCGAGCCCCAGGCGGTCGTGGACCTGGTGACCCGGCTAGTCGGCGAGGTGCTGGCCGAGGCCGCCATTGGGCCCGATCAGATCCTGGGGGTGGGGGTTTCCCTCCCGGCCACTGTCGACGCCGACGGCGAGTTCGTCCTCTACGCCCCCAACCTCCGCTGGCGGAGCGCCCCGGTGGGCGTCCTCCTCCGGGAGCGGCTGGGTCTGCCGGTGGTGCTGGAGAACGACGCCAACGCCGCCGCCTTCGGGGAGTTCTGGTGCGGCGCCACCCGGGGGATGCCCAACTCGGTCTTCGTCTACGTGGACTACGGCATCGGCGCCGGCTTCATCGTCGGCGGCGAGCTCTACCGGGGCCGGGACCGGGTGGCCGGGGAACTGGGCCACACCACCGTCGACCTCAGCGGCCCCCAGTGCCACTGCGGCAACCGGGGGTGCCTGGGCACCCTGGCCTCAGGCCTCTCCGTGATGCGTCGGGTCTGGGAGGCCCGGCAGGGGCCGCCGGTAGCCGCACCGGTGGATCTCCTCGCCCAGGGGCTGCGGCTGGACGACCTCATCCAGGCGGCCCGGTCGGGCGACGCCCTGGTCCAGTCCGCCATCCGGGAGGCCGCGACCTACCTGGGGGTGGGCCTGGCGAACCTCATCAACCTCTACAACCCGCAAGCTCTGGTGCTCGGCGGTAAGCTGGCCCTGGAAGGGCCCGAGTACTGGGAGACGGCCACGACAGCCGCGACCCAGCGGCTCTACCCGGCCTTCCGGAACCAGGTGGGCGTGATCCCCAGCGCCCTCGGCCCGGATGCGCCGGGGATTGGGGTGGCCGCCCTGGTGATGCGGCCGCTCTTTCAGCCGGTCCCGCTGCCCGTCGGCGCCTGAGTCCATACACCACATCCACCACGAGGGGGAGATGGGAAATGCGCAGGAGTCGAGGCTTGGCCGCCGTCGCCGCGGGGCTCCTGGCCCTCGCTGTAGCGGCCACAGGCTGCGCCAAACCCACCACCAGCCAGTCCGGCGGCCAGTCACCGGGCGGCAGCCAGCAGACCGGCAGCGGCACCCAGGGCGCCAAGGAGATGACGGTCCTGATCCGGATGATGGACGCCCAGGACCAGTACTTCCGGGAGAACATCCTGAAGAAGTTCGAGCAGGAGAAGGGCGTCAAGCTGAACGTCGTCACCTTTGACAAGGAAGACGACGTTCTCGAGATGCTCCGGATCGAGAAGGAGTCCGGCAAGCATACCATCGGCCTGGTCAAGACCGTCGACACCCTGGTCACCCCGCTGGTAGAGCAGGGCTACCTGATGCCCCTCAAGGAGATCGTCGGCGAGGAGCAGCTTCAGAAGGACCTGGCGGAGTACGCCGAGGACGCGGTCCAGTTCGGCACCAAGAACGGCGTGGTCTACTACATCCCCCGGAAGCTGGAGACCAACACCATGCTCTACTCCAAGAGCAAGGTGGCCGAGGCGGTGCAGAACTGGCGGAAGTTCGAGGCGGAGCTGAACGAGGCGGTCAAGAAGCACAACGGCTTCGGCCTCCCCAAGGGCTTTGAGGTGGAGGCCGACCCCAACCAGTGGGACTGGTATGACCTGCTGGCGGTGGGGTACTACTGGGCTAACACCGAGTACAACGGGGTGAAGACCGGCCGCATCGCCCACCGGACTCGGAAGTACGAGGGTACCACCACGGAGATCTTCACCAAGGTGCTCCAGGCCGGCGGCCAGCCCGAGGACATGCTGAACGGCGACACCGACGCGGTGGTCGACGCCTTTGCTTGGGAGGCCCTGCAGAAGGAACTGGGCATCTACAACCCCCGGATGTTCACCGAGGAGTGGACCGGCGGCAGCATCTGGCAGGCCATCGCCGAGGGGCAGGTCTTCCTCTCCTTCATGCACCAGATCGACGCCTTCTTCGTCCACGGCGGCTCCCACCCCACCATGCAGGGCTACATGCCGGACCCCGACGACATGGGCCTGGCGATCATGCCGGCGGGGGTCTCCCTGGCGATGAACCCGGACGGCACCCCGAAGCGGGTGGGGACCCACATGTCCAACGCCTCGGGCTGGTGGTGGGGCATCCCGGCCACCTCGCCGGATCCGAAGCTCTCCTATGAGCTGGCCCGGTTCATCACCAGCTATGAGGTCCACCTGGCCGAGTCCAAGGCCTTCGGCATGATGCCGATTCGCAAGGACGTCCTCGATGGCCTCGACCAGGCTTTTGAGGAGCCTTGGATGCGGGACGTCTTCCGGGTGGCCAAGGCCCAATACGAGGCCGGCACCGCCTTCAAGCCGACCCTGAAGGCCTGGCCCCAGGTGAGCAACCAGTGGCTCGAGGCCTGGCACGACATCATCGGCGGCGGCAAGTACCTGAAGGACGGCCGCATCGACCTGGAGACCATCCGCCAGCATCTGAAGCCCCACGCGGAGAAGATCCGCTCCTTCGCCAGCACCGGGAACTAGCAGCAGGGCAGCGGATCTGAGGAGAAAGATGCCGGCAGCCAGGCCCGGCGGAAGCCTGCCGTGCCGGGCCTGGCCGCCCTGGCTACAGGCGCGGCGGGGGTCCGCACCGGTGCGGGCCCCCGACATCACCTGGGGGGTGACCCCGTGGGCCGGCGACAGCGACTCTACATGTGGCTCATGCTCTTTCCCGCCTTTTTCTACCTGGTGACCGCCTTCGGGCTGATCCTCTACGAGATGGTGACCATCTCCCTGCTCTACGGGCCGCCGGGGGCCGAGGCCTACCCGTCCCTGGGCAACTACGCTGAGATGCTGGCTTCCCCGGAGTTCTGGGCGGCCCTCCGGCGTACCACGGTGTTCGTGGTCATCGGCACACCGCTGCAGCTGCTGGTGGGGCTGGGGCTTGCCCTCCTGGTTCACCGGGAGTTCCGGCTGCGGGGGATGGTCCGGGCCATCTTCATGCTGCCCATCGCCATCCCGTCGGTGGTCACCGCGGTGATCATCAGCCTCCTCTTCAGCGTCCCCTACGGCCACGTGAACGACCTCCTTATGGGCCGTTTCGGCTGGTTTCCTCGGCTGGTCTCTGCACCTATCAACTGGTACGCCTCCGAGCCCCTCGCCCTGGGACTGGCTCTCCTGGGCAAGACCTGGCGGGACATGCCCATCTCGATGCTGATCCTGCTGGCGGGGCTCGGCTCCATCAGCGAGGAGCAGTACGAGGCCGCCCGGACCATGGGGGCGACCTCGTGGCAGCAGTTCAAGTACATCACGGTGCCGCAGCTGGTGCCGGCCATGGCCTCGGTGTTGGTCCTCCGGTCCATCGAGGCCTGGAAGGAGTTCATCTTCCCGTACATCCTGGCCCCCAGCTTCCCGGTCCTCGGCACCCTCATCGATCACGCCTACCACGTGGCCAAGCGGCCCTCGTACGCCGCAGCCCTGGCCCTGGTCCTGGTGGTCCTGATCGCGGTCACCACTGGGGTCCTGAACCGGATCCTCCGATTCCTGGAAACCCACCTGGTGAAGGCCTAGGGAGGTGACCCGGTGAAGCGCATCCGCCTCGGCTGGGCACTGGGACTCGCCGTTGCCCTTTTCATGATCCTCTTTCCTCTTTACATCCTGTTCAAGTACTCCATCGCCGACCGGGCCTCCATCGTCACCGGCGGCCGGTACCCCGAGCCCCTCTGGCCCTTTGCCCCCACCTTTGAGATGTACCGGTACCTGGTCTCCCGGGGCGATTTCTGGGCCGCCGGTGTGACCAGCGTCCGGATCGCCCTGTACACCGTGGCCCTCTCCCTCACCCTGGGGGCCCCGGCGGCTTACGCCCTGGCCCGGTACCGGTTCGCCGGCTACGGGGTGCTGATCTTCACCCTGCTTTCCCTCCGGCTCTTCCCGGACATCGCCACGGTGATCCCGGTGGTGGAGCGGTTCTACAAGCCGCCGCTGAATGCCTTGCCGGTGGAGGTGCAGGTGGCCCTGGCCCACACCCTGCTCTCCCTGCCCTACGTCATCTTCATGTCCATCGGCGTCTTCCAGGGCATCCCCAAGGACCTGGAGGAGCAGGCGGCGATCCTGGGCTGCTCCCGGCTCTACACCTTCACCCGAATCCTTCTGCCGGTGGCCGCACCGGGGCTGGCGGCCGGTGCGATCTACACCTTCCTGCTCTCCTGGAACGAGTTCATCTTCGCGTACTACCTGACCTTCACCAATCCGGAAGGGGCGACGCTGCCGGTCTACCTGCTGCGGGTGATGGCCTGGACGCCCCAGAAGAACCTCCTGGCGGCCCTGGCCGTGGTCATCTCCGTGCCTGTCATCCTCTTCAGCTTCCTGGTCCAGAAGTACATGCAGGCCGGCCTGACCGCCGGTGCGGTGAAGTAGGAGGCTGAGCCGATGTCCCACGTGGTGCTGCGGGGGGTCGGCAAGCGCTACCCCAACTCCCAGCGCTTTGCCGTCCGGAACATCAACCTGGAGTTGGCCCGGGGGGAGTTCCTCACCCTGGTGGGCCCCTCGGGCTGCGGCAAGTCCACTACCCTGCGGATGATCGCCGGGCTGGAGGAGATCACCGAGGGGGATCTCTACATCGCCGGCCGCCGGGCCAACGATCTGCCGCCAAAGGATCGGAATATTGCGATGGTTTTCCAGAGCTACGCGTTGTTCCCGCACATGACCGTGGCGGCCAATATCGTCTTTGGCCTCAAGGTCAAGGGGGTGCCGCCGGCGGAGCGGCAGCGGAAGCTGGAGTGGGCGTGCGAACTCCTGGACCTCAAGGGTCTTGAGCACCGGCGGCCCGCGGAGCTTTCCGGCGGCCAGCGGCAGCGGGTGGCCCTGGGCCGGGCCCTGGTCCTGGAGCCGGAGGTGCTGCTCCTCGACGAGCCCCTCTCCAACCTGGACGCCAAGCTCCGGCTCCGGATGCGGACGGAGCTGAAGAACCTGCACCGGAAGCTGGGGCTGACGGTCATCTACGTCACCCACGACCAGGCCGAGGCCATGACCCTCTCGGACCGGATCGCGGTCTACGACAACGGCCGGATCGTGCAGGTAGGCACCCCCGAAGAGGTCTACTACGACCCGGTGAACCGCTTCGTCGCCGGCTTCATCGGGGCCCCGCCGATGAACTTCTTCGACGGCTGGCTGGAAGGCGGCGCCTTTGTCACCGGCGGGGTGCGGGTCCCCCTGGGCCACGGGCTGCAGCCGCCCCGGGAGCCCGCGGGGGCGGTCACCCTCGGAGTGCGGCCTGAGGACCTGACCCCGGTCTACGAGGAGACCCCGGGGGCGCTCCCCGGTCGGGTGGCCTTCATCGAGAGACTCGGGTCCGACGACTACCTGGTGGTGGAGGTGGCCGGCATCCTGGCTCAAGCCCGGGTGCCTGCGGGCACCCGGGTGGAGAGCGGCCGGCCGGTCTGGCTGGTGCCCCGCCCTGGCCGGGTCTACTGGTTTGCCGGCGACGAGGAAGGCCGCCGGCTGCGGTGACGGCAGACCGGGGACGGCAGACGGGGGACCGGCAGGCTGCGTTCGAACGGCGAACATTCAACCATCGGCACAGGGAGAGGCGCGCGCAATGGAGCAGGAGCAACAGAAGCACCTGGGCGAGATCTACACGGAACTGGCTTATGTGAAGGGTTCCCTCCGCAACCTGGGACCGGGGCTGGGCTGGACCTTTGCCCTGGCCAACCCGCCCCTGCCCCTGGCGGGTTCCGCGGTGGCCGTGGGCCTCCTGGTAGACGGCGAGCCGGTGCCCGGGGACCGGGTCTGGATCCGCCTCGGCGGCCGGGAGGTCCGGGCCGACGCGGTGAGCGGCAACTCACCCCTCACCTGGCAAGTGGGGCAGGAGTCCCGGTTCCGGGTGGAAGGGCCGGAACTGAGCCCCGGCGAGCACGAGGTGGTGATCGCCATCCGCCCCCTGGGCTTTGGGGAACTCGACACCACCTTCCGGTTCCGGGATGAGGTCGCGGGGCCGGAGCCGGCGCTCGTGGCCCGGGAGGGCTTTGGGGAGCCGGTGGCCCTGGCGGGCGGCCAGGCCTTTGCGGTGGCGAGCCGGGCCGGGGACCTCTCGGCCGACTGGAACTGGTTTGGCCTCAAGACCGACAACGGCGGCCTCTACCTGCCGCCGGCCCGGTTCCTCCGGTCCCTCCGGTTCCTGGCGGCGGGGCCGGACGGGGCGCTGCGGCCCCTGGCGGAGAGCACCGTGGAAGCCATCCTCCGGCCGGGGCGGCTGGAGGCCCGGGCCGAGCCCCTTCCCGGGGTGGCGGTCACCCGGACGGTCTTTGTGCCGCCGGGCCTGGCCGCGGCGGTCATCCGGTTCACCGCCCGGAGCCGCCGGCCGGAGCCCGTGGACCTGACCCTGGTGGCGGAGTTTGCCGCCGCGCTGGTCCCCTACGGCCTCCTGGGGGTGCAGCTCCGGACCCTCCGGGCCGAGGCGGGGGAGGACGGGATCGTCCGGTGCAGCACCCCGGAGCTTCCCTACCGGGTGGCCCTGGGGGCGGACCGGCGGCCGGACCGGGCGGAGCTGGCCGATGGCACCGGGCGGCTCACCTACCGGCTCACCCTGCCCCCGGGCGGGGCGGTGGCCCTGGACTTCGCCGTGGCCGGCACCGTGGACGGCGGGGACCCCGGGCCCCAGGTCCAGGAGGTGCTGGGCCGGGCCGGCGCCCTGGAGGAGGCCACCGCGGCCCGGTTTCGGGCGGCCCTGGCGGAAAGCTACCAGGTGGCGACTCCGGATCCGGACCTGAACCTGGCCTGGGCCTTCGCCCGGGTGGCCCTGGAGCACCTCTGTTTCCGGCACCCGGAGATCGGCGCCGGAATCTGCGCCGGCTTGCCCCGGTTCCCCAACTACTGGAGCCGGGACTCCGCCTGGGCGGCCATGGGGCTCCTGGCATCGGGAGCGACGGGGTTTGTCCGGGAGGTGCTGGAGAACTACTTCCGGCACCAGCTTCTCGAGGACCGGCCCGAGGCCCAGGCCGGGGACCTGCCCACCATCATCTCCGGCCCGGCCTTCATGCACCTGATGGGCTACGGCACCTCCGCGGACGGGCCGCTGCTCCTGGCGGCCCTTTTGGTGGACTACGTGGAGCAGTCCGGGGACCTGGCCTTCGGGGAGCGGTGGCTGCCGGCCCTGGAGCGGATCCTGGCCTGGGCCCGGCGGCAGGACCGGGACGGGGACGGGTACCTCGAGCACGGCGTCGACCCCGGGGTCAGCACCTCCCACGCGCTGGCGATCCCGGACACCACCTGGATGGACCACATCGACCGGCGCAAAAGCGCCTGCGAGATCCAGGGGCTCTTCTGGCACGCCCTGCGCCGGGGGGCGGACCTGGCGGAGCGGCTGGGCCGGACCGAGGCGGCCCGGGCCTGGCGGGCCGAGGCCGACGCCCTGGAGGAGCGGTTCTGGCAGGATTACTTCCCTTCGGGCGCCGAACATCCTTACGACCGGCTGCGACCCGACGGCAGCGGCGATCCCACCCTGCGGCCCAACTACGCGGTGAGCCTCCTCTTTGCCGAGCGGCTCACCCCCGACCGGGCGGCCCGGGCGGCCCGGGCCCTGGGGGACCCCCGGCTCCGGGCGCCCCACGGGATCCGGACCCTGGCCGCGGACGCCCCGGGCTACGACCCCATCAGCTACCACCACGGGTGCGTCTGGAACCTGGTCACCGGCTGGTCGGCCATGGCCGCGCTCCGGTGGGGGGAGACGGAGCTGGGGCTGGACCTGGTCCGGACCCTGGCGGCGAGCCTCCTCCGGGAGTTCGGCCAGGCGCCGGAGCTCTACCGGGGCGACCGGCCGGAGGCCTTCAACGGGTGTCTCCTCCAGGCCTGGTCGGTGAGCGTGCTCCTGCAGGCGGTGGGCCGGTATCTGTTGGGGCTCCGGCCCGACGCCCTGGCCGGGGAGCTTTGGGTGGCGCCCCGGCTCCCGGCGGACTGGCCGGCGGTCTCCGTCCGGGGGGTGCGGGTAGGTGCCGCCCTGGTGGACCTCACCCTGGGGCCGGGCCGGATCGAGGCGTCCAACCGGGGCACCGGGCCGGTGACCCTGCGGTACGGGGGCCAGGCGGCCCGGCTGGAGCCCGGAGGCTCTGTGACGCTGGAGGGGTAGAGCCATGGCCCGGAGCGTGCTGGCCATCGACATCGGCGGCACCAAGATCCTCGCGGGGGTGGTGGCGGAGTCCGGCGAGGTCCTCAGCCGGGCGCAGGTAGCCACCGGCGCCGGCGAGGGGCCGGGGCCGGTCATCGCGCGGATCGTGGCGGCGGCCCGGACGGCCCTTCAGCAGGCGGGGCAGCCCGTGGAGCGAGTCGGGGTGGGCTGCCCCGGACCCCTCTCGGTCCGGGAGGGGCTGGTCCTCTCCCCGCCCAACCTCCCCGGCTGGAACCGGATCCCCCTGCCGTCGATCCTGGAGCGGGAACTGGGGCTTCCCGTCGCCTTCGACAACGACGCTAACCTGGCCGCCCTGGGGGAGTACCGGTTCGGCGCCGGCCACGGCGCCCGGTGCCTCCTCTACGTCACCGTCAGCACAGGCATCGGCGGCGGCGTGGTCCTGGAGGGCCGCCTCTGGCGGGGGCCTGGGGAGATGGGCGGCGAGATCGGCCACGTGGTGGTCCGTCCGGGCGGTCCTCGGTGCAGCTGCGGCCGGGCGGGGTGCCTGGAGGCCATCGCCTCCGGCCCCGCCCTGGCCCGGGCGACGGGGCTCCCCTCGGCCCGGGAGGTGGTGGCCGCCGCCCGGGAAGGGGATGCAAGGGCCCTTGCCGTCCTCCGGGAGGCCGGGCAGGCCCTCGGCCAGGCCCTGGCCGTAGGTGCGGGCTTCCTTAACCCGGACCGGATCGTCCTGGGGGGCTCGGTGGCCCTCGGGGCCGGGGACCTGCTCTTCGGCCCCCTCATGGCCACCCTGGAGGAAGCCCTGCTCCCGGAGGCCCGGGCGGGGCTCCAGGTGCTCCCCGCTGCTCTCGGGGGCGACGCCGGCCTTCTGGGCGCCGCCGCCCTGGCCCTGGCGGAGGGGTAGGCGGCTGCAGCATCGAATTAAGGACACGAAGTGTCGAAAGGGCCGAAGTCCCATAAAGTTCCTGGGTGGGGCTTCGGCCCTTGCTTACCACCTTTGTCAACGAAAAGATTTCACAAGCCTATCTTTGAGGGCTTCTACAAACTCGCGTGACTTTGCAACATGATCTGGGGTGGTTGTGCCTCGCAACTGCTTCTTGAGTTCTTCCCACACCGTTGTTAGACACGAACTGAGAAACTCAGGAGTGAACTCTTCAGGAGGCAGAGCGGCTATTTCTTGCGGAGTAGGACGAGGCTTTCCGGCTCGCAGTGCTGTCGCAAACATCGCTAGATGAAAGCGGACATTGTTTCGATTTTTTACAATGTCTTCTGGCAAATTGGTTCGCAGGAAAGAGTCGATCGCTTTCATAATTCGAGCGCAGACATAGTAGAGTTTGATTGGATAATCCCGGTTAAAGACCCGCTCATACTCTTGCTGATCTTTTAGGAGCGATGACGGGCGAGCTCGCGAGTTGTTTGGTTCCTGAAGTACAATTGCCATGACAGCCTGGGCCAAATATGGTAATGCTATAATCTTGTCCTTTGGTCGATTGTTGTTCTTGTGGGCGTTTTTTCTTCTTTCGTAATATAACCCTCTGCTTTCAAAGAACAATTCAATGTCCTTTTGGATTTGGTCGGTGGCACGTAAGTAGGCCACAGGTATTCTCGTTTGCGAGTTGGTGGCCTTGATAATCTTATCATGGCTGTTGTCGCTATTGGGAACAATCACACGTACCAATATGGTACGGTTGTCGTCGACGTCAGGGCGGCCCCTGAAAGGTCGTGTCCCGTCAAGTGTGTAAACGGCGGTTCCCTTCGAGAACAGGCTCGTTTGCGAGCTCAGGC
>JAKKUO010000096.1 GCA_021890795.1 Bacillota bacterium | reverse complement strand
CGCTTGTAAATATACCAAGAACCCTCGCATCGCGCAAGCCCCTGGGTCAAACTAGGACGGATCTGAAAAGTCGGCAGAGGCTCCCTTGACCGGCAGGGGCGGTCCGCACGGTACGGAAGTGCCAGCGGCACAGTCTTCCCTTCCAGCCTGCCCCTCCCCGGCTTACGGGTGGGTGGCCACCACCAGCCAGACCCAGTCGTCCAGCTGCTGTACCTGGGCCGGGCATCCCCGGGCCCGGAAACCCGCCGCCATGGCATCCGCGGTGGTGTAGTACTCGCTGTCGAACTCCTGGACCAGGTCCCTCCGCCCCGCCCTTTCGTACTTTCGCCGGCGTTCCTCCCGGTCGGCGATGCTGGCAAAGGCGATGTCTGCGATCACCACCCGGCCTCCCGGGCGCACCACCCGCAGGAGTTCCTCCGCCGCCCGGGCCTTCTCCCGGTCCGGCAGGTGGTGGAAGGCGTACGTGCTCACCGCCGCGGCCGCGGCTCCGTCCGGCAGCGGCAGGTCCAGGAAGTGGCCCGGCACCACCGGCACCGGCCGGCCTGTGAGCTTGGCCCGGGCTACCGCGCGCATCCCCGGCGATGGTTCCACCGCCACCACCCGATACCCGGCGGCGAGGAGCGCCAGGGCGAGGTTACCCGTGCCCGCCCCCACATCCACCACCAGCTCCCCCGGCTTTCCCGCCACCGCGCCGACCACAGCCGCCAGCACCTCCTCGTAGTGCTCAAACCCCTCCGCGCTGGGGCTGCGGACAGTCTCGTCATACGACGGCGCCCACTGGTCGAAGAGCCGCATGAAATCCTCATGTCCGAGGCCCATGGCCGGCCTCCCTCCCACTCTCTCCCGCAGGCCTGACCGGGGCCCCGGCGTGCGGTACCCGGGCTGGCCATCTCCTCTGCTGCGCCACGGCCGTTCAACGAAATAACCTAATTCCGCTATTCTATATGGTGTTAGCGTACTGCCCTTGCCTGCCGGATGTTAATCCGTGGGACAGGAAGAAGAAAGGACCCCCGTTCCCGGTGGCCCGAGGCAGAGGTGTCGCCTCACCAGAGGTGGCGCTTCACCGGAAACACCCCGGCCGGAGCGGCCGGGACCTGCCGTGGGTCAGGCGCCATCCTTGGGCCAGGGCCCGCAGTGGGTCACGCAGAGGGACCAACCGGACGTTCTTCACGGTGTGTTGATGTGGGTCCCGAACAGGGCGGCGGTTTCAGTACACCCTGCCGCCCAGGAGCGCCGGCCGGCTGGGGACCAGGAGGGAGACCTGCCCGTCCTCCCCGGGCACGCCCAGCACCAGCACCTCGGACAGAAAGCCGGCGATGTTCTTGGGGGGAAGGTTGACTACTGCCACCACCTGCATGCCCTTCAGTTCTTCCTTCGTGTAGTTGGTGGCCTGGACACTGGAGCGCTTTTTCCCAATCTCCGGGCCGAAGTCCACCACGATCCGGTAGGCAGGCTTCCGGGCCCGGGGAAAATCCTCCACCTCCACAATCACCCCGGTCCGGATGTCCAGCCGCTGAAAGTCCTCGAAAGTGGCCACGGCCTTCTCCTCCCCGTGCCGAAAACATGAAACACTTCGTCATATCCGGATCTTCCCCGCGGAGGGCCGGGATCCTACCGGCCGGGGGGCCCGGGGCCATCCCTCCCCGGCCGTCCGCACCCCGGCAAGGCACCGGGCCTCTGCACATCCCCATGCACCTCCCCGTTGACGGGGGATCAGGGCCGCGCTATGATGAAGGAGTCTGTAGTCTGTAACGACGCTAACTACTAGTGCGATTACAGAATAGGGAGGGACCATGGAACAGCAGTGGCTGACCCCCTACCTGGACCGGATTGAGGAGCTCTCCCACCAGTTCTTCCGCCATGTCCAGCGCCGGCTGGAGCAGACCGGGATCTCCCCCAGCCAGTACCCCCTGCTCCGGCTGCTGGCAGCCCGGGGCGAACTGCGGATCTCGGACCTGGCGGCCCTCCTGCACCTGTCGGTACCCGGGGTCACCGGCCTCGTTGACCGGCTGGTGCGCCAGGGCCTCGTCACCCGGCGCCGGGACGAGGCCGACCGGCGGGTGGTCTACGTGGCCCTCAGCGCCGAAGGCCGGGCCCGGCTCGCCCGGGCCGCGGCGGAGCGGCGGGAGGCCTGGGCGGAACTCCTCGGGGGGCTCAGCGAGTCCGAAGTAGCCGAGTTTGTCTCCCTCCTCGAGAGGATGCACCGAGCCCTCCAGGACGGGCAGGGCCCTGGGTCCGCCGGGCCCGGGATGCAGCAGACTGCCCGGGGGACAACCCGCGATGGGAGTGAGGACGAGTGAGAGAGCAGGAGAAGAAGGGTCTGGTCCTGGCAGGGCTCTTGGTGGGCATGCTGGTGGCCGCCCTGGACCAGACCATCGTCGATACCGCGTTTCCCCGGATGATCGCGGAGCTTCACGGCGAGGACCAGTTCACCTGGGTGATCACCGCCTACCTGCTGGCCTCCACCGCGGTGGTGCCCGTGGTGGGGAAGCTGGCGGACATCTACGGCCGGAAGATCTTTTACCTCATCGGCATGGGCCTCTTCGTGGGCAGCTCCATGCTCTGCGGCGCCGCCGAGAGCATGCTGCAGCTCATCCTCTTCCGGGCGCTGCAGGGGATTGGCGGCGGCATGGTGATGCCCGTGGTCTTCACCATCGTCGGCGACCTCTTCCCGGGGGAGGCCCGGGCCCGGATGCAGGGGCTTTTCGGCGGGGTCTTCGGCCTGGCCTCGGTCCTGGGGCCAAAGCTCGGGGGCTGGATCACCCACCATTTCTCCTGGCGGTGGATCTTCTACATCAACTTTCCCCTCGGCCTGATCGCCATGGCGTGCATGTTCCTCTTCTACCAGGAATCCCGGGGCGAGCGCCGCCCGGTGGACTGGCTGGGGGCCCTGACCGTCATGGCCAGCGTGGTGCTCTTCCTGCTGGCCATGGCCCAGGGGGGCGAGGCCTGGGCCTGGGATTCGTGGCAGTCCTTCTCCCTCTTCGGCGGCTCGGCGCTCTTCCTCATCCTCTTCCTGGCCATTGAGCGCCGGGTGCCGGAGCCGGTCCTGGACCCGAGCCTCTTCCGCAACCGGACCTTCGCGGTGATGCAGGCCGTCGGGCTCCTGATGGGCGCCGGCATGTTCATGGCGGTCATCTTCATCCCCTGGTTCATCCAGGGGGTGGTGGGCTACAACCCCAACCAGGCCGGCAACGTGATGACCCCGATGATGCTCACCATGGTGGTCGCCTCGGTCCTGGGCGGCCGGGCCGCCCTGCGGTTTTCCTACCGGCAGCAGCTCTCCGCCGGATTCCTCATCCTCCTCGCCGGCTACTACACCATGACCCGGTGGACGCCCCAGACCACCGCCCTTCAGGCCACGGCCTCCTCGATGATCCTCGGGGCCGGCCTGGGGCTGATCATGCCCATCACCACCCTGGCCGTGCAGAACGCCTTCCCCGCCCACCGGCGGGGGGTGGTGACCTCCGCCACCGCGTTCTTCCGGCAGATCGGCGGCACCGTGGGCAGCACCCTGGGCGGGGTGATCTTCAACCACCAGATGGCCGCCCAGTTCCAGGAGCGGCTGGCTGGCCAGGTAGCCCGGCTGCAGGAGGCCGGCGCCGCCCTACCGCCCCCGGCAGCTGCCTTCTTCCAGGAGGCGGCCGCCGACCCCCAGATGCTGGTCCGGGTCCTTCTGAGCCCTGAGGCCCAGGCGGCGATTCCCGCCGCCTTCCGGGAGCCTCTCCTCGCCGGGGTCAAGGCGATGATGGTCGACTCCCTCCACGTGGTCTTCTACACCGGCATCGCACTGGTATTCGCCGGCCTCGTGGCGGCGCAATTCCTCGGCAACGTCAGCCTCCGGGAGCAGACCCGGACGGCCCAGGCCGCCGGCAAGACGCCGACACTAGGTGCCCCGCCGGCGGTGCACTGAGGCAGTGCGCGATAGCCCACCGCCGGGTATGGCCGGGCGGCAAAACAAAAAAGGGAGAAGCGGCAAGCCAAAGATGGCTTGCCGCTTCTCCGTTGGTGCGCGGTAGAGGATTCGAACCTCTGACCCCCTGAACGTCAATCAGGTGCTCTCCCAACTGAGCTAACCGCGCACAAGTAGCGGACCCGAGCTACGGGTCCATCGCATTTTGTCTGGTGGGCGGTAGAGGATTCGAACCTCTGACCTCTTGAATGTGAGTCAAGCGCTCTCCCACTGAGCTAACCGCCCACGTTGGGGGTAATACCCCCTGGTGGGGGTGAGACCCCCCACGCTGGTGGACCGCGAAGGACTCGAACCTTCAACCCTCCGATTAAGAGTCGGATGCTCTACCAATTGAGCTAGCGGTCCACGTCTGGTGGCCCAGGGCGGACTCGAACCGCCGACACGCGGATTTTCAGTCCGCTGCTCTACCAGCTGAGCTACCGGGCCCCGTCTGGCGCCACCTGGGCGCCAGGATGATGCAACTGGAGCGGGCGACGGGAATCGAACCCGCAGCCTCGACCTTGGGAGGGTCGCGCTCTACCATTGAGCTACGCCCGCACTTGGTGGAGGGGGGAGGATTCGAACCTCCGAAGGCGTGAGCCACCTGATTTACAGTCAGGCGCGTTTGACCACTTCGCTACCCCTCCACGGGAAGACCGGGTCGAACCCCGGTGGGGTCCGGCTGGGCTACCGTCAAGCAGCCCAGCCGTATATCCAAAACTCACTCCGGGCACCGACCTACTCTCCCGGGGGCTAGGCCCCCAGTACCC
>JAKKUO010000095.1 GCA_021890795.1 Bacillota bacterium | reverse complement strand
TGGACAGACCTGGCGGCGAAATCCTATACTGGAGCCATGAAGCAGGTGGAGATCTACACCGACGGCGCTTGCTCCGGTAACCCGGGGCCCGGCGGTTGGGCAGCGATTCTGGTCTACGGGGACCGACGCAAGGAACTCTCCGGCTTCGAGCCCATGACCACCAACAACCGGATGGAACTGACCGCGGCCGTTGCCGGGCTCCGGGCCCTGAAGGAGCCCTGTGCGGTGGTGCTGTACTCAGACAGCGCCTACCTGGTGAACGCTTTCCAGCAGGGCTGGATCGAGAAGTGGCAGCGGAACGGCTGGCGGACCGCGGACAAGAAGCCGGTGGAGAACCAGGACCTGTGGCAGGAGCTTTTGGCCCTCTGCCGGATCCACAAGGTGGAGTGGCGGAAGCTCCGGGGCCACGCCGGCCACGAACTGAACGAGCGCTGCGACGCCCTGGCCCGGGCCGCGATCGCCGCCGGGCTGGCCGGAAAGCCCCCGGCGGGCGCAGAGACGGAGGCGGACAGGGAGAAGGGAGGGACGGGCCGGTGACCCTGGTCCTTGGCTTTGAGACCTCCTGTGACGAGACCGCGGTGGCCCTGGTGGCCGACGGCCGCCGGGTGCTGGCAAACGCCGTGGCATCGCAGATCGACCTGCACCGGAAGTACGGCGGGGTGGTGCCGGAGATCGCCTCCCGGCAGCACCTGGAGAGCCTTCTGCCCGTGCTCCGGGAGGCCTTGGACCAGGCGGGGGTGACCCTGGACCAGGTGGACCTCATCGCCGCCACCCAGGGGCCGGGGCTGGTGGGGACCCTCCTGGTGGGGCTGACCGCTGCCAAGGCCCTGGCCTTTGCCCTGGACAAGCCCTTTGTCGGGGTGAACCACCTGCAGGGGCACATCTACGCCAACTTCTTGCTCCCTGAGGTCCCGGAGTTCCCCCTGGTCTGCCTGGTGGTCTCCGGCGGGCACACGGATCTCATCTACATGGAGGGCCACGGCCGGATGGAGCTTTTGGGCCGCACCCGGGACGATGCCGCGGGGGAGGCCTTTGACAAGGTGGCCCGGCTGCTGGGCCTCCCCTATCCCGGCGGGCCGCATCTGGAGCGGCTGGCGGCCCAGGGGGACCCGGCGGCGGTGCCTTTCCCCAGGGCCTGGCTGGAGGGGACCTACGACTTCAGCTTCAGCGGCCTGAAGACCGCGGTGCTCCACCTGGTCCGGGGGCCCAATCCCCCGGCCCCGGCGGATCTGGCCGCGGCCTTCCAGGCTTCGGTGGTGGAGGTGCTGGCGGAGAAGGCCGTCCGGGCGGCGGTGGAGAAGGGCGTACGCACCCTCCTGCTGGCCGGCGGGGTCTCGGCCAACGGGGCCCTCCGGGCAGAGGTCTCCCGGCGGGCCGAGCCCCTGGGGATCCGGGTCTTCGCTCCGCCCCTGGCCCTCTGCACCGACAACGCGGCGATGATCGCCGCGGCCGGCTACTACGCCTGGCGCTACGGCGGCCGGGTCGATGACCTGAGCCTCAGCGCCGACCCGAACCTGGGGATCCTGAGCGGTTAGGGCGGGGTGGAGCGATGCGGCGGATTGAGCGGCACCCCAGCCCGGGCCCCCTCAATTCCCTGCAGTACTGGCCCCGGTACGTCCACCCCCTCCGGGTGGTCTGGAACTTCCTCTGCATCTACGCGGCCAAGTACGCGCCCTCCCTGACGCTCAAGTCCTTCCTCTACCGGTTGACGGGGATGAAAGTGGGCAAGAACGTCTCCGTCGGCCTGGCGGCGGTCTTCGACATCTTCTTCCCGCATCTCATCACCATCGAGGACAACGTGGTCATCGGCTACAACTCGGTGATCCTCTGCCACGAGTTCCTGGTGAACGAGTGGCGGACCGGCCCGGTGGTGATCCGCCGGGGGGCGATGATCGGCGCCAACACCACGGTGCTCCCCGGGGTGGAGATCGGCGAGGGTGCGGTGGTCTCCGCCATGAGCCTGGTGAACAAGGACGTGCCCCCCGGGGCGCTGGCCGGGGGGGTGCCGGTCCGGATCCTCCGGCCCCGGGCCGGTGAGCCGGGGGGAGCCGCGCCGGAAGGAGGGGAGGACGGCGGATGCGGGAGCATGCCGAGGCCCTGAAGCCGGTGGTGCAGCGGCTGCCGGCGTACATGAAACTCCTCTGGGCCCTGGCCCGGGAACCGCGGCTGAGCCGGTACCAGAAAGGGCTGTTGGCGATCGGGGCGGCCTACAGCCTCTCCCCCGTGGACCTGGTGCCCGGTTTCATCCCGGTGGTGGGGCAGCTCGACGACCTCCTGGTCCTCCTCACCGCGATCCGCAAGGCCCTGGACCGGTTGCCCCCGGAGGTGCGGGACCGTCACCTCGCCGCGCAGGGCCTCACCCTAGCGGACCTGGAGGCGGACCTGGCGGCGGTCCAGGCGGCCCTGGCCGCCGCGGTCCGGGGGGCGGCCAAGGCCACGGGGCGGGCCCTGGCCTGGGGGGCCCGGTTGGCGGGGAAGACCCTGGCCTGGGGCGCCCGGCACCTGGCCGGTGCACTGAGTGCCCGCCGGACCCGCCCGTAGCGGCCCACAGGGCCGGAGGGGTCCGGCAGGGGTGGTGGCCCGGGCGGCGAATCCCTGTGGCGGGGCTTCTTCCGTCTCCCCACAGGTATACCAGCGGCGAGGAGGGTGTGGTACCCATGGCCATCTACCGGCACCGGGGGGTTGAGCCCCGGATTGACCCCACCGTCTTTGTGGCTCCGGGTGCCCGCATCATCGGCGACGTCACCGTGGGGCCCCGGGCCAGCATCTGGTTCAACGCGGTGCTCCGGGGGGATTACGCCCCCATCACCGTCGGGGCCCGGACCAACATCCAGGATCTGTGCATGATCCATACGGACACGGGCTTTCCCTGCACCATCGGCGAAGGGTGCGTCATCGGCCACCAGGCGATTGTCCACGGCTGCACCATCGGCAACGATTGCCTGGTGGGCATGGGGGCTATCATCTTGAATGGGGCGAAGATTGGCGACGGCTCCGTGGTGGCCGCTGGCGCCCTGGTGCCCGAGGGGAAGGAGTTCCCGCCCCGGTCCCTCTTGATGGGGGTGCCGGCCCGGCTGGTCCGGACCCTCACCGAGGAAGAGGTGGAGCGGCTGATCCGGGCCGGGTGCCGGTCGTACGAGGAAAGGGCCCAGGTGTACAAGGCGGAGCTGGCGGGGGAGTGAGGCCCCCCATCGCCCCCGGCTGCATAGGATGGTAACCCCGTTCCGCTGCAACCCATGTACCCTTGAGATTAAGGAGGGAATGGGGGCCGATCCCGGTGGCCCCCGGCAGGTGAACGCGATTCGACAAGGCCAGCGGGTCCACTTTATCGGCATCGGCGGGTATGGCATGAGCGGGCTGGCCCGGGTGCTGCTGCAGATGGGGTTTACCGTCACCGGCAGCGACGCCCGGCCCAGCGAACGGGTGGAGAAGCTCCGGGCCGCCGGGGCCCAGGTCTTTATCGGCCATGACCCGGCCCACGTCGAGGGCGCCGATGTGGTGGTCTACAGCACCGACGTGCCGGCGGAGAACCTGGAGCTGCAGACCGCCCGGGCCCGGGGGCTCAAGGTGCTGCACCGCTCCGAACTGCTGGCGGAGTTTCTCAACCGGCAGTCGGGGATCGCAGTCACCGGTACCCACGGCAAGACCACTACCACCGCGATGCTGGCCCTGATCTTGGCGGAGGGCGGCCTGGATCCCACCGCGCTCATCGGCGGCGAGGTGCCTGAGCTCGGCGGCAACGCCCGGCTGGGTTCCGGACCTTACGTGGTGGCCGAGGCCGACGAGAGCGACCGGAGCTTTCTCCGCTACTACCCCACTGTCGCGGTGGTCACCAACATCGAGCCGGAGCACCTCGAGCACTACGGCGGCGACTTTGGCCAGGTCCTCGCGGCCTACCGGCAGTTCCTGGGGCAGGTCCGGGGCGACGGCCTGATCGTTGCCTGCGCCGACGACCCCCGGGTGCTGGCCCTGGCCCGGGAGCAGATGGGCCGGCCGGGGGCGCCCCGGGTGATCCTCTACGGCCTGGGGCCCGAGGCCGCCTGGAGTGCCAGAGAGATCCGCCCGGTGGCCGGCGGCATGGCCTTCGTCGCGGTTCGGGGCGGCCGGGACCTGGGCGAGGTCCGGCTCCGAGTCCCGGGGCAGCACAACGTCCTCAACGCCCTGGCCGCGCTGGCGGTGGGGGACTGGCTCGGCCTCTCCTTTGCCGACATGGCCCGCACCCTGGCAAAGTTCAGCGGCGCCAAGCGGCGGTTCCAGATCATCGCCGAGGCCCAGGGCGTCCTGGTGGTAGACGACTACGCCCACCATCCCACGGAGATCCAGGCCACCCTCCGGGCAGCCCGGGAGGTGGCGTCCGGCCGGGGCGGCGGCCGGGTGGTGGCGGTCTTCCAGCCCCAGCGGTACACCCGTACTTATCACCTGATGGAGGCGTTCACCCGGGCCTTTGACGACGCCGACGTCCTGGTGCTGACGGAGATCTACTCCCCTCCCGGAGAGCGGCCGATCCCGGGGGTCTCCAGCCAGGTGCTGGCGGAGCGGATCCAGGCCCGGACGGGTCGCCCCGTGGTGCTCATCCCCGACAAGGAGGGGATTGTAGCCTACCTGCTGGAGCAGGTTCGGCCCGGCGACCTGGTTCTCACCATGGGGGCCGGGGATATCTGGCAGGTGGCCAAGAGCCTCGGGGAGCGGCTGGTAGCCGCGCAGCCGGCCCGGTAGGCGCAGAAGAGCGAGGCAGAAGAGCGAGAAGGAAACCGCCCGGGGGCGGCA
>JAKKUO010000055.1 GCA_021890795.1 Bacillota bacterium | reverse complement strand
CCCGCATGTCCGGTGGTGTGAGAGGACGGGGGTTAGCCACCCCCTCCTACTCGATGTGTGCTTGCGACCCGCGCGGCCTCGACCTACCTGGTTGCCCCCGGCGCTTCAGGTTCTCTTCAGGCGGTTGATCTATTCTATTGCCCGGCGGATACCACTGCTGCCTGGAGGGAGAGCGCCTTGTCCAAGGGAAACAGCCCCCTCGTCCGCTTTGTGCTGACCGTGGCCGGCGTCGCTGTAGGCACCGCCATTCTCGGCGGCGTTATCCGCTCCGAGCAGGCCTCCCTCGCGGCCTGGGACCCGGGCCTGGGTGGGGACGTCGGGGAAACCGGAGCGGGGACCGCCGGCGCGACCGCCGGCTCCGGCGGGGCCGGCGCCGGGGCGTGGCCGGGTACCGCCCCGGGCGGCGGCGAGGGCCCGGCCCTTACCCCTCTCCTTGATTTCCACTGGGACGACGACTGGGACGACGATGAACATCACGAGGACGACGACTGGGACGACGAAGAAGATGAGTATGAGCATGAAAGGCGAGGGCGCCGGGCCCTCCCCGGCCGGGCCGTTCCCGGCCAGGCGGCCCCCGGCTACCTGCGCCCGCCGTCCTCCGGCCAGCCCCTGCCGCCCCTCCGCTCCCGCCGGTCCTAGCCGCCGGGGGCCAGAGGCCGGCGCCGGCATCGGGGCCGCCGGTGGGGGCCGCACCGACGGGGGTGTTCCGCCGTGGAGACCCTGACCCGCCGGTTTTCGGCGATGGGCACCGAGGTGGCGCTCTACGTGCGGCCGGAGTTCGGGCGGGTCGGCGAGGCGGAAGCGGCCCTCAGCCGGTGGGAGGAGTGGTTCCGGCATGTCCACCGGGTCCTTAACCGCTTTGACCCGGAGAGCGAGCTTTCCCGGCTGAACCGGGCGCCGGGCCGGTACCACGTGGTCTCGCCGCTTCTGGGGGAGGTGCTGGCCGCGGCCCTGGTCGCGGCCCGGCGCACCGGCGGGCTCTTCGACCCGACCCTCCTGCCCGAGCTGGTGGCGGCCGGGTATGACCGGCCCCTGGCCGACCTCTTCCAAGGGGCAAGGCCCGCCCCCGCCGGCTCCCCGGGGCTAAGCGCCAGTTCCCCGGGGCCGAGCGCCAGTTCCCCAGGACTCAGCGCCGCTTCCCCGGGGCCGAGCGCCGGTTCTCCGGGGCCAAGCCCGGCCCCAGGGGGCCGGTGGCAGCAGGTGCAGGTGCTGCGGCTTCCGGACGGCGGGTACCTGGTGGAGCGGCCGGAGGGGGTCCAATTGGACCTGGGCGGGCTGGCCAAGGGCTGGGCCGCGGATCGGGCGGCCCGGGCCCTTTCCCGGTTCGGCCCGGCGGCTGCGGACGTGGGCGGCGACCTGCGGGTGGCGATCCCCCGGGCGGAACGGGAGCGGGACCCGGACCTGGCCTGGCCGGTAGCCGTGGCCGATCCCTTCCGGCCCGACTGCACCCTCCTGGCCCTGTCCCTGACCGGCGGCGCGGTGTGCACCTCCGACACCCTCGGGCGGCGGTGGCGCCGGGGGGATGCCTGGTGCCACCACATCCTGGACCCCCGCACCGGCCGGCCGGCTGCCGCCGGGGCCGTGGCCGCCACCGTCATTGCACCCCGGGCGACGCTGGCCGAGGCCCTCACCAAGGGCTGCCTGGTCCTGGGCCCCGAGGCGGCCATCCCCTGGGCTGAGGCCCATGGCGCCCTGGCCCTGGTAGTGGCGGAGGACGGCACCGTCCGCATGAGCAAGGAACTGGAGCGGATCGCCGATGCTGCCGTGGATTGACCATGCCCTTGGGACCTGGATCCTGACCCGCAGCGCCGGGCTCTTTGCCTACCTGCTGCTGTGGCTGGCCGCGGTCACCGGCCTCCTACAGGCCGGACGGCTGACGGGTCGGGCCCTGCCGGGGGACCTCGTGATGGCCGTCCACCGCTGGGCCGCGGCCTGGGCCCTGTACGCGGCGACCGTCCACGTGGTGATCCTCCTGTACGACCCCTGGGAGCCCTTCACCCTGGCCGGGATCCTGCTGCCCTTTGCCGCCCGTTACCGCCCCGGGGCGGTGGCCCTGGGGGTCTACAGCCTCTACGCCGCCCTCGGGGTGCAGATCACCTCCTATCTCCTCGGGCGGATCGACACCCGCCTCTGGCGCTGGACCCACCGGCTGTCGATTCCGGCGTACCTCCTGGCCCTGGCCCACGGCGTGGTCCTGGGCACTGACACCCGGCTCCCCTGGGCCCAGGCCCTCTATGCCCTCACCGCCGCGTCCTTCGCCGGGGTGCTCGGGCTGCGCCTCGGCCGGGCGGCGGTGCCCCGACGGGCCAGAGGGGGTTAGGCGGACCAGGGAGGGTTCGGCGGTGCGGATCCTGCTGGTGGAAGACGACCCGAGCCTCGGCCCAACCCTGGCGGGGGGCCTCCGGGAGGAGGGTTTCCAGGTGGACCTGGCCGCCGACGGTGCCGAGGCCGACCTCTTCCTCCGGGACCGGACTTACGACGTGATCATCCTGGACCGGCTCCTCCCCGACGGCCGGGGAGAGGAGCTGCTCGCCCGGTGGCGCCGGCAGGGGCTGCAGACCCCGGTGCTGATGCTCACCGCCCTGGACGCGGTGGCCGACCGGGTGACCGGCCTCCGGGCCGGCGCCGACGACTACCTCTGCAAGCCCTTCGCCTTTGCGGAGCTGGTCGCCCGGCTCGAGGCCCTGGCCCGTCGGGGCCGGGCCCCCCTGGTGGACCTGCGGGTGGGGCCCCTGGTCCTGGAGCCGGCTGCTCGCCGGCTCCGGTGCGGGGACCGGTCGGTGGCCCTCACCCCCCGGGAGTACGCCCTGATGGAGGCCTTCTTCCGCCACCCCGGCCAGGTGCTCTCCCGGGAGCGGCTGGCGGAGGTGGCCTGGCCCGAGCCCTGGGAGGCGTCGGACAACCTGATTGAAGCCCACATCCGCAACCTGCGCCGGAAGATCGCCCTTGTCGCGGGCAACCACGACTACCTGCGGACGGTCCGGGGCGTCGGGTACGTGCTGGAGGGAGAGCCGTGCGGAAGGTCCTGAGGCGCAACTTCCCCATCCGGATCGCCCTGATCGCGGCCGCCTTGCAGGCGGCCGTGCTGGTCCTGGTCCTGGGCGGGGTGTACGTCAGCACCGCGCTGACGGTGCGCCGGGCGGTGGACAGTGCGCTGGTCACCGCGGCCCTTGGCAGCGCCGGAGAGGACGGGGTGGAGCCTGGCGGAGACGGCGCCCGAGTCCTCCCGCCGTACCGGGTCGACTTCCACACCGTTCGGGTGCCGCCCCGGCACGAGGAAGACGAGGACGAGGAGGAGTGGGAACTCCGGCGGCTGTTCCGCTGGCTGCCGGAGGCCTGGCACGAGCTGCTCTGGCCCTCCCGGCGCACCGTGCGGGTGGCGACCATCTTCCTGCCCGGCGGCTCCGTCCGGGTGGCCACCACCGCGGCCGGCGCCCTGGCCGGGGAGATGCGCCACGTCCTGCGGCATCTGGGCGCGGTGGCGGCGGCCGCCATCCCCGTCACCTCCCTCATCGTCTTCTGGGTGGCCCACCAGGCCTACGCGCCTCTGCGGGAGGTGGCGGCCACCGTCGCGGCCATCGGCCCCAGCCGCCTGGACACCCGGATCCGCCCCCGGATCGCCGGCGAGGACCAGACGGTGGCGCGCCTGGTCGAAGTGCTGAACGGGATGCTGGACCGGCTCCAGGCCGGCTTCCGGGCCCAGGCCCGGTTCGTCGACGATGCCGCCCACGAGCTGCGCACGCCCCTCGGTGCCCTGCGCACCCGGCTGGAGGTGGCCCTCCGCCACCCCCGGGACGCCGAGGGGTATCGCCGGGCTCTGGCCGATGCCCTGGCGGATGTGGAGCGGCTGGGCCGGCTGGTAGACGACCTCCTGCTCCTGGCCCGGCACGAGCGGGGCGCGGCCCTGCCCCTGGTGCCGGACGTGCCCCTGGCCCCGCTGGTGGCCCGGGCCGACCGGGAGCTGGCGAGCCAGGCCGAGGCCGCGGCGGTGACGGTGGTGACCGACGTGCCGCAGGACCTGGCGGCGGACTGCGACCCGGTGGCCCTGGAGCGGGTGCTGACCAATCTGCTGCGGAACGCCATCGCCCACAGCCCGCCGGGCGGCGTGGTGACGGTAGAAGCCCGGGCAGAGGTCCGGGACGGGGTGGAGGGGGTGGCTATCCAGGTCTCGGACCAGGGGCCGGGCATCCCCCCCGAGGACCTGCCCCACGTCTTCGACCGGTTTTACCGGGGCCGGGGCGGGCGGCGCGGCGATGGGGCCGGCCTGGGGTTGGCCATCGCCCGGGCGGTGGTGGAGGCCCATCACGGTCGCATCACCGTCGATTCGGCGCCGGGGGCCGGGGCCCGGTTCACCGTGTGGATTCCGCGCAAGGCCCGGTTTGCCGGCGGCGGCGAGCCCGGTGGTGTCGAGCCGTGACGGACCCTGATTCGGAGGGCCGGTGGGACAGCCGGGGGAAGGGGCCCAAGCGCCCCCGGGCATCGCCCGGCCTCCCGCGGCCCGGGTGGGGTGTTGCCGGCTTCCCCACCCCCGCGAGGCTGGCCCGGGGCGGTCCTGGGCCTGGCGGCAGGACTGCCTCCCGGGCGATGGCGAATGGTTTTGCCACGGTCACGACCATCTTGGACCCGGTACATCCGGTGCGGGCCAGGCCCGGGGACCGCTCGGGCCCAGGCACCGCAGGGAAGGAGGGCCTCGGCCTTCCGGCAGGCGGGGTTTGTGCAGGTGGCCCGGCGCTCCCCCACCCGGCCCACCATGCGCTATTCCATCGATCCCCCAGGGAGGGCAGGAATCGACCCCCCAGGGACGGCAGGAGGGGCCTGATCGTGAGGCCCCTCGCAGCGGAAGGAGGATCGCCATGCCCGCAGACCTGATTACTTACCTCACCGCCCGGCGGGAGGAGATGCTGGCGGACATCGGCCGGCTGGTGGCCCTGGAGTCCCCCAGCCGGGAGGAGGCGGCGGTGAGCGCCGCCGCGGACCAGGTGGCGGCCTGGCTGGCCGACCTGGGGGCGGAGGTTCGGCGCCACCCGGCCCCCGGCTACGGCCCCCACCTGGAGGCCCGGTGGCCCGGCGGCTCCGGCGCCGGTGACCGGAAGCCGGCCCTGCTCCTTGCCCACCTGGACACCGTCCACCCCCTGGGCACCCTGGCCCGGGCCCCCTTCCGGGTCGAGGGGGACCGGGCCTACGGGCCGGGGATCGCGGACACCAAGGGCGGCCTGGTGATGGGCCTCTACGCCCTCCGGGCCCTCCGGGACCTGGGCCGGTCCCTGCCCCGGCCGGTGGTCTACCTCATCACCTGTGACGAGGAGGTGGGCAGCCCCACCTCCCGGCCGCGGATTGAGGCCCTCGCCCGAGAGGCGGCCTACGCCCTGGTGCTGGAGACCGCCGGCCCCGGCGGGGCCCTGAAGACCGCCCGGAAAGGGACTGCCGGCTACCGCCTTACGGTCATCGGCCGGGCGGCTCACGCCGGCAACGACTACTTCGCCGGCGTGAGCGCCAACCTGGAACTGGCCCGGCTGGTCCAGGCCCTCCACGCTCTGTCGGATCCCGAGACCGGCACCACCGTCAACGTCGGGGTGATGGCCGGGGGCACCCGGAGCAACGTGGTGGCGGAGCGGGCCACCGCAGAGGTGGACGTCCGGTTCTGGACCCGGGCGGCGGCGGAAGAGGTGGACGCGGCGATCCGGGCCCTCCGCCCCGCCCATCCCGAGGCCCGGGTGGAGATCGTCGGCGGGGTGGGCCGCTGGCCCCTGGAGCGGACGCCGGCGGTGGCGCAGCTCTATGAGCACGCCCGGCGCCTGGCGGCGGAGTTCGGCTACGCCGTCGGGGAAGCGGCGGTGGGCGGCGCGAGCGACGGCAACCTCACCGCCGGGGTGGGGCTGCCCACCCTGGACGGCCTCGGGGCTGCGGGGGCCGGGATCCACACCGAGGGGGAGTACCTGGAGGTCAGCCACCTGGTGCCCCGGACGGCCCTCATCGCCCGGCTGCTGGAGACCCTGTGAGGGCCAGCAGGCCGCACCCGGGTCCCGGTTCCTTACTGCCAGTTGCGCTTCTGGAGCGCGTCGGCGATGGACTCCAGGGCCCGAACCGCCCGGTGGGCCATCCAAAGGAGCCAGCCCAGCAGGACGAGCGACGGGCCCAGGAGGAGGATAAGCCCGAAGGTGGCGAAAAGGGCTCCTCGCATGAATGACACTGCCTCCTTTCGGTCCCTGTTGCGTTTGGCCATCCGAATTCGTGACGCGGCTACGGCCTCCTTTCGTTCTCCCTGATACCGGGGCAGGTTCTGCAGCCTCTCCGGGCTTTTCAGGCAGAAGCGGAGACCGGCCGCCGGGGCTCGTCCCCGGCTGTGACCGGTCTCCGCTTGCGCTTTACAGCGGCGCGGTTACAGCGGCGTCGGGGCCAGGGTCTGCAGGCCGGGCCATGGCGCTCCGCTACCTCAGCCCTGGCTTCCCTCTCCCTGCCACTCCGGGCGGTCCAGGACCTCGGGGTTGACGGGGGTTGGGGGCCGCCGGCCGGTGAGGGCCGCCACCAGGTTCTCTGCAGCAAGGGTGGCCATCCGCAGCCGGGTGGCCACCGAAGCCGAGCCGATGTGGGGGGTGGCGGTGACGTTGGGCAGGGAGAGGAGGGGGTGGTCGGGGCGCACCGGCTCCTCGCTGAAGACGTCCAGGGCCGCGGCCCAGATCTTCCCGGTCACCAGGGCGTCGTAGAGGGCGGCCTCGTCCACCACCGGGCCCCGGCTGACGTTGACGAAGACCGCGGTGGGCTTCATCAGGCTGAATTCGCGGGCGCCGAACATCCCCCGGGTCTCCGGGGTGAGGGGGACGAGCACCATCACAAAGTCCGACTCGCGCAAGAGGTCGTCCAGGGAGCGGTACTCGGCCCCGACTTCGGCCTCCAGGTCGGGACGGCGCCGGCGGTTGTGGTAGAGGATCCGCATGTCAAAGCCCCGGGCCCGCCGGGCTACCGCCCGGCCGATCCGGCCGGCGCCGACGATCCCCAGGGTGGCGCTGTGGACGTCCTGGCCGGTGAGAAAGCTCGGGTACCAGCCTTTCCACCGGCCCTCCACAATGGTCCGCTGACCCTCGTAGAGCCGCCGGGCCGCGGCCAGCATCAGGGCGAAGGCCAGGTCCGCGGTGGTCTCATCCAACACCCCCGGGGTGTTGGTGACCAGCACCCCGTGTTCGGTGGCGGCCTGGACGGGGATGTTGTCGTAGCCCACGGCCATGTTGGCGATGACCCGCAGCCGGGGGGCGGCGGCGATCCAGGCCGGGTCGATCCGGTCGGTGGCCATGGTCAGGAGCCCATGGACCCGGGCCATCTCCCGGGCCAGCACCTCCGGCGGGCACAGCTCCTCCTCGTACTCCCACACCCGGCAGTCGCATGCCTCCTCCAGGATCGCGAGGGCAGGCGCCGGGATCCGGCGGGTGACGAAGACCTGGGGTCGGGACATGGCGGTGACCTCCCTGACAGGGCGCTGCCACATCCAAGGGCGCTGCTACTTCCATTGCGCCGGAGCGCAGATGGGATTGTCAAACCCTTCAGAGGGGTGTGGCGCCATCGCTCCCGGTGCGGAGGTCGGCAAGGTGCTGGCGGACAAAGGCGGTCCGCTCCGCGGCATACCGGCGGATCCGGGCGGGCTCCCGCCGGAAGGTGCTCTTGCGGTAGGGCTTGCGGGGGTCGGCGAGCCCCGCGGCCCGAATGGCGGTGTAGAGGGCCTCCAGCCGGCTCGCGATGCGGTCGGCGACGAGGGGGCCGGCCAGGGCTTCTTCCCAGAGTTCCCCGTAACGTTTGGCGGGCCGTCCGGCAGGCCCCGCCGCAGAAGCCAGTCCCGGTTGACCGACTCGACGACGGTGTAGAGGCCCTGGGGCTCCCCGTTCAGGGTGACCCAGGCGTGCCAGGCCTGGGGGGCCGGGACCCCCAGGGCCGCGGAGAGTTCCAGGGACAGGCGGCCCCGCAGAAGGGATGGGTCCCGGTAGGCGGCGCTGAGATGCAGCTGCCGGTGGCCGTGGAAGCGCGCCTCCGGGGGGAACCAGAGGTCGAAGGAAGCCTTGGGGAAGAGCCGGGAGTAGCGCCCCCGATACCCCAGCCAGATGGGCCACCGGTCGGCGCTGACCTGAAGGCAGCCCGGAAAGCAGCGCTTCGTGCCGGGGTGGGCCTTCAGCCACCGCAGGTCCCCCGGGTCCAGGTGCAGATGATACTCCGGTACCGGCGCCATGGCCGTCGGCCTCCTATGGAAGGCCGGGGCGGCGAGCGCCCCGGTTGATGCTCCGAACCGAGGGGCAGTGACTGGAGGGTCCCGTGGCCGCCGCTCTGATCTTCCTCGGAAACCCGGTGATGGCGGTCCTCATTGGTCTCCTCCTGGCCGTGTATGGCCTGGGGGCCCGGTACACCCGGCGGGAGATCCTGAAGGAGATGGAGGTGGGGGTGCAGTCGGCGGGCATCATCATTCTGGTCACCGGCGCCGGCGGCGCCCTGGGCCAGGTGCTCCGGGACAGCGGCGCCGGCCAGTACGTGGCCGAACTTATTACCGCCAGCCCGTTGCCCCCGGTGCTGCTGCCCTTCGTGGTGGCGACCCTGGTCCGGCTGGTCCAGGGCTCCGGGACGGTGGCGATGCTGACCGCTTCCTCCATCACCGCACCGATTCTGGCGAAGCTCGGGGTCAATCCTGTCTTCGCCGCCCAGTCCGCGGCCATGGGCGCCTTTGTCTTCAGCTACTTCAACGACAGCTTCTTCTGGGTGGTCAACCGGATGCAGGGGATCACCGACGTCCGGGAGCAGATCCTGACCTGGTCGGTGCCCACCACCCTGGCCTGGCTGACCTCCGGCGTGCTGTTGGTGGTGGTCAGCGCCCTCTTTGGATAGTCCCGGAAGACGAAGCGGGCCGGCAGGGAGGTCCCTGCCGGCCCGTACTTTCCATGTCTCCGGCGACCATGCTTGGACGACGGGGCTCCGCCGCCACCCGGGAGCCTCGTGCCCGGGGCTCAGGCCACCGCCTTGGCCCCGCTCACGGCTCGATCCGGGTGCCCAGCACCTCCAGGAACTTGGCCAGCCACTCCGGATGGGCCGGCCAGGCCGGGGCGGTCACCAGCTTGCCGTGGACGTAGGCCTTGTCGACGGGCACATCCACCCACTCGCCGCCAGCGGCCCGGATCTCCGGCGCCACCGCCGGGTACCCGGTGCAGGACCGGCCCTTGAGCACTCCGGCCGCAGCCAGCACCTGCAGGCCGTGGCACAGGGAGGCAATGGGCTTGTCAGCCTCGGCGAAGTGCCGGACAATCCTCAGCACGTCGTTGTTCAGGCGGATGTACTCCGGCGCGCGGCCGCCGGGGATGACCAGGGCGTCGTACTCTTCCGGCTTGATCTCGTCGAAGGTGGCGTTGAGGGTGAAGTTGTGACCGGGCTTTTCGCTGTAGGTCTGGTCCCCCTCAAAGTCGTGCACCGCGGTCCGAACCTTCTCGCCGGCCTTCTTGCCCGGGCAGACCGCGTGCACGATGTGGCCCACCATCTGCAGGGCCTGGAACGGGACCATGACCTCATAGTCTTCCACGAAGTCGCCTACCACCATCAGGATCTTCTTGGGTGCCATCCCTCAGATCCTCCTTTCCCCCAACCTTCTCCTGAGGCAGTCCCAGGCCACCTCTGGCCCGGCCCTAGGGCGGATTGGGCCCCCGGGACAACACCGGGTTCAGTGGGAGAGGGACTCCCCTGCTTTTAAATTTGCCCCGGCTAGCCTTCCTCCTGTCAACCCCCGGCCGGCTCTCCTCCCTCCGCCGCAGACGTCCTGCTTCCGCCCCCGTGGCTTTTCTGCCGCCGCACCGGCCGGTACAATTAGGGCGAGCCGACTAGCGATTCGGGCGAGCCGATAGGTCAGGGCGAGCTGACGCGGCCGGGTCGTCTGGCCCCCGCGCGTCCCCGGCCGGATGGCTCCAGGGAGGAAGGTTCGGATGTTGCTGGCATCGCTCAGGGAGCAGGTGTGCGCGGCGGCGGTGAGGAGCTACCGCAGCGGGCTGGTCCGGGGCACCAGCGGCAACTGGAGCGCCCGGGACCCGCTGACCGGCCTGGTGGCCGTCACCCCCAGCGGCCTCGCGTACGAGAAGATGACCCCGGAGGACATCGTGGTGGTGAACCTGGACGGGGAGGTCGTGGAAGGGGGGCGCCGCCCCTCGTCGGAGCTGCCGATGCACCTGGTGATCTACCGGCGCCGGCCCGATGTGGGCGGTATCGCCCACACCCACTCCCCCTATGCCACGGCCCTGGCCGTCCTGGAGCGGGAACTGCCGCCAGTGCTGATCGAGATGGCCCTGGTGGGCACCCGGGTGCCGGTGGCGCCTTTTGCCATGCCCGGCACCCCGGAGGTGGGGGAGGCCGCGGTGGCGGCCCTGGCTGAGGCTCAGGCCTGCCTTCTGGCCCGCCACGGGGTGGTGGCGGTGGGGCGGACGGTAGAAGAGGCGACCCTCACCGCCGCCCGGGTGGAGGAGATGGCCCAGATCTATCACCTGGCTGCCCAGCTGGGCAGCCCGGAGCCGATCCCGGCCGAGGTGATGGAAACCCTGGTCCGCAAGTACCGGGGGCAGTAGGCCGGCTCGGCGGGCCGGCCCCGGGCAGGGGCCGGCCCGCCTGTTGTCGAATGGGTCTTCTCCTGAGGGTGGTGGCTTAGGATGCCGAAGGGTTATCACAACCGCATCGCCCATGTGGACCTCACCACCGGGCGGGTGGAGTACGAGGCGCCCGGGGATGCCTTCTTCCGCACCTACCTCGGCGGCAAGGCTCTGGTGGCCTACTACCTCGCCCGGGAGGTGCCGCCGGGGGCCGATCCCCTGGGCCCGGAGAACTGCCTCATCTTCGCCCCGGGGGTGATCACCGGCGCGGCGGTCTCCGGCCAGGGCCGGAACGCGGTGGGGGCCCTCTCGCCCCTCACCGGGGGCTTTGGCTGCGCCGAGGGCGGCGGCTACGTGGGGGCAGAGGTGAAGCGGGCCGGCATCGACGCCATCGTGGTGAAGGGCCGGGCGGAGGCCCCGGTCTACCTCTGGGTCCACGACGGCCAGGTGGAGATCCGGGACGCCCGGCACCTCTGGGGCCTCACCACCGGCGACGCGGAGGACGCGATCCGGGCAGAGTTGGGCTCCGACCGGGTGCGGACGGCCCTCATCGGCCCGGCGGGGGAGAACCGGGTTCGGTTTGCCTGCGTGGTCCAGGACCGGAGCCACTTCGCAGGACGGACCGGCCTGGGCGCGGTGATGGGGGCGAAGAACCTCAAGGGTATCGCCGCCCTGGCCCCCATGGGCGCCGGCGGCCGGATGGAGGTGGCGGACCCCGCCGGGGTGGCGGCCATCCAGAAGTGGATGGGCCAGAACCTGAACCTGGTGAAGAGCCTCCACGACCTGGGTACCGCCAATGGCGTCCTCAGCCTGAACGGCTCGGGCGGCCTGCCGGTGTGGAACTTCCGGGCGGGCTCCTGGGACCGGGCGGAGGAGTACTCCGGCGAGCGGATGCGGGACACCATCCTGGTGAAGCGGGATACCTGCGCCGCCTGCGCAGTTCGGTGCAAGCGGGTGGTGGAGCTCGAGTCCCCCTATCGGGTCGACCGGCGCTACGGCGGCCCCGAGTACGAGACCCTCTCCGCCCTGGGGAACCTCTGCGGGGTGAGCGACCTCTACGCCCTGGCCAAGGCCAATGAGCTGACCGCCGCCTACGGCCTGGACAGCATCAGCACCGGGGCGGTCATCGCCTTCGCCATGGAGGCCGCGGAGCGCGGGCTCCTGGGCCCGGACCGGGCCGGCGGCCTGGACCTCAGCTGGGGCAACGCCCAGACGATGCTGGCCCTGGTGGAGGCCATCGCCTTCCGCCGGGGGCTCGGGGACCTGCTGGCGGAGGGGGTGGCCCGGGCGGCCCGGGAACTGGGGCCGGAGGCCGAGGCGTTCGCCCTCCACGTCAAGGGCCAGGAGATCCCGATGCACGAACCCCGGATCAAGCACGCCCTGGGGGTGGGCTATGCCGTCAGCCCCACCGGCGCGGACCACATGCACAACATGCACGACACCGCCTACGCCACCCGGAGCCGGAGCTGGGAGCACGCCCAGACCTGGGGGAGCTTCGGCCTGCAGGAGGTCCACGGCTTTGCCGAGGAGAAGATGCGGCTCTTCTACTACCACGTCAACTTCCGGCACGCCCTGGACTCCATGGTGATGTGCCACTTCCTGCCCTACTCCCCGGAGCAGCAGGCGGCCCTGGTCCGGGCGGTCACCGGGTGGGAGGACTTCGACCACTGGGAACTCCTGCGGGTGGGGGAGCGGGCCAATACCCTCAGCCGGGTGATCAACCTGCGCCAGGGCTTCACCGCGGCGGACGACCGGCTGCCGGCCCGGTTCTTCGAGGAACTGCCGGCCTCCCGCACGGGCAAAGCCCTGGACCCCGAGGGGTTTGCCCGGGCCATCCGGTTCTACTACGAGCTGATGGGCTGGGACCCGGAGACGGGTGTGCCCACCCCGGCCACCCTCGAGCGGCTGGGGCTGGCCTGGGCCGGAGAAGGGTTGTAAGACCATGGCCCGCGGCACCGTCCGGGTCCTCCGGCTGGACTGGCTGCCCGGAGTCTGGCAGGTGGAGCAGCGGGGGCTCTACCCGGTCAACTGCTGGTTCGTGAGCGACCGCACCGGGTGCTACCTCATCGACGCCGGCATGCCCCGGGGCGCCCGGCAGCTGGTGGATCTCATCCGTTGGCTCCTGGGGGGCCGGCGCCTGGACGGGATCCTCCTCACCCACGGCCATCCGAACCACGTGGGGGCTGCCTTCGCCGCGGCCGCGGCGCTGGCAGCCCCCCTTTACGCCCATCCCGAGGAGGTCCCGTACATCCTGGGCTGGCGCCGGTACCGGGAGGTACCCGGCGCGCCCCGGAGCTACCGGATGGCCGTCGCCTGGCGCCGGCCGCTGGCGCCGGACCCCCGGTTCCCCATCCTCCCCGTGGTGGAGGGGGAGGCGGTGGGGCCCTTCACCGTCCTTCACACCCCGGGACACAGCCCCGGCCACGTCACCTACGTGCATCCGGTGCTGGGGGCGGCCTTCTGCGGCGACCTCTTCCTCCGGCTGCTGCCCTGGGTCACCGGGCCGCCCTGGCCCTTTACCCCCCACCCGGCCGTCCTCCGGCAGCACCAGCGGCGGGTGCTCTCCTATGGCGCCGTCCACTGGCTGCTCCCGGGCCACGGGTCGCCTGTCCGGTTGGGGCCGAAGCCGGGTTGGCGGCGCCGGGGCCTGAGCCGCTCGCCCCTCACAGGGGCTTGGTGAGCAGGAGCCGCTCCACCCGGGCGCCGTCCTGGAGGGAGAGGGCCAGGGAGGCGTGGTTGTGGGCGGCGACGCTGCGCTTGACCTCCCGCAGCCCCAGGGCCCGGAGCACCGCCTCCGCGCCGTGGCAGAGGTGCCGGGCCACCCCCTGCCGCCGCCAGGCCGGGTCGACCCAGATATCCAGGAAGAAGCCGACGGGGAGGCCCGTCAGCTCCTCCGCCAGGACGGTGTAGAGGATGTACCCAATCCGGGGATCCCCCGGGGCCGTGGGGGCCTCCGCCACCAGGCCGCCGGCCCCCGGCCGGCTGAGCGCCCCCAGGACCATGGACCGGACGGGGCCGGCGACCGCGGCCGGCGGAATCCGGAGCCGCTCCGGCGGGGGGAGCTGCTCCCAGCCGGTGGCCACGGCCCGGGCCAGGACCCAGGGCAGGTCCTCCCGCACCAGGGGACGCAGCCGGATGGGCGGCTGGTTCGGGACTGCACCCTGGGGCGGCCAGCGGTGGGGCGGTTGGCCTGCGTCGGTCCTGTGCGGTAGCAGCCCCTGGGGCGGTCCCCAGCCGCACCCCTGGCCCTCCCATGCTGGCTCGCGCGGTGCCATCGGCGCTGGCTCTCGCGGTTCCATCGGCGTTCACCTCCGCCGATCCCCCGGGGACCGGCATCCCATGCTATGCCCGGGGGTGAGACCCTGGCCACCGGCCGCTGCCGGCGGTGCTCCCGCGTTCGCGGGGAAGGCCGGCTGGCAAATCGCCGAAACCGGCAGGAACCCGAAGGGCTGCCGGAGAAGCAGGGGTGGAGGGTCTGGGCTCGAGGATTCGTTGCGGAGCAGCCGGGCGGGAGGCGGGGTTTGAAGTCGGACGCAGCAGAACGAGGCCGGCGCCCGGGCGGCCTAGTTGGCAGAATCAGGAGAGGTGAAGGCCCATGCCGGAGCCGGGCCTGCGCAGCCTTCCCAGGCCATGCCGGGACTGGCTGGCTGCGGAACTGGCCTACTGGGAGGCGGAGGGACTGCTGACGCCCCAGCAGGGGGAAGCGATCCGAAAGCTGTACCGCTGGGAGGAAGAGAGCGCCCGGTCCCGCACCACCGCGACGGTGAGCATCCTCGGCGCGGTGTTGCTGGGGTTGGGGGCCATTCTTTTTGTGGCCGCCAACTGGCCGGAGATCCCCCGGTCCTGGCGGGTGGCGCTGCTGCTCAGCGCCACCCTCGGCAGCCACGGCCTGGGGTGGTGGTTGTGGCGGGACCAGGCCCGGTATCCCCGGGTCGGCCATGCCCTGGTGCTTCTGGGCAATCTGCTGTACGGCGCGGGCATCTGGCAGATCGGCCAGATGTACCACCTGGAGATTCACTGGTCGGCGGGGTTTCTGGCCTGGGCGCTGGGCTGCCTGGCGACGGCCTGGGCAGCAGGCTCCCGACCGGGGCTGGCCATGGGCGCCCTTCTGCTCGTGGCCTGGAACCTGGCGGAGCAGATGGGTTTTGCCCGGGCGAACCCGCTCCTGCCGGTGCTGCTGGGCGTTGTCGGTGTGGCCGCCTACGGGCTCGGGGCGCCAGAGAGCCTTGCCGTGGCCCAGGGGGGCCTGGCGCTCTGGCTCGGTGCCAATCTGCACCGTTGGCAGCAGGAGGTAGGCGGTGGCCCTCACGGGGTGATCACCGGCCTGGCGGCGCTGGGGGCGGGGCTCCTGGCCGCGGGGATGGCCCAGGAGCTTAGGGAGCGGTATCGCCCCCTGGCCTGGCCCTACCTCCTGACCGGAAGCGCCCTGGGCCTTCTGGCCCTCTTCCTGGGGACGTTCCTCACCCCCCCGGACCGGTGGGTCTCGGAGGCCCGCAGCCTGGGGCTCCTGGCCGGAACCGGCCTCCTGGCCCTGGGCACCGTCGTCTGGGCCCTCCGCCAGCTCCGGGAGACCGCACCTGCCTCCTGGCAGCGGCTGGCCCCCCTGGCCGCGGCCGCCCCGGCTGTCCTGGCCCCGGCGCTCCTCGCTCTGCTGCCGGTCGGGGGACCGGTACGGATCGGCTTCAACCTTCTCCTGCTGGCGGCCATCCTCGGCCTCTTGGCCTACGGGTACGACCATCGGAATCAGGCGGTGGTGAACCTCGCCCTGGTGACCTTTGTGGCCCAGGTGCTGGCCCGGTACTTCGACTTCTTCTGGCAGGTTCTGGACCGGTCCCTCTTCTTCATGGCCGGCGGCGTCCTGCTACTGGCGGTCGGTTACGTCCTGGAGCGGAGCCGGCGCCGCTGGCTCCGGGAATGGCAGGGGGGTGAAGGGCGGTGACCAGCCGGCGCTGGTTTTTCCTGGCGGTCTGCGCCCAGGCCCTGGTGCTGCTGGCGATGGTCGGGGCCTACCAGTACACCCTGGCCACCGGCACCCGGGTCCGGGTCGCCACGGAGCCCGTCGACCCCTGGGATCCCTTCCGGGGCGAGTACGTCCAGCTGCGCTACCGCATCTCCACCCTGGACCTGGCGGCTCTGGGGGTGACGGAGCGCAACTTTACCCGGGGGCAGACCGTCTGGGTCGTCCTGGCCCCCGGCGAACCTGACTGGCAGCCCGTGGCCGTGGCCACGGCCCGGCCCCGGCCGGCCCCCGGGCAGGTGCCGGTACGGGCCCGGGTGGAGTGGTTCGAGGAATGGACCGGCGTACCCCGGCTCCACCTCCGGTACGGCACCGAGTCGTTCTTCGTGCCGGAAGGGGAGGCGGCGGCCTTCCAGGGCCGGGAGGTGGTGCTGGAGGCGGAGTGGGCTGTGGACCGGTTTGGCCGGGCGGTGCTGACCCGGCTCTTCCGGAACGGCCGGGAGGTGCGGGTGGAGTAGCGGCGCCGGGCCCGGCGGTGCGGGAACATCTTTTCCGTCCACCGGGGCATCCTACCGGTGTGGAACCGGAATCACGACAGGGGGCGCACCGATGCCGTTCTTCACCTGGCTGGTGATCCTGGCCGTGGCCCTGGTGGCGGTCTACCTCGTCTACGCCCGGCCCGACCGGGTTTCCCGGGATGACGCTCCGGATTCCCGGCGCCGGGTGGCCCTGGATCTCCCCCTGGATGCCGCGGCCCGGCCGGATCACGAGGTGGCCCGGGAACTGATCCCGGAACCGCCGGAAGAGACCCAGCGCCAGAAGTAACCCCAGCCGGCCCCCCTCCGGGGCCGGCGTTTTCCTCTCCTCCGTCTGCCGCCCGCCCTTCGCCTGCCGGGCGCCGCCTGCCGGCCGGTCGGCAGGAACCGCGCCCCTCGGGCGCAGAATCTCCGTCCGGGTGCATTCTGTCCTGGGGGGATGCCTGCATGCCCATCACCGAAAAACTGCGGGACCCCAACGTGGATCAGCTGTTTGAGGCGATTCTTTCCCTGCGCACGGTGGAAGAGTGCTACCGGTTCTTCGAGGACCTAGCGACCGTGGGCGAGATCCGGGCCCTGGCCCAGCGCTTTGCCGTGGCCAGGATGCTGTACGCCGGCAAGACCTACGAAGAGATCGTCGCGGCCACCGGGGCCAGCACGGCCACCATCTCCCGGGTGAAGAAATGCCTGTACTACGGCGCCGACGGCTACACCCTGGTGCTGAGCCGCCTCCAGGAGAGCAACCGGCTCTTGCCGACTCCCGCGAACCCAACCGACGAGGCCCGGACTCCTATAGGGTGAGTGGGAACCTGGGCAAGAGGGAGGAGGGCCTCTGCGGTGGGGATCTTTCAGCGGATTGCCAATCTGATCCGGGCCAATGTCAACGAGCTCCTGGACCGGGCGGAAGACCCGGAGAAGTTGCTCAAACAGATGATCCTCGACATGGAGGAGTCGGTCCGGGAGGGCAAGATCGCCCTGGCGGCGGCCATTGCCGAGGAGACCAAGCTCAAGGCCCGGTACGAGGAGCAGATTCAGAAGGCCCAGGAGTGGCTCGAGAAGGCAGAGCGGGCGGTGGAGAAGGGGGAGGAGGATCTGGCCCGGGAGTCTCTGCGGCGCCGGCGCACCGCGGAGCAGATGGCCGAGCAGGCCAAGGCCCAGTGGGAGGAGCAGCGGCGGGTGGTGGCCCAGCTCCGGGAGCACCTGGAGACCCTGGAGAGCCGGTTGGCGGAGGCTAAGGCCAAAAAGGACCTGCTCATCGCCCGGAAGCGCCGGGCCGAGGCGGCCAAGAAGGTCCACGAGCAGCTGGCGGGGCTCACCCGGAGCCAGAGCGCCTTCGAGACCTTCGAGAAGATGGAGGAGAAGATCGCCCACCTGGAGGCCCAGGCCGAGGCGGCCAAGCGGGTGCAGGAGGACTCCCTGGAGGAGCGGCTCAGGCGCCTCGGCGAGGACGAGGAGATCGAGGAGGACCTGGCCGCCCTCAAAGCCCGGCTCCAGGAGCGCCATCAGGAGGGGTAGCCCGGCCGCCCGCCCGTGGCCGGCCGGACCAGGGGGCAAGCCTGCCCGTACGAGCACAGGACCGGCGCCCCGGCGCAAACCGCCGGTGCACCGGTCCTGCATCGTTCTGG
>JAKKUO010000054.1 GCA_021890795.1 Bacillota bacterium | reverse complement strand
AAGGAAAGGCCCCCGCAGGCCAGGCCTGCGGGGGCCTTTGGGTTTTCTGTCGTCACGTACCCCTAGTTTTCGCCGTAGTGGCGCAGGGCCCCGTGCATGACGGGTCCGACGTACTGGTTGAGGGGGAAGCCGTGCCGGATGGCAGCGCTGATGAAGGCCTTGGCGGTCCGGACCGCCTCCCGGACCGACGCCCCCTTGGCGAGTTCCGCCGTGATGGCCGCCGCGGTGGTGCAGCCGGCTCCGTGGGTGTACGGGGTGGCCACCTTCTCCGACTCCAGCCACTCGAACCGCTCGCCGTCGTAGAAGAGGTCCACCGCCTTCTCGTGGGGCAGCTTGCTGCCGCCCTTGATCAGGACGTACTTCGCCCCCGCGTCGTGGATCCGCACCGCCGCCTCCTGCATCTCCTCCAGGGTGCGGATGGGACCCATCTTGGCCAGCTGGGCCGCCTCAAAGAGGTTGGGGGTGGTCACCAGCGCCCGGGGGAGCAGAAGCTCCCGGATGGCCTCGGCCTGCTCCGGCATCAGCACCTCGTCGGTCCCCTTGCAGACCATCACCGGGTCGATGACTACCTTCTCGATCCCGTACTGGTCGAGCTTCCGGGCGACCAGTTCAATGATCTCCACCGTTGGCAGCATGCCGGTCTTCAACGCGTCGACGCCGATGCCCTCGAAGACGGTGGTCATCTGAGCCTCCACCACGCCGAGATCGACGGGGAAGACCTGGTGCTGCCACTGGTTGTGGGGGTCCATGGTGACGATGCAGGTCAGGACGACCATTCCGTAGACGTCCCGCTCCTGGAACGTCTTCAGGTCCGCCTGCAGGCCGGCCCCGCCGCTGGTGTCGGATCCTGCGATGGTCAGCGCCTTCTTGAGCGTCATGGTCACGCCTCCTGTCGCACCGGGTTGGCTCACCGCACCACCGGTAGTGAATCGCGAATCCGGTTTGCCGTCAACATCCATTCCTTTTCGGCAATTGGATGGCCCTCCGGCCGGTGCTGTAGCCTCTGGTACCATCCTGCAACACTTTCGCAACAACCTGTTGCCGGTTCTGTCACAGATGCCGGTTACACTGTAACCGGACCCCCACACCATCCCTTTCCAGAAGGAGGAGGATCGGCCATGAACCGGCGCTGGCTGGCCGGCGGACTGGCTGCCCTGGTCCTCACCCTGGGCGGACCGGCCCTGGCACCCCAGGTCCGGGCCGCCACCCCGGACGTTCCGGCGGCCCCGGCCCAGGGTCAGGCAGACCGACCCGAACGTCCCGCCAGGGTTCTGCTGGGGCTTCCCGGGCAAGCCGTTGCCCATCGTGCCGTGAAGCACCGGGCCCTGGTCCGGGTGCTGAGCGAGCTGAGCGGCAAGTCCCCCGAGGAGGTGGCAGAGCTCCTCCGGTCGGGGAAGAGCCGGGAGGAGGTCCTCAAGGAGCTGGGCGTCAGCCCCGCCGAGGTGCGGGAGCGGCTCCAGCAGCTGCGCGAGGAGTGGCACCAGCAGGGGCAGGCGCCGGGCCAGGGGGCTGAGAACCTCCGCCATCGCCGGGCGGTGGTGGTGGCCCTCAGCCGGCTGACCGGCAAGAGCCCCGAGGAGATCGCGGCCCTCTGGACGGAGGGGAAGCGGCTGGAAGACCTGCTCGCCGAGCTGAAGGTGGACCCGCAGGACCTGCGGAAGGAGCTGCGGGCCCTCTGGCAGCCGCACAAGCAGCGCCCCGAGGCTCGGGAAGGGGCCCGGGGCCAGGGAATCGGCGCCCCCTACCGGGCCGTACCCACCCGGGCGGCCGGCGAGTAGACGTGGGGCAGATCCGAGTCACATGGGGCAGACCTGAGAAGGGATGCGCCGAGGGCTGCGGCCAGCGCCGCAGCCCTCGGCGCACCTTCTCCCCACCGTGGGCGTCTGCCCACAAGGCTTACCCGCCGGAGGTGCCGCCGGTCCCGCCCCCGCCGGCGCCGCCCTGCCCCTTCAGGTAGGCCTCGTGGGGCAGGAGTTCCTGCACCGGCCCCCGGTTGCTCCCCCGGGGCCGGAAGGTCTTGCAGGCGGTGGCCATGCAGTGCTGCACGGGAGTCGTGGGCAGCATCTGGGCCCCCGGGGCGTCGATGCTGTCCGGCCAGTCCGATGCAGCGGCGTCGCTCACCACCAGGATCTTCTCGGCGAAGCAGTGGTTGCCCTGGCCCCAGTAGTCGCAGGAACTGACGGTGCAGTAGACCTCGATCTTGGGCACCCTCACCACCTCCCCGGGTTAGGGTGCCCCGCCGGGGCCGGCCCCACCCGACCGCTCTCCTCCTGCCCCGGCCGCGCTACTCCTCCCCGGCCACCAGGGGGAACCGGCTGGTGAGGGCCCGGACCCGCTCCGCCACCCGCCGGAGTTCGGTCTCGTTGTCCCGCTTGGCGATGGCGGTGGCAATCAGGTCCGCGATCTCCTCCATCTCCGGCTCCTTCATCCCCCGGGTGGTGACCGCCGGGGTGCCGAGGCGGATGCCGGAGGTGACCGTCGGCTTCTGGGGGTCCCGGGGGATGGCGTTCTTGTTCACCGTGATCCCGACCCGGTCCAAAAGCTGCTCCGCCTCCTTGCCCGTCAGCCCCTGGGGCCGGAGGTCCACCAGCATCAGGTGGTTGTCGGTGCCGCCGGAGACCAGCCGGAAACCCCGGTCCATGAGCGCCCTCGCCAGGGCCTGGGCGTTCTTCACCACCTGGCCGCAGTACTCCCGGAACTCCGGCGTCTCAAGCTGCTTGAAGGCCACGGCCTTCGCGGCGATGACGTGCATCAAGGGCCCGCCCTGGGTGCCCGGGAAGACGGCACTGTCCACTGCCTTGGCCAGTTCCGCCTTGCAGAGGATCAGCCCGCCCCGGGGTCCCCGGAGAGTCTTGTGGGTGGTGGAGGTGACCACGTGGGCATGGGGCACCGGGTTCGGGTAGTAGCCCGTGGCGCTCAGGCCGGCGAAGTGGGCCATATCCACCATCAGGTAGGCGCCGACCTCGTCGGCGATGGCCCGGAACCGGGCAAAATCAATGACCCGGGGGTAGGCCGAATACCCGGCGACGATTAGCTTGGGCCGGTGCTCCCGGGCGAGGCGGGCCACCTCGTCGTAATCGATCCGCTCCGTCTCCGGGTCGACGCCGTAGGAGACAAACCGGTAGAGCTTGCCGGAGAAGTTGACCGGCGAGCCGTGGGTAAGGTGGCCGCCCTCGGCCAGGCTCATGCCCATCACCGTGTCCCCGGGCTGGAGGAGGGCCGCGTAGGCCGCCTGGTTGGCCTGGGCGCCGGAGTGGGGCTGGACGTTGGCGTGCTCGGCGCCGAAGACCCGCTTGATCCGCTGCCGGGCCAGCTCCTCCACCACGTCCACGTACTCGCAGCCGCCGTAATAACGCCGGCCCGGGTAGCCCTCCGCGTACTTGTTGGTCAGCACGCTGCCCATGGCCTCGAGGACCGCCCGGGGCACAAAGTTCTCCGAGGCGATGAGTTCGATCTTCTCCCGCTGCCGGCGGGCCTCGTTCTGGATCGCCTCGTACACCTCCGGGTCGAACTGCGCCAGGTTCATGCTTCCCTGCCTCCCTACCGCCGCAGGTTCCAGCGATCGTGGCCGTACTTCTCCGCCTCCAGCCGCTCGGCCTCTGCTACCTCCGCCGGGGTCAGCTCCCCGGGGGTGAGGGTGATCCCCAGGGCCTCGGCAAAGCCGGCGATGAAAGCATCCCGGGCTTCCGCCCAGGAGACCTCCCGGCCCAAGGCCTCCCGAAGGCTGGTGGCCCGGCTCCGCAGATGGGCCTTGGCCGCCTCCCGCCGCTCCGGCGGCACCTTGAGCAGGGTGAAGGTCAGGTCCACGTCCAGGTCCAGGAGGATGCTCCCGTGCTGGAGGATGGTCCCCGCCCGCCGGGTCTGGGCGCTGCCGACGATCTTCCGGCCCCCCACCACCAACTCGTACGCCGAAGGGGTGTCGAAGCAGGCGGGGGAAGCCTCGCCCCCCAGGGCCCGGGGGTCCTTCTCCCCGCCGGCCATCTCCGCCGGCGCCCCCAGCCGCCTGAGCCCCGCCAGGAGCCCCGCGGCCAGGAACCGGTAGGTCTCGATCACCCCGCCGGGCAAAAGCTCCTCCCGGATGACCACCGAGTAGGTCAGCTCCCGATGGTGGAAGATGGCCCGGCCGCCGGTGGGCCGGCGGACCCAGCCGTAGCCCAGGCGCCGGCAGGCCTCTAGGTCCACCTCCCCGGCCATCCGCTGGAAGTAGCCGATGCTCACCGCCGGCGGCTCCCAGCCGTAAAACCGCAGGGTCGGCGGCACCTCCCCCCGGCTGTGGGCCAGGAGGATCGCTTCGTCTATCGCCATGTTCCGGGGGCCGCTGGCAAAGCCGGTGTCCACCAGCCGCCAGTGCCGCTCCCGGAGAACCGGGCTCTCGACGTGGTGCGTTCGCCGGGACAATTCCGTCGCCTCCGTCGGATCAGGCTGCCGGCCCCATTCTCCCACACCCCTTGCCCCCTGTCCAGCCGGCCTCCGGGCTGGCCTACTCTACTGCCCGGGTCGGGTGCCCCGGGTCGGGGTGGCGCTGAGGGGGTCGTCGGGCCAGTAGTGCTTGGGGTACCGGCCCCGGAGCTCTTTGCGCACCTCGAAGTAGCCACTGCGCCAGAAGCTCTCCAGGTCCCGGGTGACCTGGACCGGCCGGTGAGCGGGGGAGAGCAGGTGCAGGGTGAGGGGCACCCGGCCCCGGGCGATCCGGGGGGTCTCCCGGAGGCCGAAGATCTCCTGGATCCGGACCGCCAGCACCGGGCTCTCCGGGTCGCTGTAGTCGATGGGGATCCGGGAGCCGCTGGGGACCGTGAGGTGGGTCGGGGCGAGTTCGTCCAGCTCCCGACGCTGCTCCCGGGTGAGCATCCCGAGGAGGATCTGGTAAAGGTCCAGGCCCTGGAGGTCTTCCCGGCTCCGCATCCCCCAGAGGTGGGGGGCCAGCCACTGGTCCAGGGTGGCGAGGAGCGCCTCGTCGGAGACCTCAGGCCAGCCCGGCTCCAGCCGGTGCAGGAACTGGAGCCGGTCCCGGAGCTGCCGGGCTGCCCGGGTCCAGGGCAGGATCCCGAGTCCCTCGGTCCGGATGCCCTCGAGGAGCGCCGCCAGCACCGCCTCGGGGTCCGGCGCCGCCAGGGGCCCCTCCCGGAGCACCAGGGCCCCCAGCCGCCGGCGCCACCGGGCCCGGACCGCCTGGGCGCTGCGGTCCCAGGTGACCTGGGCTTCCTCTTCGATCTCGCTGCCCAGGTGGGTTTCCAGGTCCTTTAGCTCCACCGGGGCCGCCAGGAAGATGCGGCCCTCGGGCCCCTGGTCGTCCAGCTCCGCAGCCACCAGGTACGGCGCCGCCGCCAGGGGCTGGGGATGGGAAAGCGCCGCCCCCCGGCCGCTGCGCAGGACAAACCGCCCCTCTCCCCGGCGCTGGGCGATCCGGTCCGGGTAGGCGAAGGCCAGCAGGAGCCCGCAGGCCTCCACCTCCTCCGGCCGCCCCGGCGGCACCCCGAGGGTGCGCTGCCAGTGCTCGGCCTCCGCCAGGGCCCGGCGGGCGGCGGCGAGGTCCACCACTGTGCCCGGCGGCGCCGCCCGCTCGGGCCGGTCCCCGGCCCGGAGCCGGTGGAGGGCCTCGAGCCGCAGGCGCAGGTCTGCATCGGGGAGGCCCCCCTCGCCCCCGAGCCGCTCCCCACGGAAGATGTCCCGGTCACTGAGCAGCGCCGCCACCTCGCAGGCCAGGCCCCCGAGACCCAGGGGGATTGCCTGAAGGACCATGTGGCCCAGGCGCGGGTGCATCCCCAGCTCTGCGATCCGCCGGCCGTGGGGGGTGATGCTCCCGTCGGGGGCCAAAGCCCCCAGCCGGCAGAGGAGTTCCCGGGCCTGGCGGAAGGCCGCGGCGGGCGGCGGGTCGAGCCAGCGCAGCTCCCCGGGGTCCTTCACCCCCCAGGCCGCCAGCTCCAGGGCCAAGGGGGCGAGGTCTGCGGTCAGGATCTCCGGCGGGGTCTGGGGCAGAAGCTGCCGGTCCTCCGCCTCGGTCCAGAGCCGGTAGCAGACCCCCGGGCCGAGCCGTCCCGCCCGGCCCCGGCGCTGGTCCGCCGCGGCCCGGGAGACCGGCACCGTCTCCAGCCGGGTCATCCCCGTCCGGGGGGAGAACCGGGGGATCCGCATCAGCCCCGAGTCCACCACCACCCGGACCCCTTCCACCGTCAGGCTGGTCTCGGCGACCGCGGTGGCCAGGACCACCTTCCGCTCCCCGGGCGGGCAGGGGGCGATAGCCCGGTCCTGCTCCTCCTGGGGGCGGCTACCGTGGAGGGGCCGGACGTGAACCCCGGGGCCCAGGTCCGCCTCGGCCAGGAGGGCCTGGACCCGGCGGATCTCCGCCGCGCCGGGGAGGAAGACCAGGATGTCCCCCTCCTCCCGCGCCAGGGCCTCCAGCACCGTCCGGGCCACCAGGGGCTCGATCCGCCCCTCCGGCCGGCGCTGGAGGTACCGGGTCTCCACCGGGTAGCTCCGGCCCTCGCACCGGAGGACGGGTGCGTCCCCCAGGAGGGCCGCCACTGGCTCGGCGTCGAGGGTGGCAGACATGACCAGGATCCGCAGGTCCTCCCGGAGGATCGCCTGGGACTGGAGGCACAGGGCCAGCCCCAGGTCGGCGTGGAGGCTCCGCTCATGGAACTCGTCAAAGATGACCAGCCCCACCCCCTCCAGGGCCGGGTCGGCCTGGAGAAGCCGGGTCAGCACCCCCTCGGTGATCACCTCGACCCGGGTCCGGGGCCCCACCCGGGTCTCCAGCCGCATCCGGTAGCCCACCGTCTCTCCCACCGGCTCCCCGAGGGTGGCGGCCATGTACCGGGCCGCCGCCCGGGCCGCGAGCCGCCGGGGCTCGAGCATCAGGATCTTCTTGCCCGCAAGCCACGGCTCCTCGAGCAGGGCCAGGGGCACCCGGGTGGTCTTGCCGGCGCCGGGGGGCGCCACCAGCACGGCAGCGGTCCGCTGGCGCAGGGTCTCCGCCAGGGCCGGGAGAATGGCGTCGATGGGCAGGCTCTGGTGGCTCACCTTCTCACCGCCAGGGCGTCTGCCTGGCGAGGGTCGTGTTGCTGCGAAGGCGCAAATGGGAACGGGGTGGGCATCGTGTTCCTCCTGAGGCTGTCGGTCACGGCACCATTCTACCCCACCGCGAAGCCAGGGATCCCCCGAGTCCACCCGGGGCAGGGCCCGGATTCCCCAGCGGAAGCCGCCGGCCCCTCCGCCAAGCCTCTCGCCCCACACCAGGTCAGGGCTCAAAGCCTCGGGGACGCGCCCCACACCAGGTCAGGGCTCAAAGCCTCGGGGACGCGCCCCACACCAGGCGAGGGCTCAAAGCCGCCCGGTGAAGTGGTCGTAGACCGCCCGGGAGACCCGGGCCAGGGCGATGGCTCCCTCGTGGTCCGGGTGCTCCCGCTCATCCCGGCAGCCCTTGGACATGATGGCCACCACGTAGCGAACCGAGGGGGTCTCGATGAGGCCCACGTCCGCCCGGACGTCGTCGCTCCAGCCGCTCTTCGAGGCCACCCGGACGGGGCAGCGGCCCATCTCCTCCTCCTCGAACTCGTAGTCGTCGATGTACCGGGTGAGCATCTCCTTGTGCTGCTGCCGGTAGAGCATCCCCAGCATCTCCGCGCAGGCCTCGGGGGTGAGCCACTCCCCCCGGGCGAGGCCCAGCACCAGCCGGCCCAGGTCCGCCGGGGTGCTCTCCGCCAGGGGACCGCTCCCCTGGAAGATCTTCCGGTAGAGCCGGGTCTGCTGAAGGCCGATGGCCGCCATCGAGCGGGTCACCGCCTCCACCCCCACCCGGTCCAGGAGGACGTTGGTGGCGGTGTTGTCGCTCACGGTGATCATCAGGGTGCAGTAGTCCCGCACCGGCAGGGCGATTCCCGGGGTCAGGTCCTTCAGCACCCCGGAGCCCGGGACCTGGTTCTCCCGGGTGAGGGGCAGGAGGTCCTCGAGGTGAAACCGGCCCTCCCCGGCCTGCCGGAAGACCTCGTACAGGATCGGCACCTTGATGGTGGAAGCGGCGGGGAAGGGCTCATCGGCGTTGTACGCCACCGGCTCGCCGCCGTCTACCCGGCAGGCCCAGACCCCGAGCCGGCCGCTGAACTCCCCGGCGATTCCCTCGATCTCCGCCAGGACCCGCATCGTCTCCGGCTCTCCTCCTATCTGTGCAGGGCCGCCCCCGCACCGGACTGGTGCGGGGGCGGCAGCCGCTTAGCCCTCATCCCGCCGCCAGCGGATGTCGGGCCGCCGGGCCGCCAGGGCCTCATCCAGCCGGCCCACGGGGGTCCGGACCGGCGCCGCCTTCACCTTCTCCGGCTCCTGGTGGGCCTCGTGGTAGATCCGGATCATGGCGTCGATGAACCGGTCCAGGGTCTCCTTGGACTCGGTCTCCGTCGGCTCGATCATGATCGCCTCTTCCACGATCAGGGGGAAGTAGATGGTGGGCGGGTGGATCCCTTCGTCCAGGAGCCGCTTGGCGACATCCAGGGTCTTGATGCCGGTGGTCTCCTTGAGGGTCTTGGCCGAGAGCACCGTCTCGTGCATGCAACGCCGATCGTAGGGCAGGTCGTAGTAGTCCTTGAGCCGGGCCTGGATGTAGTTGGCGTTGAGCACCGCGTGCTCCGCCACCGCCTTCAGCCCCTCGCCGCCGTGGGCCAGGATGTAGGCGTAGGCCCGGACCGCGACGCCGAAGTTGCCGTAAAAGGACCGGACCTTGCCGATGCTCTGGGGCCGGTCCCAGTCCAGGTAGAACCGGCCGTCGGGGGCCTTCTCCACCACCGGCACCGGCAGGAACGGCACCAGCTCCTTCTTCACCCCCACCGGGCCGCCGCCGGGCCCGCCGCCGCCGTGGGGGGTGCTGAAGGTCTTGTGGAGGTTGAGGTGGACCACGTCAAACCCCATGTCCCCGGGGCGGGCATAGCCCAGGAGGGCGTTGAGGTTGGCCCCGTCGTAGTATAGGAGCCCCCCGGCCTCGTGGACCAGCCGGGCCACCTCCTCGATGTTGGTGTCGAAGAGCCCCAGGGTGGAGGGGTTGGTCATCATGAGAGCGGCGGTGTCCGGCCCAAGGGCGGCCTTCAGCCGTTCCAGGTCCACGTTCCCCTGCCGATCCGAGGGGATGGTGACGACCTCAAACCCCGCCATGGCCGCGGTGGCCGGGTTAGTGCCGTGGGAGCTGTCCGGGACCAGGATCTTGTTCCGCTGGGTCTCCCCCCGCCTCCGGTGGTAGGCCCGGACCAGGAGGATCCCGGTGAGCTCTCCGTGGGCGCCGGCCGCGGGCTGGAAGGTCATCCGGTCCATCCCGGTCACTTCGCAGAGCCACCGCTCCAGGTTCCACAGCAGCTCCAGGTTCCCCTGGACCGTCTCCTCGGGCTGGAGGGGGTGGGTGTGGGCAAAGCCCGGCAGCCGGGCGACTTCCTCATTGATCTTGGGGTTGTACTTCATGGTGCAGGAGCCCAGGGGGTAGAAGTCCACATCCACCCCGTGGTTGAGCCGGGAGAGCCGGGTGAAGTGCCGGACCAGCTCCACCTCCGCCACCTCGGGAAGCTCCGGGGGCTTTTCCCGCCGGTACTCCGCCGGGATCAGCTCCTCCACCGGCGCGGCGGGGACGTCCAGCCTGGGCAGGGAGTAGGCCCGCTTCCCCGGCCGGGAGATCTCAAAGATCAGGGGTTCGACGCTGCGGGGCTGACCGGACATCTACTGCACCTCCCCCAGCGCGGCCGCCAGCCGGTCGATCTCTTCCCGGGTCCGCTTCTCCGTCACCGCAAAGAGCATCAGGTTCGGGTACTCGGGGTAGTCCCGGGACGGGGAGTAACCGCCGAGGATCTTCTTCTCCAGCAGGTGGCGCTGGACCCGGGCCGGCTCCGCCGGCCCCAGGACCGCGAACTCCTTGAAGAAGGGGGCGGAGAAGGCCGGCCGCCAGCCGGGCAGGCTGGCGATCTGCCGCTGGGCGTAGTGGGCCTTCTGCAGGACGTGCTCCGCCAGCTCCCGGATGCCCTGCTTGCCCAGCCAGGTGAGGTAGACCGTCGCCGCCAGGGCATTGAGCGCCTGGTTGGTGCAGATGTTGGAGGTCGCCTTCTCCCGGCGGATGTGCTGCTCCCGGGCCTGGAGGGTGAGGACAAAGCCCCTCTGGCCCCGGACGTCCACCGTCGCCCCGGCGATCCGCCCGGGGAGCCGGCGCAGGAGCTTCTCCGTCGTAGCCATCATCCCGAGCCACGGCCCGCCGAAGGAGAGGGGGTTGCCCAGGGACTGGCCCTCGGCTACCGCGATGTCCGCCCCGTAATGGCCCGGGGCCTCCAGAATCCCCAGGGAGATGGGGTCGGCAGCGACGATGAAGAGCGCCCCCTGCTGCCTGGCCAACCGGGCCAGGTCCCGGACCGGCTCCAGGCAGCCGAAGAAGTTGGGCATCTGGACGATCACCGCGGCGGTCTCCCCGGTGATCAGGGCCTCCGCCCGGGCGAGGTCCGTCGCCCCGTCCCCCATCGGCAGCTCGGTGACCGCAGCCCCGAGCCCTTCCGTGTAGGTCCGGATCACCCGGCGGTAGTCCGGGTGGACGCTCCGGGCCACGGCAAGGCCCTTCCGGCCGGTGGCGTGCAGGGCCATCACCGCCGCTTCCGCCAGGGCCGAGGCCCCGTCGTACATGGAGGCGTTGGCCACCTCCAGCCCCAGCAGTTCGCAGACCATGGTCTGGTACTCGTAGATGGCCTGGAGCACCCCCTGGCTGATCTCCGGCTGGTAGGGGGTGTAGGCGGTGAGGAACTCCCCCCGGCGGATGATCGCGTCCACCACCGCGGGGATGTAGTGGTCGTAGGCCCCGGCCCCGAGGAAGCAGGCATAGTCCTGGGTGCTCAGGTTCTTCTGGGCGAGGGCCCGCATCTCGGCATCGATCTCCTGCTCCGAAAGGGGGCCCGGCAGATCCAGGGGGCGACTGAGCCGGACCGCCGGGGGGATGTCGGCGAAGAGGGCATCGGTGCTTTCCACCCCGATGGCCCGGAGCATCTCCGCCTTCTCATCCCCGGTGATCGGAATGTAGCGCACGGCCTGATGCCCCTCCTTCTAACGCCCTAGTGCCCCTCCTTGAGGAAGGCCTGGTAGGCAGCAGCGTCCAGGAGCGCATCCAGTTCCGCGGGGTTGGAGAGCTCGATCTTGATCATCCAGCCCTGGCCGTAGGGGTCCTGGTTCACCAGCTCCGGCGACTTCTCCAGGGCGGTGTTCACCTCGATCACCTTGCCGGAGACCGGGGCGAAGAGGTCGGAGACGGTCTTGACCGACTCGACGGTGCCGAACTGCTGGCCCGCCTTCACCTCCGTGCCCACCGGGGGCAGCTCGACGAAGACCACGTCGCCAAGCTGGTCCTGGGCGAAGGCGGTGATGCCCACGGTGCCCACGTTGCCCTCGACCCGGATCCACTCGTGCTCCCGGGTGTACTTCAGGTCCGCCGGGAAGATCATCTCGGCCATGGTTGCATCGCTCCCTTGTGCGAGAGTTGGGTCCGCTATGCGCTTTGGCCGGCGCGCCTGGGCGCTTCACCGGTGCGCCCTCACGCGCCCTCACACCGCCGGGCCCTTTGCCGGGGTCTGCCGCCGGTAGAAGGGCCGGGGGACCACCACCGCCCGGAGGGGCCTCGCCCGGATCACCACCGCCAGCTCCGTCCCGGGCTGGCTGAGGGCCACCGGCACGTACGCCAGGGCCAGCACCTTGCCCAGGGTCGGGGACTGGGCCCCGGAGGTGACCCGGCCCACCACCTCTCCCTGGTGGACCACCTCGTACCCCTGCCGGGGGATGCCGCCCCGGTCCAGGAGTTCGAGCCCCACCAGCTTCCGGGTGACGCCTGCCTCCTTCTGCCGGGCCAGGGCCTCCCGGCCGATGAAATCCCCCTTCTGCAGTTTGACAAAGGCCCCCAGCCCCGCCTCCAGGGGAGTGACGGTCTCGTCCAGCTCGTGGCCGTAGAGGGGCAGGCAGGCCTCAAACCGCAGGGTGTCCCGGGCGCCCAGGCCGCAGGGGACCACCGGCGCCGGCTCCCGGACCCCGAGGAGCAGGTTCCAGAGGGTCTCGGCGTCCTCCGGGCGGCAATAGATCTCAAAGCCGTCCTCGCCGGTGTATCCGGTCCGGCTCAGCACTAGTGTCTCCACCGGCCCTACCCGGGCGCCGGTGACCGCCCGGAAGGAACCCAGCGTCGCCAGGGGGAAGTCGGTAAGGGGCTGGAGCACCTCCTGGGCCAGGGGGCCCTGGAGGGCCACCTGGGCCACCTGGTCGCTGATGTTCCGGACCTCCAGTTCCGGACCCAGCCGGTCCTGAAGCTGCGCCCGGACCCAGGCAAAGTCCTTTTCCGTGTTGGCGGCGTTGACCACCATCCAGTAGTGGTCCGGGCCCAGGCGGTAGACCAGGACGTCGTCCACCACCGTGCCCCGGTCGTTGCACATGGGGCTGTAGAGGGCCTGGCCCACCTCCAGCCGGCTGACGTCGTTGGTCACGAGCCTCTGGAGCGCCGCGAGGGCTTCGGGTCCCCGGAACTCGAGTTCACCCATGTGGGAGACGTCGAACAGGCCAACTGCCGTCCGGACCGCATGGTGCTCGGCGAGGATGCCGGAGTACTGCACCGGCATCTCCCAGCCGCCAAAGGGGACCATCCGCGCCCCCAGCCGCTGGTGGGCAGCGTAGAGGGGGGTCCGTTTCAACTCCTCCGCCATGGGGCCACCTCCCAGCCCGACCCGGAATCCTCTGCTTCCGGCGGGCGCATCTCTTTCCAGGGACAGACAGATCAGGGACAGGGCAGCCCAGTCCCGCCGGCGGCCGCCGCTGTCCCCGGTTCTCCAGCACCGGCAGCCCTGACCCGATGGCCCGGGCGCCCCAGGGGCGCCTGGCCGTACCCTCGGCGCCCGCCGGCCCCGTCCCCTGGCCGGCGGATCCTCTCCGGTGCCCTGGTCCGGCGGTATAAAGATTGCCAACTGAGACAGTACGGCGCCCCTCGACGGAAATCCTGCCGGCACCGGAGGGCGGCAGCCCGCCCGGGGGCCGCTGCCTGCTGGTTCCACGCCCTTTCCTGAAACGGGTCCGGGCCGGCACCCGTCGAGAATGACGTGGGGCTGGCTCCCCACCTCCGGCCAACGCGCCCAGGACCGGTGCCCGGGACGGGGCGGGAGCCGGACCGCTGACCCCGGCAGAACCCAGGCAGAGACTGGCCATACTACCTCCACGAGGTACGCCGGCCACCTTTACGCCCCCGGGCCCCACAACCCAAGGAGGTGCCAGATAGTAGTGACGAGGTTGTTGAGGAAAGAGCTGCGGCAGGTGCTGCTGCTAATCATCATCGCCGCCGCCCTGGCGGGCTGCGGCCTGCGGCCAGCACCGACGCAGCCCCCCTCCCAGACGTCCCCGCCGGGGGACGGATCCGCCCCTGCGCCCACTGACGGCGGCCAGCAGGCTGCCCCCGTCGACCCGGCCGCCGCCCGCCTCGGGGACCTGCTCCGGCAGGGCCCGGTGCGGGTGTCGGTGACCGACCTGGGGCTGCAGCGGGATCTTTCCCCGGCGGAGCGGGAGCAGGCGGTGGCCGCGGTCCGGACCGCCGTCCCCATCCCGGAGGGAGCCGGCGAGCCCGGCACCCAGTCCGCGCTGCCCTGGGACCTGACCGTGACCGTGGCCCGGGACGGGGGGAACTACACCCTGGGCTGGTTTGAGCCGACCCGGTTCTGGCTTACCGCGGACGGGCAGGCGGAACCCTCCCCGGACATGCCCGCGGCCTTCTTGCAAGAAGACAGCGGCCTGTACCGGTCGCTCCTGGCTGCCCTTGGCCCGGAGTTGCCCCTTCCGCCCGATGAGGCCCAGCGGATCATCGGCGACCGGGCCAGGGCCGCGGTGGAGGCCCTCCGGGATCGGAACTGGGAGGCCCTGGCGGCCCTCGTCCACCCCACCCGGGGCGTCCGCTTCTCCCCGTACGGCTACGTCCGGGTCGGGACCGAGGGTGACCGGGTGCTAACCCCGGCGGAACTGCGCCAGGCCTGGGCGGACAAGACCGTCCACCTCTGGGGGCACTATGACGGCTCCGGAGAGCCCATCCGCCTCACCTTCGCCGGCTACTTCGAGCGGTTCGTCTACGACAAGGACTTCGCCCAGGCCCCCCAGGTGGGCTACAACCGGATCCTGGGTCGGGGGAACACCCTGCAGAACTGGTGGCAGGTCTACCCCGGCAGCATTCTGGTGGAATACCACTTCCCGGGGACCGACCCCCGGTACCAGGGGATGGACTGGCGCAGCCTGCGGCTGGTCTTCGCCGACGAAGGCGGCACCTGGTACCTGGTCGGGATCATCCACGACGAGTGGACCATCTGACGCCCCCGAGAGACCGCAGACCGCCGCCCCGGCGTAGCCGGGGCGGCGGTCATTCCGGAGAGCGTTGGGCCGGCGGCCGGTGGCCGGGGGGCTCGGCCCGTGCCGCCCGGCGCACCGCGGCTGCCAGTTCCTCCACCGTGAAAGGTTTGACCAGATACTCCCGGGCTCCGGCCGCCAGGGCCCGGCGCCGGTACTCCGCCTCCCCTTGCACGGAGATGACCACCACCGGAACCCCAAGGCGTTCCCGGAGTATCTGGGTCGCCTGGATTCCATCCATCCCAGGCATGTTGATGTCCATGAGCACCACGTCAGGCCGGAGGCGGGTAGCGGCGGCCACTGCCTCCTCGCCGGTGGCTGCCTCCCCGACCACCCGGAAATCCCCTTCCAATTCCAACATCGTCCTGATGGAGGACCGGACCAGTTCCGAATCGTCCACCACCAGGACGGTGATCGGGTCGCGCATGGGATTCCCCCTTGCGGGTCCCACTCCCCCGGAACGGCGCGCCGGGGGTCAGCACTGGACCGGATCAACCAGGCAATCGGTAATCGGGCCAAAGCGGAAATGCAGGTCGGCCCCCAGGGCCACCAGGAGGGCCGCCGCGCCGGCGGCCAGCAGCGCCAGGAAGAGCCCGTACGCCACTGCCCCCGCACCCTTCCCCTGGTGGATCCAATCCCGGAGGACCGTCCCGCTCATTCGGGCGATGGCCATGGGCCTGACTCCTTTCGGGCCATCTCGGCTCCGACGGCTGCTCGCACGGTCTCCCAGGGCACCTTTGCTCATGAACGCCTCCGTTTCGCCTCCGTTCTTAGCCTAACGCAGAACCGCCGGTCCCACATCGGACCGGCGGTTCATTCTGCTGGTAGCGGATAACAGCCTTGCGTCCCACCGCCGCAGGACCCAGGTCCCAGAAGACGGGCGCAAGGGGGCGATGGGAGGACGCCAACCGTCAACTCCGGCGGCGGTTTCCGTCCTTGCCCACCGGCATCTCCGACAGGTCGACCAAACCTGCCCGGACCGCCCAGAGGGCAGCCTGGGTCCGATCCGATACGCCGATCTTCTCGAAGATGTGGGTGAGGTGATTCTTGGCGGTCTTGACGCTGATGTAGAGCGTCCGGGCGATCTCCCGGTTGCTCGCCCCCCGGCCCACCAGCCGGAGGACCTCCAGCTCCCGCTCGGTGAGCTGGGGCCCCTGGGACTGCTGGGCCCCCCGCTTGGCCACCGCGGAGAGGGCCCGGGCCGCGAGATTCGGGTGCAGGTACGGCATCCCCTTGCTCGCCGCCCGGATGGCCTCCACCAGGATGCGGGCATCTACGTCCTTCACCAGGTAGCCGTGGGCGCCCAGGTTCATCGCCCGGAGCAGGTAGGCCTCGTCGGCGTGCATGGTCAGCACCACCACGCCGGTGGCGGGCAGCAGTTGGCGGAGTCTGGCCGCGGCCTCCAGGCCGCCGCCGGGCATGGAGATATCGACCAACACCACCCGGGGCCGGTGCTCCAGGGCCAGGCGCAGGGTCTCCTCGGCACTGGCCGCCTCTGCAACCACCTGCAGGTCGGGCTCCATCTCCAGTACCCGGCGCAGCCCCTGCCGGAACAGGGTGTGATCGTCGGCCAGCAGGACGGTGACAGGTTCCGCCATCCGCCAACCCCCTTCAGCCTGCTTCCCCTTCGTGCCCCGCCCCTCCGCCGGTGGGGATGGCGACGGCAATCCGGGTGCCGGCCCCGGGCCGGGAATCGATGGCCAGGCGACCGCCCAGGAGCGCAGCCCGCTCGGCCATCCCCCGGAGGCCAAAGTGACCTTTGTGGCCACTGGCCTGAACCTGGGCGGGATCAAAGCCGATGCCGTTGTCCGCGACGGTGACCTTGACCTCGTCCGGGCACCATTCCACGGTGATCTCGGCCCGGCTGGCCCGGGCATGCCGGTGGACGTTGGTCAGGGCTTCCTGCACCAGTCGGAAGAGGCCGACCTCCAGGTCGGGGCCGAGCCTGCGCTCCGCGCCATGTACCGTGAGTTCCACCTGCAGCGCCGTGCGCTTCTGGTACTCCTGGATATAGGCCCGCAGGGCCGGGACCAGCCCCAGGTCGTCCAGGGCCATGGGCCGCAGGTCGAAGATCACCTGTCGCACCTCCTGCAGGGTGAGGCGCAGGAGGTCCTTCAGTTGTTGTAATTCGCCCTTGAGCCGCTTGGGATCCTGCTCCGCCAACCGCTGGCAGACGTCAATGCGCAGAACCACGTTGGCCAGGAGCTGCGCCGGCCCGTCGTGAAGCTCCCGGGCCACCCGGCGCCGTTCCTCCTCCTGGGCCCGAAGGATGGCCAGGTTCGGGCCTGGTCGGCCTCCCCCGACGGTCTCCGCCATGGCGACTTCCCTCCTGCGTGCCAGGGCCGCCGCCCCCGCCCCACCGCCAGCGGCCTTCCCGGTCCCGGCTGGTCGGTGGAGATACCCGGCCCCGGCGGATCGGTCCGTAGAGCGAACATAAGTCCGTTATGAGTAACTCCGGTTGCCGGGGGCGCATAGAGTACCCGTAGAGGCGCACCAGGAGGTGAAACCCAGGTGTCCGAGCTCAAGTGCATCAAGGTTCCCGTCGTCTTGGGACTGGGCGAGACCCAGCACCTGATCTGTACAGAGATTCCCCTCAAGCCCCCGGCTTTCGAGATCAAGGACGTGGTCAAGCGGGTGGATGTGACTCAGTGCTGCGTCGGTGGCGTGGTCAAGGACGAGGTCAAAGAGAGATGCATCGCCAAGGTCATCATCGACGCAGTCTTGCGCAAGAACATCAATTTCAAGACCCACGAAGGGAACCGGGATCACCAGGACCACCACGGCAACCATACCGGCGACGGCCGGAAGGACCCGGACGTCCAGGGGGCGCTGGAGACGAAGATGCTCTGCGGGGATCTGCGGCACTGCTTCGTGGAAATCCCCTTCTGCACCCTGGTCGAGGTGGCCCTGGACATCCCCTTCAGCAAGTGCGACAAGCTGGACGTCCGCGACCTCTTCTGCCAGCTGGAGGAGGCTGAGGTCGTGGCCCAGTGCGAGGAGGAGTACAGAGACGACCACGGCCGGATCGAGAAGATCATCGAGAAGGACGTCGTCCGGGTCGTGGTCAAGGTGGAGCGGCTGGAGCAGTTCAAGGTCGCCAAGATGGGCGAGTGTCACTTTTCGACCCACTGCTGAGGGCCACCGCTTTCCGAGCAACCCGCGAGTTCCCGGCCCAGCGAATGCCCGGCCCCGGGTAGGAAGGCGAGCCCCAGGGCATGAGAGCGGCGGCCCCGGGGACGCCGCCTGCCCCGGGGCGCCCCCGGTCCCGGTGCACATCCCGTCCAGCCTGAGGGTACCCCCCGGTGGGGTACCCTCCGGCCTCTTATGCCGGCCCCGGCCCCCAGTGGACCCGGGCCTGGACCACCTGCTCCTCACCCCCGGGGCCGATGATCCGGACCGACACCGGCTCGGGCGGCTCCGGTGTCGGGGCGGCGGGTGCCTCGGCCGCTCCGCCCGGTTGTGCCTGCTCCACCGCC
>JAKKUO010000053.1 GCA_021890795.1 Bacillota bacterium | reverse complement strand
CACTCGCCTCCCCGGAGGAGCCGGATCGCGCCCGTGCAGCGGAAACGGATTACGCCTCCGCAGAGGAGCCGGTCCCTGCCTCCTCCGGTGGGATTCGGCGCCGGACCAGAATGCGGAAGGGAAGTCGCATCACCAGGCCGCCCCGGGAGGCTTCCACGAGCCCCCGGTACTCGCCGTCCCGGAGCCGGGTGCCGTCCACCTGCAGGGTGAGGTCCACCTCCTCCTTGCCGCCGGTGGCCAAGAGAAACCCCCGCCGGCTGAGCGAAGCCCGAAGCCCCGGCTCCCGGGTGAGCCAGCGGACCCCCAACCGGCACGGACTGGTGGCCCCGCCCAGGTCCTGCACCCGGACACGCCAGGTACGGACGACCCGCTCCCCCTGGTGCTCCACCACCCCGAGGTGATGGGCCATGGGCGGCAGGGAGTCTGCCGGCGTGACCACGTGCCGGGTGAGGGCGGCCCGGCCGAGGTCCGGCACCCCCGGGCCCTGACCCCCGGCCCCGTGGGCCCGGACGGCATACCGGGCGGAACCGGTCAGCACCGCCTGCAGGGTGAGGACGTCCTGGTCCGGATGGTGCTGCCGGAGCAGCGCCCAGGCACCGGCTACCTGGGCAGGGGTGAGAAGGGTTCCGCCAGGAGTGCCCCAGATCGCCACCCCCGCCCGGAGCGCGTTGGCGGCCGCGACGGCTTCCGGGCTGCGGGGATCCCCGGCGGCATCGCCCAGAGGGAGATGGACCACCTGCGCCCCGGAGCGGACCGCATCCTCGAGAGCTCCGACGATGTGGGCCGCCGTACCGAAGCCCGCAGTGTCCAGGACCTTGTAGCTGATGACCCGGACCCCGGGCAGGTCGACCGGTGGGCCGCCAGCGCCCATGATCGCGATCACCACCCGCTCTCCCCGGGCCGGGGTGCCCCGGCGGCGCACGAGGAACCGGACGACCGAACCGGAAGGCGGAAAGGCGGCAGTCCCGGACTGGAGGTACGCCCGGGGTCGGTCGAGGGTGATGGTGCGGACGCCTTCCAGCCGGGCCAGCTCCCGGACCACCGCCCCGGGCACCCGGAGCCCGACGCCGTTGAAAAGGTCCACAAACTCCCACCCCACAAGGCTGTCGGGGGCGGAGCCGCCGGCCGCTCCGGCCAGAGACCAGGCTCCGGCCACCGCCGTCCCCATCTGCTGCAACTTCCGGAGCAGGGTCCGGTGGGCTTCGTGCAGGGTGCGGGCGTAGGTGGCCACCTCCCCGGGGCCCGCCTGAGGGTGTTCCGCCCGGAAGACCGCCACAGGGGGATCCTGGAACTCCACCAGCACTGGCACCGGCTGCACCGAGGCAAGTTCTGCCGCGGTAAAATGCCGGAGCAGGGCCGGGCTGCCACCGGTCGTCCCTGGCAAGGGTACCCCCTCCTGTTCGCGCACCTCTGGGTGTTGAGACCAGGGTAACATCGCCGGAGGCAGATTTTCAATTTTCTGGCAGATAGAAAAGGGTCAGCCTTGGCAGCGGCCCCGGGCCCCCGGGCCGCCAGCCAGCCGCCAGACTACCGGCGGGAGGCTCAAAACGCCGACAGGCGCCGGGGCAACGCCGGGGGGGGCAGAAGCACCGCCGGAGGGCAGCCCACCTCTGCGGCAGGGACGGACTGAGCGGGAGCCCACCCCTGGGGCAGGGTGAGGCTTGCCGGCAACCTACCCTGGCGGCAGGGGTCGGTCGGCCGGCTATACAGGGATACGAGGATTGTCCGAGTACCGGGGGCGGTGCGGCCGTTAGCGGGCCGGTCTTCCGCTCGGGAGCGTTACCACGGCGCCCGTCTCCCGGCCGATGCGCGGGTGGCCGCGCTTTCCCCGGACACGGCCCCCACCCCGAGCCGGGCCGACGCCGGGACGATCAGTTCCCGAATCCGATAGGCGGTGACGCTCACCCCCCGGCCCCGGCGCTCCACCCGGCCGAAGACCGCCAGGGGCGGCCGGGGCTCCTGGAAGATCAGGTGGCCGTACCGGAGGTAGACGTCTTCGAAGACCGTCACGTCGATGAGCCCGGTCTCATCCTCCAGGCTGAAGAAGACCACCACCCGGCCGCTGCGGGTGGGCGGCCGGTGGGGTCGGATGACCAGCCCCGCCACCCGCACCGGGGCGCCGGCCTCCAGCCCCTTCACCTCCTTCGCGGTGAGGTACCCCTGCTCCCGGAGGTAGTCCCGGACGAAGGCCATGGCATGCTGGCCTACCATGATCCCCAGCACCTGGTACTCCCGCAGGAACCGCTCCCAGGGGTCAAAGTCCGGCACCCCATCGGCCGGGGGTACCCCTGCGGCCGGCGGCGCTCCAGCAGCCGATGGTGCCCCAGCGGGTACCCCTGCGGCCGGCGGCGCCCCGCCCTCCACTGGCAGGGCGAGCCCCGGCGCCGCCCGGGCCCGGGCGGCCGCCAGGGCCATCGGCACCTGCCACAGGAGCGCCCGGCGGTTGGGGCAGAGGCTGTCCAGGGCCCCGGCCAGCACCAGGGCCTCCAGTTCGTCCCGGGCAAGCCCCGCCCGGGCGGCAAGATCGGCCAGGGACCGGTACGGCCCTCCCTCCTCCCGGGCGGCGGGGATGGCGGCCTGGGCCCGGGCGGAGAGCCCCGCCACCTGCATCAGCCCCACCCGCATCCACCCCGGGCCCGCCAGCCACTCCCGGGCGCTGGCGTTGATGTCCAGGGGGAGCACCCGCACCCCCCGGCGCCGGGCCTCCCAGACCAGGGTGTTGGGCGGGTAGTACCCCATGGGCTGGTTGGAGAGGAGCGCGGCGAAGTACTCCGCCGGGTGGTGCCGGAGGAGGTAGGCGGTCCGGTAGGCGGTGGCGCCGAAGGCGGCCGCGTGGGCCTCGTTGAAGCCGTAGCTGGCGTAGCCCTGGATGTAGCCGAAGATGGCCTCCGCCACCGCCGGCGCCACCCCCTGGGCCACCGCCTTCTCCACAAACCGCCGGCCGATGGCCTGCATCTCCTCCTGGCTCCGGGCCCGGGTCATCACCCGGCGGAGCTGGTCCGCCTCGCCGGGGGTGAAGCCGGCGATGGCGGTGGCGATCTCGATCACCTGCTCCTGGAAGAGCACCACCCCGTAGGTCTTCTTCAGGATCGGCTCGAGCCTGGGGTGCAGGTAGGTGACGGGCTCCAGGCCGTGGCGCCGGGCGAGGAAGGGCTCGACCATGTTGCCCTTGATGGGCCCGGGGCGGATGAGGGCCACCGAGGCCACCACATCCTCGAACCGGTCCGCCCCCAGCCGGGCCTGGAGCGCCCGCTGGGCCGGGGACTCGAGCTGGAAGGCCCCGATGGTCTCCCCGGTCTGGAGCAGGGCATAGGTCTCCGGGTCGTCCAGGGGGATCCGCTCGTAGTCCAGGGGCTGCCCCGACCGGCGGATGGCGGCCACCGCGTCCTCCACCGCCCCCAGGGTGCGGAGGGAGAGGAGGTCGAGCTTCACCAGCCCCAGGTCCTCCACGTCGTCCTTGTCGAACTGGCAGACGGGCATCCCCTTGGCCGCCCACTGGAGGGGGGTGACAGCGTAGAGGCTCTCCCGGCTGACCACCAGGCCGCCCAGGTGGGTGCCCAGGTGCCGGGGAAAGCCCGCGACCCGGACACAGGCCTGCACCAGGGTCTCCAGCTTCTCCCAGGGGATCCCGGCCCGCTGCAGTTCCGGCAGCCGGGCAGCCAGGGCGGGGATGTCCCGGGCGCTGGCGCAGTAGGGCAGCCGCTTGGCCAGATGGTCCAGCACCTCCGGGGGAAAGCCCAGGGCCTTGCCCAGGTCCCGGACGGCGGAGCGGGCGTGGAAGGTGTTGTAGGTGGCCACCGCCGCCACCCGGTCCGCCCCGTACTTCCGGAAGACGTAGGCCGCCACCCGGTCCCGGTGCCGGGCGTCGAAGTCCACGTCGATGTCCGGAGCCTCCGCCCGCTCCGGGTTCATGAACCGCTCGAAGAGGTGCCCCCGGCCGAAGGCGTCCACGTCGGTGATCCCCAGGCAGTAGGCCACCACCGAGTCGGCCGCCGACCCCCGGCCCGCCGCCCGGATCCCCTGCTCCCGGGCGTAGCGGCAGACGTCCCAGACCAGGAGGAAGTAGTCGGCAAAGCCGAGCCGGCGGATGATCCCCAGTTCGTGCTCCAGCCGCTCCCGGATCGCCCGGGTGATGCGGCCGTAGCGCCACCGGGCCCCCTCGTAGGCCAGGCGGGCGAGGTACTCGTCCGCGGTGGTCCCCGGGGGCACCGGAAACCGGGGTTGGAGCCGGCGGCCCAGTTCCAGGGCCGGCTGGCACCGCTCGGCGATGGCCAGGGTGTTGGCGGTGGCGCCGGGGAAATCCCGGAAGGCCTCCACCATCGCCTCCGGGGGCCAGAGGAAGTTGGCGGCGTTTAGCCGCCGCTCCGGGTGGGGCTGGTCGACCCGGGTGAGGGTGCGGACGCAGGTGAGGAGGTCGTGGATGGGAAACTCCTCCGGGTCCCGGTAATGGACGTCCGCGGTGGCCACCAGAGGGATCCCCAGGTGCTCCCCCAGGTCCCGGAGGGCCCGGTTGAGGGCCCGGTCCCCCGGCAGCCGGCTCCCCTGTAGCTCCAGGTAGAAGTTCCCCGGCCCGAAGATCCGGAGGTAGCGCCGGGCCGCTTCCTCCGCCTCTTTTCGCCGGCCCCGGAGGATGAGGGAGGGGATCTCCCCCCGGCGGCAGCCGGAGAGGGCGATGAGCCCCTCCGCGCAGGCCGCCAGGTGCTCCAGGCTGCACCGGGGGGCGAGCCGCCGCTCCGCCCAGTCCGGGGGCCGGCGGAAGGGGTCGTCGCCGGGGCCGGGGATGTAGCCCAGGTGGCCGGCGGTGATCAGCCGGCAGAGGTTGGCGTACCCCTCAGGGCCCGTGGCCAGCAGGGTGAGGTGGTAGCCCCCCTCGAGGGTCAGTTCCACCCCCTGGATGGGTTTGAGGCCCGCGGCCTGGGCCTGCCGCAGCCAGCGCACCGCGCCCGAGACGTTGTCGTGATCCGTCAGCGCCATCGCCGGCATCCCCAACCGGGCCGCCTCCTCCACCAGCCGGTCGATGGAGGAGGCGCCGTCCAGAAAGGAGAAGGGCGAGTGGACGTGCAGGTGCACAAAGGCTGCCACGGTTCTCCCTCTTTTCACCCCCGTCTCACCCCCGGCCGCAGGGCCCCGGCAGCCGGGAGCCCGCTAACGAAGCCCGGCCGCAGGACTCCGGCGGCGGGGGAACCCGCCAGCAAAGCCCGGCCGCAGGGACCGGGCGGCCGGGAGCCCGCCAACGAAGCCCAGCCACAGGGCCCCGGCAGCGGGGGATCCGCCACCGGCCCCTCAGCGCCGGTAGGGGATGCCGAGCCGCTGCAGCTTCTTGTAGAGGGCGCTGCGGGTAATGCCCAGTTCCCGGGCCAGGGCCTCCCGGCTCAGGCCGGAGTGCTGGATGCCCCAGGCGAGGAGGGCAGCCTCCGCCTGCCGGGAAAGGCACTCCAGGAGGTTCGGCCTTTCCCCGGGCGGCACCGCGGCGCGGAAGACCTCCTGCACCGGCCGGGGCAGGTGCCCGACGTCGATGCGGCGGCCGGCCGCCTGGCGCCGGGCCTCGGCCAGCCCCTCCCGGAGTTCGGCCTCGCCGCCGGGCCAGGGGTAGAGCATCAGGGCCACCATGGCCGCCACCGTCAGCTGCGCCTCTCCCCCGGTCAGGGACTCCACCACTGCCTGGTTCAGCATGAGGCTCCCTCCTTCAGTCCTCCACCCGCTCCACCACCCAGTGCCCGGGCGCGCCCTCCGGCAGGCTCATCTCCTCGTAGACCGTCACCAGGCCGCCGGAGGGCAGGAGCAGCCGCCAGTACCGGCGCTGCCGCAGCCGCATGGTGTGGGGGTCCCAGTCGGTGTCGAGCCACTCATCCTGAACCCCCGCCGCCACCAGCTCGTGGTCATAGCCGAACCGATCCCGCCACGCGATCCGGTGCGGGCGCCGGCCGTAGACCGGGTCCGGCACCAGCACCACCCGCCGGGCCGGGCGGCCGATGTTCCGGCTCATCCGGCCATGCGCCTCCCTCGGTTGCGTCTCCCTCGGTTCCGGGAGACCGGTGTTCAGGAGGACCGGTGCGCCCAGCGGTGCGGGTCGTAGTACCCGTACAGCGCCTGACGCCAGCCCAGGGCGTGCTCCGGCCATCCCACCTGCACCCGGCGGGCAGGGAACCGGGCCTGGAGGACGCCCAGGGCCCGGTCCAGCCGCTCCTGCCGCTCCGCCTCCCTCTCCCGGTCCAGCCCCCAGAGGTCCAGCTGCCGGTGGCCGGCGGGGAGCAGATCCCCGGCAGAGGCGGTGAGCGCCAGCACCCGGCTCCCCCGGGGGCCCCGGGCCAGCAGCTGCCGGAGGAGCACCTGGAGGGGCAGTTCCAGACTGGCGGCGAACCAGGCCCGCCGGGGGAGCCGCTGCTCCGCCCGGTCGGCCCCTTCTTCCCACTCCACCTCCAGGGCCACCGCCCGGGCCACCTCGGCCCGGGCCGCAAGCTCTGCCGCCAGCTCCCGGGCCAGGGCGGCTGGAGCCGCGGCCAGGGCGGCGGGAGCGGCCCCCTCCGGAAAGGCGATCCGCCGGCGGATCGTCCGGGGCGGCCAGGCCGCAGCCACGGGCTCCGGATCCTCTCCCCGGGACCAGCGGGCCAGCGCCTCCCCCCAGGGGCCGAACTGCTGCCGCAACTCGGCCGCGGGCACCCGGGCCAGGTCGCCGATGCGCCGGAGCCCCAGCCGGGCGATCCGCTCCCGCAGCTCCCCGGGGGCCCGCCACAGGGCCTCCACCGGGAGGGGAGCCAGGAAGGCGGCCTCCTCCCCCCGGGGCACCACCGCCGGCCGGCCCGGCCCGGCGGTCAGGGCCGCGGCCCGGGCCACCAGCTTGTTGGTCCCCAGCCCCGCCAGGGGGAAAAGCTCCGCGGGCGGCACCCCGGCGGCGGCGGCCACCGCGGCCGCCGCCGCCCGGACCAGGCTCGCCAGCTCCTGCCGGGGCGGCTGCCCGCTGGGGCCGGAGAGGTCGACGAAGGCCTGGTGTTCGGAGACCGGCTCCACCCAGCCGGAGAACCCGGCCAGCCGGTCCCACAGGGCCCGGGCAAGCGGGGTGTAGTCCACCTCCCCGTAGAGGGCCACCGCCGCTCCCGGCACCTGCCGGAGGGCCTGCCGCCGGGGCATCCCCACCCGAGCCCCCTGGTTCCAGACCCGGGGGCAGCCGTCCCAGAGCCGGCCGTCCCGGACCACCAGGAGGGGCGGCCTGTCCGGGCCCTCCGCCACCCCGGCGGCGACGGCCTGGTTCGGACCGCCGAGCGGCGCCGGGCCCCCGGCAGGCGCCGGCCGACCCGGTGCCAGGGCCACCGGCAGCGGTGCCCGGCCGGGGCGGGCCGCCGGTTGCCCCCGGTGGGCAGCGGCGTAGAGCCCCCGCATCTCCAGGTACGCAACCCAGCGCACCATCCAGCCCTCCCGCTACTCGAACATATGTTCCCCTAACACCCTTTACTATAAACCGAACACAAGTTCGAGTCAACCGGGGGCGAAAATACAAAATTTGGAAGTTCCTGCGCCGGTCCGGCCGGGCCCCGGTCCGTCGTCGCCGGGCCCTCGCCCCAAAGGGGCGCTGAGCGCGCAGAGACCCCACCGCCGGGCCGCGCTTCGGCGCAGCCCGGCCTCGGCCCGAAGCAGCCGAGGCGCGGTGAGGTCCCACGTTCGGCCGTTGCCCGGCGCCGGCGGCCGGCTGGCCGGAGGCAAGCCCGGCCGCCGGCTGCCGGGGGTCCGATGCCTACCGCCGGACGCTGGTCCGGTAGAGGAGGAACAGGAAGTAAGGCCCGCCCAGCGCGGCGGTAACGACGCCCACCGGCAGGCTCACCGGCAAGGCGTGCTGGGCGAAGAGGTCGGCGGCCAGCACCAGCAGCGCCCCCAGGGCGCCGGAGAACAGGTAGAACTCCGGAGAGGGCAACGCGCCCACGAGCATCCGGGCAAAGTGAGGCACGGCAAAGGCGACAAACCCGACGGGCCCCGCCACCGACACCGCCAGGCCGCTCAGGGCACAGCCTACGGCCGTGAGGGCCAGCCAGGTCCGCTCCACGGGCATCCCCAGGCCCCGGGCACTCAGCTCCCCGAGCTGGAGCACCCGGAGCGGCCCCATGAGCGCCGCCCCGGCGGGGGCCAGGACTGCCAGTCCAGCGGCCAACACCCCCACGTCCTGCCAATCGCTGGCATAGACGCTGCCGGACATCCACAGGACCGCCTCGCTCACCTGGTAGATGGAGTACCGGACCAGAAGCCACCCGGTGCCGGCGTTGAGCAGGGCGCCAACGCCGATGCCAACCAGGATGAGGCGCATCGGGTCGATCCGGCCCCGCCAGGTGAGGACGTAGATGGTGCCGGCGGCCGCCAGGGCTCCAAGGAACGCCGCGGCCGGCAGCCCGGCGGCAGGCAGCCGGTGCACAATCCAGAAGACCGCGGCCAGGGTGGCGCCGGCGTTCACCCCGACGATGTCCGGCGAGACGAGAGGGTTTCGCAGCAGTCCCTGGAAGATGGTGCCAGACATGGCCAGCATCGCCCCCACCATCGCCGCGGTCAGAATCCGGGGAAGCCGCAGCTCCAGGAGGATGAAAGCCGTCTCCCGGTCGCCCCGGCCGACGAGGGCCCGCACGAGGTCGCCAGCCGGGATGGGGAACCTGCCCAGGGTGAGCCCCCACCCGGCCAGGACCAACAGAGCCCCGAGGGCGAGGGCGGTGCAGGCGGCGGCCCGGAGGTCGACCTGCGCGGACACGGGGCCGACCCGTACCAGCCGGCGACCGCGGCCTGGCCTCATGGCTCCACCCCCCTCCGCCGGCGGGCCAGGGCGATGAGAAACGGCGCGCCCAGCAGGGCGGTGACGATGCCCACCGGCAGTTCCCCGGGGCGGGCCAGCACCCGCCCGAGGATATCGGCGCCGAGGAGGACCAGGGGCCCCGTCACCAGGCAGAGGGGCAGCACCCACCGGTAGTCCGGCCCCACGAGGCCCCGCACCATGTGGGGCACCGCCAGCCCCACGAACCCGATGGGGCCGGCCGCGGCGACCGCGGCGCCGGTCATCAGCGCCACCAGGCCAACCACCAGGGCCCGGACCCGCCCGGTGTGCATCCCGAGGGATCGGGCCGCCTCCTCCCCCAGGCTGAGGACGGTGAGGTGGCGGCCCAGGAGCAACATCCCCCCGATGCCCGCGAGCAGGAAGGGCGAGACCGCCCGGAAGACCCCCAGGTCCCGGCCGGCCAGGGAGCCCACCAGCCAGAACCGGACCACCTCCAGGGCCTGCTGGTCGAGGAGCAGCAGGGCCGTGGTCCAGGAGCCCAGAAGGGCGGAGACCACCATCCCGGCCAGGGCGAGCTTGACCGGCGTCGCGCCCCCCGGGCCGGCCGATCCGATGGCGTAGACCAGAGCAGCAGAACCGAGGCCGCCCAGGAAGCCAAACCAGATGTGCTGGAGCGGATGGGCAAGGTGACCCAGATAGACGGCGGTGACGATGGCGAAGGCGGCGCCGCTGTTCACCCCCAGGAGGGCGGGCTCCGCCAGGGGGTTCCGGGTAGCGGCCTGCATCCCGGCCCCGGCCAGCGCCAGGGCGGCGCCCACCCCCGCGCCGACGATGGTCCGGGGCAGCCGGAGGGCCCGCACCACCGTCTGCTCGTAGGACTCCGGTGCGTACGCAAAGAGGGCGCCCAGGACATCCCGGCTGCTGACCGCAACGGAGCCCACCCGCAGGCTAAGGAGGGCCGTGAGGGCCAGGGCGCCGGTGGCCAGCAGCAGGAGCCCGGCCCGGGCGACTCCCCCGGAAAGCCGCCGCCCGTGGGTGGTGCTGGAAAGATCGGTTGCAAGCGGTGACGTCGGCATGGGTGGCCTCGCTCTCCTCAACCCGCGCCGGGAGACCCGGCGCTCAGGTGGCGACATCGGACGGCGAGATCGGAACCGGATCAACCGGGCGGCGAGATCGGGCCCGGACCGACGGGGCTCAGTCGACGACATCCGCCCGGGCCCGGCGGATGGTAGCGGCCAGCTCCTCCATGATGGCGGCAAACCCTTCCCGGCTGAAGGCCGCGGTGGCGTACCACGGGCCCACCTGTCCCGCCTTCACCGCCGGGTGCTGGTTCCAGGTGGGGACCTTCCGGGCCAGCTCCTCCGGCGGTACTACGTAGCTGCGGCGGTCGTAGAGGATGAGGTCCGCCGGGTACTTCAGGGCCTGCTCCCAGCTCAGGGCTTCGTAGAACTGGTCCGTCTGCTCCGGCACCACGATGTCGAGGCCGAGCTGCTGGAAGTACAGGAGGTCCGGGTACCAGGAGGGGACGGCGACCCAGAGGGTCTCCAGGGAGGCGCCGGCGAACATGGCCTTGAGGCCGGGCTTGGCCGCGATGGCCTCCCGGAGGCTGGCGCTGGCCTGCTCAAACCGCTGCCGGGCCGCGGCCACCTGCGGGGCGTTGAGGTCGGCACCCAGGGCCCGGGCCAGTTCCTCGAACCGGTCGATCACCTCGGTTATGGGGCGCCCGGCAACGTGGATGGCGACGGTGGGTGCGATGGCTTCGACCTTGTCCCTGACCTCGTCGGGGATGTACCAGAGGGACGGCGGCTGGTACATGGTGGTGACGATCAGATCCGGCCGCAGGGCGGCCAGCTTCTCCAGGTCCAGCTCGCCCCACTGCTCGCCGAGGGACTCCACGGCGCTGAGGTCCACGTTCCCGATCTCCGGCTCCTTGCTGCCGTCCGGCCGACGCTGGGGGCCAAAGACGGCCACCGGGCGGATCCCCAGGTCCCAGAGGGCGGCAGCCGCGGTGCTCTGGGCTACGATCCGCACCGGCCGCCGGGGGAGGGTGACGGTGACGCCCCGATCATCGGTGAACCGCCAGGGCTCGGTGTCGGCGCCGGTCGGGGCCGAGGGCGACGGGCCATCGGCTTCGGAAGCCCCCGCGGGGGAAGGGCCGGTTCCGGCCGGCGGTGCGGCCCCCGGGCCGCAAGCGGACAAGGCGACGGCTGTCAGCAACAGGGCCACGGCTTGGAGAAACCGGTGGGCCATCGAAATCCCGAAAGGACGACGGGTGCGCAAACGTGAGCCCTCCTTCTGGGCAGGGGGCGGGTCCGGCCGTCTCCGCCGGTCCAGGAAGGGGAGCGCCCCAGGGGACCGGCGGTGGTCCGCCGGCGGGTACGCCGGCCTGAGCCGGCCCAGGGCACCGGCGGCAAGGGTCGGGCAGCCGTAACCCGGCTCCTGGGAAACGATAATGAGACTCATTCTCAATGCTATGGCAGCGAGAGCTTCACCGTCAACACCATTCCTGCTCCCGTCGCCCCCTCGCCTCCGGTAAAGCTACTGCAGGCCGGGTCCCGAACCGGGATGCTGGGCTGAAGGTCCCTGCCCGGCCGGCCCATCCCGCCGGGTTTCCGGAGGCTCTCCCCCCACCCCCGGGCTTTGACAACGGCGCCGTCCGGTGATAAGATTGGGAACAGTAAACAGGCGAGCGGCGATGCGTGGGGAGAGTAGCCGGGCGGAAGCGTCCCAGCGAGCCGGCGGCAGGGTGGGAGGGCCGGTACGCGGAAACCCGGTGAATGGTCCCACAAGCTGTCCTCCGAACGCCCCGTCCCCGGGGCCCTGGGCACCGGCGTACAGCCAGGTGGGCAGCGGCCCCAGGTGTGCAGCCGGGCGCCCTCGCCGGCATCCCGGTGAGCCATCCCGGGCCGGGGTCAGTAGGCGGGACCGGCGACTGCCCCGTTATCGGCAGAGGGTATCGGCACGACCTGCCTGTACCCGTACGAGAGCAGCCCGATGGGGCTGAACAAGGGTGGCACCGCGGAGCCTGGCTCCGTCCCTTCAACAAAGGGACGGAGCCGGTTGTTTTTCAGGAAAACCGTCCCATCGATCGGCAAGACCTGGAAGAGGCAGAAACGGGAACCGGTCTGAAGGAGGCTGGCCCAAGGTGAAACGGGTTCTTTCCGGCATTCAGCCCAGCGGCGTCCTCACCATCGGCAACTACATCGGAGCGATGCGTCAGTTCGTCGCCCTGCAGCACGAGGCCGACTGCTTCTTCTGCATCGTCGACCTGCACGCCCTCACGGTCCCCCAGGACCCGGCGGCCCTGCACCGGCAGACCCTGGACCTGGCCGCGCTCTACCTGGCCGTGGGGCTCGACCCGAAGAAGGTCACCCTCTTCGTCCAGTCCCACGTGCCGGCCCACGCGGAACTGGGGTGGCTCCTCCAGTGCCTGGCTTACTTCGGCGAGATGTCCCGGATGACCCAGTTCAAGGAGAAGTCCGCGGGCAAGGAGAGCGTCTCCGTCGGCCTCTTCACCTACCCGGCCCTGATGGCGGCGGACATCCTTCTCTACCAGGCCGACCTGGTCCCGGTGGGCGAGGACCAGAAGCAGCACGTGGAGCTGACCCGGGACTTGGCCGAGCGGTTCAACCACCGGTTCGGCGAGACCTTCCGGGTGCCCGAGCCCCTGATTCCGAAGGTGGGCGCCCGGATCATGAGCCTGGACGATCCCACGAAGAAGATGAGCAAGTCCAACCCCAACCCCAACAGCTATATCTCCCTCCTCGACCCGCCGGAGGTGATCCAGCGGAAGATCCGGCGGGCGGTGACCGACTCGGAGGCGGAGGTCCGCTACGATCCCGAGCGCAAGCCGGCGGTCAGCAATCTGATGGAGATTTACAGCCAGCTCGCCGGCATCTCCCTGGAGGAGGTGGCCGAGCGGTACCGGGGCAAGGGCTACGGCGTCTTCAAGCAGGACCTGGCCGAGGTGGTGGTGAGCGCCCTGGCTCCGATCCAGGAGCGGTACCGGGAGCTGCGGGAGTCCCCGGAGCTCCTCCGGATCCTGGACGAGGGCGCGGAGAAGGCCGCGGCGGTGGCCGAGGCCACCCTCCGCACCGTCAAGGAGCGGATGGGGCTGGTCCTCCCCGCCCGGTACCGGCAGCGGTAGGCCACACCACAGGGGTGGCGCCCTGGGGCCGGAAGGTCCCAGGGCGCCTTACTGTATTTGTTTCTCCCTTCCTGCTGCCTTCCGGACCCGCCAGGCAAACCACGCCACCGCCGCGACCCCCATCGCCCAGAGCCCAGGCTCGAGCCACCAGTCCACGCTCCGGTACAGCCGGGCCACCGCTGGAAAGGCGCCCAGCCCGTCCACCAGCCAGCCTCCGCCGGCCAACACCGCGAGGGACCAGGGCCAGATTCCCAGCCAGGTGTACAGGGCAAACCGGCCCAGGGGCATCCGGACCACCGCCGCCGGGATGGAAACGAAGTTGCCGATCACCAGGGGCCGGGACCAGAGGACTGCCGGTTGCCCCCACCGGGCCAGGAGGTCCAACACCTGCTGTGCCCGAGGCCCGGGCAGAAGCCCCAGGAGCGCCGGACCGAAGAGCCGGGCGAGGCCGTACTGGACCAAGGCTCCGGCCACGTAACCGCCGGCGTACATCGCGGAAAGGCCGAGGTAGTGCAGCGGACCCGCTGCCCCGGCACCGGCCCAGGCCAGGACGAGTGGGCTCGGCCAGGGGACCGCCAGCCCCTCCAACACCCCCGACAGCAGGAGGGCCCCCCACGGGCCAAGGCCGGTCCAGAGGTTATCCACAGGCGTCCCCTCCTGCCCGCCAGGGCAGCGGGAACTGTCGCACCCCGGCGGGCCAGTATGCAACCGATATGACTCGCCCGAGGCCCGGAAGGTTCGTTCGAAAGCGTTTCCCAGGCCCCGGGGTCCCGTCCGGGCGGGAAAGGGGCTTGACCCCGGCGGCCGTCAGACGGATACTGGAATCAGAAATTGACAGGCTTCGGGGATGGTTCTCACAGAGAACCGGTGTCCCCGGAGACCCCCATACAGTCGGGAGCACCGTGGGGGTGCTGGCGCAGGCCGGCTGAGACGGGCACAGGCCCGAACCCCTCGAACCTGATGTGGGTAATGCCACCGGAGGGAACGGTGCGGCCCTTTTCCCACAGCGTTCGCTACCTGGGCCGCGGGATTCCCGCGGCCCTTTGTGCATCCACAAGCCCCCGCCCCGCTGCCCACCGTCTCCCCCCGGGTGACAGGCGGCACAAGAAAGGAGGAGGCCCCATGACCGACCCCCGGGCACTTCGCCCGCCGGCCTCGGTTCCCCGGGCCATGACCATCGCTGGCTCCGACAGCGGCGGCGGTGCCGGGATCCAGGCCGACCTCAAGACCTTCAACGCCCTCCGGGTCTTCGGCACCTCTGCCCTGACCGCCCTCACCGCCCAGAACACCGAGGGGGTGCACGGCGTTCACCTGCTGCCTGCCGAGTTCGTCACCGCCCAGATCGATGTCGTGCTGGACGACATTGGCACCGATGCCGTCAAGACTGGCATGCTGGCCACGGCGGACATCGTGGCGGCGGTGGCCGAGCGACTTGCGTACTGGCGCAGGCGCCTCGGCCCCTTCCCCGTGGTGGTGGACCCGGTGATGATCGCCAAGGGCGGAGCGCCGCTTCTGGACGCATCCGCCCAAGCTGCCCTCCGGGAGGCGCTGCTGCCCCTTGCCACCGTGGTCACGCCCAACCGGCACGAGGCCGAGCAACTGACCGGCCTCCGCATCCAGTCGCTCGACGACGCCCGCCGGGCCGCGGCGGCGATCAAGGCCATGGGCCCGGCCTGGGTGGTGGTAAAGGGCGGCCACGTGGACGAGGAGGGGAGCGAAGCTGTGGATCTCCTCTACGACGGCCAGCAGTGGCAGGAGCTGCGGGCCGAGCGCATCCGCACCGCCAGCACCCACGGCACCGGGTGCACCTTCTCCGCCGCCATCGCCGCTTACCTGGCCAGAGGCGAAGGGGTGCCTCGGGCCGTGGCTTTGGCCAAGCGGTACATCACCGGCGCCATCCGCCACGCCTTCCCCCTGGGGCGGGGGCACGGCCCGACCAACCCCTTCTACCCCTGGGACGAGCCCGGCGCCCCAGCCGGGGCTGACGGATCCCGAAGCGCAAACCGCTCGGCGGAGGAAGCCCTCCGCCAGACCATGGGCAGGGAGTGAGGACCCCGATGGATCGGACAGGAGCCCCTGAGAGCGCCGGCGGCGCACCGTTTCACGCCGGCGGTACCCAGTCTTCTCTCACCGGCTCCCCGTCAGAGCCCGCACCGCCGGCCGGCCCGGGGGCGGGCTGGGCAGAAGCGGCGGCCCGCTGCCTGGACCGGATCCGCCGGATGCGTCCGCTCATCCACCACCTGACCAACTTTGTGGTCATGCAGTGGACGGCCAACGTCACCCTGGCCCTGGGGGCGTCGCCCATCATGGCGCAGGAGCCGGAGGAGTTCCCCGCCGTCACCGGCCGGGCCGGCGCCCTGGTGCTCAACATCGGCAGCGTGCGGGTGCGGGACCAGGACGACCCCGTCATCGCCCTGCGGGTGGCCCGGCAGCACCGCGTCCCGGTGGTCCTTGACCCGGTGGGCGCCGGCTTCACCCCCGTGCGGCTGGCCATCTCCCGCCGCCTCCTGGAGGAAGGTGTGACAGCCGTCCGGGGCAACGGGGCCGAGATCCTCGCCCTGGCCAACCCGGACCTGGCCGCCGGCCGCAGCCGGGGCGTGGACAGCGAGCAGATCCCCCTGGAGGAAATCGCCGAGGCGGCCCGGGAGGTCGCGACCCGGTACGGCTGCGCGGTCGTGGCCAGCGGGGCCACGGATCTGGTCACCGACGGCCGGCGGCTGTGGGCCGTGGAGAACGGCCATCCCATCCTGACCGTGGTCACCGGGGGCGGCTGTGCCGCCACGACCGCGGTGGCGGTCTTCCTGGCCGGCTCGGACGACCCGGCCCGGGACGCGGCCCTGGCCATGGCGGTCTACGGGCTGGCAGCGGAACGGGCGGCCGCCCGGTCCGCGGGCCCGGGGAGCTTTCAGGCCGCGTTCCTCGACGAGCTCTACGCCCTGGGCGGTGCCGGGACCGCCCGGCCGGACGGCCTCCGGATCCGGGAGATCGGTGCGGCCGGCCCGTAGACCCGTGCGAGTGGAAACCCATGCCCGCGGGCCGAGGGGCACCCCGACCCGGGGCGAATGGCAACCCACCGGCAGGAGGGATGCAAGGCATGGTCAATGCGACAGGTCAGCCTTCCGGGCAGGCTCCGGCCGTCCAGCCGGTGGCCGCCGGTAACGGCCGGCGGCCCGAGGGGTGGCAGGAGAAGCTGGCCCTCTACCTCATCTGCGACCTGGGCGTGGTGGGCGAGCGGGACCCCGTGCAGATCGTGGAGACCGCCCTCGCAGCAGGGGTGCGGACGGTCCAGCTGCGGGCCAAGGGGACTCCCGCCCGCAGGGCCTACGAACTGGCGCTGGCCCTCCGGGAGCTGACGGCCCGGTACGACGCCCTGCTGATCATCAACGATCGCCTGGACCTGGCCCTGGCGGCCGGGGCCGACGGCGTTCACCTCGGCCAGAGCGACCTCCCCGCCGAGGCGGTGCGGCGCCTGTGGCCTTCCGGGATCCTGGGGATCTCGGCGGGGACCCCCGAGGAGGCCCGGCGGGCCGAAGAGGCGGGGGCGGATTACCTGGGCTCCGGGGCCCTCCGGCCGACGGCCACCAAGCCCGACGCCCGGGTGATCGGGCTGGAGGGCCTGCGGGCGGTAGTCCAGGCGACTCGCCTGCCGGTGCTCGCCGTCGGCGGGGTCCGGGCGGACGATCTCCCCGCGGTCCGGCAGGCCGGGGCTCTGGGCGTGGCGGTGGTCGGGGCCATCCTCCAGGCGCCGGACATCCGGGAGGCCGTGCTGGCCTTCCGCAAGGCTCTCGCCTCGGCCTGACCGGCCTGCACGGCGGCCGACCATCGTCCGGGACCTCGCACCCCCGACGGTCCCGGGGGCAGAGAAGCCCCGGGACCGTCTTTTCCGCCCGGCTCCACGGCCACGAGGGCGGATGGACGGACTCCCGGGGGCCCGGGTCACCGCTTCGCTGCCGGCGGTGGCCCCGGCACCGCATCCTTGCGCTGCCCCCGGCGGTGCGGTATACTACAGTTAGACGGTTTTCTAAATGTCTAAGAGGTGATACCTGGTGCGCGGCCTGAACCTGACCTTCAAGGCGCTGGCCGACCCCACCCGGCGGGAGATCCTGCGGCTGCTGCGGGACGGGGACAAGACCGCCGGGGAGATCGCGGAACACTTTCAGATATCCAAGCCCAGCATCTCCCACCACCTGAGCATCCTCAAGCAAGCCGGCCTGGTGGTGGACCTCCGCCGGGGCCAGCACATCGTCTACTCACTGAACACCACGGTCTTCGAGGACTTGCTGGGCTGGGTGCTGCGGTTCCTCGACAAGGAGGAGGCGGATGACCGTGAACAACAGTCATGACAGGACGTACCGGGTCGACTGGCAGACGGTGCGGGGGGACTGGCCGGGGCTGCTCCTCGTGGCCGCCGCCTGGGTGATCTCCCTCTGGGCGCTCCCGCGGCTCCCGGACCGGGTGCCCATCCATTGGAACGCCGCGGGCGAGGTGGACGGGTGGGGCTCGCCCCTGTTCGCGGCCCTGATGGTCCCGGCCCTGGCCACGGGGATGTACCTCTTGCTCCTCTTCCTCCCCCTCATCGACCCCCGGCGGCGGAACTACGCCTACTTCGGGGACTTCTACCGGCTGATGCGGCAGGCAGTACCGGGCTATCTCGCCCTGACCCAGGCGGCGGTTCTGGGCTATGCCCTCGGCTACCCGGTCGACCCGACCTTCATCATCCGGCTGGCGATACCGGTTCTCTTCCTGTTCATCGGCAACTACATGGGGCGGGTGCGGCACAACTACTTCGTAGGCATCCGGACGCCGTGGACCCTGGCCAGCGAGGAGGTGTGGGTCCGCACCCACCGGGCCGCGGCCCGGCTCTGGGTGGCCGGCTCCCTGGTGATGCTGGCGGCGGCCTTCCTCCCCGGCGTCTGGGGGTTCTGGGTCTTCATGGCGGTGGCGGCGGTGATGGTCATCGTCCCCGTCGTCCACTCCTACCTCATCTGGCGGCGGCTCGAAAGCCAGCAGTAGCCGGCGGCTCGATAGCCAGTGAGGGCCCGCGAA